>NZ_QWLB01000099.1 GCF_003574355.1 Meiothermus granaticius NBRC 107808 | reverse complement strand
GGGGTCTGGGGGGGGCTCTGGCTCCCGGCCTTGCTATGGATGGGGTTGTTGGGGCTGTTCGCCCAACAAGAGCTGTGGGCGCGTGGCCTGGGGGTGCTCTTCCCCAGCGCGCGCAACCCCATTTTCGAGCGTGAAACCCTGCTCAGCCTGGTTCTACAGCACCTGAGCATTACGGTGAGCGCGGGGTTTTTGGTCATCCTCATCGGTTTGCCGCTGGCCATCTACGCCACCCGTCCTGCGGGGGCAGCCTTTAGGCCGCTCTTGGAGAGCAGCGTGGCGATTGGGCAGACCTTTCCACCGGTGGCGGTGCTGGTTTTGGCCCTGCCGTTGTTTGGTTTTGGCTCGCAGGGAGCGGTGCTGGCACTGTTCCTGTATGGGTTGCTGCCGGTGGTGCGGGGAGGGCTCGAGGCGTTTGCCGCCCTTCCCCCCGAGGTGCTGGATGCCGCCCAGGGGATGGGGTATTCCCCAGCTCAGCGGCTGTGGCGGGTGGAGCTGCCACTGGCCCTGCCGGTGATCCTGGCGGGGATTCGCGCCAGCCTGGTGCTGATCCTGGCCACGGCGACGGTGGCGCCCCTGGTGGGTGGGGGTGGGCTGGGCACGCCCATTGTGGCGGGGTTGGCCGTGAGCAACCTAGGGTTTGTCACCGAAGGGGCGGTGGCGGTAGCGCTCCTGGCCCTACTGACCGACTGGAGCCTGGCCCGGCTCGAGAGGGGGCTAACCCCTTGGCGTGAGGCTACTCTTTAGGTATGCAGCCGTATAAGGA
>NZ_QWLB01000098.1 GCF_003574355.1 Meiothermus granaticius NBRC 107808 | reverse complement strand
CCCTCCATCCCCAAGCCCGCCCCCAAGGGGCCGCGTCAGGTGCGGCGCTACCCGCTCAACTGGCCCGGTTGGGTGCCGGGGGTGGTGCTGCTGGCCGTGGGGGGATGGTTGATCTACGGGGCGGTCATGCGCTACCTCAATCCGCCGGAGTACCAGCTCCCCGATCTGGTTGGCAAAACCCCCACCCAGGCCTACGATGCGGTGAAGAACCTGGGGCTGAAGGTGGTCTTCAGCGAGGGGAATGACCCCAGCTTGCCCAAGGACCAAATCCTAGAGCAAAGCCCCGATCCCGGCAGCAAGGTCAAGCCCGGACGGCGGCTCGAGCTGGTCATCAACAAACCCAAGTTCGGCCTGGTGCCCACCGTGGTTGGGCGCTCCCTGGCCGATGCCCAGGTGACCCTGGATGCCGCGGGATACAAAATCGCAGGCGTCACCCGCATCACTTCGGGGGATACCAAGGACACCGTTTTGGCCAGCCTCCCTCAAGAGGGCCAGCCCCTCAGGAGCGGGGAGGGGGTGCGGTTGTTGGTCTCTTCTGGGGTGCGGCCAGCCCCCCGCGAGACCCTGCTTCCCGACCTAAGGGGGCTGAGCGAGGACCAAGCCCGCTACATCTTGAGCGTGGCCGAGCTGACCCCGGTGGTCAGTTCGGTGGCCTCAGGGGCCCCCAGCGGTACGGTGATCGGCCAAGACCCCGGCCCTGGGGTCACCCTGGCCCGAGAGGCCGTGGTACGGCTGCAGGTTGCCGTTCAACCCACGTCCACCCTGCCCAAGGCTTCCCCCTTCGAGCCGCCGCGCCTCGAGGCC
>NZ_QWLB01000097.1 GCF_003574355.1 Meiothermus granaticius NBRC 107808 | reverse complement strand
CAAGTAGTCCAAGAATGGGGAGTAGTTGTAAGTTAGGCGAGTGGACGACACTCGACTGAGCGACGAACAGTGGGCGGTGATCGCACCGCTGTTGCCGCCCCAACCTGCGAAGGGGCGTAAGCGCGGTCAGGATCGGGAGGTGCTGAGCGGGATCATGTACCGGCTGAAGACGGGGTGCAGGTGGCGGGATATCCCTAAAGGGGAAGGCTACGCGGCGGGGAGCACCTGCCATTACTGGCATGACCGCTGGACACGGGAGGGTTTGTGGGACGGCTTGTGGCAGAGCATCTTAGGCAAGCTGTGGGCGGCGGGAAAGTTGGACTTGAGTCAGGGTAGCTGGGATGGCAGTCACGTCCAGGTCAAAAGGGGGTGACTACCGCGACTGGGGCCACAAGGGCAAAGGCTGCACCGCGATAGCCCTCACCGAAGGGCGAGGCATACCTGTGTCTTTAGCAGTGTATCTGGCCAGTACCCATGAAAGCCAAACCGCCCTGGCGGTCTTGGCCCAGATTCGTATACCCCAAGCAAAGCGCAAGTCCCGCAAGCGTATCCGAGTGTTGGCGATGGACAAAGCCTTCGACTCTACCCCTCTACGCCGCAGGCTCAGAGCCAAGGGTATCCGCGCCTCCATCCCTGAGTGCCGGTTCAAAAACCGGCGACGACGTGGCCCTAAGCCTAAGCACCATCCCGCCAGCCGAAAACGCTATCAGGTCGAACGCCTCCACGCCTGGCTGGACAACTACCGCGCCCTGGTCGTACGCTACGAACGCAAAGCCGATAACTACCGGGGACTGATGGTCTTCGCCTTCCTCCTCATCTGCATCCGCGTTCTACTCCACTGGTGAGCCCTATTCTTGGACTACTTGT
>NZ_QWLB01000096.1 GCF_003574355.1 Meiothermus granaticius NBRC 107808 | reverse complement strand
CCCCAGACCCCCGCCCTTTGCCCCCGAAGGGTCACCCTTCCTCCGAGGCGGCTTGCAGAAGGGTTTCCAGCCGCACCACCCCGATCACCTGCCCGTTCCCATCGGTCACCCCCAGCTCTCGCCCCCCGTGGGCCAGAAGGGAGGAGAAAGCCTCTCTGGCCATGGCCGTCTGGGGGATCTGCACCGCCGGGGATCTTGGCCCCAGCGGCTCGATCAGCCCCTCGAGGGGGAGCCTCGAGAGCCGCAACAGGGTACGCGCAGGCCCCAGAAACCCCCGCACGAACTCGGTTTTAGGATGCCCCAACAGCTCGCTAGGGGGGTCGTACTGCTCGATCTGGCCCATGTTCATCAGGCCGATACGGTCGGCGAGCTTGACCGCTTCTTCCAGGTCGTGGGTCACGAACAACACGGTCTTCTGGAGCTCGGCCTGCAGCCGCAAGAACTCGTCCTGGAGGCGCTCCCGGGTGGGGGGATCCACCGCCGCAAAGGGCTCATCCATCAGGAGCACCGGAGGGTCGGCGGCCAGGGCTCGGGCCAAGCCGACCCGCTGGGCCTGCCCGCCGGAAAGCTGGCGGGGGTAACGGTGGGCGTAGAGGGCCGGCTCGAGGCCCACCAGGGCGAGCATCTCCCGCGCTCGAGGCTCCCGTCGGGTTTTGTTCCAACCCAGCAATCGCGGCACCACCATGACGTTCTCCAACACGGTCATATGCGGGAAGAGCCCAATGCTCTGGATCACATAGCCGATGCCTCGGCGTAGCTCGACCTCGTCGAGCCCCCGCACGTCCCGCCCTCCCAGGTAGACCGTGCCCTCGCTGGGCTCAACCAGCCGATTAACCGTGCGCAGCAGGGTGGTCTTGCCGCATCCCGAGGGCCCCAGAAGCGCCACCAGTTGCCCGGCGGTCACCTCGAGGCTCACCCCCTTCAGGGCCTCGAAGCGGTCGTAGCGCTTGACCACCCGCTCAAACCGAATCGCGGCGGCGTCTGGGCGGGGC
>NZ_QWLB01000095.1 GCF_003574355.1 Meiothermus granaticius NBRC 107808 | reverse complement strand
AACACCACCCTGACCCCCTGACGTTGGGCTTTGTAGCTGAGCTTCTGCCCGAAGTCGTGGAAAGCCCAGGAATGCAGCCAGGCTCGCTTCAGCGACCGCCAGGTGGAGCGCTGAGGCCGTCTAGCCCTGACCCTCTGACGGATGCCCTTCAAGTCCTCCAGGGCAACCGCCCGATTCGTGCGTTGGGCCTTCTCCACGATGCGTTTGGCGATGGTGTGGTTCACGTCATGGGCAAACCGTCGCTCTTTGCCCGCCAACTTCTTCAAGCGCCGCTTGGCCCCCTTCGTTCTCTTCTTTTGCAGTTTCCTTCTCAACCTCCTGTGGCGGTGCCGTACCGAGTTCAGGTACTTACCCGAGTAGCGCTCCCCATCGCTGTCGGTGGCAAGATTGACAATGCCCAGGTCTACCCCCAACACGTCCTGAATCTCTACAGGTTCCGGCTCCTCGACATTGACAGTGGCAAACAAGTAAAACTCACCCCCTACGTAGGCCAGGTCGGTCTCGCCCTGTCGGGTTTGCAGCAGCTTGTGTTGGTACGCCCCGGCCACAAAGGGGATGGTCTGCCGTCCCTGAAGCGTCCAGATGGACACGCTGGAAGCCGTCAGCTTCCAACTCAGGATCCGGTCATCGTAGGTGATGGCCCCCAGCTCACGAAAGGAGCGCAGCTTTGCTCTATCCAGCTTGTAGGCATCCACCACCTTGGCATTGGCCCGTACCGCCATCTGTGCCGAAAGCTCGAAGCGGTCTTTGACCGCGTGGTAGACCCGGTGGTGCAGCGGGATTTGCCGGAAGGTCTGGGTTTCCCAGGCCACCGCCGAGATGTGGTTGCAAGCCGCGTTGAAGCGCCGCATGGTCTCCAGCAAATACCCCCGCTGTTCAGGCGTGGGCAGGAGCTTGACCTTGGCGGTGAGCTTCACAGAAGCAGCGTAACATACGCTATTCAACACTTGAAGGAGGTGAGTGGGTATCGCCGCCCAAAGGCGGCCTGGGGCTATCCATCCCAGACCAAACTTTGGTTTGGTCGGGGTCTCTCGCCCCAGACCCCAA
>NZ_QWLB01000094.1 GCF_003574355.1 Meiothermus granaticius NBRC 107808 | reverse complement strand
ATGGCGAAAGGTGTGTTTGAGCGGACGAAGCCGCACGTAAACGTAGGGACGATTGGGCACGTAGACCACGGGAAGACCACGCTGACGGCGGCGATTACCTTTGTAGCGGCGGCGGCGAATCCCAATGTAGAGGTGCAGGCCTACGATCAGATCGACAAGGCGCCGGAGGAGAAGGCGCGGGGGATCACGATCAACACGGCTCACGTGGAGTATGAGACCCAGGCCCGGCACTACTCCCACGTGGATTGCCCTGGGCACGCGGACTACGTGAAGAACATGATCACCGGGGCGGCTCAGATGGACGGAGCGATCTTGGTGGTTGCGGGTACGGATGGGCCGATGCCCCAGACCCGGGAACACATTCTGCTGTCCAAACAAGTAGGGGTGCCTTACATCGTGGTGTTCTTGAACAAGGTGGACATGGTGGATGACCCCGAGCTGCTGGACCTGGTGGAGATGGAGGTGCGGGAGCTATTGTCGGCCCAGGATTTTGATGGGGACAATGCACCGGTGATCCGGGGCTCAGGGCTGCAAGCCTTGGAGCAGATGCAGAAGAACCCCAAAACCCAGCGCGGGGAGAACGAGTGGGTGGATAAGATCTGGGAGCTGCTGGACGCTCTGGACACCTATATTCCCACGCCGCAGCGGGAAGTGGACAAACCCTTCTTGATGCCGGTGGAGGACGTGTTCACGATCACCGGACGGGGTACGGTAGCGACCGGACGGATCGAGCGGGGGAAGATCAAGGTTGGGGAGGAAGTGGAGATCGTCGGGCTCGGGGAGAGCAAGAAGACGGTGGTCACCGGGGTGGAGATGCACCGCAAGACCCTGAACGAGGGGATGGCTGGGGACAACGTGGGGCTGCTGTTGCGCGGGGTAGAACGGGAAGGGATTGAACGGGGACAGGTGTTGGCCAAACCGGGGTCGGTGACCCCGCACACCAAGTTTGAGGCCAGCGTGTACATTTTGAAGAAGGAAGAGGGGGGACGGCACACCGGGTTTTTTACCAACTACCGTCCGCAGTTTTACTTCCGGACCACGGATGTGACCGGGGTGGTGGAGCTGCCTGCGGGGGTGGAGATGGTGATGCCGGGGGACAATATCACCTTCACGGTGGAGCTGATCAAGCCCATTGCGATGGAGGAGGGATTGCGGTTTGCCATCCGTGAGGGTGGGCGTACCGTCGGCGCAGGCGTCGTCGCAAAAATCATCGAGTA
>NZ_QWLB01000093.1 GCF_003574355.1 Meiothermus granaticius NBRC 107808 | reverse complement strand
TGCTCTGGTAAGTTAATCATCGCCACTCCTTCTGGGGTACAGGTGGGCCAGCTTGATGCGCGCGTCGGCGGCGGTGAAACGCCACTGGATAACGACCCTTTGCTGGTTCCTACGCTGGGCCCAAGCCTGAGTCTCGGCTTGGAGGGTAGCCAGGTCGGGAATGCGACGGCTCAGACACTGGCGCTCAAGCACCGAGAGCTCGATCTCGGCCATGTTCAACCACGAGCCATGCGCCGGGGTGTAGTGCCACTCGATCTTTTGCACCAACCGGAAGGCTTCTTCGGGAGCAAAGGCTTTGTAGAGGGCCGCAGGGCTGTGGTAGGAGGCGTTGTCGGTAACCAGGACGATCTTGCGGGCCTGGGGGTAGTGCAGATCCACAATCTCTTGGATGAGGTTGGCAAAGGTCAGGCTATCGGCGGTCCCCTCTACCCGCAGGCCACACCTGCCGGTCAGGGGTTCATTCCACAAGAGGATGCTGGCACTACCCTGGCGAGTGTACTCGTAGTCCTCCCGTCGAAGCTGGTTCGGCGCCGGAGGTAGTTGGCCCTGGGGGGTGTCACGCAGTTCCTTGCGCTTCTCGTCCAGGCAGATCTGGGAGTACTCAGGGTCATAGGGTCTAGCGTAGACCTCCAGCACATCCTCCATCTTGGCTACGAACGGTGCGCTGGCCTGGGGAGGGATGCACCAGCTCTGGACCGGGTAGCCGCTGTGCGGCTATGGCATATGCCACTCCGCCCCCTGCCAGGGTTTGAGCTGATTTTTTTAAGCCGCTTCATCACCGCTACATGGCTGATCTTGTCCACCAGCCCCAGCTCCACCAGCTTGTCCGCCAGCAGCCGCAGCGTCCACCGGGCCTGCCCTTTTTGACCGCTGCCCTCCTCCACCGTTTCACATGCCAGGGCGATCAGCCGCGCTTCTACCTCCCCGGTGATCTTCGGCCTCCGACCCGGGCGCGGTCTCTCTTCCATCGCCTCCCTCACGCCCCCCGCCACGTAGCGCTGGGCGATCTGGCTCACGGTACCGGGCCGCAAATCCACCAGCTCAGCCACTTCCCTTCCACTACGCTGTTCCCCCTGGCTTCGATCCAGCAGCAGCAGGGTTCTGGCCCGTTTGTACTTCCGTGCCCCGCACGCCATCTTCTTGACCATCTGCTCCAAGTGCTCACGTTCTTCGGCGCTCAGGTGTACCCTGCTGGTACTGGCTTGTTTCATGGAATTATTATGCCGGAATATTGGTTACCAGACCACT
>NZ_QWLB01000092.1 GCF_003574355.1 Meiothermus granaticius NBRC 107808 | reverse complement strand
CTGACATCCTCCCCGGACTGAAGTCCGGGGGTTCCTACGCGGAACTTTCAAGGTTGGAGTCTGTATGCGAGCATTGCTGCTCATCTACCTTTACTCCATCCAGCCGGTCTCCAACGAGACCAGGCTGACCCTCATCGGGTCGGGCCGTGTCAGGCGGCCCATAGCGTAGCAGTCCAGCCGCTACGCCAGCGATGTTCAGACTCGCTACCACGTCAGCATTGCCCTGGTAGCCGCAAGCCACACATCGGAAGTGGCTCTGCTCGGGTCGGTTGGCCCGGGTGGCATGGCTGCACCTCGGGCAGGTACGGCTGGTCTTGCGGGGGTCTACGAACACCACTTTGACCCCCACCCGCTCGGCCTTGTACTGCACGAAGTCCACCAGTTGTCGGAAGGCCCAGCTAGAGACCATGCGGTTGAAACGTTTGCTGCCCCTGACTCGATCCCGGATGCCGTCTAACTGCTCGAAGGCCAGCACCGGGCTGGGATACTGGATTGCAAGGTCTACCAACTGCCGACTGACCTTGTGGTTCAGGTCGGTCATCCAGCGGCGCTCCCTGCCCTTCATGGCCCGCACCCGGTCGGTGCGGCGGTGGCGCTGGTAGCGCTTGCGTAGGGAAGCCTGGCGTTCGCGTTCATGGCGGATGGGCCTGCCGTTTACAACCCAAGTGCCGTGGGGATGCTTTGCGGTGGCAAGGCGCACTATCCCAAGGTCCACCCCGATCACGGTGGGTTCACCGTGCCCGTCACGGACGGTAGGGGTGTGGGGTACGCGCAGGGGCAGCATCACGAACCAGTCCTCGCCCCTCCTGAACAACCGAGCATCTCCTTTGACCTGTTGAAGTCGTCCCCGCCACTTTGCGGGAATGCTGAGGGGGAGCCAGAGGTATTCCCCCTTACTCCCGGTGGAAAGCCGCAGGGTGGTGCCCACCACCTTGTAGGCGTTGACCCCCAGCCCTATGCCCTGGCTGCGAACCGCCGTAGGCTTCCCAGCCCGCCGCTTGCTCTTGCGAAGCCCGTAGTGGCTTCTCGCAAGCTGCACGGCTTGGTTGACGGCCATGCGGCAGTAGTCAGAAGGCAATCCCAGAGTGCGAATGTTTGGGTAGGTGGCGGCATGAATCTTCCCCCTGTTCGAGGTTTTGTTGCTCAGAGCATAGTCAAGCCCCAGCTGCGTCCCCTGGCGGAAGCGTTCAGCGGTCTGGTCGAGCCAGCGCCGCTTGCCTGCTCCGGGGTTGCGCAGCTTGAGCACGACGGTTTCTGCTCTGTGTATGAGGGTATTGTGCCACAAATCAGTTTGCCGATTACGCACTGGGCTTTGCCC
>NZ_QWLB01000090.1 GCF_003574355.1 Meiothermus granaticius NBRC 107808 | reverse complement strand
GTGACTTACCCCACGGCTAAAGCCGGGGGCTTCTGGGGTCTACGAGCATGAGCAACCTCACCGCTCTCGCCCAGGGGCAAGCCCTGCCCATCTGCGGACGGGTACACGCCCCGTCCCATTCTCAGGATATTCAGCGCCGCGTTTACGTCCCGGTGGATGACCAAACCGCAAGCCCCGCATTCGTAGGGCTTGCCGATAGGCACTTTCTGGACATGGCCGCAGCCGCTACATATCTGAGAGGTGTATGCCGGATTGACGCCGACGACCCTACGGCCAGCCTCCGCCGCTTTGCCGTAGAGGATGTTTAAGAACTGCCCCCAGCCCATGTCCAGGATGCTCTTGGACAGGCGGGAGCGGGACATGGCTTTGGCGCTCAAGTTTTCGTGGTAGACGACATCGTTGGCCTCCAGGAGTTTGCGGGCGGTTTTGTGGTGAAAGTCTTTTCGCTGGTTCCGCACCTTGCGGTGCAGGCGCTTGAGGGCGGCGACGGCTTTTTTCCTGCCGCCCCCGCCACGTTTGCGCCTGGATACGACGCGTTGCTGTCGCCTCAGTTTGGCCTCAGCCTTGCGGTAGTAGTGAGGGGCGGGTACAAACTCGCCGTCCGAGGTGACGAGGAAGTTGGGGTTGACCCCGAGGTCTATCCCGACCTCGCCTCCGGTGGCGGGCAGGGGTTGGGGCTCGACCTCACAGACGTACACCGCGTACCAGTGCTCCCCATCGCGCTTGATGGTGAGGGTCTTGGGCCGTCCGGCCAGGGGGCGATGCCATTTGATGCGCACGTCCCCGATGTTGGGCAGGCGGATGCGGTTGGAGCCCACCGGCTTGCCGGGGCCAAACCAGTTGTCCCGGCTATTGTCCCAGACCTGCTTGAAATGGAAAGAGTCCCAGCGGTCTTTGCTCTTGAAGCGTGGGTAGCCCGCCTTCTCGCCCGCCTTGACCCGGCGGAAGAAACCCTGAAAGGCCCGGTCGAGTTGGGTGATGACCCCTTGCAGCACGTGGGCGTGGATGCGGCGGTATTCGGGGCGACCCTCTTTGACCTCGACCAAAGAGCCCATCTGCTCAAACGCCGTGACCGACCTCCCCGTCTTTTTGTAGGCATCCCGCCGCTCTTGCAACGCCGCGTTGTACAGCTCACGGGTGCGGTTCAGGTGCTCCTCCAAGCCCTTCAGTTGAGGCTTGGTGGGGTAGATGCGGTAGGCGAAGGCTTTCAGCATGGCTAATGGCTAGACGTTTCTCTGGTTCTCGATGTAGCGCTTGATGACCGCCCACGGAGCGCCGCCCACCGTGCTCAAAAAGTAGCTGTTTGTCCAAAGGGTAGGTAAGCGGCTTTTGAGGTGCGGGAACTCCTGCCGGAGTTGGCGGCTGGAACGCCCTTTGAGCAACCTGACCAAACGATGCACCCCGAACTGAGGGTCTACCTCCAGCAACAGATGCACGTGGTCGGGCATCACCTCCATCTGGAAAAGCTCGCACCTGCGTTCGGCGCATATCTCGTTCAGTATCTCCCGCAACCTATCCGCCACCGCCCCCACCAGCACCGGACGGCGGTACTTGGGGCAGAAGACGATGTGGTACTTGGAAGAGTACACGATGTTTTTGTTTTGCTTGTATTGAACGGGGTAGCGCTTCACTGCGACTATTATACAGCAAAGAGCTATCTACGCCCACG
>NZ_QWLB01000009.1 GCF_003574355.1 Meiothermus granaticius NBRC 107808 | reverse complement strand
GTACTTGCTCGAGGCGGGGCGGGTGGGCCACGCCGCAGACCTGCTGCTCGAGCAGGGGGAGGAGTGGCTGGCCCAGGGGCTCACCTACACCGTGCTGGCGATGCTCGAGCGCCTGCCCAAGGCGGTGTTCTCGGCTCGTCCGGGGCTGGGGTATCTCCACGCCGAGGGGCTGCGCCAGGCCGGGCGCTACGCTGAGGCCGAGGTCGCCTATACCCAGACCCTCAGCGCGGGGGTAGATCGCGCGGTGCTGGGGCTCTCCCGGCTCTACCTGGACACGGTGGAACCGGCTCGAGCCTGGCCCCACCTGGAGCGGGCCCGGCAGCTCTTTCCCGCCGAGGCGGGGCCGCTGTGGGCGGAGAACGCCCTCAATGCGGGACGGGTGGCGGAGGCCGTGCGGATGGGCCTGGAGGGTCCGCGGGTGTACCTGCGCAGCGGCCGGCCCAGGGAGGCCTTGGAGGCCCTGCGGCAGGGCGAGAGCCGCACCGCCCCGGTGGCCCAAAACCACCGCGAGGGCACCCTGCTGCTGTCCTTGCTCGAGGCCCTTGCCGGGGATGCCCAGGCCGCGGAGGCCGCGGCCCATAAGGGCCGCCGGGAAGGGGAGGCCTTGGGGAGCCCTTTCGTGGTGGCCCTGGCCGAGGCCCGGCTGGGACACGCCCTGCTGGGCCAGGACCGCTGGCCCGAGGCCGGTGCGGCCTACCGAAGGGCCCTGGCCCTGGCCCAGGGGGGGCCTCCCCGGCTTCAGGTGGAGCCGCTGGGGGGGCTGGCGGCGCTGGGCGACCCCCAGGCCCTGGCCCAGATGCTGCGCCTCAGCCGCGAAGCCGGCGATGCCTGGGTGGAGGCCTTCTTGACCTTGATGGTGGCTCAGGTCCATCTGCGGCGTGGAGAACGCCTGGCGCTTCCTGCCCTGATCGGCCTCGAGGACGAATTCCTGCAGGCCTTGGCCCTGGCCTATCCCTGGCAGGGCCAGGGGGTAGAGGTGCTCCAGCGCTACCCCTTCCTGCTGGGGCCGACCCTCCTGGCCCCGCCCCCCCACCGGGCCCGCCGCCTGCTGTGGGAGGCCGGGGCCCTCTCGGTGGCGTATCACCCAGGGGTACGGGTGGAGATTCGGGCCGAGGGGGGGCTCGAGGTGCGGGTGGAGGGGCAGGCGGTGCGCTTCAAGCGAGAGAAAACCCGGCTGATGCTGGCTTTGCTGCTGGTGCGCGACTGGAGCCGCGAGGGCCTGCAGGCCGCGCTGGAGGTCTCGGATGGGGAGTTTCGGGTGCTGTGGTCGGAGCTCCTGAACACCCTCGAGCCCGGTCGCCCGAGCCGCGCCCCAGGGTATTTCCTCAAACCCTATGGCCTGCTCCGCGTGCCCGAGCTAAGGGTAGACCTCTGGCAGCACCCCCTGGCCACCCCGCCCTTAGCGGGAATAGAGCACCCCGAGCTCGAGGCCTTCCGGCAGCGCTGGCGCTCGCTGCAACACACCAGGCTGCTGGAGAGCTCCGACCCCTCGGACTGGCTGCGGGCCCTGGAACTGGACCCCACCGATGAGCAGGTGCTTACCCGGCTGCTGGGCTCGGCCCATGCCGAGGAGGCCTGGGCCTTGTACAGCGCGGCCATGCGCGAGCTCGAGCTGCCCCCCAACCCGGCCCTCTCCCTGCGCCTGAACCGCCAGGCCCCGCCCCGCTGACCCTGGAGCCTCACTTCACCGCCGCGGCGATGGCCCGTCCGGCGGTGCGCCCGCTGAAGAGACAACCGCCCAAAAAAGTGCCCTCCAGAGCGCGGTAACCGTGCATTCCCCCACCGCCAAACCCCGCCACCTCGCCCGCGGCGTAGAGGCCCGGCATAACCCGCCCGGCGGTATCCAGCACCCGTCCCTGCAGATCGGTCTCGAGGCCTCCCAGCGATTTGCGGGTCAGCAGGTTGAGCCGCACCGCGATCAGGGGGCCGTTGGCCGGGTCGAGGATCGGCGCGGGCTGGGCTACCCGCACCAGCCGCTCGCTGAGGAAGCTGCGGGCCCCCCGCACGATGGCCAACTGGGCGTCTTTTCCCGCGGGGTTGCGAAGCTGTAGGTCGCGGTCCCGCACCTCCTGTTCCACCCAGGCATAGTCCACCTGGGGGCCTCCGCTCAGCTCGTTCATCCCCTGTACCAGCTCCCGCAGGGTGTCCCGCACGACGAAATCCACCCCGTGCTCCATGAAGGCCTGCACCGGGGGCTGCACGGCCTTCCCCAGGCGGCCCAGGGTCCTGCGTAGGCTCTTGCTGGTCAGGTCGGGGTTTTGCTCGCTCCCGGAGAGGGCAAACTCCCGCTTGATGATGGCCCGATTGAGCAGAAACCAGGTGTGGGGGTAGCGATGGGTGGTGATGTGGCTCAGGGTGTCGAGGGAGCTGGCCCCAGGGATGTGGGGGAAGGGCAGGCGCCGCCCGGTGGGGTCGAGCCACAGGCTGCTGGGGCCCGGCAGGATGCGGATGCCGTGCCCCGGCCAGATGGGGTTCCAGTTGCGCAGCCCCTCGGTGTAGTGCCACATCCGGTCGGGGTTGATCAGGTGGGCCCCCGCGGCCCGCACCGCCTCTTGCAAGAGCCCATCCACGTGCTCCGGCACCCCCATCACCATGAACTCTGGGGCGGGTCCCAGCCGCTCGGTGGGCCAGTAGTGCCGCACCCGCTCGAGGTTGCCGCCGATTCCGCCGGAGGCGATCAGGATCGCCTGGCTGTACAGGCTGAACTCCCCCACCGCCCGGCGGGAGCTGGACTCCCCCCGGGCCACCTCGGTGGGCTCGAGCACCTCGCCCCAGACCCCCTGAACCTCGCCGTTGCTCTGGTGCAGGCCCCGGACCCGGTGGCGAAAGCGAAACTGCAAGCGGCCCTGGGCTTGGTGCTGGCGGACCCGGCGCAGGAAGGGCTCGAGCACGCCCGGGCCGGTGCCCCAGGTGAGGTGGAAGCGGGGTACACTGTTGCCGGGCAGCCCCGCCCCCGCCCCACCCCGTTCAGCCCAGCCCACGATGGGAAACCAGCGCAGCCCCTGGGCCCTCAGCCAGGCCCGCTTCTCCCCGGCGGCAAACTCCAGATAGGCCTGGGCCCACCGGCGAGGCCAGAGGTCTTCCGGGCGGTCAAAAGCCGCCGTGGTCATCCAGTCGCGCTGGGCCAGCTCGAGCGAGTCCCGGATGCCCAGGCGGCGCTGCTCGGGGCTATCCACCAAGAACAAGCCCCCCAGCGACCAATGGGCCTGGCCGCCCAGGCTTTGCTCTCCCTCCTGCTCCAGCAGCAGGACCTTCTTCCTCGCATCGGCGATTTCCGCCGCAGCCACCAACCCGGCCAGCCCCGCCCCCACCACAATCGCGTCCGCATCCAGTTGGGCCATGGCCCCATGTTAATAGGGCGGCTCGAGCCCCTTGACCTTGACCCTGGGGGGTGAGCCGTCGTTGACACTCCCACGGATTTATCCGTGGGATTCTGGTTCTCGCTACGCCAGCCCTTTCGGACTGGTTTCGCTTACCCAGCTTGGGGGTAGATTCCCTTTGGGAGACCCTGGGGGTCTACACCCGTGGGGTGTGCCATGCACCCCGCCCTGTGGAACCTGAAGAACCACAGGGACGATCCCCTGTTGGGACAGAGCCCTGACGGGCCTGTTCACCCAGAGGCAGGACAGCCCCAACCACGCGCCGATATTTCTAGCGGCGTTATGGTCGGTGTGTCCCTGATAGCCACACCGTTCGCAGCGGAAGCTATGCCGATTCCGTACCCCGATGGCCCCGCAACGGCAACAGGTCTTGGAGGTGTAGGCAGCAGGCACCTTCTCAAACGGTACCCCTGCTGAGAGGGCCTTGTACGCCGTCTTGGTCTCCAAATCGTAGTAGGGCCAGAGGTCACGGTTCTGGTCAGCCCGGCTTTTGGTGGCCTTGCGCTGTTTGGAGTTACGGATGCCCGTGAGGTCTTCCATCCGTATCCCGCAGTTGTGCTCCTTCGCAAAGGCCACCAGCTTCTTGCTGAGGATGTGGTTGATGTGCCGGATAATGCGCTGCTCCTTCTGCTCCAGACGCTTGACGGTCTTGTGCTTGCTCGCCCTTTGCAGCCTGCGCCGTTTGGTGGCGTAGTGCCTGCGAACGTGGCGAATCCACCCGAAGCTCAGAAACAGCGAGCGGCCCTCCGGCGTGGCCGCTACCGCCAGGTGGTGCTGGCCCCTGTCCACCCCAACAAAGCGGGTGGTCTCGGCGGGCCTGGGAACCTCCCAGGTCACCGAGATACAGGCGTACCAGACCCCCTTCTTGCTCTGTACCAGCTTGATAGAACCCTTCCTGTGCGTCCCTGCCAGGATGCCCTCCAGCACTGCTCGGTGGTTGGCCTGATGGACTACCAGAGGAACCCGCTTCTTGACCCCGCGCAACAGCCCGAAGGCGATAGAGTAGGTATCTCCCACCTTGTGCAGCGTCCAGTTCTGGTTGTTGGTCTCCAGAGGAAGTCGCTTGAAGACCTTGACCTTCTTAGACTTGTTGACGTTGCGAATGGTCTGGTTCACCCACGCCGAGCTGAGTTCGCTGTCCTTGAAGCTGGCCGTGGTCAGCTTGCGGCGTTCTGCTCTGGACATAGCCAGGATGCGGTTGGCCAGGGCGGTGTTGGCTTCCCGCAACCTTGACCACTCCACTGACTTGACCTGGTTGAGATTCAGGAAAGGCAGCTTGAGGGTCAGGGTCTGGGTGGGCACGTTCTGATTTTAGCATATTGCAGACCTGGGCAGTAGCAATATCTAGCGGCGCAATCACGCCGCGTTCGCATTCATCCCACCGCTAAAGCAGTGGGCTTTCTGCGAACATTTTTGTAAAATCCCCAGGGGAATCTACTGCGGTTTAAGGGGACTCCAACCTGTTTAGGAACCCCCGGACTTCCGCCCAGAGAGGATGTCGGGAATAGGGTCGCGGGCCATTCCCTCGGGAAGCCACACCTGGGGCTCCCGCATCGCCCAGGCTGGGTACTCCTCCTTTTGCAGGAAGTGCCGGGCGTACAGGGCTGCGAGCCTGGCATGGCGCTCGCTGCCGAGGTCGTACAGGAGGGCCACCGTGGCGGCATCGGCCAGGGTGCGCAGGGCGTCCTTGGCCTGCCACTGGGCTTCCTCCGGGGAGAGGGTTTGCAGATGGGCCAGGGTGTTTTGCAGGGCGGAATGGGCCAGGCGGGCTTCCTCGGTGCCGACAGCCTCGAGCCTGGGCAAAAACTCCTCGGCAAAGGGCTGTGCGGCCCCCTTGCGGAAGAGCACCTCGAGGGTGTCCAGGGCCTGCACGTTGGCCGGGCCCTCCCAGATGGGGGTAATCAGGGCTTCTCTCGCCAGCCGGGCGATGGCGAAGTCCTCCACGAAGCCCACCCCGCCAAAAAGCTCCATGCCGAGCTGGGTGCAGTAGGTGCCGTGCTCGGCGGTGCGGGCTTTGGCCAGGTGGGCCAGCAGGCGGGCGTAGTGGTAGCGGGGGCTGTAGGGTGGGGTCTCGAGCCAGGCCTCCTCCCAGGCCGCCACCGCGCGGAAAGTGAGGGCCAGGCCGCCCGCAATCCGCACCGAGAGGTCGGTCAGGTCGCGCCGAACGAGGGGGTGCTCTTCCAGCTTCTTGCCGAAGGCCGTGCGGTGCTGGGCGCGCAAGAGGGCCTCGAGCTGGGCCTTGCGGGCCAGGCCCAGTGCGCCTACCGCGTTAGCCAGCCGCGAGAGGGTCAGGGTCTCCAGGATGTAGTAGATGCCCTCCTCGGCCCGGCCTATCAGGTGGGCCTCGCTGCCCTCGAAGTCCACCTCGCCCGAGGGCACCGCGCGGGTGGCCAGCTTGTCCTTGAGCCGACGCACCTGGTAGTTGAGCGCTCCATTGCGGTCCAGGCGGGGCACCAGGAACAAAGCCACGCCTTTGGGGCCGGGCGGGGCCCCCTCCGGGCGGGCCGAAACAATCGCGTAGTCGGTAAGGCCCGCCCCGCTGGAGAAGTATTTGTCGCCATAGAGCCGCCAGACCGCCCCCTCCGGCACCGCCCGCACCTTGTTGGCCCCCAGATCGGAGCCGCCCTGCACCTCGGTCATCCAGGTAGCCCCAAAGGCTTTCCCCTGCAAGAGTTCCTCTTTCCAGGGGGCAAACTGCGGGGCGTACTTGTGGATGGCGTAGACGGTGGCACCCGTGATGGTCTGGATGCAGTAGAGGCCCGGGTCGGCCAGCAGGAAGCCATAGGCGAAGTGCAGGTGCCAGCTACACCCTTCATAAGGGGCGCGGTTGATGGCCGAAAGCTCGCGATTCAGGGTTTCCTGGGCCGGCGAGAGCCGCACCCGGTCTATGCGCTGGCCTTCCAGGTCGTGCATCACCAGCACCGGACGGGCCTCCTTGTCCACGTGGTCGGCCACACGGTAGGCCTCGCCCCCGGCCAGGGTACCGAAGCGCTGAAGCTCCGTCTCGTGGGCCCGCCAGCCTTTCCAGAAGCGGCTCAGGACGTGGGGCAGGTCGGGCTCGAGGGTCCAGTGATTTTTACCATAGGCATAGGATTGGTACTGCATAGGATACGATTCAGAATACTCCTAAGTTGGCCGCATGGCCTGGGGATGGCCCACTTTAGAGAAAAGAGGGGGTGTGGGGGAGCTATAATCCCCCGGACCTTCTAATCCGTGGGATACATGGACTCTCTCACGTGCTCCGAAGGAGCACATAGCAGCGACCCGAAGACATGCGTCCAGGCCCGGACGCATTCGTGTCTTCGCTGGTGGGCGGCACATGTGCGATAAAATCCCCTTGGGGACAGCGATCCCCGAGCACTTTGAAAGTCGAGGTAGGGGGTTGCGGGGACAAAGTGTTTGCCCGGTCATGACGGTAGCAAACCCTCGTTCCCCGCGTAAAACCTTGAACGAGACCGTCCCGATGAAAGAAGGGGAAGAGCCTCAACATCGGTATGGAAAAGCACACAACAGGCCCGGACGGGGCCTTCGGGGAGGGTCGGGGCGTGTACCCGCCCGCAGACGGATACGGCAGTAGCCGTTCCGTGAGAACCGAGAAGCCTCGGACTTCAGTCCGAGGAGTCGTCACGCGGTGGAGAGGACGCCTGCTTTTCCAAAACCATCCCTTTGGCCTGGCCCAGCCAGCGGATACAGGGCTGCACCTTGCTCTCGCGCACCCCAGACCACCAACCGCTCGTGGCAATCTGCATCCAAAGAGCTGGGCGAACCCGACTGATCAGCCGCCACCATGCTTCGGCCCAAGCGATATAAAGAACTCCAATGATGGGAAAGATAATCCGCTACATCAAACCTGAAGAGGTACCAGCTCGCTTCAAGAGCAAGGCCGAGGAGGCTGAGTTCTGGTACTGGAACCGGATTGACCCTGCCCTGGAAGAGCTAACTGCTGCTGAGGCCCTGAAAGACGTGCGCAAAACCAAGATATACCTTAAGCCTGGGGTCAAGCACACCAATCAAGCCCGCAGGGCCCGCAAAGCCTCCTAAACCCCGTCTCCCACGCCTAGCCCGCTCATTGGGCGGGTTGTTTCGGCCTTGAATTGACCCTGCTTAGCCCATACAACGGGGCCATACGCCTCTGCACCGGCTACCGTCTTTGCTTAGAGAACTGCTATATAGTTAGATAATCATGGGTCAATTCGCCATTGAGCGACTCCTAAGCAGTCTGAGTCATGCCCTAGCTTTGGGAGGTGACCCTGAATCTTTGGCTACTCGAGGATTGAGTGCCCTGACAGGGGCATTAGGGGCTTGGGGAGCCTGGTTGCGTTTTCGAGAGAATGGTCTTGGGTTACAGGTGGCTGTTGGAGTAGATCCGCCTCAGGAGGCCCGCCTTACCCCACAGGAGATGGAGGCTTTAAGTGCTGGGCAGGTTTTAGCCTATCGCTTGCCCTCAGAGGCAACGGGGCCAGCCAGCCAACATTGGGCTGAGCTGGGTTATCAAGGGCTGCTGCTAGCTCCTTTAGAAGGGGAAGAGGGGTTGTTGGGTACGCTGGCCCTACTATTTTTTGAAGCTGTGCCAGAGGAGGGGATCACAGCCTTAAAAGAGGTATTGCCGCTATTTGGCTTGATCCTTCAATACGCACAGACAAAGACAGAGCTGGAGCGCCGCCAAAGTACTCTGGAGGCCCTGCATCGCTTGGACCAGGCCATGTTGCAGGGAAAGAGCCTGACCGAGATCGCGCATGTTGGTGCACAAGAAGCCCGCCAGTTGCTAGGAGCAAAAGCGGCGACCGTTTCTCTGGTAGAGGGTACGCAACGTCGCTTGATTGCCGCCGCAGGAAGAGAAGTTGAGCCTTTTGTGGGGCAGAGCGCTTCCCTTGAAGAGAACCCTCATGCCCAGGTCTGGCGCAGCGGCACCCCGGTGGTCCTTACCGAGATACCTGTAGAAGGAGTGCCCATTTGGTTGTCGCAGTTGGCCCCATTGGGCAATGCCCTGGTTCTACCTTTGCAGCCGAATGACTCAATTTTGGGATTCCTGGGGCTTTACGGACTGAGCAATCCTCGAGCTGCCGTTGCACTGGCCAAGATCTTTGCTGCCCAACTTTCCCTTGCCCTGCTGCGAGAGCAGGATCGAGAGGCCCTCATGCAGCGCTCTAAGGAGCAGGGCATATGGCTTCGGGCCTTGGAGGTACTGAGTGAGGCGCAGAACCCTGAGGAAACCGCCCAGCTAATCATAGAGCTGGCCCCAGAGCTGGTGGGCGCAGAGCAGGCGGCTGTACTTTGGCTTGAGGGAGATGTTTTGCGGGTAGCGGCTGCGAATGGCATTTGGGCCCCAGCCGTGGGCCAACGATTGCCTTCGGGTCGGGGGATTTCCTGGGTTGCGATAAAAGAGGGAACCCAGGTGGTGGCGGATTTAGCCAAAGACTTACGAGCCTACAACCCGCTCGAGGGACAAATTTCGCTCAGTGGTAGCGGCATCGTCACACGCCTTCCCGACCCCCAAGGGGAAGGGCTGGGCGTGCTGATCGTGCTCCGAAATGCTCCTGCATATACTGCTCCGGATACCCGATGGATCGAGGCGCTGGCCCAAGCAGGGGCCATTGCTCTCGAGCGGGCCCGCCGCGACCTGGAGGCCCGATTATTGCTAGAGGGGGCTCTTTTAGCCGCTCAGGAAAATGAGCCTGCTGCTTTGGCTGACGGTTTTGCTCGGCTATTCGCCCAGGCAGTGGGGGGTGGACGAGCGGCGGTGTGGGCCCATCCCGAGAGGAAGCAGCCTTGGCGGCTCTTAGGAGTGAGTGGGGTGGGAGAGGAAATTGAACCCTTTCGCCAAGCCGACTTCGACCCACAGCGGGAGCCTTGGGCAGCTTGGATTCAAGAACATCAGGCCCCGTTGGTGGTGGAGGACACCGCCAAGCCGCCTTTTGCGCCGGGTGAGATTGAGGCTGCTGCACTGCAATCTTATACAGTGCTGAGCATTCTGGGAGTACCTGTTGGTGCTTTTGGGGTCGCTTATGCAGAGCCTGGGAGCCGGGGCAAAGCCTTTGCCGCGTATGAGATATCTCTGGTTGAGCGCTTGGGGGGTATGTTGGCAGGCGCTCTCGAGCGTCATCGCCTGGCTCTAGCTGAGCGTCGGGTGCGTTCAGCATTAGAGCGGCTGGCCCAGGTTCCTCCAGGTGACTTAGAGGCATTGGTGCAGGCTCTGGGTGAGAGCTTGGGGATGCGATGGGTCTTTTTAGACCGGTTATTGGCCCCTGATCGAGCCTTGGCGATTGCGGTGTATGGCGGGGAGCCACTGGAATACGACCTCAAAGATACCCCTTGTGCCGATGTTTTCGCGGGGCACTTCTGTGAATATCACCAGGGGGTCAGGGCCTACTTTCCTCGTGACCAGCTGGTGGTCGAGATGGGGGCAGAGGCCTACCTGGGTACGCCCTTGCGCGGAACCGATGGGCAGATGCTGGGTATTTTGGTGGCGATGCATGATGCCGCCCTATCCGAGAACGAGGCCACGCTGAGGCGGGAAATTTTATTGGCCTATGCCCAGCGGGCTGCTTTGGAGCTACAACAGCGCGAGGGACTGGCGCGATTGGAAGCCACCGCTCGAGCCCATAGCCTGTTACGCCCTGCCCATAGCCTACAGGAGGTCTATGAGTTTGCGGTAGAAGCTGCTCTCCAAGAAACTCGGGCTACCAGTGCGTTGTTCTTGCTGTATCGAGGGGTAGAGGACTGCCTTGAAATTGTGGCTTCAGCAGGCCGCGCCGCTGAAGTCACGCGTGGGCAGCGGATGGGTAGGGAAGAGGGGTTGGTCTGGCGGGTGTTGGAGCGGGGAGAGGCGCTCTACTTGGAAAACGCTGCTGAATCTCCCGAGGCGCTGTTCTATTCTGGCCCGCTTGGACATGGGGCCTACTTGGGTGTACCTCTGCGAAATGCCGTGGGGCAGGTGCTGGGTGTGCTATCGGCCGATACGGCAGAGCGAGGTGAGGGACTGTTCCCGGAGGACCGCCATTTTTTGCTGGCGTTAGCTGAAGCGGCTGGAGCCGCCATAGCCCGCCTCGAGGCCTTGCAGAGAGCGCAGGGGGAAGCGGAGCGATTTCGTGCGTTGGCTGAGTTGTCGGTACAGCTGGAGGCCCTGGAAGATCCAGAGCGAATTTTAGAGCAGGCCCTGGATGCGCTGTGGCGTATTAGCGGTTTCCAAGTGGCGCTCTTTGGAAAAGTCACCCCTGAAGGCCTAAAGACCGGAGGAATGGCCGGGAAACCTCCTCAGGAGTGGTTGAGTCAGCCTCAGCAAGAAAGTTATCCGTTGACTCGAGGCTTGGTGGGGCAGGTGTTACAGACGGGCGAAGCTCTCTTTGTACCCTTCTATCCCGATCACCCCTTGGCCTTACCGGAATGGGTAAATTCAGGATTGAAAAGCATAGCCTACATGCCTGTAGGGGTGTTTGGCCAGACCGTAGGGATTTTGGGCCTGCTGGATTTTCGCCAAGCCTATCAAGAAAACCCCCTACCACTCTTGGGATTTGCTTCTCGTCGCTTGGGGCGAGCCTTGGAAAAAGCCCAGACCCTGCAGGAGCTTCGTCAGGCTCGAGAGGGAAGCCTAAAAGGATTGGGTCTAGCCTTAGAATATCGTGACCTTGAAACCGCAGGGCATACGGAGCGGGTTACTGCCCTGGCGCTTCGGCTGGCTGAAGCATTGAACCTAGATGAAGCGATGCTGACCCAATTGCGCTGGGGAGCCTACCTCCATGACTTAGGGAAACTGGCCATCCCTGACGCCATTCTTAAGAAGCCAGGCAAACTGGACCCTAAGGAGTGGGAGCGCATGAAAGCCCACACCATTGTGGGCGAGGAAATGGCTCGACAAATGGGTTTTCTGCCCCCAGCCACGTTGGAGATCATTCGCCACCACCATGAGCGCTGGGATGGGACTGGATATCCGGATGCCCTTGAAGGGAAAACAATCCCCCTGCTCGCTCGTATTTTTGCCTTATCTGACGTTTATGATGCCCTGATATCTGAACGCCCATATAAGCCTGCTTGGCGTTCGGAAGAGGCTCTGGCGGAGATTGAACGGCAAGCGGGTCAACAATTTGACCCAGAACTCACGAAGATTTTCATCCGGCAAATACGGGCTGGTTAGAGGCTGCTTCTTGACCTGCCCGAGAAACCCAAAGGAATTCTTTACACCCCACCGAGGGGTTTGTAGCGCTTGGTAGGGCGGCCCACGCTACCGTAAGTCATCTCTGCGAGCAGAGTTCCCTGTTCGCAGAGGTACTCTAAGTAGCGCCAGGCTGAGACCCGGCTGAGTCCTACCCTCGAGGCCACCTCTTCTGCGCTCAGGGCCTCTCGTGGCCAGTGCTTCTACCATAGCCTCGGTAGCCTTCGCACTGGCCGCCTGGGCGGGGTGGGAAATCTTGCAAGCCTATGGCCAGCAATAACAAGCAAATCCGCAAAAGAATCGCTGGCTTGGCGGATCAGATATTAATCCACCAAACCAAAATCAAGCAGGAAATGAGAAAAGCCATTCCGGATGCCAAACTTGTGGCAAAATGGAAAAAGGAGATTCGCGCATGGCAACAAGAGGTAGCCCGGCTGAAAAAACGGATGAAGGGTTGATGGATATTCCCCAAGGCTATTGGGAAGAATTGCTGGAGGAGATGGATACCTTCAAGTCCCTCTATCGTAAAGCCCAGGCCCTTCCACCGGAGAAGCGCGAAAAAACCCAGGAAGCGCTGCTGTCCAGCCTGATCCATCTCCTGGGTCACCTTCGGGTGATCTACGATGAAGCAAAGGTTTAATGGCCGGTAGACAAACCTTCCGCATCCTCATCGTGGGCAAGTCGGGCTCGGGCAAGAGCACCCTGGCCCGGCAGATCATCCAGCGCATGGAGGGTCGGTACCGACGCCTGATCATCGTCAACCGCAAGCGCGAGTTTGCTGAGCTGGCCCAGGGCCGGTTCATGGTGGGGGAGGAGGTTTACCGCCGGGCGCTACCCCCTTCCTGTGCGGCTAAGATGGATGGGGAGCGCTATGCGAATTTTGCTGGTTGAAGACGATCCCCGGCTCACCGAGCTGGTCGTCGAGGGGCTAGGAGAAGACGGCTTGATCGTGGAGCACGCCCCCAGCGCCACCATGGGCAATGCCATGAGCGAGATGCAGACCTATGACCTCATCTTGCTGGATGTGATGCTGCCAGAAGGGCGGCAGGCCGGCTTCGAGCTGGCCAAAGCCTTACGTGCGCGTCGCGACCCCACTCCAATTTTGTTCCTAACCGCTCGAGCCGATATGGACAGCCGGCTCGAGGGTTTGGAGGGGGGTGGGGACGACTACCTGCCCAAGCCCTTTGACTTCCGTGAACTCCGGGCCCGCATCCGGGCCCTGGTGCGCCGGGCGAAAGGGGGTTCCTCCAACCTGATCCCCTTGCCCTTGGGCTACACCCTCGACCTGGCCGCCCACCAGGTGCTCAAGGAGGGGGCGCCGGTTGGCCTCACCCCCCGCGAGTATGCTCTGCTGGAGTGTTTTGCCTTGAACCCTGGGCGGGCCTACTCGCGCAACGCCCTGATCGAGCGGGTCTGGCCGGAGGAAAGCGCGGTGGACACCAAGGTGGTGGATGTCTACGTCTCTGCGGTGCGGCGCAAGCTGGGGGAGGAGGTCATTGAGACCGTGCGAGGGCTTGGCTATCGGCTGGGCCGGGTAAAGGAGGGCGGTTGAGCCTCCGCTGGAAGCTGACCCTGTATTATGCGGGCCTCTCCGCTCTGACCCTCGTGTTGAGCAGTGGAGTCCTGTTTCTGGCCCTGCGGGCTTCGCTCCATCAGGCCCTGGACAACTCGCTCCAGGAGGCCGCCAGAATCGCCGCCAGCCAGATCGGCGGCGATGCCTTGACGGCCCCGGAGAACTCGAGCACGCTGTTCCTAGCGCAGCTTCCCGGGAGCACCGCGCTGCAGATCTTCAATGCCCAGGGCCAGGAGATCGATCGCCTGGGCCAGCCTGCGGTAAGCGCTCCCTTGAGCGTAGGGTTTGCCACCGTGGGGGAGGTCAGGGTATACACCGAGCCGCTCCCGGATGGGGGGTTCGTGCAGGCCATGCGCTCCCAGGTGGAGACCTCTCGAGCGATTGGGCGCACCCAGAGGTTGCTGCTGCTGGGGCTGCCGGGGCTGCTGCTGCTGGGATTGGGGATCGGCTACCTGTTGGCGGACCGAGCCCTCAGGCCGGTGGATGCAGTGGCGCGGCTGGCCGGGGCCATCGCCGCCTCAGGGCGTTACCGGGAGCGGGTTCCGGAGGCCCCCGGCAGGGACGAGATGGCCCGGCTTACCCAGACCTTCAACGCCATGCTGGAGAGGCTCGAGGCCACCATCGAGCGCGAAAAGGCCTTCGCGCTGGCCGCGGCCCACGAGCTGCGCACCCCGCTCACGCTGCTTCAAGGGCGGGCTACCCTCAGCCTGGAGCGGGAACGCACCCCCGAGCAGTATCGGGCGGCCCTGCAGCTCGTGGCCCAGACGGGACGGGAGATGACCGGTCTGGTAGAGAGCCTGATGGCGCTGGCCAGGGCCCACCGGGTCGCATCTGCAGGTCCGGTAGACCTGGCGGGGGTGGCCGCAGAAATCGTGCAAGCGGCCTCCGGCGAGGCCGAGCAAAGAGGGGTGGAAATTGCGATCAGCACCACCCCTGCCCCCACTCAGGGGGACCCCACCGCGCTTGGCCTTGCCGCGTCCAACCTGCTGCACAATGCCTTGAAGTATGGTGGGAACAGGGTTTGGGTGAGCGCGGGGGTGCGTGGGGGGGAGGTTTTCTTGGAGGTTCGGGATGATGGCCCCGGCATTCCCGAGGGGGAGCTCGAGCGCCTGCGCCAGCCTTTCCAGCGCGGCTCCGGCCTCCAGGGAACCAGCGGGGCGGGGCTTGGGCTGGCCATCGTCTCCGCAGTGGCCGAGGGGCACGGGGGGCGGCTCGAGCTGAGCCGCCCGGCCCAGGGTGGGCTGCGGGCCGTGGTTTGGTTGCCCCGGCAGACCTAGGGGGCAGAAGTCCTGGCTCGGATCGGTTAGATTTGGACTATCCGAGGTCTGTATGCCCACAGCCCGAGAGGTGCGCCAAGACTTTCCCCTGATTGGAGCCAGGCCCGACCAGGTTTACCTCGACTCCACCGCCAGCGCGCAAAAGCCGCGGGTGGTGATTGAGGCGCTGAGCCGCTTTTACCGCGAGCACTACGCCAACGTCCACCGGGGGGGCTACGCCCTCTCGCTCGAGGCCACCCAGGCCTACGAGGACGCCCGCAAAACCCTGGCTCGCTTCATAGGCGCCGCCGAGCGCGAGGTCATCTTCGTGCGCAACGCCACCGAGGCCCTGAACCTGGTGGCCTATGCCTGGGCCATGAAGAACCTGCGCTCAGGCGACGAGATCTTGCTCACGGAGATGGAGCATCACGCCAACCTGGTGCCCTGGCACTTTGTCGCCCGGCAGACCGGGGCAAGGATCCAAGCGATTCCGATCACCGCGGAGGGTCGGCTGGATCTGGCTGCGCTCGAGACCCTCCTGACCGAGCGCACCCGCCTGGTCAGCCTGACCCACATGTCCAATGTGCTGGGCACGCTGAACCCGGTGGCCGAGATCGCCAAAGCAGCCAAGGAGACCGGGGCCTTGCTGGTGGTGGACGGGGCCCAGAGCGCCCCCCACCTGCCGGTGAACGTCCAGAGGTTGGGGGCCGATTTCTTCGCCTTCTCCGGGCACAAGATGGGTGGGCCAACCGGGGTCGGGGTGCTGTGGGGAAGGTACGAGATTCTGGCGCAGATGGAACCCTTCCTGGGCGGTGGGGAGATGATCCGCGAGGTGTACCTGGACCGCTCCACCTATGCCCAGCCTCCCCAGCGCTTTGAAGCCGGGACCCCGGCCATCGCCGAGGCGGTGGGCCTGGGGGCGGCCGCCGAATACCTGCTGGGGGTGGGGCTGGAGAACCTCTGGAAGCACGAGCAGGCCCTCCTCGAGTACGCCCTGCATCGCCTGGATGAGGAGCTGCCGGAGGTGCGGACCTTCGGCCCCCGCGGGCCTGACCGGGGCGGCGTCATTGCCTTCACCCTGGGCCGCGTCCACGCCCATGACGTGGCCTCTGCCCTCGACCAACAGGGGATCGCGGTGCGGGCTGGACACCACTGCGCCCAGCCCCTGCACCGCAAGCTGGGGGTTCCCGCTACCACCCGGGCCAGCTTCTACCTCTACACCACCCGAGAGGACGTCGACCGCTTCATAGAGGCTATGCGGGCGGTGCGGGAGTTTTTCAAGGACTGGCTATGAGCCTTCTGGACGAGATCTACAAACAAACCCTCCTGCAGCACTACAAGCACCCGCAAAACTTCGGGGTGCTGCCCCCGCCGGTGGTCTCCACGCCCGGTGTGAACCCCGCCTGCGGGGATCAACTCGAGCTGCACCTGCGGCTCGAGGGCGGCCAGATCACCCAGGCCCTGTGGCAGGGCCAGGGCTGTGCCATCAGCATGGCCTCGGCCTCGATGATGACCGGGCTCATCCGGGGCAAAACCATCCCCGAAGCCCTGGACCTGGTAGCAAAGTTCAAAGCCATGATCGTGGACGGGGCCGAGCCGGCCCCGGAGCTGGGTGACCTCAAGGTTCTGGCCGGGGTGCACAAGCTGCCTGCCCGGGTCAAGTGCGCCACGTTGGCCTGGAACACGCTTGAGGAAGCCCTTCAGAGAGGGCGATAACCGCTTCGTTCCCTCATCGGCTTTCCAGAACCCTAGGATTGGCTGAACATTCGGGGTGTGGGGCGAGAGACCCTGACCAAACCTTAGTTTGGTCGGGGAAGGAATCTCGAAACCATGCGTCCGAGCCCGGACGCATTCTTCGGTTTCGTAGCTCCACGCCGCCAGAGGCGGCTACGCCCCTCACTTTGTTCGGCGAAACTACGCCACTGGGGGCCTGCGCTGGCCCTGAATGTACTGCTTGAGCACCTCCAAGGGTGCACCCCCGGCGGTCAGGATGGCGTAGGAACCCGACCAGAGCACCCTTTTGCGGTAGAACTTGCTGAGGTGTTCGGCGTGGTTCTTGCGTAGCGCCCGACTGGTGACCACTTCATGGGTGAGCCACTACGGGCTCATCGCCACCGAGACCTTGCGGGTCAAGAACATGACGGCTAGGGGCGGGAGCAGAAAGGCAGGTCTCAACCGAGCGATACTCGACGTGGGGATGCGGGGTATTTTGCAGAAGCTGGCGTACAAAGCGACAGAGGCTGGTACGCGGCTGGTGGAGGTGCCCACCCAAAAAGTCAAGCCCTCGCAGACCTGTCCCATCTGCCTGCGCCAGGAGAAGAAACCGCTCGCTCAGCGGATGCATAGCTGCCCTTGCGGGTGCGAGATGTCCCGCGACCGGGCTGCTGCCTTGGTCATGCTGAGATGGGCCTTGGACCCTAGGGTGTACGGACCAAGTCCGTCCCGAGAGGGAATCTACCCTAGGGTGTACACGCATGAGCGTGTCCCGAAGGGAATCTACCCCTGGGTGTACGGGCAACCGCCCGTCCCGAAGGGAATCTACCCCTGGGAACCAGGGGGCGGGGAGGGGCTGAGGTCTGGCCCCGTTGAACCGCAAAGCCCCGACCATACCGCGATAGCGGTTGGTCGTGGGTAGTTCATACATCCTGTCGAGGAGCCGCTTTCAGTCCCCTGCCCAATCAAGGGAGGTGCGTCGTGAGGCGTGCTTTTGCCAAGCTGGCCTGGAGCTGGCCCAACTCCCCCGGTTTGCCCACGAAGTACCCCTGGGCATAATCGCAACTGCTGCGGCGCAGCCAGGCGAGCTGCTCAGCGGTCTCGACCCCTTCGGCCACGGTAATCATCCCCAGACCTTTGGCCAGCGAGAGAATTCCTGCCAGGAGGGCCTCGCCTGCCGCACTACCGATCCCTCCCACGAAGCTGCGGTCCACCTTGAGCAGGTCTACCGGCAGACGGTTGAGGTAGGCCAGGGTGGTCTGCCCTACCCCAAAGTCGTCGAGGGCCACCCGCACCCCCAACCGCTGCACGGCCTCGAGGTGGCGGCGGGCGGTCTCGAGGTCGCGCAACAAGGCGGTCTCAGTGACCTCGAGGTGTAGTCGGGTAGGGTCTCGCCGCTCGCCCTGTACAGCGCGGGTCAGCCATTTCATGAAGTGGGCGTCCTGCAGGCTCAGGGTCGAGAGGTTGACGCAAACCTCAAAGGGCTCCGGAGGCATCTTGCGGAGAACCTGTTTGAGCACCCAGGTATCCAAGGTCGGGGCCAGGCCATAGGCCTCGGCCAGGGGGATAAACTCACTGGGGGGGATGGGCCCACGGGTGGGGTGGGTCCAACGCAGCAGGGCCTCGGCCTTGGGAGGGAATCCTGGGCGGAGCGGCAGGATTGGCTGGTAGACCAGACTCAGCTGATTCTCGCGCAGGGCCTGGCGCAGGTCCTGCACCCGCTCGAGCCGGCTGCGTGAGGCCTGTTCAAGGCCAGAGCGGTAGACCGACCAGCGGTTGCGCCCCTCCTTGGCGGCATACAGAGCCTGATCGGCAGCCCGCAGCAAGGCCTCGAGGGTGTTGCCGTGTTGCGGCGCGAGCGCGATGCCCAGGCTGGCGGTGACCACCACCTGCAAACCTGCCAGGTGAAAGGGCTCCGAGAGTGCTGCCTGCACACGTGCGGCTACGGTTTTGGCGCGTCGTTCGTCGGCTCCTGGTAGGAGGATGGCCATCTCATCGCCCCCCAACCGAGCCAGCAGGTCGCTCGCGCGCACGCAATCCCGTAGCCGCTGGGCTACCTGCACCAACAGCTCGTCGCCGACCGGGTGGCCCAGAGAGTCGTTGACCTCCTTGAACTGATCGAGGTCAAGATATACCAAGGCGCAGGGCTGGCCCTCCTGTGCGGCTCGGTGAATCATCGCCTCAGCTTGCTCATTAAACCTCCGGCGATTGGACAACCCGGTGAGTTCGTCGTGATAGGCCAGGTGCTGGATCGTAGCCTGATAGTGGTGTTGCTCGGTCACATCCCGCGCCCGCAGCACGACACCCGCGATGTCAGGATCGGCGAGCCGATTCTCCAGCAGCACCTCGAACCACATCCACTCAGCGGGAACATTTGGGGTGTGGAGCGGCAAAACCACCGGCCCCACCGTCGCACCAAGCGGCTGGGAAGCGCTCAAGACCTCATTGAGCAAGCGCTCTGCCCCTGTCCGATACTCGAGGGGAACGTAGCTGAAGATGTTCACCGGATGGGTTTTCCAATACTCAGGATCAAAGCCGAGCAAGGCGACATTGGGGGAAACATAGCGCAGGTTGCCCTGGGGGTCGAGGATCTCTACCACTTCACGGCTGTAGCGCATCAGGGTGCGGTGCAGGCTCTCGCTGCGCTGCAAGGCGGCCTCGGCTTCCTTGCGGTCGTGGATGTCCTCGGTGGTACCGTACCAGCGCACGATCTGACCGGAGTCATCCCGCCTGGGGTAAGCCCGCGAGAGCATCCAGCGGTAGTCCCCAGCGGCGGTTCGAAAGCGCATCTCCAAGCAGAAGGGTTCACCGCTGTGGAGCGATTGGGCCCAGGCTGCCAAGACCCGTGCGCGGTCATCGGGGTGGAGGGCGGCGGCCCAGCCCTGACCCAGGGTCTCGGCCGGACTCATCCCGGTGAGCTGGGTCCAGCGTTGGCTGAGGTCAGTGATGTTGCCGGTGGGGTCGGCGGTCCAGGGAATCTGGGGGCTCAGCTCAACCCGGTAGCGGTAATGGGCCTCGCTCTCCAGAAGGGCCCGCTCGGCCCGCTTGCGCTGGGTGATGTCCTGCCAGGTTACCAGCCCGAGCACCTGCCCATCGAGTTCTACTGGGTGGGCCGAGACCTCCAAGTCTACGACCTCACCTCGGAGGTTCTTGAGCTGGTCCTCGACCCGTTCAATGGGCTCCCCCTGCAGCACTCGCCGGTAGCGTCCGGCATCCAGAGGGGCTCCGCTCTGGCTGAAATCGCGGAAGCTCCGCCGCTGTAACTCCTCCAATGAGTGAAGGCCGAGGGTCTGCAGAGCCCGTGGGTTGGCGTAAACATACTTTTCCCCATCGTAGAGAATCAGGGCTGCAGGCATGGTCTCGACCAGGGTGCGGTAGAGCCGCTCCCCCTCCAGCAACGAGGCCGCGAGCAAGCCCCGCTCCACCGCCCCGCCGACCTGCAACGCCACCGCCTCGAGCAGGCGCGCATCCCCCTCGGATAAGGCTTCCCCTTGAGCCTCTACGCACAGCACGGCCCGGATCTGGTTGCGGGCGTGAATCGGCACCGCCACCATCGAGGTGATGCCCGGCAGAGCGTAGGAGGAAATCGGGATCGCGTTCGGCTTCGCGGATATGGACGGTCTGGCCGCTGCTCACCGCGCGAGATATGGTGCCCTGTCCCAAAGGGATGCGCTCGATGAACCGGGTGTAGCCGACTTGGTGCGACATGACCAGTGCCTCACCCTCCAGGGTGTACAGCGAGACCAAAGCGTAGCCAAACGTGCGCGCGACCAGCTCGACGGTCTGGCGATAGATCTGTGGGAGCTCAAGCTGGCTGGCCAGAATTCGGCTCAGCTCGAGCAGCAAAGCCAACTCCCCTCCGCGCACCTCCGGCGACGGCTGAAAAACATCACCGGAAGCACCCGGGGTTTCGGGAGGGCTCGAGCCAGGGGGAGACGAAGGGCGCCGCATAGCGCAAGACCTAATTCAGAGCATAGCCTAGCGGCCTTTGGTTCCTTGTGAGCATTGACGCTCCTACCGCTAAAGCAGTGGGCTTTCTGCGAACATTTTTGCAAAGGCCTCCTAAAACTGATTACAGTTACCATTAGCAATAGTTTATAAATCCGACTGGAATACTTGACTTTATAGCTGGGCGGGCTTACCATTCCGCTATGCAGCACGGGGTTCGTACCAGCCGATCTCTTCCCAGCACCCTTTTGCTCCTGGTTCTCTCGAGCGCAGTCATGGCTGTGCTGGTCTGGCAGGCCCTCACGGCCCATGGAAACCCTGATCCCACCGCGGCCAACCTCAGTCCGCTGGCCGCGATCGCCGATACCGGCATCCTGGTGTTTCGCGAGGGACTGGAGGCCATTCTGGTACTCTCGGCCCTCACGGCCAGCATGGTTCGCAGCGGCCAAAGCTACTGGAAGCCGGTAGGGGCGGGGGCGGCTCTGGCGGGTCTGGCCAGCCTGATCACCTGGTTTGTGGTGGTTGCGGTGATGGGCCAGATCAATGCCCCAGCCCTGCACGTTCAGGCGGCCACCGGGCTGCTGGCGATTGTGGTGCTGCTGATCATCATGAACTGGTTTTTTCACAAGGTCTACTGGACCGGTTGGATCGGGCTGCACAACCGCAAGAAGCGAGAGCTCACGGAGGCTCCGGTGCTCTCTCCGACCACCGTGTACCGAGGGCTGGCCCTGCTGGGCTTCACCGCAGTGTACCGCGAGGGCTTCGAGATCGTCTTATTTCTGCAGAGCCTGCGGCTGCGGATGGGCTCGGGGGTGGTGCTCGAGGGGGTCCTGATTGGCCTGGCCCTCACCGCGATGGCTGCGGTCATCACCTTCCTCTCCCACCACAAGCTTCCCTACAAGAAAATGCTGATCCTGACCGGGGTGATGCTCGGGGGAGTGCTCCTGGTGATGGTTGGGGAGAGCGTGCAGGAGTGCCAGCAGGCCGGCTGGCTGGCGACCACGCCGCTCCCGCTGGGCCTGCCGGCCTGGCTGGGGACCTGGTTCGCGGTGTTCCCCAACCTTCAGGGTCTGTTGGCCCAGGCCCTGGCAGGGGCCCTGGTGATTGGGTCCTATTTTGCCGCGGGAAGGCTGCAGCGCAGCCGCCGACCGGCGCAAGCCCGATGAAGGCCTAGCGCAATAGCACCCAGGCCAGTAGCCCTGCGGCGATGCAGTAATAGGCAAAAGGGTTGAGTTTGCCTACGTGAAAGTAACGCACCAGGAATGCGGTAGAGAAGTACGCGGCAAGGCCGGTGAGTATTCCGCCGAGCAAGGCCTGACCAAGATGGGCATGGTTGTGCAGCAGCTTGGGGATCTCCAGCACCCCCGCGGCCAGAATGATCGGGGTGGCCAGCAGGAAGGCGAAGCGGGCAGCCGCCTCATGCGAGAGCCCCACCGCCAGCCCGGCGGTCATGGTCAGGCCCGAGCGCGAGAGCCCCGGGATTAGGGCCCCGACCTGGGCGATGCCCACCAGCACTGCTTGCCCAAAGCTAAGGGCGCTCACCCGTCCCAGCTCGGCCTTGGCTGCACGGCGGCGCAGGGCCTCGCCCACCAGCAGGATCAGCCCGTTGACCACCAGGGCCCCGGCGACCAGCCGGGGTTCGTGGAACAGCCGATCGAAGGTGTTGCGGAAGAGGAGGCCCACCAGACCTGCCGGGACCGTACCAGCCAGGAGCAGCCAGGCCACCCGTCCCGGCGGGGTTGACCTTCCCTGCCATGAGGCCCAAAAGCCGCCGATCAGCTCGAGCCAGTCCCGCCAGAAGTAGAGGATCAGGGCTATCGCGGTCCCCAGGTGCAGCATCACCAAAAAGGGCAGCAGCTCGGGGGCCTTCTGGTCTAACGGCCAGCCCAGGAGCGCGGGGAGCAAGAGGGTGTGTCCCAGGCTGCTTACGGGGAACAGCTCGGTTACGCCCTGGAGCAGGGCCAGCATAACCAGTTCAAAAACGCTCAGCATAGATTTCCTCAGGTTTGGGTATTTTCCCTGTTTTGGGCTAGATGGGGTTACGGTACTTAAGCCATTTGCTTCCAGCTCTCCAGGCCTCCCGCGCGACCGCTGCTCACGGCCTCGCGGTTAGGCTGCGGCGGAAAACCAGCCCCAGCAGTGTTACCCAAGCCAAAGATGCCCCCCAGCTTGCCAACACGTCCGAGGGAAAGTGCACGCCCAGATAGAGCCTCGAGAAGCTCACCGCCAGGGCAAACGCACTCCCCAGGATCAGCACCGGCCAGCGGGCTCGAGTCGGCCAGGCCAGCACAATCAGCCCGGCCATCACCGCCACCCCCCCCATCGCGTGGCCGCTGGGGAAGCTGTAGTCGTGCTCAGGGGTGGGCGAGGGCCACAGGTCGGGGCGGACTCGGTGAAAAATCGCTTTGAGCAGCAGATTGCCCGCCTCGGCTCCCGCCGCCGCCAGGCCAAAAAACACCGCCTGATCCCAGCGCCGCCGCAGGGCCAGGTAGCCCAGCACCCCGATCACCAGCAGGAGCATCCCCAGGAACCCCCCGGCCTTGGTGATGGCGATCATCCCGCGGTCCAGGGCGGGGCTGGCCAGTCGGTGGATGCTCAGCAACAGGGAATTGTCCCAGGGCAGGGGTTGGTGCCGGGCTATCTCCCCGGCCAGCAGGGCGAATCCGAGCGTGGGCAGGACCAGCCCCAGGAGCCCAAGCCAGAAAATGGGCTGAAGAACCAGGGAGCGCACCTTAGGAGCGGGGGTGGAGGAGAGATTCATAGCCCAAAGGCTAGGGATAAAAGGTAAAAATCTGGCAAAGAACCCTCCGGCCTCCGCCGGCAGCGATGGCTGGGTTCCCACCGTTTTCTCAGGGGGCTCAACCTTCCCGCAAGGTAAGCCAGCTACCTTGGACTCGTCCGGGCGGAAGCCTGGCGAGGAGGAAAGAGATGAAACGATATGGGAAAGCGATTTTACTGGCGGCATTGGCCCTCTTGAGTTTGGCCGCGTTTGCCCAGCAAACCGGGCAGAGCGGCTCCCAGCACCCCAGCTATAGGGGCAGCATCCCGGTACAGGAGGGGCAGAACTACGCGTCCTTGGCCAAGGTCTCGATGGCCGATGCGGTCAAGGCGGCCCAGGCCGCCGTGGGGACCACCGCCGCTCCCACCAAGGTGCGCCTCGGCAATGAGAACGGTTATCTGGTTTGGGAGGTGGTGATTGCCGGGCAGGAGATCAAGATTGACGCCGGAAATGCGCAGGTATTGGACCGGGCCGCTCTTGGCGGAGCCGAGGAAAACGACGGTGAAAACGGGGGAGAGGGCCAAGGCGAGGACAACTGAACCCGTCCTGTAGGGCTGGCCCTGCCTCCAAAGGGCAGGGCTGGCTTTTACCATCGCTAAACCTTTTTGGGCCAGGCTGTTTTTATGCGCATTCTGCTGATTGAAGATGACCCCGAGGTGGGGATGCTGGTCAAGGAGACCCTCGAGGCCGAGCCTTACGCGGTGGACTGGGCCCAGGATGGCGCGGAGGGCCAGGGGCTGCTGGAGGGCTTTCCCTACGACCTGGTGGTGCTGGATGTGGGCCTGCCCCGGCGGGATGGCTTCAGCCTGCTGGAGCACCTGCGGGGGCGGGGGGACGGGCTTCCGGTGCTGATGCTGACCGCCCGCGACGGCCTGGACGACCGGGTGCGCGGCCTCGAGGCCGGGGCCGACGACTACCTGGTCAAGCCCTTTCACCTGCGCGAGCTGCGGGCGCGGGTACGGGCCCTGCTGCGCCGCTCCAGGGGGGTGGCCCAGAACCGGGTCGAGGTGGGGCGGCTCGCCCTCGACCTCAAGGCCAAACAGGCCTGGTGGAGCGGGACAGCGCTCGAGCTCTCCGCCAAGGAGTGGCTGATCCTGGAGTTCCTGGCCCTGCACCCTGGGGAGTTTTATCCCCGCGAGCTGCTGCTGGAGCACGTCTGGCCGGGTGAGGCCAGCATTGACCCGCGCAGCCTGGACCCCTACATCTCCCGCCTGCGCCAGAAGCTGGCCCCGGAGGCCATCGAGACCCAGCGCGGGCTGGGCTATAAATTGCTGGGATGAGCCTCCGCCTGCGCCTGACCCTCTTCTACACCCTGCTGGTGGCCGGGGTCTTGCTGCTGGCGGGGTTGGGGCTGCGCCTGGGCCTGGCCCGCATCCTGCAGGCCGAGCTGGATCAGCGCCTGCAGGAGGCCCTGATGCTGGCCCAGCCCTGGGTCAACAGCGACAACGGGCGGCTCGGGTTCAGCCAGGAGGGCGAACTCCTGCCGAAGCTCCCGCCCGATCTGGCCTTGCTGCTCTATGGGGCGCAGGGTCTGGCCGAGGGCCTGGGACGCACCCCCCACCCCCCACCCGCCCCACGGGTGGGGTGCTTCGCGGCAGCCGATTTTCGTTTCTGCGGAATCCGCGTAGACGGGGGGCTGTTGCTGGCCGGGCGGCCCCTGGCGGGCCTCGAGGCCAGCCTGCGGGCCCTCGAGCGCGTGCTGTTCTGGGTGTTTCCCGCGGCCCTGGGGCTGGCCCTGGCGCTGGGTTATTTCCTGGTGGGGCGGGCCCTCCGTCCGGTGCGCACCCTGACCCTGGCGGCGCGGGAGCGGGCCCAGAGCCAGAGCTGGAACCGCCCCCTGCCGCTGCCCGTGGCCCGCGACGAGCTCTTCACCCTGAGCCAGGCCTTCAACGCCCTGCTGGCGAGCCTGGGCCAGCTCATCGAAAACGAGCGCCGCTTCACCCAGGACGCCGCCCACGAGCTGCGCACCCCCCTGACGGTGCTCCTGGGGCGGCTCGAGCAGGCCCAGGATAAAAACCGCGACCCCCAGGTGGCCCAGGCCCTGGACTCGGCCTACCGCTCCACCCAGCGCCTCCTGGCCCTGGTGGAAAAGCTGCTGCAACTGGTTCGGGCCGAAGCCGGGCAGGGGCTGGCGCGGGAAAGGGTAGTCCTCAACGAGCTGGCTGCCGAAGTGGTCGAAGATCTTCTGCCCCTGTTCGCGGCCAAGGGGCTTGCGCTCCGGGTCAGCCTGCCCGAAAGGCCGCTCCTGGTCACCGGGGATCGGCTGGCCCTGGGGCTGGCCCTGCGCAACCTGCTGGAAAATGCCCTCAAGTTCACCCCGGCAGGCGAGGTAAGCGTGACCCTGCGCCAGATAGGGGCCGAGGCGCTGGTGGAGGTGGAGGACACCGGCGGCGGCATTCCCGAGGCCGCGCTCCCGCACCTGTTTGAGCGCTTCTACCAGGCCCAGGTGGAACACCGCCGCAGCGGGAGCGGCCTGGGGCTGGCCCTGGTGGCGGCCATTGCCCGCTGGCATGGGGGCCGGGTCGAGGCGGCCAATGGGCCCAGGGGGGCGCGGTTTAGCCTGCATCTCCCCCTCAAAAAATTAGGGTGATGCGCGGATGTTATACTCCCAAGAACTCCGAACAAAACACTGTGTAAAACAGGAAGATGGGCAAGCCATTGCTGAGAGATGGGTTGTGGAATCTGATCAATTCCTGTTGCCGCCTGATCCGCCGAAGGCCAAAGGTGGACCCCCCGCATATCGGATCGGCCGTTTATGACAGGCATTTTGTTCACCTTCTCGAGGTGTTTACCGCGCTGGGCAGCAGGAGGGGCAGAGAGGGGAAGGGCTTGCTTGGATTGTGCTTGCTGAATTCGTTGGGCTTTGAGCAGAACAGCGCCAACCTAGAGGGTGTTAGGCACATTGGGACATGAGATTGACGAAACGGGACAGGAGGAGGATGGCGAAAGCCAGGAAGTGCAGGCCCGCCAAGGTTTGTGGCAGACGTTCGTAATCTCTGGCAAGCCGTCGGAACCTTGCCACCCAGCCGAACGAACGCTCTACCACCCACCTTCTAGGTAGCAATACGAAGCCCTTCCGGACCTGGGGCAGTTTGACCACTTCCAGGTGGATACCTTGCGCTTGAGCATCCTGTCGGGCTCGCTCGCCGGTGTAGCCCGCATCCACGTAAGCCAGCTCGACGTTTTGCTGGGTGGCCTGCTGCACGGCCTGGGCCAACTCAGACATCTGAGCCCGGTCTTGCTCATTGGCTGAGGTGACATGTAACGCCAACAGGTGTCCTAGGGTGTCTACGGCCACATGCACCTTACTGCCCTTCCGACGTTTAGCGCCATCGTATCCCGCTCGCCCACCACTTTCAGGGCTGGATTGCAGGGTACGGCTGTCGAAGATGGCGGCGGAGGGTTGAGCACTCCTGCCTTCAGCCAACCGCAACAACACCCCCAGGTCCTGCACGATGGCCTCGAACACCCCCGCGGCCAGCCAGCGCTGGGTTTGCTGATAAACCACTTCCCAGGGCGGTAAATCCCCTGGCATCATCCTCCAAGTGGCTCCGGCACGGACTATCCAGCGCAAACCGTCAAACACCTCCCGCAAGGCGTATTCCCTTTGGGGTGCATCCTCGCGCATCAGCGTCAGGTAGGGGGCCATGAACATCCACTCCTCGTCGCTTACGTCGCTTGGATACCGCTTCCGGCTCATCTCTCCAGCTTAGCCCTAATGTTCATAACACCCTCTACTGTATTCCCCGGAAAAAGCCAGGGCCGGGAGGGAAGGGGGAGATGCGGGCTCGGCTGGTGGAGGAGTATCGCCAGACCGGGGCTTCCCTTCACAGCCTGGCAAGGAAGTACGGGGTGGGCGATGGGACGGCCTGGGGGTGGGTGAAGGGGCAGCGCAGCAAGCTGGGGTGATTCTCTGGCCGCAAAAACCTTCTGAGGGTCTGGGGGAGCGGCTGCTCTCGATGTTCTGTTACTTCCAAGAAAACGTAGTAGTGACAAATAACCCAACAAACTGGGATGAAGTCAATATGCTCTGGACACTATGGAGGGAGTTCGTTACACAGAAGATAAAGGGCAGCTTGTAAAGCTAGAGATTCTTAATGAGATTATTCTGCGAGTGGAGTTTACTTACATAAACAAGAAAACAATAAAAGATGTAGAGGGATTCGATTCGGAAGAAAACAATCAGAAACTCCAGGATTTTATCGAAAGAATCAAAGTCAAACTTGGCGTTTTGGAGGGGCTTGAGAGAGAGAAGGAAACCACGAAGATTTTATATGAAAAGCTAACCAAAATACCATTTATTTTCGATGCAACTTTTTACGAAGAAAAGCAGAGCAATGATGCTCGGATGTCGGTCGATTTGGACAATCTTCTCAAACCAACCATTGACTTGATCTTTGGTAACATCATGAAACTTGTCGATAATAAGAGTGAGAGTTCGAGCAAACCCAAAGACCTCAACAAATGTCCACTGAACGATTCACAAATCGTAGAACTTTCAGCAAAAAGATTCGTTACTGGCGATAAACCTCGCAAAGCTATTGTACAGGTGAAACCGTTTTTTGATGAGACCTGAAGGCTGATGCCTACCGCTGACTTCTAAAGCATAGTGACCCCATGCCTGCGCTGGAGTGAATCTGCAAACAGGCTGTTGAGCGGCATGACCTCGAGGCCCTGAAGGCTCTCCTCCCCGAGTTTCCTCCACATCATCCCTTCAGAAGTGACTGTGCTTGACCCGTTGGCACATAACCCGAGCTGTCCTTCACCAATAGCCCCATTCGTTCTAGCTTCTTGAGCCTGTCGCCGGCACTGCTCTTAGCGATTCCCAGCGCACGGCTGATCCCCGAGGGGCCAACCGGCCCCAATGTGGCCAGCCGAAGCACTTCCTTGTCGCTCTCGGAAAGCAATAGTGTGGGTTCCTGTCCTGCTTCGTCCTCTGCCAGTTGCGAAGCCTCCGGTAAGGGTTCGCTCCTCGGTGGAACCTTGGCCGCGACTGCCCGCACCGACTGCCTCACCTGGCTGATTTTGGTCTCCACTTCTTCCGCAGCAAGCAACGTTTCGAAAACGTACTGAGAGCCCTCCTTCATAGGCTCTGTTTGAATAGGTTCTGCCTGCACCCTGACTCCGGGCTTCTCTTTTGCAGGTGAATCCTCGTTCGCAGAGGGAGCGTTCACGGCCCATAGCCTTTCCAGCCGGGCTTCGTACATGCTGGAGAGGTTACCCCAGAAGACCACGAAAGCCCCGATGAGGCTGCCCCAGAAAGCCCAGGGGGATTGAATCACCACGTAGGAGAAGCTCATGTAGAAAGTCGCAACCTCCACCGCCACTGCCAGCGCCCATGAGGCCCGCACCCCCTGGGCCTCGTAGCCCCGGTAGTAGTGGCGCAGGTGCGCCCGACAACGGGCAGGCCCAGGGCCGCGATAACCGAGAGTAAGGCCGCTCTCCAGTGCATGACATCATGTTACAGAGCATGTGGAATATAGTGTAGTTTCCTCTTCCGAGGAAATATGGCAGGGTTACCTTGCCAAAACTCCCAACATTCCCAACACTTCCTTCCTCCGAGGAAAACTACCGCGCAGTGCGGTCCATCCGGGTGTAGCGGCGTAGCCTGTCCCGCCAGGGAATTGTCCCCCGAGTACACGGGCTCTGCCCGTCCCGAAAGGGGATTGTCCATTTGCCCCCGTTCGTCGAGAGAAGGGGAATGGTAGGGGCAATAGTTCGCACAAGCCCTCCTCCGAGCCATTTGGGTTTTTGATCTGCCGCCGCCCCTCTCGACGAGAGGACGGGATAGATATAAACTCTGATTCGATGGGAGCAGGTTTGAGAAAAACATCCCCCACGCCTAACCCACTCAGGCAAAGCGAAACGACATTCTTGGTTGGAGATGCTCGAGACCTCTCTGCGCTCGAGGAAAACAGCATTGATCTGATCATCACCTCGCCCCCTTACTGGAAAAAAATCGACTATCTACATCCCAAACAAATAGGCCAGGAGGCAACCCCAAAAGGCTATATACGCAGCCTTATGGCCTGTCTCAAGCAGTGGGAACGGGTACTCAAGCCGCATGGATCGGCTTTTGTAAACATCGCAGATACATATGTTAACCGCGACCTGGCTGGGATACCCGAGCGGTTCATGCTGGCCGCGCAGGATCACGGCTGGCTTATCCAGCACCGAATCGTTTGGGTGAAGTCGTATGGTATTCCCGAGTCAAAGCCTTATCGATTGGCTAACCGATACGAGTTTATCTACCACCTTTCAAGGAAGCGGGAAATCTATACCAACCTGTACGGTTACGCCGCGAAATTCGGCAATGGATTTAACCCGGGTAATGTCTGGAAGCTCCGTGCAGAGCGTTCGAAGGATCCGCATTTAGCTCCGTTCCCAGATGAGTTAGTAGAACGCGTGCTCACATTTGCCGCCCCTGAAAGGGTCTGCCCTCAATGCGGTAAGCCGCACCTGCCGATAGTTGAACGCACAGCGCGTTTAAATCCAGATAGGCCTCAAGCCATCCGGGCCATGCAACTCTTCGAGGAATCAAATCTCACTGCCGAGCACCTCGCCGCGATCCGGGCCGTGGGCTTGGGGGATGCCGGGAAAGCCAGGAAAATTCAAGGAGATGAAAAAAATGCCCGAGAGGTGTTGCGCCTGGCGAACGAAGCAAAAGTGGTGCTGGGCGGTTATTTCCGCGAGTTCACTTTTCCGATGAAGGCCCAGACTGGATGGGAGACTTGCGGCTGCCCCGCCGAACCCGTCCCCGCCACAATTCTTGACCCCTTTGCCGGGAGCGGCACCACGTTAAAGGTAGCGAGGAAATTGGGCTTCCGCGCCCTTGGATTAGACCTGGTGGATTACAGTGCTCCAGCTCTTAAAAGGGTTGGTTCCACGGCCTGATAGCCGCTCTTGCACTGGATTGAGAGTCAGTGTGGCAGTTTTGCCAGACTGGTTCATTTGGCCTTCAATGCGCCGTTATGCTTGATATTCTTATGATCACTTGGAGAAAAACTATGCCCGAGCTGAAAAAGAAGAGTATCTCTCTGTACCTTAAGTCCGACTGCGAGCGCCGGTTCAGGTTGTCTATGTACGGCGATGCCGAGCTGAAAAAACACAGCCTCCCCCCTAGACAGACGGCCAGGGCAGGCCTCACCTACCTCTCGATGGCAGGCGACACCTGGCAGGATCTTAAGGTGTCGGAGGTACAAAACCTGTTCGGTGCAGGGAAGGTCTTCGTCAACTCGCCTAAACCCGGCAAACTGCGACCCGAACCCACGTTGCTAGAATCGGTCATGGATAAACTCCAGTCCTTTAACTTCGTGGTCGAGGCGAAATATGGTGTCCCTGCTGCCTTCCGGGCCACATACAATCTGGGCGGGCTTACTGACGAGTTCGGAAACCCGCTAATCTCCAACGGTACGGTAATCCCCGACCTGTTACAGGTGCTGCCGCCGGGATTCGTCCCCCCATCAGGCAAGGTGTGGCAGGCTGTGGACGAGCAGGGCAACCTGACCGACCTGCCCCCAACCGACGAGCGCCTCCGCCTGCGAGTCATTGACCTTAAGCTCACCGCAGAGCCAGGGGCCAACTACTTCGCCGAGGTAGTGCACTACTCGCTGATCCTAGCTGCCTGGCTCAAAGAGCGGGGTTACGACGATCGGTTCGTGGTGGTGGCGGCAGGTGCGGTTTGGCCCGGAAGCCACGATGCCTCCAAACTTGCCCAAAAAGCCAAGGCGCGGCTAGCCGGGGCTTTGATAACTGATGCTGACCTAGCGACGGCGCTCGAAGAGGATCTCGAGACTGCCGAGTACAGTGTATTCATCCCCAGGTTGCGCCGCCTGCTCACTAAAGACCTGCCCCGTGTCCTCCGAACCCCCTGGCAGAACTTGCAATGGCATGTTGACTACCGCTGCCTGGGCTGCGAGTTCCTGGGCTACCCTTGGAAAGACAGCGAAGGTAAACCTACCGAACACGAACTGCACTGCTGGCAGGTTGCACAGCAGAACGATCATCTAAGCCGCGTACCGGGTCTGACCAAGGGCAGCGCGGCGGTGCTGCAGAGGCGTGTACAAACGGTGAGTGATCTGGCAACCCTGCCCCCCTCGGATCCCGCGTTCAGCCAAAGCTCAAACCAGGGCTTGAAGGCCCGCAGTGCCGTGATCACCGCCCGCGCTCAGGCCCTGGTGAAGAGCGCCGCCACCACCATCCCCAATAGCGGCACCTCGGCAGTGATGCCCCCATGGGCCGACCTAAAAATCTGGATCAATCTAGACTTCGACCCCAGCAGTGCGATCACAGCGGTCATGTCATTACGAGCTTGGTGGATGGAGCCCGACTACAAACCTAACCAGGAGAAGAAGAAAAAGACTCAGCGGGACAGGCGGCGTTGGGGAGACGCCTCGCACCGCCTGGTGTACGTGGTGGATCAGCGCTCGGTGGACAGCGAGCGCCGGGAGTTCCTACGCTTCCTTGAGCAATTAAAGGCAATCATGGACGAGGTGCGGGCCTTGGACAAGAAAAGAGCTGCTTCAGACCGCACCGGCCTCGAGCAGGGTAGCTCTTACCAGATCTACCTCTGGGATGAGGCCCAACTGCGCCAACTGATCCGCATGGTGGGTCGCCACCTGCCTGCAATCGTAGCCAACCCTAATTTACGTGATCTGGCTTGGCTCTTCCCTTCACCCGAACTATTAGCGCATCCCGAGGACGCCACCCGGAGGTCGCCAATAACCCTGGTCGCGGATGCCGTGGAGAGCCACGTGGCGGTTCCGCAGCCACACCACTACACCTTAACGGGTGTGGTCACTAGCTATCATCCCCGCCTCGCAAAATTCATCCCTAAGTTTGACCCGCACTACCAGGATCCCTTGAGCAACCTGATTCCCGCAGAACGCATTCACGAATACTGGGGACGTTCGGATAACTGGTCAAATAAGCAACGGCGCCTCGAGGAAACTAGTCTTCGCAAGACCTATGCACTGGCGCTGATCTCTAACCGTCTGGAGCAAGACCTACGCCCGACCCTAGCTAAAGAGGCAGCCCCACCACTAAGTTTTAACTATGAGCAACCTCTCAAAGGAGTCAGTTTGGAGGGCCAGCTCTGGTATCAATATCATCGGCTCAACGCGGCCAGTGAAGAACTCGAGGCGCAAGTCACCTACGCGATGGCCGCGCATGAGCGCGAAGCGCGGCTCAAGTCGGCCCACCTCACCCAGCGCATAGACGACCCTGCCGGACGGAGCCGCGCCCTAAAACACCTAAACGCTGCAGCGGGCACCCAGCTATTCGACACCCAGGATCTGCTTATCTATGAGCTTTCACCATCCTCAGCCGAGGTGAACATCAGAGAAAACGCTGTCGGACTGGCGCTCTCTCCCCGCAATGACCCGACCTTTCTCCACCGCATAGCCACACCGCATATCTTTTCTGGCCTAGAGACTTACACCTCCGGCGATCAGCAGTTTCGCTCGGTGGCGGAAGCGGATCTGACCAAAGTCTCCCTCGAGGCCATAGATAGGCAAAATCTGTTGATCGCACTGCGCCTAGACGCGAGAGCCAAGGTTCTCAAGCTCGAGAGCGTGAGCGGAGTGGACTTTAGGCAGCACGTGATGCTCGATCAGATGTACACGGACAGCCTGTCCAAAAAACTCAAGTTGACGATTAGGGCCATCGGCAAGCCTCCCGGCTGGCCGAACAACATGGTAATTACGCGGAGCCTACCCGCCGCCCCGACCCCTCCTGCCACGGGAGGTGGAAGAGCCCCTAAAGTTGCTTGGGACTATTTGTACTACAGTCTCCACACCTACCAAAAGACCCTTCCAATCAACACCGCTGCGCTCCAAACTCAGCTTGAACACAGCGGGGTGATGCTGAACCCCTCTCAGTGGAGCGCGTGGCGTGAAGCCCTAAAGCGTCGCCTGTCGGTCATTTGGGGGCCGCCCGGAACCGGCAAGAGCCAGACGCTGCGGGCGGTGGTGCTGGGCGCGGTGTTGGATGCTCAGAGTTCGAACCGCCCGCTCAGGGTACTGGTCACTGCCAACACCTACACTGCCGTGGACAATGTGCTGCTCAGGCTCGAAGAGCATTACCGAAGCAATCCCACCCCACCCAGCTTATTCCGCGTCCAATCAAAATTCCGCGCCCCTGACGCTAGCCTTGCAGCGCACACTGCCTTGGTTAACATACCTCTCGATGTCCGCAATCCAGGGGCCGATGTTAATCGATTGCAACACCTTCTGCACAACCCCGCTGGTGTCCTAATCTTGGGAACGACCCCCCAGCAACTCCATAACTTGGCTTACGCAGGTGCAACGTCAAGTGCTCAAAGCCATGCCGTACGCGAGTGGTTTGATCTGGTGATCATCGACGAAGCCTCTCAGATGGACGTGGCGATGAGTACCCTGATCTTCAGCAAGGTGGCTCAAGACGGGAGAGTGGTGCTTGCAGGGGATAACCTTCAGCTCCCACCCATCCACCCTGCTGACCCCCCGAAAGACCTCGAGGTCAAGGTGGGTTCGTTGTACGAGTTCATGACCTTGGACCAGGGCATCCAGGCAACCTCGCTGGACATCAATTACCGCTCTAACAAAACCATTGTGGATTTCGTCCGGCTGGCAGGCTATTCCCCTAGCCTTGTGAGTCACTCACCTCAACTTCGCCTTCACCTACCGGGCGGCCTCCCGACCTCGCAACCCCCTAACTGGCCGTCAACCGTCCGTTGGTCCTCCGCGTGGGGTGAGCTGCTCAATCCCGAAAGGCCGGTCACCTGCTTCGTCTATGAGGACTTTGAGAGCGGGCAATCCAACGAGTTCGAGGCCCAGACCGTCACCGCGCTCATAGCCCTGTTGCAAGGCAACCTAGCCGAGAAGCCACTTGGGTTGAGGGATGCGAGTGGAAACCCGACGATACCCGCAACAACCCCTTATTCGCCCGACAGGTTTTGGGAGCACGGGGTCGGCATCGTTACACCGCATCGGGCTCAGGTAAGTAAGATCGCAGAGCACCTCATTCGGAACTTTGCTGGTTCAGTAGCCCATCGGGTGATCCGCTCAGCGGTGGACACGGTGGAGCGGTTCCAGGGGCAGGAGCGCGACGTGATCATTGCCTCCTTCGGGTTGGGCGACCCCGACGTGATCCAGCTCGAGGACGAGTTCCTCTACAGCCTTAACCGGTTCAACGTGATGGCCTCAAGGGCACGGTGCAAGCTCATTGTGCTAATAACCCAGAGCCTGCTAGATTACCTTTCCGACGACCAGGATGTTTTGAGGGAATCCGCGCTGCTAAAGCGCTTTGCGGAAGATTACTGCCACAATGTCCGAAAGTTGAATCTTCCAGTGCTAATTGGGGGAAAACTGATGACTCGTGAGGGTGAATTGAGGGATCTGTGATTGAGGTCTGGGGAAGGCTGAAACGAGACATGCAGTTAATCTGGGGTAGCTCCTCACTACTGTGTAACTTCAGAGAAATTTGGTATACCGTTGGCGAAACCCAAAACTATGGCCGTGCTGCAGTCTGCATTGTGGCTAAGATCCCATGGTCAGGCCGGTGCTGGGACCTCTAGTCATACGGACTTTACTGGGTTTTAGGCGTGTCTTGCTCACGGCCCTGCCGGGGTTCCTTTGGCGGGGGCAAGGGCGGGCCTGAAAGGAGAACCAGGCGGCCTTGAAAGACTGGGGCGAGTTTCTGCTGAGGTATCCCGCAGAGGAGGTTCACCGCTACCACGAGGTGCGCAGCGGTGTGCTGTGGGTCTGGCAGGCCCGCCGAATCACACAGTTGCCGCCGGAGGAGGAAGCGTCCTTCCCGGGACTAAAGCAAATCGTGGCCATCCATCGCCACAAGATGCATAAACGTAGCGGTGCTGTTTCCCAGGAGACCGATCTCTACCTCACCAGTCTGTCGCCAGAGCAGGCCAATGCCGCTACCCTGGCGCACCTCAGCCGGGGTCACTGGGCCATCGAGAACCGGCTGCACCACAAGCGGGATGTGGCGCTAGGAGAGGATGCCTGTCGTACCGGTAAAGGCGCCCAGGCTCTGGCTGCCCTGCGCAACCTTCGTTGCTTCACCATCCATCCTATGCCCCTGTATCGGTGGTTATCGGGGTAGGGGTGTATATGATAAGAGCCTGGCTGCTCTCCATCATGTGCATGCATGCTTCCTTATCATGCTAAAATGATGGCATGACGCGCACCCAGATCCAACTTACTGAAGATCAGATACGCCGGGTCAGAGCACTTGCCCAAAAGGAGAGGGTGTCCATTGCGGAGGTCATTCGGCGGGCGGTGGTTCGGATTCTCGAGGAGAGCGACCAGGAACAGCGGTGGCGCAAAGAAAGGGCCCTGGGCGCGGTAGGCCGTTTTGCCTCGGGACTGACTGATGTCAGCCGCAGGCACGACACCTACCTGGAGGATGATTTTGATCCTCGTTGATACTTCTGCCCTGTACGCTCTGCTGGACCGAGATGATGAAAACCATCCGGCAGCACGCCGAATTTGGGCTGGCCTGCTGGCTGAAGACGAAATGCTCACAACCCATCTTTATGTGGTGGTGGAGGCCAATGCCCTGGCCCAGCGGCGGTTGGGCCTCGAGGCGGTACGAGTGCTCAATGAGGAATTGCTGGCGGTGGTGGACTTGCACCCCGTGGAACGGGGTCTTCATGAGCGTGCTGTGGCCACGTTGCTTGTGGCAGGGCGAAGGGATGTAAGCCTGGTGGACTGGACGAGCTTCCTACTCATGCGAGAGCTGGGCATCCATCGGGCCTTCGCCTTTGATCAACACTTTGTGGAGCAGGGTTTTGTAGTGCTGTAGGCGGTTTCATGCTCAGGCTACAGGAGGTAACCCGCGGCTCGAGGGTGCTGGGCATCGTGCCCGGGCAAGCGGTGCTGGTGCTGGATGCCCGCAGCTTTGGCGGGGGCCATGCCCTGGAGGTCACCTACCGCACCGACACCGGCTTGACCGAGAGCGTGGTGCTCTACCCGCACCAGGAGCCCCTGCTGAGCCTCGAGTCGCAGGGGCGGGCCTGGGACGCCCATCTGGATGGGGGCCGCCTGCAACTGGCCGCCGAGGCCCACCGCATCCGCCTGGCGCACCTCTTCGACCCCCGGCTGGCCGTACACATCTCCAGCGTGGAGCCGCTGCCGCACCAGATCACCGCGGTCTACGAGGAGATGCTGCCCCGGCAGCCGCTGCGCTTTCTGCTGGCCGACGACCCCGGCGCGGGCAAGACCATCATGACCGGGCTCCTGATGCGCGAGTTGATGGCCCGGGGTGACCTGCGGCGAGCCCTGGTGGTGGCCCCGGGCAGCCTGGTCGAGCAGTGGCAGGATGAGCTGTTTGGCCGCTTCCACCTGGCCTTCGAGATCATGACCAACGACAAGCTGGAAGCCGCCGTGAGCGGCAACTGGCTGGCCGAGACCCCGCGGGTGATTGCCCGCCTGGACAAGCTCTCGCGCGACGAGGCCCTGCAGCGCCGCCTCGAGCAGACCGAGTGGGACCTGATTGTAGTGGACGAGGCCCACAAGATGTCGGCCACCTACTTTGGGGCCGAGGTCAAGTACACCAAACGTTACCATCTGGGCCGCCTGCTGGGCCGCCTGACCCGGCACCTGCTCCTGCTCACGGCCACCCCCCACAACGGACGGCCCGAGGACTTCCAGCTCTTCATGGCCCTGCTGGACCCTGACCGCTTTGAGGGGCGGCCCCGCACGGGCGAGACCCCCCAGGTTGCCGACCTGATGCGCCGCCTGACCAAGGAGCAGCTCCTGCGCTTCGACGGGCGGCGGCTCTTCCCCGAGCGGATGGCCTACGCCGTGCCCTACACCCTCTCCGAGCCGGAAGCCCACCTCTACCACGAGGTGAGCGAGTATGTGCGGCAGGAGTTCAACCGGGCCGAGGCCCTGGATAGCGGCTCGCGCGGTACGGTGGGCTTTGCCCTCACGGTGCTGCAGCGGCGGCTGGCCTCGAGCCCCGAGGCCATCTACCGGTCGCTTTTCCGGCGGCGGGAGCGTCTGGAGCGCCGCCTCGAGGCCGAGCGCAGCCAGCACCCCAGGCGCCCCCAGCTCACCCCCCTTGAGCTTCCCCTGGAAGTCCCCGAGGATGACGACGACCCGAGCGAGGAGGAGCGCTTCCAGACCGAGGATACCCTGGCCGACCAGGCCACCGCGGCCCGCACCATCGCCGAGCTCGAGGCCGAGATCCTCACCCTGAAGCGGCTGGAGGCCCTGGCCCTGGAGGTGCGCCGCTCCGGGCGCGACCGCAAATGGGAGGAGCTCTCCGGGCTGTTGCAGGACCGCCCCGAGATGTTTCACCCCGGCGGTGCGCGGCGCAAGCTGGTGATCTTTACCGAGCACCGCGACACCCTGCACTACCTGTACGAGCGCATTGTGGGGTTGCTGGGCCGGCCCGAGGCGGTGGTGGCCATCCATGGGGCCCTCTCGCGCGAGGCCCGCCGGGCGGCCCAGGAGGCCTTCACCGGCGACCCCGAGGTGGTGGTGCTGATCGCCACCGATGCCGCCGGTGAGGGCATCAACCTGCAGCGGGCCCACCTGATGGTCAACTACGACCTGCCCTGGAACCCCAACCGCCTCGAGCAGCGCTTCGGGCGCATCCACCGCATCGGCCAGACCGAGGTCTGCCACCTGTGGAACCTGATCGCCCAGGACACCCGCGAGGGCGAAGTGTTCGAGCGGCTCTTCGAGAAGCTCGAGCGGGCCCGCAAGGCCCTGGGGGGCCAGGTGTTCGATGTGCTGGGGCGGTTGAGCTTTGGCAACCGCCCCCTGCGCGACCTGCTGATCGAGGCCATCCGCTACGGCAACCAGCCCGAGCGGCGGGCCTGGCTCGAGCAGGTGGTGGACAGCGCCCTCGACCGCGAGCGGCTGCAGGCCCTGCTCGAGGAGCGCGCCCTGGCCCGCGACAGCCTGAACCTGAGCCAGGTGCAGCGCATCCGGGCCGAGATGGAGCGGGCCGAGGCCCGGCGTTTGCAGCCCTTCTACATCGGGCAGTTTTTCCTGCGGGCCTTCCGGCAGCTCGGGGGCAGCGTGTACGAGCGGGAGAGCGGGCGCTACGAGATCCGCCATGTGCCCCAGCGCCTGCGCGAGCGAGCCCTGCAGATGGGGAGCCGCATCCCCCTTCTGGAGCGCTACGAGCGCATCACCTTCGACAAGGCCCGGGTGCAGCAGGAGGGCCGTCCCCCGGCCCAGTGGGTCACGCCGGGGCATCCGCTGCTGGACGTGGTGGGGCAGATGGTGCTGGAGCGCGACGGGGAGCTGTTGCGCCAGGGCGGGGTGCTGGTGGACGAGGCCGACCTGGGCCAGACCCCAAGGGCCCTGTATGCCCTCGAGCACGTGGTGGAGGACGGGCGCCGGGACGCCGCGGGCCAGCGCCGGATCCTCTCCAGGCAGCTTCACTTCATCGAGATTCCCCTGGGCGGGAAGCCCCAGCCTGCCGGGTATGCCCCTTACCTGGACTACCGCCCCTTGTCCGAAGACGAGCGCCCCGCTGTGGCCGCCTGGCTGGCCCAGCACCCCGCCTATAGCCCCGAGACCAGCGCCGCTCAGGCCACCGAGTACGCCATCCTGGAGCTGATGCCAGCCCATTTTCAGGAAGTGCAGGGGCGCCAGGCCGAGCAGATCCGGCGCACCCGGGCGGCGGTCCGCGAGCGGCTGACCCGCGAGATTGCCTACTGGGACGCCAGGGCCAACGAGCTGCGGGCTCTGGAGGAGGCGGGCAAAAAGCCCCGGCTCAACTCCAAAAAGGCCCGCGACCGGGCCGACGACCTCGAGGCCCGCCTCAAGGCCCGCCTGGCCGAACTGGAGGAGGAGGGCCAGCTCTCCCAGCGGCCCCCGCTGCTGGTGGCCGAGATGCTGGTTCTACCCCGGGGCCTGTTGCTGGAGCTCACCGGGCAGCTCCCCTCCGAGGCCGACCGGCTGGCTCGGGAAACCGCCCAGATGGAGCGCCGGGCCATGCAGGTGGTGATGGAGCACGAGCGCCGCCTGGGCCACCTCCCCCGCGATGTGAGCCACCTCAAGCTGGGCTACGACATCGAGAGCGAGGTGCTCGAGGGCCCTTCCAAGGGCCGGCTGCGCTTCATCGAGGTGAAGGGCCGCGTAGCCGGGGCCGAGACCGTGACCGTCACCCACAACGAGATCCTCACCGGGCTCAACAAGGCCGAGCAGTTCATCCTGGCCCTGGTGCTGGTGGACGGCGAGGGGCACGAGCTGCACTACCTGCCCCGGCCCTTCAGCCGCGAGCCCGACCCCGGCCTGGCCAGCGCCAACTACAAGCTTCGGGATCTGCTGGCCCGGGCGGTGCGCCAGGGTAGTTGAGCAAAGTACTCGAGCCTCGCTGGTGTGGCTATTGTGGTTGTTGTGGTAAGATTGGCTTATGACTGCCCAGGAACCGGTCTACACTGTGGCCGAGGTGGCCCGTATTCTGCGGGTCTCGGACGAGACCATCCGGCGCAAGGTGTCCTCGGGGGAGTTGGGGGCGGTGGAGGTCTCGAGCGGTAGGCGCAAGCAGTACCGCATCCTTTACCGCGACCTGGTGGCCTGGCTGGGGCCGGAGCAGGCCCGGGCCCTGTTTGGGGTGGGGGAGGGTCTGCGCGAGGTGCGGGCCTTTTTCGAGCGCCTGCCCGAGTCCGAGCGCGAGGCGCTGCTTCAGGAGGCGCTGGCCTGGGCCAGGGCCCGGCAGCCCGAGCCGCCCGAGACCGGGCGCACCCTGAGCCCTGAGCAGATTCGCCAGCGCTTCCCACAATGACCCCGCCCCGCCTGATTCTGGACACCAATGTGCTCCTGAGCGGGCTGATGGGAAGGCCGGGAACCCTGGCCCATGCGAGAAGCCGGGCAGAAGCTGGGTCTGCCGGTACTGAACCTGATCGAGGGGGCTGAGCGGGGCTGGTTCTGACCGACGAACGCGGGGTGTGGCCCTTGTGATACGTTCGTTGTATTTGGCCAGCGTTATGAAACTCGAGCCCCCGGTTTGTATCATTAGCGCCATGCACCCCGGAATCTTCTCCCCAGCCCGTGCGGTTATGGACGCATTGGAGGCCTAGCAGATGCCCAAAAAGCTTATCGAGGTCGCGCTGCCCCTGGAAGCCATCAACCGCGAGTCGGCCCGCGAGAAGTCCATCCGCCACGGCCACCCCTCCACCCTGCACCTGTGGTGGGCCCGCCGCCCCCTGGCCGCCGCTCGAGCGGTGCTCTTTGCCAGCCTGGTAGACGACCCCAGCGCCCACCCCGAGCGCTTCCGCACCCCCCAGGCCCAGGAAGCCGAGCGCAAGCGGCTCTTTGAGCTTATCGAGCGGCTGGTGAAGTGGGAAAACAGCACCAACCCCCAGGTGCTTTCCGAGGCCCGGCAGGAAATCCTGAACGCCACCGGCGGCAACCCGCCCCCGGTGCTCGACCCGTTTGCCGGTGGGGGCACCATCCCCCTCGAGGCCCAGCGCCTGGGCCTGGAAGCCCACGCCTCCGACCTGAACCCGGTGGCGGTGCTCATCAACAAGGCCCTGATTGAAATTCCCCCCCGCTTTGCCGGGCAGCCCCCCATCAACCCGGCCTACCGCCAGAAGGCCCGCCCCTCCGACCGCTGGCCCGGTGCGAAGGGCCTGGCCGAGGACGTGCGCTACTACGGCCAGTGGATGCGCGACGAGGCCGAGCGGCGCATTGGCCACCTCTACCCCAGGGCCCAGCTTCCCAGCGGCAGCCAGGCCACCGTGATCGCCTGGCTCTGGGCCCGCACGGTGCGCTGCCCCAACCCCGCCTGCGGCTGCCAGATGCCCCTGGTGCGAAGCTGGGTGCTCAGCAGCAAACCCGGCAAGGAGCACCACGTGGAGCCGCAAATAGACCGCAGCACCCAGCCGCCGAGGGTGCGGTATGCCATAAAGCGAGGGAAAAATGCGCCAGAGCCACCAAAGACAGCGCGAGGAGCTAACTTCAAGTGCATTGCCTGTAATCAGCCCGTGCCCGGAAGTTACATCAAGGCTGAGGGTGTTGCGGGTCGGATGGGCGCTCAGATGATGGCAATAGTGGCAGAGGGAAACCGGGAAAGAGTCTATCTTCCGCCTACAAAAGAGCAGGAGGAGAAGGCTCAAGAGGCCAATCCGAAGTGGTACCCAGAGGGTCAGATTAGCGATGATCGTCGCTCGATGTTCACCCCCCTATACGGACTAACTCATTTTCACCACCTCTTCACCCCCCGCCAGCTCGAGGCCCTCACCACCTTCTCCGACCTGGTAGCCGAAGCCAGAGAAAAGGCCCTCCAAGACGCCCAGGCCGCCGGTTTGGGTGAGCAGGCCAAAGCCTACGCCGATGCGGTGGCGGTGTATTTGGGCCTAGGAGTTAGTCGTCTTGCGGACATTCAAAATTCTTTGTGCATGTGGGAATCCTCAAAAACACAGGTGCGACATCTGTTTACTAAGCAGGCTATTCCTATGCTATGGGACTATTCAGAAGCTGGATTGTTTTCTAAATCAGCAGGAGACTTCATAGTGAGTCTCGGTAGCTTGCTCCGAGTGCTAGAGGCAATGCCCAGCTCAAGTCTTGGGAAGGCTTATCAGCAAGACGCAACAAAAATTAATATTGAAGGAAAGTTGCCGCTCATCTCCACCGACCCCCCCTACTACGACAACATCGGCTATGCCGACCTCTCGGACTTTTTTTATGTCTGGCTGCGGCGTTCGCTGGGGGGGGTGTTGCCGGAGTTGTTTGGCACGCTGCTGGTGCCCAAGGCGGCGGAGCTGGTGGCCACGCCGTATCGGTTTGAGGGCAGCAAGCCAAAGGCCCAGGCCTTCTTCGAGGAGGGGCTGGGCAAGGCCTTCGAGCGGATGCGGGAGGCCGCGCACCCGGACTACCCCCTGACGGTCTACTACGCCTTCAAGCAGGCCGAGTCGGAGGAGGCCGATGGGCCAGACGACGAGCAGGCCGAGGCCGCCGAGGGGCGGGGCAATGGGGGCGCCGAAGGAACCGCCTCTACCGGCTGGGAGACCATGCTCACGGGGTTGATTCGGGCGGGGTTTCAGATTACCGGCACCTGGCCCATGCGCTCGGAGCTTTCCAATCGGATGGTGGCCAAAGGGGCCAACGCCCTGGCCTCCTCCATTGTGCTGGTCTGCCGCCCGCGCCCGGCGGATGCACCGGTGGCCACGCGGCGGGAGTTTTTGCAGGGGTTGCGGGCCGAGCTGCCGGGGGCGCTCAGGGAGTTGCAGCAGGGGAGCATTGCCCCGGTGGATCTGGCCCAGGCCGCCATTGGGCCGGGGATGGCGGTGTATAGCCGCTACGCCCAGGTGCTGGAGTCGGACGGCACGCCCATGCGGGTGCGAACCGCCCTGGCCCTTATCAACCAGATGCTCGACGAGGTGCTCTCGGAACAGGAGGGCGACTTCGACCCCGATACCCGCTGGGCGCTGGCCTGGTTCGAGCAGATGGGCTTCGAGGAAGGGCCCTTTGGGATGGCCGAGACCCTCTCCAAGGCCAAGAACACCAGCGTGCAGGGGCTGGTGGAGGCCGGCATCCTGTGGTCGCGGGCGGGCCGGGTGCGGCTGTTGCGCCCCGAGGAGCTGCCCGAGGGCTGGAACCCCGCCGCCGACCCGGATATTCCGGTCTGGGAGGCCACCCACCAGCTTATCCGCACCCTGAACACCGGCGGCGAAAAGGCCGCGGCCGCCCTGCTGGCGGCCCTGCCCAACGGCGACGCCGCCCGTGAGCTGGCCTACCGGCTGTATGCCATCTGCGAACGCAAGAAGTGGGCCCAGGAGGGGCTTTTGTACAATGCCCTGGTGACGAGCTGGCTCGAGGTCTCCAGGCTGGCCCAGGATGTGCCGAAGCCCGAACCTACCCAGGAGGCGCTGCTGTAAGCGTTTTATAGACGCTCAGGGCTTGAGCAACACAACCTCCGGGAACACCGCCTTGAGCACGGTGGTATCGAAGGTTAGAACCGCAAGCCGGTGGTGCTCGGCGTGGGCCGCGATGAGGAAGTCGGCCAGGATGCGCCGGGGCAACTGCCCGCCCCTGCGCAGGCGGGCGTACTGGCCCAGGGCCTGGCCCGCTCGAGCCCAGACCGGCTCGGGCATCTCCCAGGCGGTACGGATGCCGGTGGCGCTTAGAAAGGGCTCGATCTGGCTTTCCCAGTAAGCCGAGGCCCGCAACTCGGCGTACACCGGCGGGCAGATGAGCAGCGGGCTGCTTGCGGCAGCCTTCAGGATGGCCTGCTGGGCCCTGGCCTGCTGGGGGTCGCTGGAATCGAGCGCGGTCAGCAGCACGCTGGTGTCCAGGCTGGTCATGGCTGGCGCTCTTCGTCCCAGCCGCGCGCTGCGCGGACGTGCCAGGCTGCATGCCCCCCGGTCTCGGCGCTCAGGTCGGCGCTGTACTGGGCAAAGGCGGCCTCGAGGCCCAGCCGGTGGGGTCTGAGGGTGATGGTGTTGTTCTCGAGGCTGAACTCGAGTTCATCCCCCGGCTTTAGCCCCAGGGCTCGCACCATCTCGATCGGGATGGTGATCTGATGCTTGGAGCTGAGGGTACCCTTGGTCATACCAAGGATTATATACCAAGCAAATTGCGCTTGGTATGCTAGAGGAACTGTTTGGCTGGTGTGAATTGGCATTGCCCCTACAGCCCCTCGAATCCGTGCCATAAACACGGCAGGGCCGCTTGCTCCGTTAGACTGAGAGCAACTATGGCCATCACCAACGCAGATAGGGTAGGGCGGGCGCTCGAGCTGCTCAACGGCGGGCTGCAGCCCTACGTCGAACGGGAGATGCAGGCCGTGTACGGCCAGGACTGGCCCGCCGAGGCGATAACCGCCCTGCGGGAGAACAAGCTGATAGTGCAGGGGCGCGAGGCCTGGGACACCCAGGCCCTGCTAACCCTGATGTGGAACCGCTGGAACGACGTGTTCAAGCGCACCCTGGGCCACGCGGAGCGCAGCCTGGTTTCGGAGCTGCGCGAGGTTCGCAACCGCTGGGCCCACCAGGAGACCTTTTCCACCGACGACGCCTACCGCGCCCTGGACAGCGTGAGCCGTCTGCTGGAGGCGGTTTCGGCCCCCGAGGCTGCCGAGGTGGAGAAGCAAAAGAACGACCTGCTGCGCCTGAAGTTCGAGGAACAGGCCCGCAACGTTACCCGGCGGGTGGCGGTGAACCCGATTGAGGGGCAGCCCCAGAGCGGCCTCCGGCCCTGGCGCGAGGTGGCCACCCCGCACCCGGACGTAGCCGGAGGCACCTACCTGCAGGCCGAGTTTGCCGCCGACCTCTGGCAGGTGCATGTGGGGGAGGGGGCCAGCAGCGAGTACGCCGACCCGGTGGAGTTTTTCCGTCGCACCTACCTGACCCAGGGGCTGCGCGACCTTCTGGTGATGGCGCTCAAGCGGCTCTCAGGGAATGGCGGTGAGCCGGTGGTGGAGCTCCAGACCAACTTTGGGGGCGGCAAGACCCACTCCATGCTGGCCCTGTACCACCTCTTCTCCGGGGTAAAGGCCCACAACCTGCCGGGCCTCGAGGAGGTGCTGCTCGAGGCCGGCATCAAGGAGGGGCCCCGGGTTAACCGGGCGGTGTTCGTGGGCACCAAGGTCAGCCCCGGCCAGCCCATTCGCAAACCTGACGGCACGGTGATCCGCACCCTGTGGGGCGAGCTGGCCTACCAGCTGGGCGAGGCCGAGGGGGGCAAGGGGCTCGAGGCCTACGAGCTGGTGCGCCAGGCCGACGAGACCGCCACCAACCCGGGTGACGCCCTGCGAACCCTCTTCACCCGCTATGGGCCCTGCCTGGTGCTCATCGACGAATGGGTGGCCTACGCCCGCCAGCTTCACGACGACCCCGACCTGCCCGCTGGAAGCTTCGAGACCCACTTCACCTTCGCCCAGGCCCTCACCGAAGCCGCCAAGGCCGCACCCCAGACCCTGCTGGTGGTGAGCATTCCCGCCTCGGAGCCGGGGCGCGAGGGGCGGGGCAGCGCCGAGATTGAAATAGGCGGTGAGCGCGGAAGGGCCGCACTGGCCCGGCTCAAGAACGCCATCGGGCGCATTCAGTCCCCCTGGCGGCCCGCCTCCGGCGATGAGAGCTTCGAGATTGTCCGACGCCGGCTGTTCGAGCCCATCCCGGCGGAGCTGCTGCCCCAGCGCGACGCGGTGGTGAAGGCCTTCATGGAGCTGTACCGTCACAATGGCGGGGAGTTCCCCAGCGCAACCCGCGAGAGCGGCTACGAGGCCAAGCTGAAGGCCGCTTACCCCATCCACCCCGAGCTATTCGAGCGGCTCTACTCCGACTGGTCGAGCCTGGAGAAGTTCCAGCGCACCCGGGGGGTGCTGCGGCTCATGGCCGCGGTGATTCACGAGCTGTGGGAGCGCAACGACCGCAGCCTGCTGATCCTACCGGCCAGCGTGCCCATCGATGCTCCGGCGGTGCAGGCCGAGCTCACCCGCTACCTCGAGGACCACTGGGTCCCGGTGATCGAGCGCGACGTGGACGGCCCGGAATCGCTGCCCCTGCGCCTCGACCGCGAGAACGCCAACCTGGGCAAATACTCCGCTGCTCGCCGGGTGGCCCGCACGCTGTACCTGGGTTCGGCCCCCACCCTGCATGCCGAGAACCGCGGCCTGGAAGACCGCCAGATCAAGCTGGGCTGCGTCCAGCCCGGCGAGGCCGTGGCCACTTTTGGCGATGCCCTGCGCCGCCTGACCGACCAGGCCACCCACCTGTACGTCAATGGTCAGCGCTACTGGTTCTCCACCCAGCCCAGCGTGACCCGCATGGCCCAGGAACGGGCTGAGCGGTTGGACGAGCACGAGGTGCACCTGGAGATCGAGCGGCGCTTGCGCGAGGCCACCCGCGAGCGGGGCGATTTCCAGCGTATCCACGTCTGCCCCGAGTCCAGCGGGGATGTGCCGGATGAGCTCGAGGTGGCCCTGGTGGTGCTCTCGCCGGCCTACCCGCACCAGCAAAGCCGCGAGAGCCCCAGCCCCGCCCTGGCCGAGGCCCAGAAAATCCTGACCAGCCGGGGTAATCGCGACCGGCTGTACAAAAACACCCTGGCCTTCCTGGCCGCCGACCGGCGGCGGGTGGCCGACCTCGAGCAGGCTGTGCGCATGTACCTGGCCTGGAAGTCGGTGGAGGCCGACGGACAGTCGGGTTTGTTGAACCTGGACAACTTCCAGCGCAACCAGGCCCAGACCAAGCGCGAGGAAGCTGACCGGGCCATCAAGGTCCGCATCCCCGAGACCTACACCTGGCTCCTGGTGCCCACGCAGGAGAAAACCGACCCCTCCCTGGCCTGGCTGCCCTACAACCTTCAAGGGCAGGAGGCCCTGGCGGTGCGGGCCAGCAAGAAGCTCAGCAACGATGGCCGCCTGGACGTGCGCATGGCCGGCACCGTGCTGCGGCGTGAGATGGACCGGATCCCCCTGTGGCGGGGCGATCATGTCAGCCTTAAGCAGCTGGCCGAGGACTTTGCCACCTACGTCTACCTGCCGCGCCTGCGGAGCCCGGAGGTGTTGCTCGGGGCGGTACAGGGCGGGGTGGCCTCGCTCAACTGGGAGCTCGAAGGCTTCGCCTACGCTGATGCCTGGGATGAGGCCAAAGGCCGGTACCTGGGCCTGCAGGCCGGGCCAGAAGCCCGCCTGCCGGGGGGGCTCGAGGGAGTGCTGGTCAGGCCGGAGGTCGCACGGGAGCAGATGGAGCGCGAGCGGCCCCAGCCCGCCGAGAAAGCCGTGGTCTCAACGGCTTCTTCAAGCAAACAAACCGTACTCAATGATCCGGTTCCTCCACCGCCCCCAGCACGCCCTCGTCGTTACCAGGCCTCGGTGCGCCTGGAGGCCAACCGCCTGAGCCGGGATGCCGACCAGATCGCCCGGGAGGTCTTGCAGCACCTCCTGGCCCTCGACGGGGCCGAGGTCGAGGTGACCCTGGAGATCCAGGCCCGGGTGGCAGGGGGTATCCCCGAACACGTCGAGCGGACAGTGGGGGAGAACGCCCGCACCCTAAAGTTCGGCTCGAGCGGCTTTGAGAAGGATTAACTCGGCGCTCCAGGCAGTTGTGCAAGTAATCTGCATCCTGGTAGATACCTCAGTCTGGATTGGGTTCTACCTTCCCAAAGGGGTCTCTCAGGTCATGCATGCCTAGCTACTTTTTGCCTGCACCCATCCCTTGCAGAAGCGTCACTTAATGGTCTTGAGCCAGGCCTGGTACTGGGCCATCTCAGCCTTCTGCAGCCCAATCACCCCGCGGCAGAAGCGCTTGAGTTCTGCTTTAGTGGCCTTTTGCAGGCAGACCTCGGACATGTCTACAGCCTCTTGATGGTGGGGGATCATCCCCTCGAGGAAACTCCGATCAACCTGCATCGCCATCCCCGCCATGGGGGTCATGCCCTGCATGGCGGTGTCCATCATGGGCTTCATGTCCGCGCGCATCATGGCCATGTAGCGCTGGCTGGGGGGCACCGCATACCAAGCACGCAACCAGCCGGTGAGCTGGGCGATCTCGCGGTTCTGCACGGTCACGATCTTGCGGGCGGCCTTGCGAATACGCCCATCCTTGGAGGCCTTGAGGGCGGCCTGGGCCATCTCCACCGCCCCTTTGTGATGCTCGATCATCATGGACATGTAGGCGATGTCAAAGTCACGGCCCGAGAGCTTGTTCAACTCGGTCATGGCGGTCATGCCCGTCCCGCCCATCTGCATGCTGTGGTGATTCATCTGTGCCCAAGCCAGGCCCAGGCTGGCGACTATGCTCAGGAGTATCCGCACGGCCATTCCCTTCATGGGGCAGTTTTATCCAAGTTGTGTTATGTTTTTGTAAAGCGAACCCGATTTAGCAGGAGGGCATTTAGAGTGACCATGAGGGTCGAAGCGCTCATCGCCAGGGCGGCGAACTCCGGTTTGAGCAGGATACCCAGGCTGTGGTAGAGCCCCCCTGCGGCGATGGGCAGAGCCACGATGTTGTAGATCGCCGCCCAGAACAAGTTTTGCTTGATCTTCCCCCGCACAGCCCTGGCCAGGCGGACGCTGTGGGGCACATCTGCTGGGTTGTCCCTGACCAGCACCACCCCGGCGGTCTCCACAGCCACGTCGGTGCCCGCGCCGATGGCGATGCCCACCTCGGCCTTGGCCAGAGCGGGCGCGTCGTTGACCCCGTCCCCTACCATGGCTACTTTCTTGCCCGAGGCCTGCAACTCGGCGATCTTGCTGGCTTTGTCCTCTGGTAGCACGTCGGCTATGACCCTGGAGATGCCTAGCTGGAGGCCGACTGCTCGAGCAGTGTGGGCATTGTCCCCCGTCAGCAGGATCGGTTCTATTCCCATGGCCTGCAGCTCGCTCACCGCCTGGAGGGCCGATGGACGTACCGCGTCGGCCACCGCGACCACCCCGGCAGCCCTCCCGTCCACGGCTATGAACATCGCGGTTTTACCGCTGGCAGCGAGCTGGGCTGCTGTGGGTTCAAGCCCCCCGACTTCCACCCCCGCGGCATCCATCAGCCGGTGGTTGCCGATGCGAATTTCCCGCCCCTCCACGCGGGCCTGAATCCCCTGACCCGCTACGGAGACGAAGTTCTGTGCCTCACCCAGAGCCAAGCCTTGTGCCTTGGCCGCTCTGACAATGGCCTCGGCCAGCGGGTGTTGCGAGGGCTGGTCGGCGGAGGCGGCCAGCCGCAGCAGATCGGCTTCATGAAACCCACCAAAGGGCTCGAGGTCGGTCAAGCGGGGCCTGCCCTCGGTGAGGGTGCCGGTCTTGTCGAACACCACCGTGTCAACACCTGCGGTGAGCTCCAGGGCGGTGGCATTCTTGAACAACACCCCCTCGCGGGCCGCTTTGCCCACCCCCACGGTGATGGCCGTCGGGGTGGCCAGAGCCAGCGCGTCGGGGCAGGCGATCACGATGGTCGAGACCGCCACCGTGATGGCAAAGACCAGGGGCTGGTTGGCCAGCAGCGTCCAGTAAAGGAAGGTCAGCAATCCGGCCGACAGCGCCACGTACACCAGCACCTTCCCGGCCTGATCAGCCAGGCGCTGGGCGGGGGCCTTGGAGGCTTGGGCGTTCTTAACCATCTGCACAATGCGGGACAGCGCGGTGTCGGCCCCCACCGCGGTGGCCTTGAAACTGAAGCTGCCATTTTGGTTGACGGTTCCGCCGATCACCCTGGCTCCCGGCTCCTTGGCCACCGGGATCGGCTCGCCGCTGATCATGCTCTCGTCTACATAGCTCTGGCCCGAGGTCACGACGCCGTCCACCGGCAGGCGGTCTCCGGGCTTGACGAGGATCTCGTCCCCCACCCTGATCTGCTCCAACGGGAGTTCCACCTCTTGCCCGTCGCGCTTGACCCTGGCGGTGGCGGGGGCCAGCCGCAGCAGCGCCTCCACCGCCCGCCCGGTGGCGAAGCGGGCACGCATCTCGAGCCAGTGGCCCAGCAGGCTGAGGGTGGTAAGCATGGCAGCGGCCTCGTAGAAGACATCGCCGGGAAACACGAAGGTGGCGGCTAGGGAGTAGGTGTAGGCCACCAGGATGCCCAGGGCGATCAGGGTCATCATGTTGACCTCGCCCCGCCTCAAGGCCCGCCAGGCCGCGCGGATAAAAGGCCAACCACCCCATAGCGCTACCGGGGTGCCGAGCGCGAAGCCCCATAGCCCCATCGAGATGCCAAAAGGCGGCATCTCGATGGGGGAGAAGAGCACCAGCGGCAGGGTCAGCCCTGCTGAGATGATGAAGCGCCGCAGCATGTCGTCGGGGGTGCCGTGGCCCGCGTGCTCGTCGGCGTGGCCCATTGCCGCGTGGCCATGGGCAGCCGAGCTAAGGCCGTGCCCCATCGCGGCATGATCCATCCCATCGGGCACACCGGGGGCAGTTGCCGCCTGGCTATGATTTACCTGCGCTGCTTGGGCTTGATGATTGTGGCCCCTGGGCATGTCATTGCGGGCGACCTTGGGGTGGCCGGGCTGGCAGCAGGAGGGGTCGCGCGCGCTCTCAATGCAGTCGTACCCGGCCTGCTTTATGGCGCGGTGCAGGGCCTCTGGGCTGGTTTGGGCTGGGTTGTAGGTGAGGTGAGCTACCGCCCGGCTGCGGTCTAGGTGAACTGCCCCCACCCCGGGTAAGCCCCTCAGGAAGCCTTCGAGCCCGGCCTGCTCGGTTCCGTTGTAACAGTCCCGGAGAGCGACCTCGAGCACCGCACTGTCTGCTTTAGCCCGCATGCTATACCTCCGCTCGCTGGTGCTCCAGCTTTGTTCTAACAATATATCCCACCCCAGGGGGGGTGGGTAAGAAGCATATTACAAATCTTCGCTCAGGATTCTGTATATCTTATTCAGGACTAAGACCCCTCAACCCTAAGTATCCCCATCATGCCCCGGTCCTCGTGCTCGACGATGTGGCAATGGTAGACGGTGGTTCCTGGAAAGTCGCGGATCGGTATGGCAGCCCTTCTCAAGGTTGAACCCTTCCGGGCCGCTGCCAAGTTCTTGTAAAGCCTGCCGGACCTTCCAGTGCGGGGGCAGCATTCCATGGCCAGGGCGTCATTCCTCAAGCTCGCGCTTCATCCGCTCGAAGCTCTCCTGGTCGAGCTCCCCCCTGGCGTAGCGCTCCCGCAGGATGTCCAGCGCGCGGTCCCGCCCTCCGCTCGAGGAGTGGTGGGAGAAGGTTCGTACCAGCCAATAGACCAGCAGCGCCAGGACGATTATCGGGATCAGCATCCCGAGCCAACCCCAGCCGCCCATCATTCCAAAACCGTAGGGCCACCAACCCATATCAACCTCCAGCCCTACCCTAGGGCGGGGATATTAAGCGGGCATAAAGCCTGACCGGTCAGGTCTTAGCCAAGGGGAGCGTGAACCAGAAGGTGCTGCCCTTCCCGAGCTCGCTCTCGAGCCCGATCTGACCCCCCATGGCCTCCACCAGTCCTTTGGCGATGGTGAGCCCCACCCCGCTCCCCCCGTCTTTGCGGCTACGGGCCGCATCGACCCGGTAAAAGCGTTCAAAGAGGTGAGGCAGGTGCTCGGCGGCAATTCCCGAACCTGTATCGCGCACGCAAACGCGCAAGCCGCCCGGTTGGGATTGCGCCTCGAGCACGACCCGCCCACCGCTGGGGGTATGCCGTAAGGCATTGCTGAGGAGATTGGACAGAACCTGCTGGAAGCGCAGGGGATCGGCCTGGACGGGGCGGAGCTGCGGAGGGAGGTTTAGCTCGAGCCCCACCCCCTTTTCAGCGAAAGCGATGGCAAAGCGCTCCTGGCTTTCGCGCAAAGCCTTGTCCACCTCTACTGGCTGCGGGTGAAGCTCGACAGCTCCGGCCTCCACGCGAGAGACCAGCGCAAGGTCATCCACCAGATGTCGCATGGCCTGTACCTCGTGGGTGATCTGCTGGGCGATTTTCTCGGGAGGAAGCACCCCGTCCGCCAGGGCCTCGGCATAGCCCTGAAGGGCGGCCAGTGGGGTACGCAGTTCGTGGGCTACGCTGCCGATGAGCTCCACCCGGCTTCTCTCGATGCCCTCTAGGGTTTGCGAGAGGCGGTTGAACTGCCGGGCTAAATGGGCCAGCTCTGTCGGCCCTTCTTCCCTAAGCCGGTAGCTGTAGCGTCCATGAGCAATCTCTTGGGCACCCTGGGAGAGCTGAACCACCGCACGGCTTATCCGATGGGAGAACCAGTAGGCCAGCAGCGCGGCCAGCAGGGTGGCCACGGGCAGTGCGGCCAGCAGGGCGTGTTTGAGGGTAGAGTGCAAGCCCTCCTCCAGGTCCGCTTGCAGGCTGAGCCCCATTGACCCCATCATCTGCACCATCCGTTGAACATGACCCTGGTAAAAACTGGGGGAAAGCAGGTCCGCAACCAGGAATACCCCCCCCAAGGCCAGCAGGATTACCCCCAGGTAGGTCAGAAACAGGCGGGTAAATAGGCTCACTTCTTCCCCCATCGGGCCTGGTCTATTTATAACTCTCGGAAGCGGTAGCCTACACCCCGCACCGTCTCAATAAACCGGGGATTCTCCCCCTCTTCTCCCAGCTTCTTGCGCAGGCCTGCGATGTGCACATCCACTACCCGGTCCACTCCGGGGAAGTCGCTTCCCCAGACCCGCTCCAAAAGGCGCGCGCGACTCCAGACCAGGCCCGGGTGCTGGGCAAGGGTCAGGAGGAGATCAAACTCGAGCTTAGAGAGTGCCAGAAGTTCTCCTGCGAAGAGGGCCTCGCGCTCCCGAGGCCGGATGACCAGCTCGGCAAAGACCAGCTCGGCCCTGAGGCCGCTCCGGCGTAGCAGGGCCCGCACCCGGGCTACCACCTCGCGTGGGCTAAAGGGCTTTACCACGTAGTCATCGGCTCCCAGGTCGAGGCCCCGGATGCGCTCTTCCTCCTCACCCTTGGCCGTGAGCATCAAAATCGGCAACTCGGGGTGGTCCCGCCGGGTCTCATGGGCGACCTCCCAGCCGGAAAGCCGGGGCAGCATCAGGTCAAGCACCACCAGGCTGGTTTGGGGGATTTTCTCCAGCGCCTCAAGACCGTCGGCGGCCTCGAGCACCTCGTAGCCTTCTTGCTGGAGGTAGGCCCCCAAGACCTCACGAATTGCCGGGTCATCATCCACCACGAGCACTCGAGCCAATCAGACGCCTCCTTCGGGATAGGGGACCAGCCACCAAACCTTATTGTTGCCCAACGTATTAGGCTTGTGTAAAGCGTTACTGCATCCAAGAATGCAAAGAAATCTATCACGAGCAGTATTTATCGTGATAATAATCACTAGAACGCGAGCTACCCATCAAAGAAGATCTGCCGGGCTCGAGGCTGATATACCCCGGCGACCGGCGGCTGGGCGCGCCAGCAGGAGAGGTAGTGAACTGTCGGTGCACGGTGGTAGGGGCCATGGTAGAGCAAGAACAGCTAGCCGGACCGCCTGAGTATGAGCGCCCCAAGGCAGGGGTGCATTTCAGTCAGTGGAGAGCCACCTCAGAAGCTAACCGCAGAACAGTCCTGCGTGGCCTGAGCCGGGCTGGACTACTCGACTGGCTGAAGGACAATCCCCTCGGGGAAATCCGGGTCGTGCAAAGTCTTTATGATGAGTTTGGCCCATTTAATGGGGTCTATAACCCGGCCAACGCGAGCATTCGGCTTAGCTTTGAGCGCCCTGAGATTAACCAAAAACCGATCTGGGGCGAACTTGACACCGTCTCCACAATTGCAGGCAACCCCAACACCGCGGCGCAGATTTCCCTAGTCCACGAGGCCGGCCATCACATCTTGACCGTGTTGGGGCGGCAGATGGGCCCCGCGCTCGAGGACAAAATCCGGAAGGTTTGGAACCAGGCCAATTATGTTTCAGGTCGGGCGAGCGTGAACTGGAAAGAATACTTTTGCGAAGTGCACTGTGCGTACATTTACCTGCAGAATGAACTGCAGGTGAAAGACCCCCTGGGGTATAATCTGATCAGGGAGATCCGCCGGATGATTGGCGCGAGGGACTGACATGGCTGCTACGCTGACCAAAATCGATTGGGTTCGGATGCGCCAGCTTGCCGCAGAGGTCGAGCAGCTCAAGGCCTCGGGTCAATGGTCGCTAGCCGAGTACCGGCGAATCAATCGTGAAGCTGTAGCCGCAGGTGGCGATGCTCCCGGCGCCCGCGACTGGCTGCTACAAGAGGCGAACCCTGACTGGTACGACCAGTTAGTGCAGGCTGTGCTATAGTTTAGGCAGACATCCCCCTCGGGGAACGCCTACTGGGCACCTCGAGGGGATTTTTTTACCACCCCCCAGCCCCCACCTGAAAGCTAGGCGAGAAATGTGGTGGGGCAGAGGTAAGGCAGGCCCAGTGTTTGTTTTCCCAAGGTTTGCTCATCAAAATGCTGCATAGTGGTTCCCTAGGGCGCCGGCCCAGGACCGGCCTGAATATGTTTATACGTCTCGGCAGAGTGTTGCTCGCGTTGGTCCTGCTGGCAGGTCTGGCTGGGGCAGGGTGGACCTACCGGCTTGTACATACGGTTTCGGGTGGGGCATCGGTGGGTGATCTGGTCAGGGTGGTCCGCGAGCCCGAGGGACTTTTCCCCCAGACCCGGGTCAACCTGCTGATCGTGGGCAAAGATTACAACTATACCCCTCAGGGCATCGCCTACAGCAAAAATTCCCGTTCCGACACCATCATGCTGCTTTCGCTGGACCTGCAGGGGCGGCAGGCGGCAGCGGTCTCGATTCCCCGGGATACCTACGTAAAAGCCCCTGACGGCATTGTTGGGAAGATCAATGGAACCTTTGCCCGCGGGGGGGTTGAGCTGTTGAAGCAGACCCTCGAGCGCACCTTTGACCTCAAGATCGACCACTACGTGGTGCTCAAGGACACTGCGGTTAAGAACATCGTGGACGCCCTGGGAGGGGTCTGGGTGGAGACCCTAGACGCCATGCGCTACGACGACAGCTGGGGGCATCTGCACGTCAACCTGCCCAAGGGGCGGCAGTTTATCCACGGCGAACAGGCGGTGGGGTTCGTGCGTTTCCGCAAACCCAACGAGGGGGCTCCGCCCAGCAAGGAGGAGGGCGATATTCGCCGCACCGAGCGGCAGCAGCAGTTGTTGCGCGCAATGGCCGAACGGGCGCTGGAGCCAGAGAACTTGCTGCGCCTGGATCAGATCGCCAACGTAGCCTTAGGCGAGGTCGAGACCGACCTCACGAGACCGCAGATCATGGCCATCGCCGCGCGGATGGGCCGGACCGCCTTGAGCAACTTCCATAGCGTGACCCTGCCCGGCAACGGGGGGACTTATGGCGGGGCCTACTTTTACTACCTCGACCGCGAGCGCTCCCAAGCCCTGGTAGACTGGCTGCTGAAGGGCGACCCAACCGCCGGGAACCGGCTGGTCGAGGTCAGCGTTTTGAACGCCAGCAACCGGGGCGGGGCGGCCCGGGCGGCGGCGGGCTGGCTGCGGCAGCAGGGCTACAGCATCCAGCGCACCGATACCGCTCCCAAGCGCCAGGAAACCTCCATCCTGATCTATAAACAAGCGGCGCTCGAGCCCCAGGCGAAGGCCATCGGGAAGCTGCTGCAGGTCCAGGACATCGTGAAGAGTCCCGATTACCCGGTCGGGGGGGATGTGGTGTTGCTGGTAGGAAACGATTTGGGGGCGGCGGCGCTCGAGCGCTGGGCCAACCAGTGAATTCTTCAGCCAGAGGGCTGCTCGAGACCACCTGGCCTGACCTGTGGTGCGTTCTCTCATTTGGCAAATAATGCTATTAATGGCAATATGCAGACCACCCTGGATCGCTTCGGACGGGTGCTGATTCCCAAAAAACTGCGGGAGCGCCTGGGCCTCCGGCCCGAAGATGCCCTCGAGGTGAGCGTGGAGGACGGCAAGCTCACCCTGCAACCCCTCCGCACCCCGCCCCCCCTGCGGCGCAAGGGTCAGGTGCTGGTGGTAGAGAGCGAGGCCGCCAGCGACCTGAACCAGGCTCTGGCCCACCTGCGCGAGGAACGCCTGGACGGGCTGGCCCGATGAGGCTGCTCTTCGACACCTCGAGCCTGGTCGCCGCCTTCGTGGAGGCGCACCCGGCCCATAGCGCCGCCTGGAACTGGCTCGAGCAGGCCCTGGAAGGCATCCATACCGGACTGGTATCAACCCATACCCTGGCCGAACTCTACGCCGTGCTGACCCGGTTGCCCCTGCGCCCCAGCATTCCACCCGCTACCGCTCTGAAGCTCATCGAGGAGAACCTGCACCGCTTCTCCAGCGTGGCCCTCTCGGCTACCGATTACCGCAGCGTACTGAAACGGCTGGCGAAGCTGGGCCTCAGCGGGGGGGTGGTCTACGATGCCCTGATCGCCCAGGCTGCCCTCAAGGCCAGGGCCGATGGGCTGGTCACCCTCAACCCCACCCACTTCCAGCGCCTGGGTGAAGAGGTAGCGGCGCTGGTGGTGGTGCCGGAGTCCTGACCTAACCCATGCGCAAACCAAAGCGCCAGCCTCGAGCTGCCTCAGGAAGTCCAGGAGGCAGGTGTTGCATCTGTGGTGGTTTGATGCCAGATCAATCATCGGCATCTGGCTTCGTCTGGTCGGGAAGTTGCGCCTCAACCCTCGAGCCCACCCTCGCGCAGCAGCCGCAGGAAAGACCTTGTGTTCAGAGTCGGGATGCGGCCCTCGAGGGAACCGACCTCGAGTAAATCCCAGTTTTCGCTCACCATCACATCTGCCTTGGCTTCCAGGGCCAGCGCCAGCAGGTAGTCATCGTTGGGATCCCGGCTGCGGCGGGGCGGGTTGGGCATGTCGGGATGCAGCTCGGCGTTGAAGAAGATGGCGGTCAGGTAGCGGTCCACCGGACCCTGGCTGAAGCTGAACCGAGGCCGCCACAGCACGCCTCGAATCTCCGCAAGCAGGTTGTGGCTAACGATGGCGGTGAAGAACCCCTCCTCAATGAACGCCTTCACGATGCGGTGGCTCGCCCCCTCGTTGAGCGCCGCCGCAGCGTAGACGGTGCTATCGAGCACCGCCCTCATGGTTTGGCTTTGCCTCTGGCCTTGCGGTAGGCCCGCAGTTCCTCGTTGGCGGCCTGTACCGCCTGGGCCTCGTCCATCCTGGGGGCGGCTTTCAAGAGCGCCTCCATCGCCCCCACCCCGAGCTGAGCGCGCAGGGCCTCCTCGACCACCTGGTTGTCCCGCAGCCCCTTACGGGCCGCCGCCAGCCGGTAGGCCCGCACTACCTCGAGGTCTAAGGTCAGGGTCACTTTCACCTTCCCTGCCGAAGTTGCCATACGTACAGATTACCATAAAACCATAAATCAAGTTCTGCTGAAAATGCGTTCCTCAGCGATAGGCCATAGCGGCACCCCAACACCGACCGTGTCGCGGGTCTCGCATTTGGCGAACTCCAGGCCCAAGCCTAGCCCTCAGATCAGGCACCCAAATCGCCGTCGTCCCGCTCTTGTTTCAGCTTCCGACCATAATCCGAAACGGAGCCGTCCCAATGGCATCTCGAGCAACGTCCGTTCACAAAGGTGTGGACACAGGGCTCATATCCGTAAAGCAGATGCGCACACTCTGGGCACAGGGAATCCATGCGCGAGGTGTCAGCAAAGAACAAGCTCCCGCACTCGTCGCAAGTTTTGAGGGGTCGGTTGGTCATGCTTCAGTCATCCATCTTCACGTAAGCTGGGCGGGAACTATTAGGAGGTGGACGCATGAAACGGCTGCGTGGCCTGGTGGGTGCAATTCTTCTGATGGGGTTCGGCTGGGGGGGTGCCCTGGCCGAGACCTTCGATATCTTCGACTATACCCCGCCCCAGGGCTGGAAGAACAGCAACCTGCAAGGGGGGGTGATGCTGGCGCTGCAAACCAAGGAGTTCTTCGGCACCATCGTGCTGTATGCCAGCGTACCGGCGGGCAACGATCCCGAGCAAAACTTCAGGGGCGAGTGGAAGCGGCTGGTGGCCGAGGGTCTGGGGCTTTCGGGCGAGCCCACCACCGAGATGGGGCCGCCCAACGGCGACTACCAGAACCTGGCCGGGGGCCTGGCGGCCTCGCAGGATGGGCTCAACTATGTGGTGCTGCTCTCCACCTTTACCGGCAACGGGCGCGTGGCCAGCATCCTCTACATCACCACCGACGAGAAGCTCTTCGACCTGTTCGACCGCTTCAATAGCTCGCTCAAGCTCAGCAAGCCCAAGGCCGCCCAGGCCCCGCCGCAAAACGTGGCCCGCCCGCCCAGCAACGCCCCCGCCAGCGCTCGCAGCATCTCCACCCCCACCACCCGCTTCAACGACGGCTGGGTGGCCACCGTCGAAAACGGCTTCGTGCGGGTGGCCAGGGGCGAAGTGGTGGTGCTGCTGCACTACGGGATGCCGCTACCGGAAAACATGTGGGTGATGGGCAACGAGCAGGACAGGGTCAACTATTACTGGAGCCGCCTGGTGGCTCCCCGCTACAAGGTGGATGAGCTCAAGGTGTTCAAGAACGACACCTGCTATTTCTGCCTCTACTTTGGTGAGGGCAGCGCTACCGAGGTCGCCACCGGGGCCCGCAAGCACGTGGCCCTCTACATCAGCTTTGACAAGGGTCTGGGGTATGCCATTCAGGTGGTGGCTCCGAGTTTTGCCGCTTTTCAGAAGGAGTTTCCCAACATCGAGGCGGTGGGCAAGATGTACGGCTACAACAAGTTCGCGGTCAAGGCCGCCGACCTGACCGGCAAATGGACCTCGAGCAGTTCCGCCGCCGGGCAGTACTACAACTCGATCACGGGGGCCTATGCGGGCATGAACGCGGTGAGCACAGCCGATACCTTCACCTTCAACCAGGGTGGAACCTATAGCTCGGCCCACAACGGGGCCAGCGGCTTTGTGGGCTCGCAGCAGTTTTACTCGCAAAAATACCAGGGCCGCATGACCCTGAGCGACTGGCGCATGACCCTGACCAACCGCTTCAAGGACCAGACCGAGACCTTCGAGGCCTATTTTGAGATGACCGGGGCCGGGCCGGTGCTGCACCTGATCCGGGTCGATGCGAAGGGCATTCACTACCGCTTGACGCGGGAGTAGCCCCATCCTTGGGGGAAAACCGGGGCTCGAGGGAAGTTGCCTTGGCCTAGAGCATGCCGCGACCCTGCCCTGGGGTCAGAGGAGCGAATTTCGCCTAAGTGCAATTAGGCGAAATATGGTAGGCTACGGTCATGCTGGTTTCACGCAGCCATTGGCAGGACCCTAAAAAGCGCAGGGTTGCCGCCCTGCAAGCCCTGCAGGAGCGCGATGAGGCGCGGCTGCTCGAGCTGCACCGCACTTACCTGGCGCTCAAGGGGCGGCGCCGGGCGGCCATCAGCCCTCGGACCCTGGAGACCTATGAGGTTGGGATCCGCGATTTCCTGGCCTGGGTCTGGCCCCCAGAGGCTCAAGGCCCCCGGGTGGCGCTATGGGAGGTGGGGTCGGACGAGATCGACGCCTGGCTGCACGCCCTGGGGACTGAAGGCGGGCACCTGGCGGATCCTCGGCAGCGCAAGAGGCTGAGGCCCTCGAGCCTGGCCACCCGGCTGGCCGGGGTGCGCAGCCTGTACCGGGCCTTGGCCTGGGCAGGGGTATCCGGGGTGCCCGAGACCCCCGCCCCCAGCGACCCTACCCCGGCCCACGAGCGCCGTCCAGCCCTGCCTCAAGCCCTATACCGGCGGCTTCTGGAGCACCTGTCTGGCGATGATGCGGAGTCGCAGCGGGATCATCTGGCCGCCCGGCTGATGGGTGAGGCCGGGCTGCGGCTCTCCGAGGTGGTGGCGCTGGACGCAGCCCACGTGTTTTTGGCCGAAGGGCTGCTGGAGGTCCAAAAGGGCAAGGGGGGTAAGGCCCGAACCCTGCCGCTGGGGCACAGCCTGCTGCAAGAGCTCAGCCGATGGCTGAAGCTGCGCCTGGCCTACGCCGTGGCCGGGGAACCGGCCCTGCTGATCAACCTGGGGGGCCGGAAGGCCGCGGGCCGGCGAATGAGCCCCCGGATGCTGCAGCTGCGCTTTGCCCAACACTTTCAGGAGCTGGACTTCCCTGCCCGCTACCGTGGGGTGCATACCCTGCGCCACACCGCCGGGACCCGCTTCTACCGGGGCCTCAAGGACCTCTACGCCACCGCCCGGTTACTGGGGCACGCCGATGTCAATACCAGCGCGATCTACGCCAAGATGGACCTGGAATCCCTGCGCCTGCAGGTGGAGGGGCTCGAGGAGCCTTCTCCCGGCTGAGGGTTATGGGGACAAGCTCCGCTCTTTTTCCATGAGGAGCGCCAGGTTTTGCACGATGGCTTTGGAGTGCTGATCAAACTCGCCCTCCAAAATCCGCCGTGCCGGCTCCAGGCCCTGCAAGCGCAGGGTTTGTACAACCCGGGCTGCGGTCAGATGAAAGCGCCGATGGGCTTCGCGCAAATCGGCAAATTCCGGATGGGCGGTCAGCAAACTGTACTTGGCCGGGCCGTAGATCCACTGACCCAGCTGGCACACGTTGTCCCGGACGATAACCGAAAGGTCGAGCTCTCCCTCCAGGCGGCCCTGAATGGCGTCCTCCAGGCGTTTGCGCCAGGCAAGGTGGGCCTCGAGCACCGCCTGTACATCCAGACCCTGAAAATGCCGTTCCTGCTCCGAAAGGAGCAGTGGCTTTGGAGAACCGCCGCGAAGCCAACCCTGTAGCCAGCCGGTGATGCTCATTGCAAGCTCCTGTTTCTGTGGCCTCAGCTTAACCGGTTCAAGGAAGGTTACCTGTGAGAAAATACCTGGATATCCACCCTGGTTGTAACGGGGTCATGCTCCTTCAGGCAAGGAGGCCACCGTCACCCCCAAGGCCTTGGCCTGGTACATGCGGGTATCGGCGGCAATGAGCAGCTCATCTGGAGTCCGCCCATCCTCCAGATGGGTTGCCAGCCCGATATTCACCCCCAAGCTGGACTCTCCGAACCGGATGCCTCCAATGGCCTGGGCATATCGGGAGACGACCTTGAGGGCCTCTGCTCTGGTTGTATGGGGAAAGATGGCGGCAAACTCATCCCCGCCCCAGCGAAACAGGTGGTCGCCGCCGCGCCGTTCCCGGTCCAGGGTTTCCGCTACCTCGATCAGGGCCTGGTCCCCGGTGGTGTGGCCGAGGCGGTCGTTAACCGCTTTGAACCCCTTCAGATCAAGCACCGCCAGCGAGAGGGGATGACCGTAGCGCGCGGCCCTTTCGAGCTCCTCCAAAAAGATGCGGTCAAATGCCCGGCGATTGGGCAGCCCGGTCAGGGAATCGGTGAGGGCGGCTTGTTCTAAGAGCTGATGGGTACGGCTTTCATGCAGAAGGGTGGCCAGGGGGGCGGCAAAAAAGCGGGCAGCACCAAGGCTGTCCTGTCCAAAAGCCTGGGGGTCGTGTAGGTTGTCTAGGTTCAAATAGGCGATCACCTCTCCCCTATACGGCATAGGAAGGCAAAGGTTGGCTTGGATTTCCCTGACCCGGCCTGCGGTATCCATCACCTCAGGTGGGGCGGTCTGGTAGCTCACCTCCGCAATCGAGCGCTCCCCGGCGATCAGGAGTCGGGGCTCGCCCTGCTTGGCCTGTTCCTCGCCCAGCCCGTACCACAGGAGGGTCTCTTCAGGACTGGCCACAAAAGTCCCTAACCCCGCCAAGTCATAGCCCACCGCTGCTTTGAAGCGGTACTTTCCCCCCTCCAGGACAAGCAGACTGCCCACCTCGCTGCCAGGCACCTGATCCACAGCCTTCTGGAGCAGCCTCTGGTAGAGTTCCTCGGAGGAGCGATCCAACAGCTCCTGCGTGAGCTGGTTCACCCCCGCGAAGCGCGCCTTCTCCACCAGGCGTTCCAGTCCAATCCCAAGGGTGTGGCAGAAGAGGAACAGAAGCTCTTGTTCCGCTTTCCGCCAGGATCGCTGCTGTTTTTCCCCCACGACCAGGACAAAACGACTCTGCCCGGCGCCTGGAGTAACCACTGGATGGGCCACAAAGGTACTCCAGCCCATCGCCTCCAACTCCCCTACTTCCCGAGGCTCTTCTTCGTAGGGCTGGGTGTAGTAGGGGGTGCCCGTTCGGCACACTTCCCAGACCAAGCCCTTGCCAAAGGGCAGTCCCTCCTGCAGGGCGCTCAGCAGGTTGGGTTCGGTCACCCCCCGACAGCCCAGCGCCTGCATCCGAGCTCCCCGGGCTTCCCAGATCACCCCTGCCTCCAGCCTGAGCCCTTTCAGGATCAGGGAGAGGGCCCGCTCAGCAGCTTCCTTCAAGGTGCCAACCTCTTGCAGCTCAGCGGCCAGTTCCGAGAGGAGGCGGCGTAGCTCCAGATCGGTCAGGCGATCGAGCAGGAGGCTTACCGTATCGGCGAATCGGGCCAGGCCTTCCACCTCCTCGGGCCTGAACGGCTTGGTCCGCTCCAGGTTCAACACCGCCACTCCCTCACCCCGTTCAAAGAGGGGTAGGGCCAGCTCGGCCAGGGTAGCCAGGCCTGGGGTGGCTATGTGATCTGGTTCCCTGCGCACATCCGGGATATACACGGGTTTTCCCAGCCGCAGGGCCCGGCCTACGATCCCCTGAGCGGAGATCTCTTGGAGGCTGATTGGGGGAACGCAGTTGAGGCAGCGGAAACTTTTCCCTTGAGGCACCCAAACCCCCACATGCCCCCCCTCTCCCAGGCGGGCCAGGCATCTGGGCAGGGTCTGTAAGAGGGCCCCGCGCTCCTCAATCCCAGTGAGGGTTTGCAAGGCCTCTGTGAGCAGGCCCTGATTCTTGGCCAGATCTCTCGCCCTTCGGTGCGCCCATCGGAGACTCGACCCCAGGCTATGGGCGATCCCAGCAGAGAGCAGCAGGAGGATCAGGTCCCATGGGCCGAAGCTGGAGAGGGCCAGCATTGCCAGGGCAGAAATCCCCACCGCGAGCAGCCCCCAGGCCAGGCCATAGGCGCTGGCCACGGTTGCAACAAAAATCATGAACCAGGGCAGGCGATGGGCCGGCAAAATCCCCAAGCCCTCCTCCAGCCAGCCGAGGCCGAGCGCAGCCAACGCGACCCCCCAGTAAAACCAAGGTGGGCCTAATCGGCGTAGACGGGGTGCTTTAGGCTCGATCTGAACCTCCGCGAAGTTGCTGGACCTCCGCCTCGGAGTAGATGGCTGGGCGGCCCAGAAGGAACCCCTGGCCGAGAGCAAACCCCTCGGCCAGGAGGAACTCGAGCTGCTCTGGGGTCTCAATCCCCTCCACGATCAGATCAACCCCCAGGCTGCTCCCCAGCCCGCGCAGCGCCCGCAGCAGGCGGGCTTCGGGGGTCTCCCGGTGGGGGGTTAGACCCAGGTTTGCCACAAATCCCCGATCCAGCTTAACCGCAGCCAGAGGCAGCCGGGTGAGCCGCTCGAGGGAAGACAGCCCCGAGCCAAAATCGTCCAGATGCAGCGGGTGTCCCCCCGCCACAAGGCTTTGCAGCAGCTCTAGGCTGGATTCTTCCAGGATCACCTGTTCTGTGACCTCAAAGATGAGCTGCTGGGGGGAGAGGCGGTAGCGCTCCAGGTAGACCGATACCCGGTGGAGCAAGTCCGGCTCGAGCTGGCTGCCGGATAGATTAACCGCCACCGGAATCCCCCACCGGGCCGACTGCTGGGCTGCCACCTTCACCACCCAGTCCCCCAGCTCCGGCATCCACCCCTCTTCTTCGGCCAAGGGCAGGAACTTTCCCGGGGGGATGGGCCCCAGTTCAGGGACCGTCCAGCGCAGCAGTGCCTCGAAGTGGTGGAGCCGCTGATCGGTGAGGGTTTTGATCGGTTGGTAATGGAGGGCGAAGCCATCCGGCGGGCTTTCGGCCCGGCGCCGCCGAAGGGCCTGGCTGAGGGCCTGGCGCAGGCTATCGCCCTCCCTGGTCCGCGCGGCCAGGGTGGGGTTGAATACGCTGATGGAATCGGGGTGGTGGCTTTGCTCGAGGGCTACCTTAGCGGCTTGCAGCAGCTCTGGAGGGGACTGGTTTGGCTCGGCCAGGACCACCCCGACGCGCGGGCTGAAGTCCAGCTGGGGCCAGCGGGCCTCGAGTTCAACCCTCACCTCACCCTTCAGCCGACCCAGAACGGCATAGACCTCCTCGGCCTTTTGCACCCCCTCCAGCAGCAGCCAAAAGGTGCCCTCCTTGAAGGCCAGGCGATCGGTGGGGCGCAACCTGCGTTGCAGGCTGTGACCCAACTCCCGCACGACCGTCGCCCAGACGGCCTCCCCCTCGAGCCGCTGGATTCGTTCCAGCGAGCGGCACTGCAGGGCCAGCAGGGCCCGGGGCCCGGGGGGCAGTTTCTCCAGCGCTTCCCGCAGGCTTCGGGTATTGGGGAGCCCGGTCTGAAAATCCGCATAGCGACTCAAGTAGGCCTTCTTGCGCAGCTCGCCCCCAAACAGCAGCCAGGCCACGTGGTGGGCCAACCCTTCAGCGTGGTGCAAATCCAGAGGGTCAAAGGCCTCCGCTCGGTCAAAGTGGTCCAGGTAGAGGTAGGCTCGAGGCTGGCCCTCTACCACCACCGGGATGGCCAGCATGGCCTGGATGCTCCCGGTGCGGCCCGGCCCCCACAGCAGGGCCTGCCGCTCGGGATCCAGAGCCGCGTCGAAGCGCTCGAGGTCAGCCTGACTGAACACCCGCGCCTGAATATGCCGGCTTCGCCAGAGCAGCTCCTGAGGGCTCAGGTAGGCCTCCCTCAAGGCGGTGAGGTCATAGCCTCGGGCGGCTACGAAGCGAAATTTTCCATCGGGTTGCCGCAAGGTGGCACTCCCGGCCTGGGCCGCAGGCACCACGGCTAAAGCCGCATCCAGCGCCTGCTGCAGCAGGGCCTCCGCCGACAAAACCCCCTTGAGCCCCAGACTCAGGAGGTGGGTCGAGGCCTCCAGGAAGCGGGCCTGGCGGTACTCCTTGCTGATGTCGTAGCCCGCACACTGGACCCCTACAGGGTGACCCTGGGGGTCGCAAATGGCCACGAACTCCCAGCGGCTTCGGTTCCAGGCCCCCTCCAGGGGCTTGCTGAGCTCCACCCAAAGGGCCTGACCGGGCTGGGCCAGGACTTTCCGAATCGCCTCCAGGACCCGCGGCAGATCTTCTGCGGCCACCTGCTCCAGCGCCGAGGATCCCAAGGGGGGCTCGGGAAGCCCCATGTACTCCAGGTAAGCCCGATTGGCGTAGGTGAAGCGCCCCTCTAGATCGGTGCAGACCACCATCAGGCTATGGGTGGCCTCGAGGAGATCGAACCCCTCCGGCAGGGTATGGGGTGAGCGGTGAGATGGGAGCTTCCGTGCGGACATTATCTAACTCCAGCCCATGCCATCAGGATAAGCCCAATCCCAGAGGGCGATGGTTTAGCTGCACAAGGGCCTGGTCCGGAGGGGAGCCATGGCTTTCCGCCTGCGCTTGTCGGCATACATCCTCTCATCCGCCAGGCGCAAAAGATTGGCCGCCTCGGCTTCTTCTGACCAGGCAATCCCCAGGCTGAGGGATTGTCCTTGAATTGCCTGCTGCAAGCACTCCAGGTCGGGCCGGTAGAGCAGAACCACGAATTCATCCCCACCGATGCGATAGGCCTCCAGGCCCCGGTGCCGGAGGGCCTCCCCCACTTTGGACAGGAGCCGGTCCCCCGCCAGGTGCCCTTGGGTGTCGTTGACTTCCTTAAGGTTGTCCAGGTCGAGCAAGGCCAAACCCCAGTTGGGGGGCAAGCCTTGCCCCAAACGGCGCTCCAAGGACCATCGATTTCCCAGACCGGTGAGCCAATCCAGATGGGCTTGCCGCTCCAGCTCCTGGCAGCAGCCTGCGGCACGCAGCATCGAGAGCAGGTGTTCCATGTACAGTGCCGCCAAGCGCAGCTCGGTCGGGTCCTGAATCCTCGGATGCTCCAGGAACAGGTACAGCGGTTCCGGGGGCCCCCCGAAGTAAGCCCCGTATCCTCGAGGCTTCTCCACCAAACCCCGCCCCGGCAGCCCCTGGGCCTCCCTCGGCGATAGCAGGTGCAGTCGGGCTCCCTCAAACACCCAACAGGAGCGCTCCTGAACCTGCTGGAGCATCTCTGTGAACGGGAGGGCGGCGCAACCCACCACCGTCTCATGCAGGAGCAGCAGCCGCAAGAGCAGGGCTTCCATCCCTACAGCGGATCTACGGGTATAGACAGCATCTCCGTCCAACTGGCCACCCTCCTGAACAACCCCACCACCGCTACCGCCTCTTGAAGCTCCACCTCGGATAGGCCCCTGCTTCGCAAATCTGCCAGCGAGGCAGGGTCCAACTGGTCTGCTGCCGCATGGGCAAACCGCAGCAGGGCCTTCACCGGTTCTGGCAGATCTGGAGCAGCCTCGCCCCGCCGTAGGTCCTCAAGCACCTCGGCTTGGATCCCCTGTACCATCAGCGCATGCAGGTGAACCTCGGCGGCGTAGCGCGCCCCCAAAGCCTGAGATACGACCACCCCCATCATCTCCTTGACGGTGCGGGGCAGGGTTCCGCGCAGCACGATGTGCCGAAAGGCTCTCCAGAAGGCGCTCTCGAGATCTTCGCCCTGCGCCCAGGCAAAAATGTTGGGGACCATCCCAAAGCCCAGCTCTTCGGATATTTCACGATCCAGCGTCTGCATTTTCCCCCTTTCGGCTTTGCCCACAGCAAGATTTGAACTCAAAGTAGCGCGGTGGGCCCCGGTCTGGGGTGATGGATAACCGTTACAAAAACGGCAGGCTCTGCGCTTTTGTTTCATAGCCAGCGGCTTCCACGCCAACTGCCCCGTAACGATACGGCTTGACAAATGGAGGGGGCTGTAATACTTTGCTAAGAAAGTTTCATATTGTGAAAGGTTCTCACATGGTGAGCCAAAGCCAGAACCAGTATGTAATGAACTCCTCCTATCGCACCCTTCAGGTGTTGCTCGCGTTTGCCGCTCCACCCCACCGCTTCACCTTGACCGAGGTGACACAGCGGATGGGCCTGGAGAAGAACCAGGTCTACCGCTCTTTGAAAACCCTGGAAGAAGCCGGCTTCTTGCGCACCGATGCCGATGGGCGGTTCTCGCTCACCCCGATCCTGGGGGTGTTGGCGGCGGCCTCCGCGGGCAACCGGCCCTCCTCCTTGGTTGACGTGGCCGCCCCCTTTATGGACCGCCTGGCCGCCGAGACCGGGGAGTCGGTCAATCTCTTCGTGCTGGTGGGTGAATTTGCGGTGTGCGTGGACCGGCGAGACAGCACCCAGCGGGTACGGGTGGCCTCGGTGCTCGGCCAATCGATACCGCTTCATGTCGGAGCCGTTCCTAAGGCCATCCTGGCCAACCTCCCGGAGGCTGAGCAAGAACGCATCCTGAACCGGCTGCCCAGCTATCCGCGCTACACCGAGCGCACCGTGATGGAGCCCGCCAAGCTGCGGCGGGAGTTGGCCCAGATCCGGGAGCGAGGATATTCCGTGAGCGATGGGGATTTTGATCTAGCCGCTCGAGGGGTGGGGGCCGCGATCTTTGATCAGGGGGGCCAGGTCACCGGTGGGATCAGCGTGGGGGGGCCAGAATTTCGGGTGGATGATGCAACCCTTGGCCGCTTCGCTGAGCTCATCGTCCAGGTGGCCAGGGCCATCTCGAGGCAACTCGGCTATCCCATCTAGGCGAGGGGTTACATCGGTAAAAGGAGGCATAAGGTGATGAAGGGTATACGGTGGAAGTTTGGTATAGGTGCAGTGCTGCTGGTAGGAATGCTCAGCCTGGGTGGGGGGATGGCCCAGGATTATGACCCCAACGCGAATCTGAACCTGGCGACCAACGCTGACCCCACGCTGAACCCCTGGACCCCAGGGGCGGTGGTGGAGTCCAACCTGATCAACACAATTGTGTTCGACCAGTTGGTGCGTTATAGCCCCAAGGATCTAAGCCCAGCCCCTGGCTTGGCCACAAGCTGGAAAGTGGCCCCAGACGGCCTTTCCTGGGTCTTCAACCTGCGCAAAGGGGTAACCTGGCACGACGGCAAACCGTTTACTGCCGAGGATGTGGCCTTCACCTTCAACGACGTGGTTCTCAATAAGAAGCTGGGCGCACAGAACGCCGGTAACTTCAGCAAGCTCAAGAGCGTGGAGGTGGTTAACCCCTCGACGGTGCGCTTTGTGCTCAACGCACCGTTCTCCTCCTTGCCCTACTACCTGGCCTATTACGCCGGCATCCTGCCCAGGCATATCTTGAGCAGCAGCGAGAATCCGCTGCAGGTAGCCAACTTTAACAAGAAGAACCCCATTGGCACCGGGGCCTTCCGCGTAGCGGAGTTCGTGCCGGGCTCGTATGTGCGCCTGGTCCGGTATGAAAAGTACTGGGGCGGGAGCCCTAAGATCAACTCGATCGTATTCAAGATCGTACCCGACCCCAACACCCAGATGGCCCAGGCGATCTCCGGCGAGCTGGACTTTGTGGGGGTCTCCAACCCTGCGCTGCTGGCCGGGGTAGAGCGCAACCCCAAGCTGCAGGTGCTGCGGCAAAGCCAGAACCTCTACTACTTTGTGGCCCTCAACCAGAATGACCCCCGCTTCCGGGATGTGCGGGTACGCCAGGCCCTGCTCTACGCCATCGATCGGAAGGCCATGATCGACTCGGTGGTGCGCGGTTATGGGACGATTGCCACCGGCCCCATTGCTCCCCTGCAAAAAGCCTTTTACGTGAAGGATGTGGCCCAATACCCCTACAGCCCGGAGAAGGCCAAGCAGCTCCTGGCTCAGGCGGGCTGGACCCCTGGCCCCGATGGGGTGCTACAAAAAGACGGCAAACCCTTCGAGATTGACATGCCTACCGGGCAGTTCGGTTATCTGGTACCGGCCACCTTGCTGGTGCAGCAGTACTGGAAAGCCATCGGGGTCAAGGCCAATGTCAACGTAATGGAGTGGAACGCTTACATCCAGAAGATGTTTGTCAATCGCCAGTATGAAGCCACCCTGGCCTGGTGGAGCACCCCCCCGACGCCCGATGTAACCCCTTACTACGCCTCTTCCGCTGCGGATAAGGGCAACAACATCCCCAACTACAAAAATCCCGATCTGGACAAGCTGCTCGAGGAGGGGCTCCGGGCTACCGGGGTGCAGGAACAAGTGCTCACCTACCGACGGATCCAGCGCCTTTTGGCCGAGCAGCTTCCCTACCTCTACCTGTGGTACCCTGACATCCTCTCGGTGCGCAACGAGCGGGTTGGGGGTATGGCGGATATCAACACCGCTGCCGCCTTCCAGTACTCCTCGGACTGGTTTATCAAGCGCTAGGGGGGTTGAAGGTGACCGCCTATATCCTCCGCCGGCTCCTCCAAGGGGGGGTGGTGCTGTTGCTGATCTCGGCGGTCACCTTCTTGCTCATCAATCTGGCTCCCGGCGGCCCCACCTCGGCGGTGAGTCTGGGCCGTACCGCCGAGGAGCGGGAGGCGGTACTCAAGCAATATGGCCTGGATCGCCCGATTTTGGTGCGCTATCTGGACTGGCTGGGGGGGGTCTCTCGGGGGGACCTGGGCAAATCCTACAACCAGGGCCTCCCCGTCGCCTCGCTGTTGGCCCAACGGATGGGCAATACGCTGCTGCTGGCCCTCAGCGCCCTGGCCCTCACTGCCGTCTTGGGGGTGGGCTTGGGGGTGCTTTCCGCCTTGTACAAAAATCGCTGGCCCGACCACCTGATCAGCAGCTTGGCCACGGTAGGGATGTCGGTACCGGCCTTTTGGCTGGGTATCGTGGCCATTATTGTCTTCGCGGTGCAGTTTAAGTGGCTACCCTCCTCGGGTATTTTCACCGTAGGCCAGGAATTCTCGCTCGCAGACCGGCTGCGCCATTTGGCAATGCCCGCTGGGGTTCTGGCCTTTACCCTGATGCCCAACGTCATCCGTATCACCCGCTCGGCCCTGCTAGAGGTGCTCACCTCAGACTACGTGCGTACGGCCAGGGCCAAGGGGGTCTCGGAGCAGGTGGTGCTGCTCAAGCACACCCTCAAGAATGCCATGGTCCCGGTCATCGCCATTTTGGGCCTCATCACCACCGTGCTCTTCTCCGGTTCCGTGGTGGTGGAGAGCGTTTTTGGCTGGGCCGGGCTGGGCCGACTGGCCATTGAAGCCGCCAATGGGCGCGATTACCCGGTAATTCTAGGGGTCACCCTGCTGGTGGGGGCCATTGTGGTGGTGGTCAACCTGCTGGTCGACGTTCTCTACGCTGCTGTGGATCCCCGAATCAATCATGGATAGCACCCTTCAGCCTTCGGCCTCCACCGCGCCCCCTCACAGCCGCTTCTGGCTGCGGGTTCGCCGCAACCCAGTAGGGCTTGGGGCCTTTATTGTGCTCTGCCTGCTGACTGTGCTGGTGGTATTCGGCCCTTCCCTATACCGGGTCGCCCCGGACAGTACCGACCCGCTGAACATCCTGGCCGCCCCCAGCCCAGCCCACCCCTTCGGTACCGACGAGCTGGGGCGGGACATGCTGAGCCGCTTGCTTTATGGTGGGCGAGTCTCGCTCGCAGTGGGGCTGCTCTCCATGCTGGTGGGGCTCACCATCGGAACCCTGGCCGGTGGCATCGCCGGGTATTTCCAGGGCTGGGCGGAAACCGTGGTGATGCGCCTGGTAGATGTGTTCATGTCCATCCCCAGCTTCTTCCTGGTGCTGGTGATCGTGACGGTCTTCGGCAATCACCCCCTGACCGTGGTGGTCACGGTAGGTATCGGCTTCTGGGCCCAGATGGCCCGGGTAGTCTTTGCAGAGTTCACCAAATACCGGGGGCGTGAGTTTGTGGAGGCCATGCATGCGCTGGGGGCCTCGCACGCACGCATCATGTTCCGACACATCTTCCCCCAGGTGCTGCCCCAGGCCATCGTGCTGGCCACCCTGGGGGTGGGCTGGGCGATCCTCACCGAGGCCGCCCTGAGCTATCTGGGCCTGGGTATCCAACCCCCCTTGGCCTCCTGGGGGAACATGCTGCAGAACGCCCAGGCCTACCTCTACTCCAACCCCATGCTGGCCATCTGGCCTGGACTTTTCATCGCGGTGACGGTACTGGCCTTCAACATCCTGGGCAATGCCCTACGGGATGTGCTGGACCCAAGGGGCTGAGCCCAGGAGGAATGAGACCATGACCGATTGGTGGGAACAGACCCTAACGAGGATCCGCCCCTACCTGGAGGGGTTGCGGGTAGCCCTCTATGCCTCCGGCGGGGCCCCCTCCCACCACCTGGCCCTGCTGGCCTTATGGGGGGGGCGGCCTCGAGTGATCCATGCCGAGGAGATTGTGGCCGGGGGGCTCGAGGGGCTAGACGCGGTGATCTTCCCCGGGGGCGGGCTCTTGGCCATGGCCGGCCAGCTCAACCCCCTGCAGGCCGAGGGGGTCGCTCAGGTCCGCCGCTGGGTTCACTCCGGAGGGACCTACATCGGCACCTGTGCGGGCTCCTGCCACCCCCTGAGGATGAGCGACCCCTACCGCACAGCCTTTCCCACCGCCGCGGGTTTTCAGATGTGTGAGGTGGCCCCGCTGAATGCGGCTGGGGGGGCGTGGGGCCTGGACTCCCCTGGAACGGGCCGGATATGGGTCCAAGCGGAGGACCTTCCCCTCTTTGAGGGCTTGGCCGGCCCCTTCGAGATCGTCCACTACAACGGCCCTCTCTTTCCACCGGCACCGGGAGCCGCGGGGAAGGTGCTGAAAGGGAGCCAGTTCTTCACCCCCTTCGAGGCCTCGCTGGTGGTTGGGGGAGCGAGGACCCTCGAGCGCTGTGTCGCCCAGGGTGCTCGGATCGCCTACCACCAACCGGTCGGCGCAGGCCAGGTCATCTTGTTTGGCGCTCATCCAGAGTTTGGGGCCAGCGCCCTGCAGCTGGGGTGGCTCCCGGCCTCGCGGTTGCTGGCCAATGCCCTCAAGCAGGTCCAACCGCGGGGGAAGGCGGACCCCTCAACCGGTGAGGTCAGCCCCGCTGCACTTTCGGAGGCCCGCCATGTCCTAACTGAGTTGCGCGAGACGCTCGAGCAGCTCACCCCGCGGGGTGAGCTGCTTCCCCCCAATACCCCACCGTTTCTGGGCTATAGCGGTCCAGCCCTATGGCGGGCGGTGCTGGAGGAGTCCGGGCAGGTGCTCGAGCGGATGCGGGCCTGGCTTGGGGAATGTCCCATTGGGGAGGGCTTTGTGGCCCCCTTTCTCCTGGACAGTGAGCCTCGACCCAACCAGGATTTTGGCTTTATGGGGGCCCGTCAACTGCTGGCCCGCGCGCTGCAGATGGCCCGCCAGGCCGGGGCTACCCGACCTGAAGAGTGGCCGGCGTTTAGCGGAGCCTACAACGAGTTTCTCCACCATCCCTATCATTTGGTGGCCAGCACCTACCTGAGCGCCGGCGGTCTGATCGCCGGGGCGGCCCTTCAGGCCACCGCTTTCGCCTCGGCAAACCGCTTGTCCCTGCCGAGGGTTGTGCCCCTCACCGCAACAGGAGCGAATTATGCAGAGTAAACGCTATGACGGATACAAGTCCTTTCAGTACCTCGAGCCCGGCCTTGACTACAAGCCCTTCAAGCTGGCCAAGGAGCTGAACCGGGTGCCGAGCCGGAGGGTAGAGCTCAGCCCGGAGCAGGAGGAGCGGGTTCGGCGGATCTTCCAGGAGCACCCCATCATCTCTTTGCACGACCACTGCTTCATAGCCCCCGAGAACCTCTCGGAGTTCTTCGAGTTCCGTCGCCAGGGGCGGGACTGGACCGGCTACGAAGGCCTGAGCGTGAGCGGTCTGGACTGCGTCTTCGACAACCTCATGAACGGCACCGCGATGATCACCTCTAGAGGGGGCTGGAAGTGGGATGACATCATCTACGACCTCGGCATGCGCCTTTCGGACATCGCCCACCAGGATATGGTGGTGCTGGCTACCCGCACCGAGGACATCCTGCGGGCCAAGCAAAACGGCCAGATCGCTTTCGTGGTCTCGCTCGAAGGGGCGGCCATGATCGAGAACGAGCTGGACCGCCTGGACATCCTCTACGGCCTGGGGGTGCGCTGCTTGGGGATCGCCTACAGCGAGGGCAACCAGCTCGGCGGGGGGTTGCGCGAGCCCAACGATGGGGGACTCACGGTGTTTGGTCGCAAGGCGGTCCAGCGGATGAACAAGCTGGGGATCGCCATCGACATCTCCCACTCCGGCGACCGCACCTCCATGGACACCATTGAGGTCAGCGAGAAGCCGGTCTTCATCACCCATGCGGGGGCCAGGGCCCTGTGGAACTCCAACCGCCTAAAGCCCGATGAGGTGATCCAAGCCTGCGCTGCCAAGGGCGGGGTTATCGGCATCGAGGCCGCGCCCCACACCACCATCACCCGCAAGACCCCCCGTCACTCCATCGAAAGCTTCATGGAGCACTTCGAGTACTGCGTGAACCTGGTGGGCATTGACCATGTCGCCTTCGGCCCGGACGTGCTCTTCGGCGATCACGTGGGCCTGCACCACACCCTCTCCGAGGCCCTCTCCATTGCCGCCAGCCGGGGCACCCTGGAGTATCCCCAGGTGGAGTGGGTAGATGGGCTGGAAAGCCCGGCTGAAGCCTTCCCCAACATCGTGCGTTGGCTGGTCAAGCACGGCTATAGCGACAGCGACATCGCCAAGGTGGTGGGGGGCAACATCCTGCGGGTGCTCCAGGAGGTCTGGTACAAGTAGGGAGTATCCGCAGCCGCCCATCTAGAGAAACGAAGATAAAGCCGGGCAGATGCCCAAGGAGCCGCAATGCCAACGATCGAAGTCAATGGGGTCAAGCTGGTCTATGAGGACTCGGGGGGCGACAAGACCCCCTTTGTAACCCTCCACGGTGGGCCGGGGATGGGTAGCCGCAAGGGGGATTGGGCTGCATTTCAACCCCTCACCGATACCTTTCGCCTAATCAGCTACGACCAGCGGGGCAACGGCGAGTCGGAGGGTCGGGAGCCGTACTCCCACGAGCAGTTCGTGGCGGACCTCGAGGGGCTGCGGCAGGCTCTAGGGTTGGGAAAAATCGTGCTGCTGGGAGGCTCCTATGGCGGCTTTATCGCCCTGGAGTACGCCCTGCGCCACCCGGAGCAGCTCCACGCCCTCATCCTGCGCGATACCGCAGCCAGCCATAAGTACCAGCACACCTCCAAGCAGCGGGCATTATCGAGCGGCTTCCCTATGGATTTGGAGCGCCTGGACCGCCTCTTTAATGGGCAGATGACCTCGGACGAGGATTTCCGCCAGAGCTTTGCCATGATCCAGCCGCTCTACACCGTCCAACGCGACCCTGCGGAGGAGGCCCGGCGGCTGGCCGCGATCCCCTTTCGCTACCAGACCCACAACTGGGCCTTTAGCCGCAACCAGCCTCACTACGACCTTACCGGACGCCTGGGCGAGGTCAGGGTCCCGGCGTTGGTCACGGTGGGTCGGCACGACTGGATTACCCCGCTCGAGGCCAGCCAGGAGCTGCACCGGCTCCTTCCCAACAGCGAGCTGGTGGTCTTTGAAGAGAGCGGCCACTCACCGCAGATCGAGGAGCGGGAGAGATACCTTCAGACGGTGCGGGACTTCCTGAGGCGTCACCTCGTCCCGGAGCGCCCATGATCGGCCCCATCCCCCCCAGCGAGCGGGCCCAGCGAGCCCGGCAAGCCTTCGAGTTCGCCGGGCCTGACCTCAGGGGCTTGGTGCTCTTTGACGACCAGTTCATCCAGTATTACTCGGGCTTCGTCTTCATCCCCACCGAACGGCCCGTGGCCCTCATCATCACCCGCGAGGGCCAGCGGGTGCTCTTTGTGCCCCGCCTCGAGCACGAGCACGCCCGCGAGACCGGCCAAGCCGAAGAGGTGTGCTCGTACCCCGAGTTTCCGGGCGAGCGTCACCCCCTCCAGCTCCTGCACGAGCACCTGCAGCGCTTGGGCCTAGCGCCCGGCCCCGTGGGGGTGGATCACGATGGCTACCCTCCGGTCATGGGCTACTCCGGCCCCGCCCTCAGCGAGGGGGTATCGGTGCGGCGGGTCTCCACCGCACTCGACCACCAGATGGCCCTGAAATCCCCGCACGAGCTCTCCCTCATCCGGGAGAGTGCCCGCTGGGCTGCGCACGCCCACCGCTTGCTGCAGCGCTACACCCGCCCTGGGCTCACCGAGGGAGAGGTCGAGGCGCGGGCCACCCGTGAGGCCACCCAGGCCATGCAGGCGGCGTTGGGGCCGGGATTTCGAAGCCATAACCGCTGGATTAACGGGGCGGTGGCCCTCTACCGTGGCCAGATCGGGCCCAACAGCGCCCTGCCACACGCCATCAACATCAACGCGGCCTTTCAGCCTGGGGACAACCTGGTCACCGGGGCCAGTGCCGGGGTGTGGGGCTATTTGAGCGAACTGGAGCGCACCATGTTTCTCGGCGAACCCACTCCAGAGCAGCGCCGCTATTTCCAGCACATGCTGGCACTGCAGGACCTGGCGCTGGAGCACCTGGGCCCCGGGCGAACCTGCGCCGGGGTTGACCGGGCCGTGCGGGCCTACTGTGAGCGGGAGGACCTGACCGAGCACTGGCGGCACCACGTGGGCCATAGCCTGGGGCAGCGCATTCACGAGAGCCCCTTCCTAGACATCGGGGAGACCGCCGTGCTCGAGCCCGGAATGGTGCTGAGCGTCGAGCCCGGCCTCTATGTGCCGGGCCTGGGGGGCTTCCGCCACTCGGACACGGTGCTCATCACCGCACAGGGGGTCGAGTGGCTCACCAACTATCCACGCGCACTCGATGCGCTCGTGATCCCCATCGAGGAGGCCTAAACCTCCTCCAGGTCGCGCAGGTAAGGGATAGCCCAACACGGGCAGGTTGGGGGTTTGCAAAAGCCCCCGCCACTCAAGGACCCTATCGCCAGGCCAGTGGGTCGAGCCGATAAAAGTCCTTCAGCTGCGCGTACACCTGGGGGTGCTGAGCCAGAAGCGCTTGGGGGCGCTCGAAAAAAGTCTCGCTGGCCACCGCAAAAAACTCCGCCGGGTTGGTGGCCCCGTAGGTGTCGAGCACCTCTTTGGAAAAGGAAGGATGGGCCTTTTCCTGGGACAGCTGCTCAAAGGCCTGCCGCATCACGCTGGCCCAGGTGGCGTAGACCCCCCTCGAGCCCCGCAGGCGGGGAACCCCATCGGCGGCCCCGTTCTCTTCGTCGATCTGGTGGGCAAACTCGTGCAGCACCACGCTGTGCGCCCCGGCCAGGGCCCGCGCCCCTTTGAGGGCATCGTCCCAGGAAAGCACCACGTTGCCCCAGCCCCAGGACTCCCCCAGCCGAACCAACTCGCCCTTGGCCAGCACACCCCCCGGCAAAGCCCGCGTCACCGTGGACACAAAAGCGCCGGGGTAGACCAGAACCCGGTTGCAGTGCGGGAAGCCGTCGCTGGCCCCGCCCAGCAGGAGCAAACAGGCTTCTGCGGCGATGGTCACCCGAATTTCATCGGTGATCTCCAGGCCCCCGCACCCTTCAAAGGGCTTCTCGTGCAGAAACACCTGCACGTGGCCCTGCAAGGCCTGCTGCTCCAGGGGGCTCAGGTGGTGGTAATGCGCCACGTTGCGCTCCAGAATTGGCACCCACTCCGCCGGGAAAGGTTGCCGGCGCAGGTGCTCTCGCTGCCACTCCTTGAGGCTGAACATACCTGCATTGTACCGGAGGATTGCCCTCAACCTCCTTCCCACATTGGCCTGCTACCCTGCGCTCGGCCTAAGGCCAAAGGAGAACCGAACATGAAACAGCTACTGTGGATGCCCCTGGTCTTGGGTCTGGCCCTGGCTCAGACCCCACCCCCCACCCCGACCCAGAGCCCTACCCAGCAGCGTCTGGTGCAGCAGGCCACCCAGGGGGTCGCCAAGGCCCAGGCCACCAAGAGCTATCTGGAGGGCCTTCGCCTGAGCAACATCCCGGCCTGGCTTTCGCAGGGGGATGCGCTTTTGACCCAGGCCCAGAGCGACCTGCAGGCCCAACGGTACTTCGCCGCCAGGGAGCGGGCCGACGCGGCCAAAAAGGTTTACCAGGCCACGCTCCTCCTCAACGGACAAACCTATGGCCGCTCCAAGAGGGAGCCTTCCACCCCTGACCGCAGCGCCAAGCAGGCCTACCAGGCCCAGCGGGCCCAGCAGAGAGTCCAGCGCCTCGAGGCCGAGCTGGCCTACTACCGCAACAACAACCCCGCCGTCCGCAACCTGCTCAGTGCGGCCAAAGGGTTTCAGACCAGCCAACCCGAGGTTGCCCGCATGCTGGCGGAGGCCGGGCTGGATATCATCAAGGCCGACCGGGGGTTCTGAGAACCCCTGGGCTAAACTGGACGCATGCCCTCACTCGCAGCACTCCTCCTGCTCGGGGCCGTGCTGGCCCAGCCCCTCCCCTCCACCCTACTGGAGGGGAGGATTGGCCTCGAGCAGGCCGTGCTGCTGGCCCAGCGCTACCTGAGCCTGCCCCTGGAGCCCTACAAAGCCGAGTTCAAGCGAAAGCCCAGGGAGGCCCTACAGGTATGGGAGATCCGCCTGGGCGGGTTTGAGGTCTGGGTGGATACGCAGAACGGACAGGTGACCTACCTGCGGGCCCGCCCCGCCCCCCCCCACACCCGGCAGCCCCACCTGCCCTTCCGCCGGGCCCTGGCCCTGGCCCAAAGCCTGGTGCCTTCGCTGGAGGAGCTCGAGCTCAAACTCAAAGAGGGCCGCCTGATCTGGGAGGTCAAGGGGGCCGGACAAGAGGTCTGGCTGGACGCCCGGACCGGGCAGGTGCTGCGGATCATGAACCGTTGAGCCATGCGAATTCTGCTGCTGGAGGACAACCCCCGCCTGGCCGCTCTGGTGCAGGAGGTGCTAACAACCCAGGGCTGGGCGGTGGATACGGCCACCCTGGCCCAGGAGGCCTGGGGCCTGCTGGAGGGCTTTCCCTACGACCTGCTGGTGCTCGACCTGGGCCTGCCCGATGGGGACGGGCTGGCCCTGCTGCAGCGGCTGCGCGGGGCGGGCCGGAAGCTCCCGGTGCTGATCCTCACCGCGCGGGATGCCCCCGAAGCCCGCATCGCCGGCCTCGAGGCCGGTGCCGACGATTATGTGGTCAAGCCTTTCCATACCGGGGAGCTGCTGGCGCGGGTGCGGGCCCTGCTGCGCCGCTCCAAGGGGGAGGCCCGCAACCGGCTGGGGGTGGGGCGGCTCGAGCTCGACCTCGAGCTGCGCCGGGCCTGGTGGGAGGGCCGACCGGTGCCGCTTTCCGGGCGGGAGTTCGCCCTACTGGAGTTTCTGGCCCTACACCCGGAGGGGTACTACCCCCGGGAAGTGCTGCTGGAAAAGTGCTGGCCCGGCGAGGCCAGCATCGAACCGCGCACGGTGGACACCTATGTGCGCTACCTGCGGCGCAAGCTGGCCGACGATGCCATCGAGACCGTACGCAACCTGGGGTATCGTTTTCGGGGATGAGCCTCCGCCTGCGCCTGACCCTGTTCTCGGCTCTGCTGGTGGGCCTGGTGGTGGGGGCTGCGGGGCTCTGGCTGCGCGTCGGGTTGGAGCAGCGCCTTCTGGCCGGGCTGGACCGCGAGTTGAGCAGGGCCCTGAGCCTGGCCCGCCCCCTGGTGGGCCGAGACCCGCTGGAGGGGGACGTGCGCCTGCTGCCCGACCAGAGCCTGGAGGTGCTCCCCCGGCTGCTGCCCGAGCTGACCCTGATCCTGACCGGCTCAGGCGGCGTGCAGGACGCGCTGGGCCGCCTGCCCGAGCCCAGCCTGTTGCGCCGCCTGGCCCAGGCCCGCGAGGGATACTTCACCCTCGAGGGGCACCGGCTGCTGGGCGCCCCGGTAGGGCCCGGACTCTACCTGCTGGCCGCCCTGCCGCTCACCTCGGTGAACGAGGCCCTGCGCTCGCTGGATTCCCTGCTGTGGCTGCTGCTGCCCGGCGCGGTGCTGCTGGCCTTTGGGCTGGGCTATCTCCTGAACACCCGGGCCCTGGCCCCCGCCGACCGCCTGACCCGTTCGGCCCTGCGCCTGGCCGAGCAGCACAACTGGCAGGCCCGGCTACCCGAACCCAAAAGCCACGACGAGCTGTGGCGGCTCTCCCGGGCGGTCAACCGGCTGCTGGAAGCCCTGCAGACCGTAATCGAGCGGGAGCGCCGCTTCAGCCAGGACGCTTCCCACGCCCTGCGTACCCCCCTGACGGTGCTGCTGGGGCGGCTCGAGCAGATGCCACCGAGCCCCCCCGTGCAGGAGGCCCGCCGGGGGGCGGAGGACCTGCGCGAGCTGGTGGAGAAGCTCCTGCTGCTTTCGCGGGCCGAGGCCGGGGGCTTGCGCCCGGAGCCCCTCGAGCTCGACGCCCTGGCCTTTGACAGCGCCGAGGGGCTGCGTCCCCTCTTTGAGCGCAAAGGGCTGGCCCTGACCCTCGAGCTGCCCCCCGAACCCCTCCGGGTACAGGCCGACCCCACCGCTTTGAGAGCCGCCCTGCAGGCCCTTCTGGAGAACGCCCTCAAGTTCACCCCCGCAGGCCGGGTGGGGGTGCGGGTCTGGCGCGAGGGGAGCTTGGGTTGCCTCGAGGTCTGGGACACCGGGCCCGGTGTGCAAGGGCCAACCGAAGGGCTCTTCGAGCGCTTCCGTCAGGGCCCTCATGCGAGCGAGGGGAGCGGTCTGGGGCTGGCCCTGGTGGCGGCGGTAGTGCGCTGGCACGGGGGGCGGGTCTGGGCGCAAAACCGGGCGGAGGGCGGGGCCCGGGTGGGGTTTGCCCTGCCTTTGGGGTGATGCCGGTTACTGGGGCTCAGCACCAGGAGGGGCAGATCTGTCCGGCCCATCATGGGCCCAAAGTGACGCAGGTCACCGGTGAGCAGCACCTGAGCTTGGGCTTGCAGGGCCGCCTCGAGCACCGGGCGGTCCTTCTCAGGAAGGGCCTTGAAGTATGCCTTCAGAGGCTCTTTGTCCAGAGAATCCGGAGCTTCTCGGGGCTCTGGAACCAGGTGTACCCAGCGCATCAGCCGGGCTAGATGGGGAGAAGCCTTGGACGGTTCGCGCTCGAGGTTGAATCTTGACATTTCTCTGACAAGCCATATGATTCAGCCGAGGAGGCTCAAATATGGCTATATGGAAGCGGAATGTCCGCTGGTGGGTTCTTGTAGCTCTGCTCCTGACGATGAGCACGGGCTTGGCCCAACAGCGCGTAGTCAACGTGATTTGTAGCGTCACCCAGAACTGGTGTGAGGCCCTGGGCCCGGCCTTCAAGCAGGCTACCGGCATTGATGTGCGTATCGTCAGCGTTTCCACCAACGAGGCCCTAGCCCGCCTGCGGGCCGAACAGGCCAACCCCACTTTTGATGTGTGGTTTGGTGGCACCGGCGATCCCCACTACGAAGCCTTCAAAGATGCCATTACCGAGTGGTACCGCGTCAAGGCCTACAACGACCTTTCACCGGTTATGAAGGCCGCCATCGGTACTACTTACATCCCCCTCTATCAGGGGATTTTAGGTTTTGGCATCAATCCCAAGGTCTTGCAAGACCGGGGTGCACCCATCCCCCGCTGCTGGAAAGACCTGGCCAACCCGGCCTACCGTGGACTGATCCAGGTTTCCAACCCCAACACCTCAGGTACGGCTTATACCCAGATCGCCACCTTGGTCCAGATCTTTGGCGAGGATGAGGCTTTCAATCTGATGAAAAGCTACCACCGCAACGTGGCCGAGTACACCCGTTCGGGGGTGGCCCCACGCATCGCCCTTGGGCGGGGCGAGATTGGCATCGGGATTCAGTTCATGCACGATCTGGTGGAGTTCAAGAAGCAGGGCTTCCCCATCGAGATTGTGGCCCCTTGCGAAGGCACCGGCTATGAGATCGGCGGCCTGAGCCTGGTGCGCGGGGCCAAGAACAAGGCCAACGGTCAGGCTTTCATGGACTGGGCGGTCTCGCCTGCGGGCCAGCAGGTGGGCTTCCAGGCAGGCATTTTCTCACTGCCGTCCAACACCAAGACCCCCCTCATTGAGGGCATCCCCGACCCCAAGGACTTCAAGCTGATCAACTACGATGCTAAGAAGTTTGGCAACCCCGATCTGCGCCAGCGGTTGATTGCCCGGTGGACTCGAGAAGTCTTCCCCCTGCCACGCCGCTAGTGCGCGCGCGGAAGGGCTACCAAGAAATGTAGTCCTTGTATCGGCCTAGGTGGATCAATCCCTATTGGGGCCTGGAAGTTCAAAGACATTCGCTGCAGAACTCGAGCCGATTCCAAGGGTAGGCTCGGGTTCTTGATGAGGGGAGTTCATATGGCGGTAATTGGAAGAACGAGCCTCAAGGGCATTGCCAGTGGACGCTCACCGGCCTGGATGGCCGGCCTGGTGGCCTTGATTAGCTTGCTGGTGCTGCCTTGGGGGCGCACCGACCGCAACCTGCTCGAGTTCGATAGCAGGCTGCTGGTGCTGAACCAAGCGCCCTGGCTGGGGGGGCTGCTACTGGCGGTGGTGGTGGTGCTGACCCTTTCGAGCCTGCTGCACCTGCCCCTGGTGCAGCGCGGCTACGCCCTGGCGGGGCTGGGGGGTGCGGGGTTCCTGGCTGGGGTGGGCTGGCTGGTCGCCACTTCGGTGCCCTTTGGGGTGGGTGCTTTCATTGCATTGACTGCCCTGCTGGTGATGGTCGGCATCGGGCTGAGCGAGTCGGGCATCATCCAGAACGACCCCTTTGTGACCAGCAGCATCCTGCTCACAAGCCTCTTCGTGCTGCTGTTCATCGTCTACCCGCTCTTTACCGTGTTGCGCGAGTCGGTGCTGGTCAAAGGGGTCTTCACCCTGAACAAGATTCAGAGTGTCCTGACCTCGCCCCTCTTCATCAGCATCGAAAACCCCTACACCGACCACTCCGAACAACTGCTGGTGAACCTGACAACCCTGGCATTGGGCCTCCTGGGCGCCGGGCTGGCGGCTCGAGGGGGCTTTCGCTGGCCTCGAGTGCTCACCGGGCTGGGCGTGGGTTTGCTGCTGGGCTGGATTGTTGGAGCGGGGATTTTTGGCGGCGGGGCATTCCCCACCAGCCTTTACCTGGCCTTGATCGTGGCCCCCATCACCACTGCCCTGGGGCTGGTGTTTGCGCTTCTGGAGCAGCGCTCGAGGGCGGCCTGGGTACGCCGCAGTCTGGCGGTGGTAAGCCTGCTGCCCCTGATCACACCCCCATTCGTGTTTGCCTTCGCGCTCACCTACTGGCTGGGACGCAGCGGCATCATCACCAGTGACCTGCTGGGCCTCAAAACCAGCTTTCTGTTTGGTATCAACGGGGTGGCCATTGCCCAGGTCTTTGCTTTCACGCCGGTGGCGTTTTTGATTCTGCGGGGCTCGGTGCAGGGGCTTAATGCCTCCCTGGAGGAGGCCTCGGCCACCCTGCGGGCCCACCCCTGGCACACCTTCCGCGACATCACCTGGCCGCTCCTGCGCCCTGGGCTGGCAGCGGCTTTCCTGCTCACCATCATCGAGTCGCTGGCCGACTTCGGAAACCCCATGCTGCTGGGTGGTGACCGCAACTTTCTAGCTACCGAGGTCTTCCTGGCCCTGACCGGGCGCTACGATCCCAACGAGGCCGCCGTCTATGGCGTGGTGCTGCTCTGTCTGGTGCTGACTATTTTTGGCTTGCAGCGGCTCTGGCTGGGCAACACCTCGTTTGTCACGGTCACCGGTAAGCCGGGGGCGGGCAACTTTTCGCCCTTGCCGGTCTGGCTCGAGCGCACCCTGCAAACCATCCTGGCCCTGTGGGGGTTGGCGGTGGTGCTGCTGTACTTCTCGATTTTCTATGGCTCTTTTGTGCAGATCTGGGGCATCAACAATAGCTTTACCTTCAAACATTACGTAGACCTGACCAACCTGGGCCTGCCGGTGCTGCTCAAGACTGCCCAACTGGCCTTTATCAGCGCCATCATCGCTACCCTGGTGGGTTTCTTGATTGCCTACCTGGTCTCGAGGCAGCAGTTCTGGGGACGGGGGCTGTTGGAGGTCGGTTCGATGCTCTCCTTTGCCACCCCCGGCACCGTGATGGGGGTGGCCTACATCCTGGCCTTCAACACCGGCCCCTGGCTACTCACCGGTACCGGTATCATCATCGTGCTCGCGCTGGTCTTTCGTAATATGCCGGCGGCGGTGCGGGGGGTCATCTCGGGTCTTTCGCAGATTGACAAGAGCCTCGAGGAAGCCTCCACCCTGCTACGGGCCCCCTCCAGCACCACCCTGCGCCGGGTGTTGATCCCCCTGCTCATACCGCAGCTTCTGGCCGGGATGGTCTTTGCGTTTGTGCGCGGCATGACCGCCATCAGCCAGATTATTTTCCTGATCAGCCCCGGCAATACCCTCGCTACCGTGCTGATGCTGCGCTGGATCGAGCAGGGCGACCTGGGGCGGGGTGCGGCCATGGCTACGGTGATGATTCTGGGGCTGCTCACGGTCATTTTGATTCTGTTTGCCGTCTCGCGGCGGCTGGGGCGCGGCACCTCGCTGGAAGCCGCAGTGTGAGGTAACCATGCAACAAGCAGTTTCGGCAAACCTAACCGGAAGCCCACAGGCGGTATCGGTCAAGCTCGAGGGCATCGTCAAAAAATTTGGCAAGGTCACGGCGGTCGAAAAGGTGGATCTGGAGCTACCGGCGGGGAAGCTCATCACCCTGCTGGGCCCTTCGGGCTGCGGCAAAACCACTATCCTGCGGATGGTAGCCGGCCTCGAGCGCCCCACCGAAGGGCGGATTCTCTTTGGCGGGGAAGACGTGACCCGGCTACCGGCGTACCTGCGCGACATCACCATGATGTTCCAGAGCTACGCCCTGTTCCCCCACATGAACGTGTATCACAACATCGCCTATGGCCTCGAGGTGACCCGCCGCCCCAAGGGGGAAATTCGTGAACGGGTAGCCGAGGTGATGCATCAGGTGGGCCTGAGTGGCCTCGAGGAACGCCCGGTGGCCGCCCTCTCGGGAGGGCAGCAGCAGCGCGTGGCCCTGGCCCGCTCGCTGGTGATGCAGCCGCGAGTGCTGCTCTTCGACGAACCGCTCTCCAACCTCGATGCCAAGCTACGCAAACGGGTGCGCGAGGAAATCCGCGACCTGCAGCAGGAGCTGGGCATCACCTCGCTCTACGTGACCCACGACCAGGAAGAGGCCATGGCCATCTCCGACCTGGTGGTGCTGATGAACAAGGGAGTCATCGAGCAGCAGGGCGACCCCCGCACCCTCTATACCAGGCCCATTAGCCGCTTCGCGGCCGACTTCATCGGGCGGGCCAATTTCTTCGAAGGGCAGTACCACGGGGGCTATGTGGAGGTGGCCGGCTACCGCCAGCCCTACCAGCAACAGGGCATCTCGGGCAAAGTGACCGTCATGGTGCGCCCCGAGGCCCTGCGGGTATACCCCAGTGGCGACGGCCTGGACGGCACCATGCACCTGGTCTCTTTTCTGGGTTCCTCCACCGAATTTAGCCTGGATACCCCGGTGGGGCGGCTCGAGGGGGTAGTGGCCGGCGACGCCCCAGAGCTCCCCGGCCGTGGCGAGAGGGTCAAGGTTCAGTTCGCGCCCCAGGGAATGTTCCTGCTGCCCGCCTGAATGCCCGCAGCTACGACCGCATCCTGCGGGTGGCGTGTACCATCGCCGATTTGGCAAAGGCAGAGAACATCCAGAAGGCGCACCTGGCCGAGGCATTGACGTATCTAAGGAATCTGCCCTAACACACGACCCGCACCTCAACCCCTGCGTCCAGGTTGATCCAGGCGCTGTCGGTGGTGAGGCAATCCCAGCCGCTGGGCCAACGCCAGACAGACTCGATCCCCCAGGGATAGCCCCTGGGTTTTGGTCAGGGGTCGTAGCGCGGCCACCCGCAGGACGTCCTCGGGGCCGAAGGGCACCACCTCCAGTACACCCCCCAGCAAACCCTGGCGCACCAGGGCCTGCTCGAGCAGGTGCGCATCCTGGCCCCACTCGGTCACCTTGCTGTAGACCTCGGCCAGATTGACGGCGCTGATAAATCCGCCCCTGACCATCTGCTCCGCCACGGCCTCGGCCCCCGCCTCCTGGTTGAGGTAGGCCAGCAAGGCCGAGGCATCCAGCACCACGCTCATTCCTGCTGGGCCTCCCTGCGCCTTTCCTGGATCAGCTCTTGAGCCAGGGTTTTCCCCCTCAGGACGGGATAGAGGCGCTGCAAGAGACCCTTGTTCCCCAGCACAACCTCCTGCGCCTTGACCAACTCGATCACCCCATCGTCCCGTAGCCGTAACAGCAGACGATCCCCCTCCTGCAGCCGCAGAGCCCTGCGTACCCCGGCGGGTAGCACCAGACGGCCCTTGACCCCAAGCTGTACGGCCTGCTGAACCACAGAGTGTTTCATACTTCGAATGTACCGCACTTCAAAACGTTCCACTCTCCCTAAATACAGCCACATAACACAAACCTTGGCTGGACCCATCTTCGGATTGAGAGTAGCAAGGGCTGCCGTGCCTATCCTTCGCCTCGAGCCCCGACTCAGGGAGGCTGCTTTCCATACTTCCTCTCCATGGACACCCTAGGGTGCTTGGCAGGCGCTTCAGCAGGGCCAGAAGAGCCCCTCTTGACAGCTCAGTTATTGATAATGCATTATCAATACTCGCTATGCCCAAACAAGGCCCACGCATCCTGATTCGAATGGTCTCCACCACCGGAACCGGCACCTCCTTCGTGACCTCGAAGAATCGCCTGAACACCCCCGAGAGGCTAACCCTGCGAAAGTACGACCCCAAAGTGCGCCAACATGTGCTTTTTAAGGAGCAGAAGCTATGAAAGCGCCCATTCCAACCTCGGTGCTGGTGGGGTTTCTGGGGGCGGGCAAGACCACCCTGGTCAACCACCTGCTCTCGGCCCAGCACGGCAAAAAGATCGCGGTGGTGGTGAACGAGTTCGGCGCGGTGAACGTAGACGCCCGGCTGGTGCGCCACACCACCGAGAAGATGATCGAGATGTCCAACGGCTGCATCTGCTGCACCCTGCGGGAAGACCTGCTCCATGAGCTGCGCTCGCTCTCGGAGCTGGACCTGGACTACATCCTCATCGAGTCCACCGGGATCGGGGAGCCCCTGCCCATCGCCCAGACCTTCCACATGGCCGATCTGCCGGAGCGGGTGCGGCTGGATAGCATCATCACCGTGGTGGACGCAGAAAACTTCTGGGAGACCTGGCAGAGCAGCCGGGAGGTGGAGGACGAGGAGGGCAATCCGGTCACGGAGCCCCTGGCCCCCCTGCTGGCGGATCAGCTCGAGTTCACCTCCATCGTGCTCCTGAACAAGGCCGACCGGGTGGGTGAGGCCGAGTTGCAAAAGCTGGAGTCCTTTGTGCGGGAGCTCAACCCTACCGCCCAGATCCACCGCACGGTTCAGGGCCAGATTGCGCCGGAGCAAATCCTGGGCACCGGGCTTTACGACTACGCCACCGGCCAGGCCCACCCCGACTGGGAGGCCGAGTGGGACAAGCCCAGTTCAGAAGTTGAAGAATACGGCTTCGAGAGCTTTGTGTTCAGGAGCGAACAGGGTTTTGAGGCCCAGGCCTTCGAGGCCTTCTTGCACGGCTGGCCCAAAGGGGTGGTGCGGGCCAAGGGCTGGGTGAAGTTCGTAAACCACGTGCCGATCGTGCTCTCCCAGGCCGGGAAGCAGATCGTGCTCGAGCCCATGATGGAACCCTTGCATGAACGTGAGCTGTTGACCCTGTCCAAGGCCGAGCAGGAGCGCTACCGGGCCCAGCTCGAGGCCCTCAACCAGGACCCCACCGAGCTGGTGTTCATCGGGCAGGGGCTCTCCAGGCAGCAGGCCGAGATCGAGCAAAGGCTCATGGCCTGTATTCCGGCTTAGGTTCCCTCATGGCTTTCCCCTCGTCCCTGTAGGGTCGGGGGGAGTGGGGTTATTTTGTGAAATAAAACACTATAATCAACGCTCGTGATGAATTTCTTTGCAATTTAGAGGCTATCAGAAAAAGAAGGCTTCCCTCGAGTAGTTCCACGGGCCAGGGCGATCTCCCGTGCCCCATTGATAACGTCAGACCAAATGCCTTGTAACAACCAAACTTGATCAGGAGAATACCCTTCGAAAAAGCCTGAATCCCGGCGCACCTCGGCAATTACAGCTTCACGCTCCTCAAGGCTCTCTGACAAGGCAGCCTGCGTCAGGAAAGAACGGGCTTGTTCGAACGTGCGTTTCACAGCAACCCCCTGAAGGCGAGAAAACGGCGCATCTGTGTCGCCCAGGGCCCGGTAGCGCTGATAAGGTGCGCTCAGCCTAACGCCGGGCCAACAAGGTTTGCATGACATGCTCCAAGGCCTGCTCGAGGTCGGCAATCAGGTCTTCGGGGTCTTCGATGCCCACCGAGAGCCGCACCAGGCTGTCGCTCACGCCGTGGGCCGCCCGAACCTCAGGCGGCAGAAGCTGGTGGGTGGTGGAGGCCGGGTGGGTGGCCAGCGACTCCACATCGCCCAGGCTGACCGCCTGGGTAAAGAGCTTCAGGCTATCCAGGAAGAGGGCCGCGGCCTGTTTGGACTCGAGTTCGATGGAGACCAGCCCCCCAAAGCCCTGCATCTGCCGCCGGGCAGTCTCGTGCCCGGGGTGGGAGGGCAGGCCGGGGTAGTAGACCCGCCGGACGGCGGGGTGCTGGGAGAGGTATTCGGCCACCTGGGCTGCACCTGCACAGTGGGCCTCCATCCGCAGGGGCAGGGTCTTGAGGCCCCGCAGCATCAGGTAACCTTCGAAGGCCCCCAGGGTGCCGCCGATGTGCCGCAGCCCCTCGGCCCGCACCGCCTCCATGACCTCCCTGGGGCCCGCCAGCACCCCTGCCAGACAGTCGCCGTGCCCGCCCAGGTATTTGGTGGCCGAGTGCAGCACCAGGTCAATGCCGTGCTCCAGGGGCCGGGTCAGGTAGGGCGTGGCGAAGGTGTTGTCCACCACCGTCCGCACGCCTCTTGCGCGGGCAATCTGGGCCACCGCCGAAAGGTCGTGGATGCGCAGGGTGGGGTTGGTGGGGGTCTCGAGGTAGACCAGCCTGGTTGCCGGTGTGAGGGCCTGGGGCAGGTTCTCCACGCTACCCGCGTCGGTCACGCGCACCCCAAACTTGGTCAGGGTCTCCAGAAAATAGCCCTCGGTGCCCCCGTAGAGCGGGGCCAGATACACCACTTCGTCGCCGGGGGCCAGCAAGGTGGTACACAGGGCGCTGATGGCGGCCATCCCGCTGGCAAAGGCCACCGCGTCCTCGGCCCCCTCGAGGCTGGCCAGTTTTTCCTCAAAGGCCCGCACGGTGGGGTTGCCGATGCGCCCATAGATGTAGCCGGACTCCTCCCCGGCAAAAAGCCGCTCCCCCCTGGCAAACGAGCCATAGGCAAAGGTGGAGGTGCTATAGATAGGCACCACATGGGCACCGGTCAGGGGGTCGGGGTGGTGTCCGGCATGGACGGCACGGGTTCGAATTTTCATAGACGACCTCAGGTGACAAGATAGCACCCTAACCCCGGCAGGGGGGTGCAATAACGCCCGTCTCGAACTCTAATAAAGCCATTCCATTTCATCAATAGATAAAATGATGCAATCCTATGGCATCCATTGAACTGGACAAAAAGGATCGCAAAATCCTGGGCATCCTGCAGCGCCGGGGTAACATCCCCAACAACGAGCTGGCCGAGCTGGTCAACCTCTCCCCCTCGACCTGCCTGCGCCGGGTCCGGCGGCTGGAGGAGCTGGGGGTGATTCGCGGCTATGTGGCCCTGCTGGACGCAGAAAAGGTGGGGCGCAGTCTGTGTGTGTTTGTGCGGGTCAAGCTCGACCACAAGAGCCGGGCCGATGTGGAGCGCTTCGAGCAGGAGGTGCTCAAGTACCCCGAGGTCACCGAGTGCCATGTGGTGATGGGCGAGGACGACTTTCTGCTTAAAATTATGGTGGCCGACCTGAACGACTTTCAAAAATTCTTGTTGGATCACCTTACCGCCATTCCGGGCCTGAGCACGGTAATCTCCTCGGCGGTGCTGCGGCAAGTCAAGAGCACCACTGAGCTGCTGGTGTGAAGGCGGAACCAGGCTTTTGTCATTGGCATGGACATCGTCATTGCAACCCCTCACCCGGCGGCACCGGGTTGCTGTTAAAACAGTTTGGGGCTGTCCCAGATAACTAAACAAGTAGTCCAAGAATAGGGCTCACCAGTGGAGTAGAACGCGGATGCAGATGAGGAGGAAGGCGAAGACCATCAGTCCCCGGTAGTTATCGGCTTTGCGTTCGTAGCGTACGACCAGGGCGCGGTA
>NZ_QWLB01000089.1 GCF_003574355.1 Meiothermus granaticius NBRC 107808 | reverse complement strand
TGCCCCGCACGCCATCTTCTTGACCATCTGCTCCAAGTGCTCACGTTCTTCGGCGCTCAGGTGTACCCTGCTGGTACTGGCTTGTTTCATGGAATTATTATGCCGGAATATTGGTTACCAGACCACTAGGTACACGACAAAACTTGCGAGAAGCTCGTAGGAGCTGATAAAGATAGGGACTGCCCCGCCAGAGGTAGTCCCGTGAATGATTGTAGTGAGCTGATAGAAGTTTTGCGACCCCACCTGAACTGGCATCGGGCTAGACTGCGTTTTCTGGCTGCCTTCATCCGGGCTTTGATCCGGGTTCGCAGTGTCAACCTGGCCCAGGTCGCTCTGGGGTTGAACCCGTGGGTTCAGATCGCCTCCAACTACCGCCGTTGCCAAAGGTTTCTCGCTGAGTATAGGTTCGATCAGGAAACCATCGGGCGCCTGATCTTGCAGCTATTACCCCAGGACACCCTGTGCCTTTGGCTGGATTGCACCGAGTGGAAGTTTGGTCGGGTCAGCATCAACCTGTTGTTCATTGGGGTGGCGCATCAGGGGGTGGCCTACCCCCTGGTGTGGTGCTTCCTGGGCAAGGTGGACGATCCCCTATCGGGACAGGCTGCGCCTGTACACCGGGCTGTCAGCAGTAGCCTGCGGGAGCGACTGAGATTGCTCCGACGGCTGCTCTCCTTCTTACCCAAAGAGCGCATCCAGACCCTGAGCGCGGATCGAGAGTTTGGCTGCACTGGCTTTTTGCGCGACCTGCGCTGGCACAAACTGCCTTATACCTTGCGGATCAAAGCAGGCAGTCGGGTAAGCTACCAAGGCAAAAGCCGGCCCGTCGAACAGTTGTTCCGGCATCTGCGCTATGGGCAGTGGGAAGCCTTACCCAAGCCGGTCAAACTCTGGGGGCAACGAACTCATCTGATGGGCGGTTATCTCAAAACCGGGGAATATCTGCTTCTGATTACCCAGGCCGATCCACAGCAGGCTCACATCCGCTACGCCCAACGCTGGAAGATCGAAACCCTCTTCAAAGCCTTCAAATCGCAGGGCTTCGACTTCGAATCCACCCACCTGACCCGGGCTGAGCGGCTCGAATCGCTCATCGCTTTGAGGCGCATCTGAGGCTCTACTGCCTGTGAAGAATTATTGTGCCGTTTTCGGGAAGAATGTCCCGGACGGCTAGGGTATGAGCGCTACTTTGGCAATCATATTGCGAAACTGTAGGGTTCCCGCCGTGATGCCACCGGTATCCAGCCGTACGCCAATCCACAGATTTCCGCTGTTGATGCCATCTCTGAGGCGACTGCCCGAGAGTTGCAAAGGCTGAGTGGTTCCGCTAGCAAAGTTCGCTGTGCCAACCTGCTCAATGTGGGAAGCCCCAAGATTACAAATGTAAACGCCGCTAATCTGGGTGTTGCAGGGCTCACTGTCGCTGGCAAAGAAAGTGAAGCTGGCAGAGGTTAGTGGAAAGGTGAGGGTGCCCTCGAGGGTTAGCTGGGTAAGAGCCACCGGGGGCTTATCGAAGTTGGCTTTTACAAAAGCCGCCTGACCAAATAAAGCGCGCAAGCCCCTGCCTTCAGGCATGGGGTGAGCGGTTTGCGCTCTGAAAGAGCGCTGCGTGGGCGTAGATAGCTCTTTGCTGTATAATAGTCGCAGTGAAGCGCTACCCCGTTCAATACAAGCAAAACAAAAACATCGTGTACTCTTCCAAGTACCACATCGTCTTCTGCCCCAAGTACCGCCG
>NZ_QWLB01000088.1 GCF_003574355.1 Meiothermus granaticius NBRC 107808 | reverse complement strand
GTGCTGGGGGTGGGCCTCAATGTGTATCCCCCGGTGCCGGAGGGGGCCGCCGCCGTGGCCGAGTATGCCTCGCGGTCCCGGGTGGAGTTGCTGGCGGATCTCCTGGATCGGCTCGAGGCCCGCTATCACCAGCTCTACCACGAGCCCGAAGGGGTGCTGGAGGCTTACCGGGCTCACAGCCTCACCCTGGGCCGCGAGGTGAAGGTCACCACCCAGCAGGGAGGGCTGCAGGGGCAGGCGGTAGGCTTGGGACCCGATGGTGCTTTGTTGCTGAAGGTGGGGGGGCAGATCCGGGCGATTGGGGCTGGGGACGTACAGTTGGTGGGGCAGTTATAGCCTGGGTAGACCCGGTGGGGGTGGGGTAGAATCAGGGCGTTTTGACTGGAGGCAACCATGAATCCAACCCAACACCTGCCCTATCTTCCGCTTTCCAAGTCAATCTTTCCCTCCCGCTCGCTGCTTCGGGATGTGCTGCTGATCCTCGGGGGCAGTGCGGTGGTGGCCCTGCTGGCTCAGCTCGAGATCCCCACCCAGCCCGTACCCATTACCCTGCAAACCCTGGGGGTGCTGCTGGTGGGGGCGGTGCTGGGTAGCCGTTTGGGCTTTGGGGCGCTGGCCGCCTACCTGCTCGAGGGGTTGGTGCTTCCAGTATTCTCCGGTGGGACCACCTGGAGCCACCCCCGGATCGCTTTTACCGCCGGATATCTGATCGCCTTCCCGTTTGCGGCCTATCTGGTGGGTTATCTGGTCGAGCGCTTCGCTGCCGATCGCGTGGTGTACCGGGCGTTTGGTCTCATGCTCCTGGGCAACCTGTTGATTTACGCCGTGGGGGTGGCCTGGCTGGGCTTTGCCCTGGGAAATGTTGGCCAGTACACCGGGTTAGACGCGTTGCTGTACGCCGGGATGTTGAAGTTCTTGGTCGGGGACCTGATCAAAGCGGCCATCGCCGCGGCCCTCTTGCCGCTGGCCTGGAGATGGCTGGGGCCGCAGCGCTAGCCAGCACGCCCTCATGCTTTTTCGCATCGAGGGGCTAAACTGCGCATAGATGAGGGATTCTAAGCGGGTGGTCATTCTGGGCTCGACCGGCAGCATCGGTCAGCAGGCCCTCGAGGTCTGCCGTTGGCGGGGGTATCGGGTGGTGGGGCTGGCCGCGGGGCGAAACCTCGAGGCCCTGGCCGGGCAGATCGCCGAGTTTGGCCCGGAGGTTGTCTCGGCCGATGAACCCCTGCGGGCTGAGCTGAAGCACCGCTTTCCCGGCCTCTCGGTGCTCCCAACCGAAGAGGTCGCCGCCCATCCCGCTGAGGTGGTGGTAGCGGCCATCCCAGGCTTGGCTGGGCTGCCTGGGGTGAGGGCTGCGGTACAGGCGGGGCGCCGGGTGGCCCTGGCCAACAAGGAGAGCATGGTGGCGGCGGGGCCCCTGCTGTGGGAGGAAGCCCGGCAGAGCGGGGCTGAGATCCTGCCGGTGGATTCTGAGCACTCGGCCTTGTTCCAATCCCTGATCGGCGAGCCGTTTCAAGGCGTGGCCGAGCTGATTTTGACCGCGACCGGGGGGCCGTTTTTGCGCGAACCCGCCGACCTTTCCAGGGTAACCCCGGCCCAGGCCCTCAACCATCCGCGCTGGAAGATGGGGCCCAAGGTCACCATTGACTCCTCGACGCTGTTTAACAAGGGGCTGGAAGTGCTGGAGGCGGTTCAGCTGTTCCATCTGCCGATTGAGCAGGTTAAGGTGACCATCCACCCCCAGGCCTATGTGCACTCGCTGGTGCGCTTCCAGGACGGCAACCTCAAGGCCCAGCTCGGCCCCACCGATATGCGCCTGCCGATCCAGTATGCCCTGGCCTACCCCGAGCGCCCTCCCACCCCAC
>NZ_QWLB01000087.1 GCF_003574355.1 Meiothermus granaticius NBRC 107808 | reverse complement strand
AACATTGATTTCTGGTCTTTGCACCAGAACTGTTCTTTAAAAATTCGGGTATGTGATAGAAGTAAGACTGAATGATCTCTTTCACTGGTGATCATTCAAGTCAAGGTAAAATTTGCGAGTTCAAGCGCGAATTTTCGGCGAATGTCGTCTTCACAGTATAACCAGATTGCTTGGGGTTATATGGTCAAGTGAAGAAGCGCATACGGTGGATGCCTTGGCAGTCAGAGGCGATGAAAGACGTGGTAGCCTGCGAAAAGCTTCGGGGAGTCGGCAAACAGACTTTGATCCGGAGATCTCTGAATGGGGGAACCCACCTAGGATAACCTAGGTATCTTGTACTGAATCCATAGGTGCAAGAGGCGAACCAGGGGAACTGAAACATCTAAGTACCCGGAGGAAAGGAAATCAATTGATACTCCCCTAGTAGCGGCGAGCGAACGGGGACCAGCCGAGCCGGATAAGTGAGAAGAACATGTTGGGAAGCATGGCCATAGCGGGTGACAGCCCCGTATTCGAAGCTTTGACGGACGTATTAAGTAGGGCGGAACACGTGAAATTCTGTCTGAAGATCGGAGGACCACCTTCGAAGGCTAAGTACTCCTTGCTGACCGATAGCGAACCAGTACCGTGAGGGAAAGGTGAAAAGCACCCCGACGAGGGGAGTGAAACAGTACCTGAAACCGAACGCCTACAATCAGTCGGAGGCTCCTAGCGAGCTGACGGCGTACCTTTTGTATAATGGGTCATCGACTTGGTCTCACGAGCAAGCTTAAGCCGTTAGGTGTAGGCGTAGCGAAAGCGAGTCTTAATAGGGCGTATGAGTTCGTGGGATCAGACCCGAAACCGAGTGATCTAGGCATGGCCAGGTTGAAGGTGCGGTAACACGCACTGGAGGACCGAACCCACATCCGTTGAAAAGGATCGGGATGAGCTGTGCCTAGGGGTGAAAGGCCAATCAAACTCGGAGATAGCTGGTTCTCTGCGAAATCTATTTAGGTAGAGCGTCATCCGAATACCCCGGGGGGTAGAGCACTGGATGGGTAATGGGGCCCCACAGGCTTACTGATCCTAACCAAACTCCGAATACCCGGGAGTACTAGATGGCAGACACACTGCGGATGCTAACGTCCGTAGTGGAGAGGGAAACAACCCTGACCTACAGCTAAGGCCCCCAATTCATGGCTAAGTGGGAAAGCAGGTGGGACGACCAAAACAACCAGGAGGTTGGCTTAGAAGCAGCCATCCTTTAAAGATAGCGTAACAGCTCACTGGTCTAAACAAGTTGTCCTGCGGCGAAGATGTAACGGGGCTCAAGCCATGAGCCGAAGCTTAGGATGCCGTAAGGCATGGTAGCAGAGCGTAGTGTGACATAAGACTTATCCTCTTTAGTGTCTTTCGGGGCACCTTGGAGGATCGAGTCTTTTCGATGAAGCCGGCCTGTGAGGGATCCGGTGGAGAGATCACTAGTGAGAATGATGACATGAGTAGCGACAAAGAGTGTGAGAGACACTCTCGCCGAAAGTCCAAGGGTTCCTGCTTAAAGCTAATCTGAGCAGGGTAAGCCGGCCCCTAAGCCGAGGCCGAAAGGCGTAGGCGATGGGAACTAGGTTAATATTCCTAGGCCAGGAGGATGTGACGGATCACAGGTGTAGTTCAATCTTATCGGATTGATTGGGCTGCTGAGTGGTTCCTGGAAATAGCCCTCCATCAGACCGTACCCTAAACCGACACAGGTGGACTGGTAGAGCATACCAAGGCGCTTGAGAGAACGATGTTGAAGGAACTCGGCAAAATACCTCCGTAAGTTCGCGAGAAGGAGGCCCGGTTCCTAGGCAACTAGGGGCTGGGGGCACAAACCAGGGGGTGGCGACTGTTTATTAAAAACACAGGGCTCTGCGAAGTCGCAAGACGACGTATAGGGTCTGACGCCTGCCCGGTGCCTGAAGGTTAAAAGGAGAGGTGAGAGCCTTGAATTGAAGCCCAGGTAAACGGCGGCCGTAACTATAACGGTCCTAAGGT
>NZ_QWLB01000086.1 GCF_003574355.1 Meiothermus granaticius NBRC 107808 | reverse complement strand
TCCTGAGAATGGGACGGGGCGTGTACCCGTCCGCAGATGGGCAGGGCTTGCCCCTGGGCGAGAGCGGTGAGGTTGCTCATGCTCGTAGACCCCAGAAGCCCCCGGCTTTAGCCGTGGGGTAAGTCACATCAAAGTCCCGGATCGGCACCGAAAGCGGCGCATTGGTGCAACTTGCCAAAGCCAATAGGGTTAGCTAAAAAATCCATCGCATCATGGCACGAGTCTAGCAGGGGGTTATCCGTTTTTCTGTCGCTGGTAAACGATGCGCCCCTCTACCAGCGTTACAGAGGGCCAGCCCCGTAGCACCCAGCCTGTCCATGGGCTGTATTTGGCCTTGGAGGCAAAGGTGTGGGGTTCTACCGGACGTTCGTCCTTGGGATCCCACAGCACCAGGCTGGCCTCGGCCAAGGGCGAGCTGCTGCGGGTGGAGAGCGCGGGTCCCCGGATCCTGCTCTCAGCCACCCAGAAAGCCCGGTAGACCGACCTGATCGTGGAGGTGGGAGGGCGGACCCTGCTGTTCACCCTGAAGATCGTGCCGGGGGTGGGCCCGAGACGCTACCTGATCGAGATGAGCTGCCCCCGCAGCAGCCTCAGTGCTCCCAACCCGGTGCCTCCGGCGCCCCCTCCCCCGCCCCAGAGCAGCCCTGGGGAACCGAATCCGAACCTGGCGGTGAACCCGGACTCCCCGACGGGGTGTTCCACCGAAGCCGGGAGGCGGAAGGGTGGGGCAAGGCGGAGATCAGGGCGCTGGACAAGCAGGACTGAACCGGGCGCTGAGCCTTCCGTCCTTCTTGGTCTCTCGGAGACGGTCCTTATCTCTGAGGGGTTCTTTTTGTCTAGTACAGCAGGCGTGGGTCGAGGAAGAGTGGCTGGGGCGGGCCGATCCTCACCTCAGGCATCGCGGGGTGGTGGGGGTTGAGCAGCAGGTTCATCTCGCTGGGGACCACCGCTGAGGGGACACGTAGGGCCAGCGAGCGCAGGCTCAGGGCCCACTCGCTACCCAGCCTCTGGGTGGACTCGGGGTAGGGTTCGGGCAACTGCTGCCAGTCGGGGGGCAGGTCGGTCAGGGTCTCGACCTGGGAATTGGGGATCTCCACCTCGATGGCTACGAACGCAGCCAGGTGAGCCCGGTCATCCACGTGGACCAGCGCCTCCAGGATGCCGGTGGAGAGATATTCGGCCAGGTACACCACTGGAACCCCGACGCGGTTCCAGCGTCCGGGGCTGCGGGCCGCACCCTCCCCGGTGAAAGCGGCCTGGACATATTTGCGGGAGGCGATGCGCCAGGCCCTCATGTTACGGGGCCGTCCTCCAGCCGGCCCAGGAGGTGCTCCACCGCCTGAAACCCGGGCTCGGTGTCGAGGTATGAGAGGGGGCTCGAGCCATGTAGGAACACCTTGGGGCCCTTCATCCAGGAGGCGGCCAGATGGGGCGTACCGAAGAGCTCCTCGGCGCGGCGCAGGAGGTAGACCACCCGGTACAGGCGGTTGGACTGCTCACGGGTGAGACGACCCAGGCCCTTGTAGCGATGGAGGCTGCTCCTGGGGATGCCAGCAGCCTCCAGCACGTCGTGCTGGCTGAGGTCGTAGCGCCGGGCCACCTCGGTGATGAGTTCGACCGGCAGGCCTTCCCGGATGCTGGCCACGTCATCCGGTGATCCATCAAGGCGGAGGAAAAGCGGTGTTCCCATATGGGACATTATGGTGTTCCATCTTGAACAAGTCAACGGTCAAGCCGCCGGGCAGCCTGGAGGGTGAGCGGGGCCTGTGAGAGATCGGCCACCAACTGGTGGCCGCCCACCTCGAGGTGGGCCTCTTCCCCGTAGCGCCGAGCCAGGACTCGGAAGTAATCGGCGCTGAAGCGGAGGAAGGCCGCAGCAGCCTCCCCCCGCAGGCTGCGGGGTGGGTAGAGCTGGAAGCCGTTCTTCCCGTAGCGGATATGGGGCTTCATGTTTCGATGGTAGCAAAAGCAGGGGGAGGGAGAGGGTTTCTTGCCCCCGTCGTGGAGAGCGGAAGGGAAAAAGGAGGCAAGAACCAGGGGGCCTGGCGGCCCCAGCGCGAGGGACAACCTCTGACATCCTCCCCGGACTGAAGTCCGGGGGTTCCTACGCGGAACTTTCAAGGTTGGAGTCTGTATGCGAGCATTGCTGCTCATCTACCTTTACTCCATCCAGCCGGTCTCCAACGAGACCAGGCTG
>NZ_QWLB01000085.1 GCF_003574355.1 Meiothermus granaticius NBRC 107808 | reverse complement strand
GCAAAAGATCCGCTGGACCCCGGATGGCTGGCCCCGGCTCTGGCAAGGGGGCAATGCCCCGGCCCTCGAGGCAGAAGCCCCGGCCCTGCCCCCCCACCCCTGGCCCCCAGAACCCGAGCGCGACGACTTCGATGCCCCCACCCTGAGCCTGCACTTCCAGACCCTGCGGCATCCCCCAGACCCCTCCTGGCTATCCCTGAGCGAGCGCCCAGGCTACCTGCGGCTCTACGGGCGCGAGTCGCTCAGCTCGCGCCACCGCCAGAGCCTGGTGGCCCGCCGCCTGCAGGACTTCTACGCTGAGGCTGAGACCGCGCTCGAGTTCGAGCCCCAGAACTTTCAGCAGATGGCCGGGCTGGTCTGCTTCTACGACACCGGCAACTGGGTCTATCTGCGAGTAAGTCGGGACGAACAGCTCGGCAAGACCCTTAATATCCTTACCTGCGATAATGGCCACTACGACGAGCCCCTGGCCCAGGAAATCCCCATTGAGGGCCTGGGCCGGGTCTACCTGCGGGTGCGCTTCGCGCGCGAAACCTTCAGCTTTGCCTACTCGGCCAATGGTCAGGATTGGCAGCCCATCCCCCTGCAATTCCCAGCCTACAAGCTCTCCGACGACTACTGCCGGGGGCTGGGCTTCACCGGTACCTTTATTGGCCTTTGCGCTCAGGACCTATCGGGCAGCCGGTTACCCGCCGACTTCGACTTCTTTAGCTACCGAGCCAAGGAATAGACCAGGGGCTTGCCTCCAATCCAGCGGTTTCACCGCATTGCAAAAGTGCGCTGATTTAATTTGGCCGGCCTATACTTTGGGCGAACGGATAAAATTCTTTATCTAAGCATTGGTCCCATTGGTCGGAGGGTTAATGATCAAATATATCGGTTCGAAGCGCGCTTTATTGCCCTGGATTGTTGGGGTACTTGAGGAAATACGCGAGATTGGCCAAGCCAATAGCGTGGTGGATTTGTTTTCGGGTAGTTCACGCGTCGGCCACGCCCTCAAGGCCAGAGGTTTTGAGGTTGTTGCCAACGACCTCAACTCCTATGCGTTTGTGCTGGCCAGGGCATTGGTCGAGGCCGATGCTCGCCAATATGACCCGCACAGTGTGGCTGGCATTCTTGATGAGCTTATGCAGCTTGCACCCCTGGCGGGCTGGTTTACCAAAGCCAACTGCGAAGCCGCACGCTATTTTCAACCCCGGAATGGAGCCAAGATAGAGGCCATTCGTGAAGTCATCGAACTGAAGTATTCGCAGGATCCGCTGCTCAAAGCCATACTGTTGACCAGTCTGATGCTGGCTGCCGACAAAGTGGACTCAACCACCGGCGTACAGATGGCGTATCTCAAGGACTGGGCTCCCAGAGCCTACAATGAGCTGCGCCTCGAGTACCCCCCCCTTCTTCCGGGAGTCGGCAAGGCGTTTCAAGGCGATGCCCTGGAGATGGCAGGGCGGCTCGAGGCCGATATTTTTTACCTTGACCCTCCCTACAACCAACACTCCTACTTGGGGAATTACCACGTATGGGAAACCCTGGTGCGCTGGGATAATCCCAAAACTTACGGCGTCGCACAAAAACGAATCGATGTGCAGGAGCGCAAAAGCCCATTCAACTCCAAGCGCGAGACTAAAGACGCCATGACCACGGTTCTATCTCAGATAAAAGCCCATCACACCGTGGTGTCGTTCAACAACGAGGGGTTTTTTACGGCTGAAGAGCTCGAGTCCATGCTGAGAGACTGGGGATATGTGGTGCGCTTATCTCGCCCGCATCAACGCTATGTGGGGGCGAGGATCGGTATTTACAACCCTCGAGGCGAAAAAGTGGGGCAAATTTCTCATACAGAAAACCATGAGTTCCTTTTTGTGGCCACACATAGCCATAAGGTGTACAAGGCCTTGCAGGAGCGATCCAGGGGGTTGGCTGCCTCCCAACCCGCCTTGCTCTGAAAAAGTGGGCCCAGACTCCTGTGCGCAGATCAGGTTTATCCCTCGGCGGCTTGTGGCTCCTGGGTTTTTGTATGCCTCTCCCCTCCCCTATCTTGACAAGTTTCCCCGCCTTTGATATCCTTCTCTTTGCGTCGCTTGAGGGCCACAAAGCCATCGCGACGGGGAATCTTGAAAGCACAGATTGGGAAATACCATGAACCAATCGTCGTTTTTCCGCGACGAAATAAATAAAGGATCTCACCATCCTCTTTTACAGAGGGTATATCCATGGAGAGTTTGATCCTGGCTCAGGGTGAACGCTGGCGGTATGCCTAAGACATGCAAGTCGCACGGACTAGTTCTGCTAGTTAGTGGCGGACGGGTGAGTAACGCGTAGGTGACCTGCCCCAA
>NZ_QWLB01000084.1 GCF_003574355.1 Meiothermus granaticius NBRC 107808 | reverse complement strand
CCCCATCGCTGAGCCCCCTCCTCCTCAAGCCCCAACCGCCAAGCCCAACCCCCAATCCCAGCGGGGTTCGGTACGGGTCAGCTTGGAGCGCCTCGACGCCCTGCTCAACCTGGCAGGGGAAACCCTGAGCGCTCGTTCGCGCCTCGAGCTCTTGACCCGGCGCTTCGAGGAACTTGACGCCACCTTGGAGGTAGCGCGAGCCCGGTTGTTGCGTACCACCACCGAGTTCGAAGCCCGCTATCTCAACCCGCGCCTCTCGCTGGAATCGGAGAGCGCCTCCACCGAGGTGGCTCCCAGCAGCACGGTGGGCAAAACCGTGCAGGAGCTGTTCAGCGAGCTCGAGTTTGACCGCTATGACGACCTCAACATTCTGGCCAGGGCCATCTCCGAGATGACCGCCGACCTGGCTGAGGTGCGTTCAGCCCTGAGCGAGGGGATTAAGGCTTTCCAGCAGGAGACCGAGGCCTTCGCCAAGCTCTCGCAAAACCTGCGTTCTGAGGTGGGTCGGGCCCGACTGGTACCGATTGGGCGGTTTTATACCCGCTTGCAGCGCCAGGTGCAGCAGCTTGCCGGAGAAAAGCAGGTTGCCTTGGAGCTCTCCGGTGAGCAGATCGAGATTGACAGCGTGCTCCTGGACGGACTTTCTGAGGCCTTGCTGCACCTGGTCAATAACGCCATCATTCACGGCCTGGAGACCCCCGAGGAGCGGCGGGCCCGGGGCAAGCCGGCCCAGGGCCGACTGAGCTTGCGTACCCGCCAGGAACGCAGCACCTTGATCTTGGAGATCAGCGACGATGGGGCGGGAATCAATGTGGGAGCGGTCAAAGCCCAGGCTGTGGCCCGGGGGCTTAAAACCCAGGCCGAGGTCGAGGCCATGCGCCTCGAGGAGGCCATCCGCCTGATCTTTTTACCGGGCCTTTCCACCGCACAGACCCTCTCCGATATCGCTGGACGTGGGGTGGGGATGGATGCGGTAGTGAATACGGTGCGCCGCCTGCGGGGTGAACTCAGCGTGGAGAGCCGGGAGGGCTTAGGCACTACCTTCCGCTTGCGCATCCCCCAGAGCCTGGTGGTCAGCGACCTGTTGCTGGTGGAGGTTGGTCAGCAGAAGATTGGACTCCCGCGGGAGTCCTTGCTCACCCTGCTCTCGGCTCCCAGTGGGGCTACGAGCGTGGCCTATGATGAGGTGCAGGTCCCGGTTCGTGCGCTCTCGGATTTGTTGGGCTGGTCGGCTGAACCCTCGGCAGAGCTGGCTCTGGCGGTCGTGGAGGGCGGGGGTGGGCCGGTAGCTTTGGCGGCGGACCGCTTTTTGGGGCTCGAGCAAGCCCTGGTCAAACCGCTGGGTGCCCCGCTCTCCGAGCTGCCACACCTCTTAGGGGCCACCCTTTCGGCTACCGGTGAGCCCATTTTGGTGCTGTCTCCTTCGGGATTGCTGGAGATGGGGGTATCCCCGATTCAGGCCCTGCAGGTGGGCCATGCGGTCCCGGCTCGCCCCCCAATTTTGCTGGTAGACGACTCGCTCTCCGTGCGCAAGGTGGTGGCGGGGATGCTGCGCAAGGCCGGGCATCCGGTGGTCACCGCCAGCGACGGACAGGAAGCGCTGGAGCTCCTCGAGAGCGGGGAGTACCGAGCGGTGCTGACCGATCTCGAGATGCCCCGCATGTCGGGTTTCGAGCTGCTGGAAGAAGTGCGTCGCCGCCCCCACCTCTCACACCTGCGGGTGGGGGTGCTGACCACCCGGGCCTCGGGTAAGCACCGGGATTTAGCGGTTGAGCTTGGTGCAAATGCCTACCTGACCAAGCCCGCTGACGAGGTAGAATTGCAGCGGTTCCTCAGTGGGGTCTAGGATGAAAGTGCTGATCGTCACCTCAGAAGCGGATCGCGCCAAGGCGCTCAAGGAGAGTTTTACCCTCTCCGGCTTTGAGGTACAGGTCGAAGAGAGCGCGCTTTATGCCTTAACCCTGTTGGAGCGCAGCCGCCCAGATATCCTTCTCAGCAGCGAACGGCTACCCGAGATGAGCGGGGCTGAGCTGTACGAGCTGGTGCGGGCCGACCCCAGCCTAAACCTGGTGCCCATCGTGTTGCTGTCGTCCGAGGCCCCGGCCAACCTGGAGGAGATTGACCGCTGGCTGCCCCCGGAGACTTCAACCTCAGAGATTGTGCGCACCGCTTATCGGTTGGTGCTCGAGCTTACCCGGCGTACCATAGAGCTTTCCACCGAGACCCAGGCGGCCAAAGGGGGCATTCAGGGGAAGCTGACCGAGATCAGCTTGTTTGAACTGGCCCAGTGGCTTTCGCGCTCGGCCAAGACCGGGCGCCTCAGCGTGCAGATGGGTTTTGAGGAGGGCTCCTGGCTCTTCTCCAAAGGCCAGCTCATCCACGCCGAATATGGCGAGCGCAGTGGGGAAGATGCGGTGCTGAGCCTGCTCATTCAGGCCGAGGGTCGGCGCCGCAGCTCTGCGGAGAGCGGGGGTTATTTTGTCTTTGAGCCGTTGGGGGAAGCCGATTTTTTCCTGGAGCCGGTAACCATCCGCAAAACCACCGACCAGCTGCTGCTCTCGTTGGCGGTCGAGATGGACCACCAGCAGCGAGGGGGCGCACACCGCGCCTGAGGTCTCAACATGGGAGATATGCAAGGAGCCAAGGTTTTAGTCGTAGACGATAGCACCAGTGTGCGCAAGGTGCTGGAGCGCCTGCTGGCGGGTAAGGGAATGCAGGTGATGAGTGCGGAGAGCGCGGAACAAGGCCTCGAGCTGGTCAATCGCTCCCAGCCCAACTTGATCATTGCCGATGTGGTTATGCCGGGGATGAGCGGTTTTGAGCTATGCCAGCTGCTCAAGCTAAACGCCCGCACCGAAGGGCTGCCGGTCATTCTGATTTCCGGCATCATCAACGATGGGGTCATGGCTCAAGCCAAAGAGGCAGGGGCGGTCGCGGTGGTATCGAAACCCTTCACCCCCGATGACCTGTTCCCCAAAGTGGAGCGGGCGCTCGCCACCCAGGTGGCCTTGGTGGGAGCCCCAGTGCCCGCTTCTAGCCCTGAACCCGTTCCTCCCCCCCCGC
>NZ_QWLB01000083.1 GCF_003574355.1 Meiothermus granaticius NBRC 107808 | reverse complement strand
GGTTACGCAAGTTGGCATTGATCTGGGCGGTAGAGCCGGGTGCTAGGTAGAAGCTGGTGCTGAAGGAGCTATACCCTCCGCGGCGCACCAAGAGGTTGTAGTTCCCGACGTTGAGGGTGAGGGTGAGCGGGGTGAACCCAACCCGGCGACCGTTCAGAAGTACCTCGGCCCCGCGCACGTTGGAGTTGACCACCAGGGTTCCGGTGGGTGGGGGGGGTGGGGCAAGGGGTTGCAACTGGGCGTAGACCTGGGTGGTCTGGCCCGGCTGCACCGTAGCCGAGATGCGATAGGGGGTGTAGCCGCTGCGGCGCACCTCGAGGGTATAGGTTCCGGGGTTGAGGGTCAGGTTGATGGGGGTGTTCCCCACGCTGCGTCCATTGAGCAGCACATTCGCCCCGGAGATGTTTGCGCCCACCGAGAGCGTGCCGGTAGCGGGCGGCGGTGGGGGAGGTGGGGTGTAGTTGCCTGCGATGTAGTAGGCTTCGTCGGTGACCCAATCGCTGCTGGGAATGGGGCGAACCACAATCGAGAGGGAGCGGGCCAGGTTGTCCGCACCCCGAATTTTGGCTTGCCCGGTCTGAATGTTGATGATATCGCTCACATCCAGCGGGGTACGGCTGGCCACGGCCAACACCCGGTCTTGCCCGGCGGGGGGGCTAACGGTGAAGGTGTATTGGGCGTTGGAGGGATAAGTACGCACTTCTCCCGCGCGCAGAAAGTTGTTTTGGTCGTAGGCGTTGGGCAAGATGCCGTCAATTTCGCCGGTGGAGCGCACCCCGAAGAGGTAGACATAGGCGTCTTGGGTGACTTGTACGGAGATCTCGATGTTCTCCCCAAAGTTGTAGACCGGGTCGCCGGTCTTGCCGGGATCTTTGTCCACCCAGACCTTTACCTGGAGATCGTTAGGAGGTACTGGATTGACGATGATGCTCTGTGGGCGCACCTGGGCGAATGCTGAGGCCAGGGCCAGACCAAATAACAACGCTAAGATTCTTCGCATAAGCCTCCTTATGGATCAAGTGTACTGTCTCCGAGCCCCAGACATCTTTAGGCCAGTTCAAAAAGCCTTGAGCAAGAGCCATTCATCTAACGCGGCAGCGCGAGGGGTTAAGATAGCGGGGATGAAGCGGTATGTATATGGCCTCGCGGCCCTGGCGATCTTGATGATCACCCCGGTTTTGGCTCAGTTTGGCAGCCTGCGGGCCGTCAGCGGTTTGGGGTTGGCGGCAGGATATGGCACGGTGGGCCTCGAGCTGGAGGTTCCCGACTATACCGCGGTAGTTTTTCCCCGGGGTAGCCTGGCCTACACCCTTGGGCTTGGGGGGTTATATGCCCCGCCCTACTGGGGGTTCAACCTCCAGCTTGGGGGGGTAGTGTACCTCGAGCCCGACTGGCGTGGCCTCTTTGGGGCGGTGCGTGGGGGGGTAGGGCTCCTGGCCCAGAACAACCTGGGGGTGTTTGTGGGGACGCTGGCCCTGACCGGTGGCTACCGCTGGGTGCTGGACCGGAACCTCGACCTAGGGCTCGAGGGCGGGGTGTTCGTGGCCACTGCCGACCTTGGCAACGTGAATGCGGTGGGGCTGACCCCAACCCTGGCCCTGAGCCTAGGCTATCGGTTCTGAAGGTTCCCTAATTGGCCGGACTCTATTAATCAAGCACTTAGTTAAGTGGGTTGCCCCTTAAATTGCCTAGGGGCTTCGGTGTAAGGTGGGAATGTATGAAAAAGTTTACAGTTCCCATAGTGCTGGCTGGCCTGGTGGCAGTACTCTCGAGCTGTGTGGTTGTGGTCTCGACCCCCAAGGCCCGCAACTTCACCTACACCAGCAATTATGTATTGGCTTCCAACAACCAGCCGGTGATCTGTGACAACCGTACGACCCAGATCGAGTACAGCTTTGTCTACACCAACCTCAGCGATGTGCCCACCATTATCGAAAACTGGACCGGCCAGGCTCCAACCAGCCCCACCTATACCTTTACCCGCAACGTTCCCGGGCCTGGGGTGTCGGTAGTGGGCAATCAGGTCGTGGTGGATTTGACTTGGGCCCCGGGAACTTCCCCGTTTAGTGCGGCTAAGCCCCAGAGCATTACCCCCACCCCTGTTCCCTTGCCCCCAACCAGCCAAACCGGTATTGCGTATGTGACCATCAGCGTGGGAGGGGTAACCCAAAATACCAGCTTCCCGGTATATAGTGGCTGTCCATGAAACGTCTGAAGGAGAATATCACCATGATCCGAATGCTGGGTTTGCTGAGCCTTGTGCTCTTGCTTCCTTCCTGCCTGATTCTTACCGATGATGGGGTATCCAGCGCAACCGTTGTTCCACCGCCCTCTTCTGGCTCATTCACTTATATGTGCCGGGGGGGGAGGCTCTCGGTCTCGTACTTGGGCAACAATCAGGTCAGTATCTTCTACAATGGGGCCAATCACACCCTGACCCTAACCCGCACCAGCCCACGGTATGCCTACACCGATGGAACCTACACCTGGGAAGCCAGCGGGCGCAGTGCCACGCTGTTTGTGCGCGGAACCATGGCCGATACTTGCTCCTATTAGAGCGCTCTTCACCCGTATAGCTTTGTCCTGAACAGAACCGTGGCCGCCTGCGAAGGGCGCAATAGGAGTACTGGGCAAATCCCCCCGCTGACTGATTCGGCGGGGGGATTGACTGCGGGGAAATTTAGGCCAGCAGGATGGGCCGCTCGAGGTAGTACCCGATCCGCTCGAGCAAAACCCCAGCCTCCTGCGGGGGAATTTCGCCCGATAGCGAAAGCAGGGCATGGTCTCCTGCGGCCCGGCCCAGGGTCAGCAAGGCTGTTCCAGGGAACACCACCTGATCGAAGGGGCTATCCAGCAGGGAGAGCACGGTAAGCCCTTCGCCGGGTTCATGCGCATCCTGCAGGGCGTCAAGGGCCCCCCGCAGGGTTTGGGTGGGCATGACCCGGTGGCTCCGCAGCGCTTCCCCTTCGAGGCTTCCCTTAGCCGCCCGCAGGGGGAGCTGGGTATCGGCCAGGGCCTTGTCCACCGCACGGTAGAGCAGGGCATACAGGCCCACCTCGGTGCGCCAGGCCTCTGAGAGGGTGGCGCTGGCCTCAAGGGCAGGCTTCACCTGAACCAGCCGCTGCCAGGCC
>NZ_QWLB01000082.1 GCF_003574355.1 Meiothermus granaticius NBRC 107808 | reverse complement strand
CTCAGGCCCAGCCCCACCCCCCAGACCCCCGCCAGGTAGAGCCGGGCCGGGCTCTGGGGCATGCCAGCCCAGAAGGCCCAGTCCTCTCGGGGGGTGAGCAGGGGCAGCGTCAGGGCCAGCACAAAGGGGGGCAGCAGCAGCGCCAGCGAAGCAAAGAGCGAGACCACCGCCACCGCTTCGCCCCGGCCTGCAAACGCCAGGGCCAGCAGGGGCAGCAGGCCCACCGGCGCAAAAGCCCAGGGGTTGCGCAGGAGGGCCCTGGTATACAGGGGCAGCAGGGCGTTCATCGTCCGTAGCCGGGCACCCAGGCCTGCTTGCGCCCTCGAACCAGCAGCTCGTTCCAGCGCAGCTTCTCACCGGCGTGCTGAGGCCGCTCCTTCAGGTAATCCTCGAGTTCCCCGGCGCTCCTGAAGGCCAGGAGCCCTACCCCCATGGGGGTGCGGATGCGCTCATTGAATGAGGAAGTGGGCCTGTTCCGCCTCCAAAAAACGGGCCTCCTTGCGCTCGGAGGCGGCAAAGTCGGCCACATACATCTCTTTGGGGGTGGCCTGGGGGCCGCCATAACCCAGCACATGGTCGAGCAGGCAGCCCACGTCGTCGTAGGAGTACACCTTGCCGGTGGTAGTGACCATTTGCGCGGCGTAGCGGGCGTCCAGAATGGTCATGTTGCAGTAGGGGCAGGCATCCACCCCCACCCGCAGGGGCCGGGCCGCAGCCAGTGCCGGTTGCAGCACGCCAAAGCCCAGGGGCAGGGCCAGCAGTCCTTTGATCAGGGTACGTCGCTTCATGGGGGTTCCTTAGGGGGCCGGAGGCGAGTATCCACCCCCGGCCCAAATGGGTACGCTACTTCAGCAAGCCCGCGTGCTGGGCCAGCAGGTTCACCAGGTTCATCTCGGGCAAGGGGGCCAGATCCACCAGGGTCTGCCAGTCCAGGACGCGGGTGCGGCCCAGGTCGGGGTTCCGGCGGGCAAAGACCTCGGCCTCTACCCTGGAGTTGAACGCGGCCACCTTGGCATCCATCACCACCCAACCGCGCTTCTCGCCCCACAGGTAGACGGCCTGGCGAGCGGGCAGCAGCCGCACGGCCTCGGGGCCTTTGGCGGGGTCGTAAAGCCCCCGGTCGGCCACGTAGAAGGTGGTGCCCACCCCGTCGCGCAGGCCATGCACCCAGGCGTAGTTGACCATGCAGGCGATGGACTCAAAGTGGAGGGCGTCCATCCCCTTTTGCGGTTCCTTGAGGGCAATCTGGCTGTAGGTCTGCTCGAAGAAGCCTGGGTTGAAGGTACGGCCCATCCAGGCCCCCGGAGGGGGGGTCTTAAGGGGCATCCCGCAGAAGGCGCAGGTGCCCTTCTCCCAGGGGATGGCCCTGGCCGGGATGGTCTCGAGGGCCGCTGGAGCAGGCTGCATAGGCTGCGACTGCTGCATCTGTTGCATCTGCTGGGCCAGAGCCTGCGAGAGCGCAGTCGAAGCGCCTAAAGCCGAAAGCATCTTGATCACTTCACGACGGTTCTTGTGCATAGTTCACACTGCCTTGTTGGATCACCCGGCCATTCTCCAAACGTACAAACTGCTCGGCCAGGCGCGAGATTTCTTCCTGCCGGTGAGCCGATAAAATCACCAGCCCGCCCATAGCCAGGTGGGCGGCCATCCAGTCTTGCAAACGCTCGAGGCCCTCAGTATCCAGGGCCGAGGCGGGCTCGTCCAGCAGCCACAGTGGGGGATAGCCCATCAGCCCGGCGGCCAGGGCCAGCCGCTGCCGCCAGCCCCCCGAGAGCTGGGCCACCGGGCGCTTCAGGTGGGCCTCCAGGCCCATGCGCCCGGTGGCCTCGGCCCTGTCCTGAAGCGTGGCCCCCTTGAGCCGACGCGCCGCCTCCAGGATCTCTTCGGCCCGCAGGGTGGGGGGAAAGGTCAGGTGCTGGGGAATGTAAGCCCGCACGCGGGCTGCTCCCAGGCTGCGGGGGTCGTGTCCGAAGAGCCGAACCGTGCCGCCATCGGCTTTGAGCCGCCCGGCCAGCAGGCCCAGCAGGGTGCTCTTGCCCGCGCCGTTGGGGCCCAAGAGGGCCAGGCTGCCTGCCGTCAGGCGCAGGTGAGCATCGGCCAGGCGGCCTTTTTTGTGCAGCGCTACCACCTCAACCATAAGCCTCCCAACAGGCTCAAGAGGGCCAGCCCCACCAGGCCCGGTGCCACCGATGCAGCGGGGGGCGAGGCGGGCCGGGCTTCTGGGTCGGCCAGGGCCAGGAGCCGAAGCCCCGGCACCTTGGCCTCAGCCGCCTCCCAGAGCATGACCGCAGGCGAAAGGGCCAGGAGGCTCAGGTCGGGCTGGCGGGTGCTCAAAAGCGAGAAACTGCTGCTGGGCAGATGCGGCACCGGCAGCGGGGCGGCCCGGTCGAAGGCATTGCCCCGAAGGCGCACCTTAGCCCTGGGGTCGTCTACCGCCACATCCTGGAGGTTGCCTACAAAGGTATTGGCCTGGGCTACCAGGCTGTTCTGGTCGGTGTCGCGGGCGAAAAAGAGGGCGGTGCCATTGCGGTCAAAGTGATTCTGCTCGAGGAGGGTATCCCTCGAGTCCAGCGACAGAAGCCCGATGGTACTCTCTACGAAGCGATTGTTCTTGAGCACCGTTTTCCATTCCTCTTGCAGCAACAGCCCGTAGCGCAAGGGCCCCACCTCCCGGGCAAAAGTGTTGTGCTCCACCCGGTTCTCGGCCCCGTGCATGAGGGCCGAGCCCACCCGGTTGCCCTGGCTGTGGTTGCCCCGGACCTGGGCCTGATAAGTAAACATCAGGTGCAGCCCGTAGCGTTCCCCGGCTTCCACCCGGTTGCCCTCTACCACCACCCGTTCGCCGTACTCCACATACAGGTTGTCCAGGAAGCCCTGAATCCGGTTGCCCCGCAGCACCACGTCGTCGCTGCGGTAGGTTTGCAGGCCGGGGGCCGCTTGGGTGCCCTCCAAATCGCAGTTTTCCACCACCGCCCGGTTCGACTTTTCCACCCGGATACCGCCCGTGACCCCTCGGGCCCGCAGGCCCCGCACCACACAGCCCTCGCACCCGTACAGCGCCACGGCAGCATCGGGCTCGTAGAAGTCGTCCCCTTTGCCCACGTTTTGCACCTCGAGGTTCTCCACCACAATCCCCGGCGCCGAGAGGGTGAGGGCGGTGCCCTGGCCCCCGCCGTCCAGCACTGCGCCGGGGCGGGCTACCAGGCGCACACCGGGGGTGGTGATGCTCCAGGGGCCCTGGTGTACACCGGCTTCCAGCACCACGGTCTGGCCGGGGGGAAGGGG
>NZ_QWLB01000081.1 GCF_003574355.1 Meiothermus granaticius NBRC 107808 | reverse complement strand
TTTGGTTATGGAGCGGGAGACGGGACTCGAACCCGCGACCCCAACCTTGGCAAGGTTGTGCTCTACCAACTGAGCTACTCCCGCAAATAATAAAACCCTTGCACTGACCTACTCTCCCAGGACCCTTCGGTCCAAGTACCATCGGCGCTGGTGCGTTTCACGACCGTGTTCGGAATGGGAACGGGTGGGACCACACCGCTATGAGCACAAGGGTGTACAGTGTTTTCTTTCTCAAACTTGAACCTTCCAAGTAGAAAGTAGAGGAAGAATCTTTATCACTGCCTAAAGGTCAAGACCTCGGACAATTCGCACTGGTCAGCTCAACGCATCACTGCGCTTACACCTCCAGCCGATTCACCCGGTATTCTACCGGGGTCCTTACCGGATTACTCCGTGAGAAGGCTCATCTTGAGGCAAGTTTCCCGCTTAGATGCTTTCAGCGGTTATCTCTCCCGCACTTGGCTACCCGGCTTATGCCCTTGGAAGAACAGCCGGAAAACCAGCGGTGCGTCCACTCCGGTCCTCTCGTACTAGGAGCAGCCCCCCTCAACCTTCTTCCGCTCGTGACGGATAGAGACCGAACTGTCTCACGACGTTCTGAACCCAGCTCGCGTGCCACTTTAATGGGCGAACAGCCCAACCCTTGGGACCTTCTTCAGCCCCAGGATGTGACGAGCCGACATCGAGGTGCCAAACGATTCCGCCGCTATGGACGCTCGGGAATCATCAGCCTGTTATCCCCAGGGTAACTTTTATCCGTTGATCTATGGCCCTTCCACACAGAACCACAGGTTCACTAGGCCCAGCTTTCGCTCCTGCTCGGCTTGCTCGCCTCACAGTCAGGCTCCCTTTTACCCTTGCGCTCTCGGATGGGTTTCCGTCCCACCTGAGGGAACCTTTGGGCGCCTCCGTTACACTTTAGGAGGCGACCACCCCAGTCAAACTGCCCATCAAACACTGTCCCCTTCTCAGGGTTAGACCTCCAGGCATCTCAGGGTGGTATCTCACCAGCGCCTCCACCAAGACCAAAGCCCCGGCTTCATAGGCTCCCACCTATCCTGCGCAGAAACGACCGAAAGTCAATGCCAGACTACAGTAAAGCTCCATGGGGTCTTTTCGTCCTGCCACGAGTAGGCTGCATCTTCACAGCCAATTCAATTTCACCGAGTCCTTCGCTGAGACAGCGCGCTGATCGTTACGCTTTTCGTGCAGGTCGGAACTTACCCGACAAGGAATTTCGCTACCTTAGGACCGTTATAGTTACGGCCGCCGTTCACTGGGGCTTCAGTTCAGGGCTCTCACCCCTCCCCTTGACCTTCCAGCACCGGGCAAGCGTCGCTCCGTATACTTCCACTTACGTGTTCGCACAGAGCTGAGTTTTTGGTAAACAGTCGCCAGCGCCTATTCACTGCGGCTCACGTCTCCGTGAGCACCCCTTCTCCCTAAGTTACGGGGCTAGATTGCAAAGTTCCTTAGCGAAGGTTCTCTCGCGCGCCTTGGTGCATTTACACCCACCCACCTGTGTCGGTTTGCGGTACGGGTACTCCGCAGTTATGCTTAGAGGCTTTTCTTGGCTCCCTGGCTTCAGCAAGTTGTCACCTTGCGGCTTCCACACCACCCACCGGTATCGGACTACGGATTTGCCTATAGTCCCCTTTGGGTTTCTGTCCGGGCTCATCCATGGCTCCGGTTCGCCTAGCCTAAAGCGTCCCCCCTTCGCACTGCAAAGTAGGACTGGATTATTAACCAGTTGTCCGTCGGCTTCGCCTCTCGGCTTATCCTTAGGCCCCGCCTAACCCTACGATGACGACCATCGCGTAGGAAACCTCGGGTTTGCGGCGACGGGGATTCTCACCCCGTTTATCGTTACTCATGTCGGCATTCGCACTTCCCATACCTCCACCACTCCTCACGGTATGGCTTCTCAGGCTTAGGGAACGCTCCCCTACCGATACAACTCTCGCTGTATCCCGCAACTTCGGCGCTAGGCTTAAGCCCCGATCATTTTCGGCGCAAGGTCACTCGACCAGTGAGCTATTACGCACTCTTTAAAGGGTGGCTGCTTCTAAGCCAACCTCCTGGCTGTCTCGGCAACCTCACATCCTTATCCACTTAGCCTAGACTTGGGGGCCTTAATCGGCGGTCTCTGTTGTTCCAGCGCTCGGACACGGATGTTATCACTCGTGCCCTCACTCCCGGGCTCCTCTTCCGTCCCTTCAGAGTTTGAAAGGGTTTGGTAGGCTGGTAGGCCCCCTAGCCCTATCAGTGCTTTACAGGCCGGAATCAGCACCCGAGGCTGACCCTAAAGTCATTTCGGGGAGAACCAGCTATCTCCTGGATCGGTTAGCTTTTCACTCCTAACCCCAACTCATCCGAAGGATTTGCATATCCAACCGGTTCGGTCCTCCACGCAGTGTCACCCGCGCTTCAACCTGGTCAGGGCTAGCTCTCCAGGTTTCGGGTCTACGCCAGCCAACTCAATCGCCCTCTTCGGACTCGCTTTCGCTACGCCTCCACCTCCCGGCTTAGGCTCGCTGACTAACGTAAGTCGCCGACTCATGCTTCAATAGGCACACCAGAACCCCTGTAAAGAGCTCTGATTGCTTGTGAGCACACGGTTTCAGGTTCTATTTCACTCCCCTCCCGGGGTTCTTTTCACCTTTCCCTCACGGTACTGGTCCACTATCGGTCACCCATTCGTATTTAGCCTTACGCGGTGGGCCGCGCAGATTCACCCAGAGCTCCACGAACCCCAGGCTACTCGGGATACCTCCCCTATCCTCCGCCTTTCGCCTACAGGACTATCACCCTCTTCGGTAGGCCTTTCCAGACCCTTCAGCTAGGCTTCAGATTCGGTTGCGAGGTCCCTCAACCCCGGTGTGCACGCACACCGGTTTAGGCTCCTTCCGTTTCGCTCGCCGCTACTCGGGAAATCGCTTTCGCTTTCTTCTCCTCCGGCTACTTAGATGTTTCAGTTCGCCGGGTTCCCTCTCACTCTCGTGAGTGACCTGTGTCCCCACAGGCCGGGTTCCCCCATTCGGATATCCCGGTATCAAGGCTTACTACCAGCTCCACCGGGCTTTTCGCAGGTAATCACGTCCTTCTTCGGCTTGGGTGCCAGGGCATCCACCGTGTGCCCGTTCTATCTTGACCTTCTCGCCATCTCCCTCTCGAAAAATGGCCCATTCTATCTCTACGTCCCTTGGCCCTATTCAAACCAAAAAACGTAGATCAAAATCTCTCCCTCTACTCCCTACTTGTCATGTTCCTCGCGCTTTCCCTCTCGGGAGCGCAACGAGAAGGATA
>NZ_QWLB01000080.1 GCF_003574355.1 Meiothermus granaticius NBRC 107808 | reverse complement strand
GCCCCCATCCGCCCTCCTCAACCCACCCCCCAGCGCGCGGCCAACAAACCCAAAGCCGTTTTTTTTCAACAGGGCACCGCAACCTGGTATGGGGGACGCTTCCACGGCAGGCGCACGGCCAGCGGCGAAGCGTTTAACGCCCACACCCTCACCGCGGCCCATCGCACCCTGCCGTTTGGCACCCGGGTACGGGTGACCAACCTCAAAAACGGGCGCAGCGTGATCGTGCGCATCAACGACCGGGGGCCCTACACCAAGGGGCATATCCTCGACATGTCCCAGGCGGCGGCTCGGCAAATCCAAATGGATGGAATCGCCCCGGTGGCCATCGAGGTCCTAAAGTAAAGGGGATCTCAGGCCCTATGCGCTATGGTTTTCACGTCTCGATCTCGGGCAAGCTGGGCCTCGAGGGGGCTGCGCAGGAAGCAGAACGGCTGGGGCTCTCGGCAATCCAGATCTTCGCCAAAAGCCCCCGATCCTGGAAGCTGCGCCCGACCAAGCCGGGGGAGCTCGAGGGCTTCCGGGCCCGCAGGGAAAACCTGGGCGGGCTGCCCACAGTGATCCACGCTTCCTACCTGATCAACCTGGGAGCCGAAGGGGAGCTATGGGAGCGGAGCGTGTTCAGCCTGGCCGATGATCTGGCCAAGGCCCAGGCCCTGGGAGCGGAGTACGTGGTGGTACACCCTGGCTCGGCCCACCCCGAGCAAGCCCGGAAGGGCGCCCTGCGGGCCAGAGAACTCGCCAAGCTCGGTAAGAAAGGCCCTCAGTTGCTGTTGGAAAACACCGCCGGCGGCAAGGGGCTGCTGGGCAATACCCTCGAGGCCCTGCGCGACCTGATCAAGGACACCCCGCTGGGGGTTTGCTTCGACACCTGCCATGCCTTTGCCGCAGGGTATCCGCTGCACCAAGCCCCCCAAAAGGTGCTGGATGACCTGGAAAAAACCCTGGGGCTCGAGCGGGTCCCAGTGGTCCATCTCAACGACTCCAAGGGGGCTTTTGAGAGCCATGTGGATCAGCATGCCGGGCTGCTGCTGGGGCAGATTGGTCTGGGCTTGCGCGGGTTCATCACCGACCCACGGCTCAGCCACAAGATCGCTATCATGGAAACCCCACGCAGCACCGGGGAGGATGCCCACAACCTGCGGGTCTTGCGGGAGTGGCTGGAGATCAAAACCCCGGAATGAGCGCCCCGAAGAACCCGGTGCGCACCCAACCAATCAGACCGGCGACCGGCTGGCGCAGCACGGTTAGAAACAGCACCATCGCCACCAGGGTGTAGGTGGGGTTGGCCTCGAGCCGCCATAGGTAAGGCTGAAGCCTCGAGGGCAGCACGCTCTGCAGGATCTTCGAGCCGTCCAAAGGGGGGATCGGCAACAGGTTAAACACCGCCAGGCTGAGGTTAATGCTGGCTGCCAGAAGCGCCGCCAGGGCTATAGTCCCCGGTAGGTTATGCCCGTTGCGCCCAAAGGTGGCCGCCACCTCGGCAGGGTAGGTCCCCACCAAGACCCGCAGCAGCAGGGTTAGCAGCAAGGCCATGAGCAGGTTGATCACAATTCCAGCGATGCTCACCACAAAAAGCCCCCAGCGATAGCGGCGGAAATTATTGGGGTTGATGGGTACCGGCTTGGCCCAGCCAAACCCCACCAAGAGCAGCAGCAAAGTACCGAACGGGTCCAGGTGTCGCAGCGGGTTGAAGCTGATGCGGCCCCTTTCCTGAGCGGTGGGGTCCCCCATCCACAGAGCCGCGATGGCATGGCCCCACTCGTGAGCGGAGAGCGAGATCACCAGGATCGCAACCAATAGGAAGAAGGTTAGCGGATCGGTTTGCAGGTATGAAAGCAGCCCCATCTACCCTCCTATAACCCCATCAAGCGGAAGAGGGCGTTCAGCAGTCCGGCCAAACCGCTTACCACCGAGCCCAGAATGCCGGTCAGGGAAAGCACCAAAAAGATCACAAAAAACCCCAGCGGGCCGTAGTTCTGAAGCTGGTCCATAAAGCGCCGGGCTTCCAGGCCGCCCACCGCATACACCACTCGAGCCCCGTCCAAGGGCGGCACTGGAAAGAGGAACACCGCGGCATGGGCCAACATCAGCGCGGCTGCGATCTGAAACCCGAATGCAATACTGCCGGTGGCAGGGCTCAGCCCCCCCAGCAACCGACCCAGCAGCTCATAGAAGAACGCCGCCACAAAAAACCCCAGCGGCCCCATCAAGGCCACCCGGGCTGCCTTGCCCCCCACCAGCCGGAAAGGCACCGGTCGAGGGAACCCAAACCCGAGGATGGCCAGAAACAGCAAGCCCAGAGCGTCAAGATGCACTCGAGGCTCCAGGCTCAGAAAGCCATAGCGGCGAGGATCCCCATCTCTATAGCGGTCGGCCAGCCAGGCCTGAAACAGGTTGTGAACGACCAGGCCAAAAGCACAGGCCGCAAAAGCCACCAAAAAAGCCAGCGGGTCGGAGAGATAGCGCAGGAGTCCAAAGCTCATCGCTCACCAGTGTACCTGGTGTACCCAGGTTAGGCGTGCGCCCCAGCCCCCAACCTCAAAGCTCTCCAGCCAGCCGTAAAGCCTGCACCCGCAGCACCCCGGCCACCGTGATTGCATCGGTGATCTCCCCAGCCACCACCCGGCGGTACACCTCCTCAAAGGGCAACCGCTCCACCCTCAGCCGCTCGGTTTCCTCCGGCTGCGCCGGGCCAGACCGCAATCCACGGGCCAGATAAATCAGCGAGACCTCGTCGGTGACGGAGTTAGAGAGGTGCATTTTCAACAACAGTTGCCAATGGTCGGCCTCGAGGCCGGTCTCCTCGCGCAGCTCACGCCGGGCCGCTTCCAGCGGATCCTCCTCAAGGGGACCCCCGCCCTCAGGGAGCTCCCAGGAATACTGCCCCAGGGCGTAGCGGTACTGCCCTACCAGGTAGGTACTGCCATCGGCCTCCAGGGGAATTACCCCGATCGCCCGGTTCTTGAAGTGCACCAGACCATAGATCCCCCGGCCCCCGCCTGGGTGGAGCACCTCCCGGTGCTCCACCCGGATCCAGCGGTTGTCGTAAACGGTTTGGACGCCCAGGGTTTGCCAGGGGTTGTCTTCCATACGGCTTCAGGCCCGCCTCACACCTTCTCCGCCATCCGGGTATTGACGAAGTTGGTGTAAATTGCCCCCCGCCGGTAGAAGCTGTTGTCCATCACCTCGAGGTGGAAGGGCACCGTGGTCTTGAGCCCTGGCCCCTCGATGGCGGTCTCTCCCAGGGCCCGGCGCATTCGGGCAATGGCCTCTTCGCGGCTGGGGGCGTGGACGATCAGTTTGGCCACCAGGGAATCGTAGTTGGGGGGAATGGAGTAGCCGGTGTAGAGGTGGGAATCCACCCGCACCCCAGGGCCGCCCGGAAAATGTAGGGTCTCAACCTTGCCGATGCTGGGGCGAAAATCCTTCTGGTAGTCCTCTGCGTTAATCCGACACTCGATGGCATGCCCTTTGAGCTCAATCTCCTCCTGCTGCAGGGTAAAGGGCTCTCCTGCCGCAATCAGAATTTGCAGCTTGACTAAATCCAGCCCCGAGATCATCTCGCTAACACAGTGCTCAACCTGAATGCGGGTGTTCATCTCCATGAAGTAGTAGTGCCCCTCCGGGTCTACGATGAACTCTAGGGTCCCCGCCCCGGCATACTGCACATGCTTGGCCAGGCGCACCCCGGCGGCTAAGATCTCCTGGCGCAACTCCTCGGGCAACCGGCTGGGGGCTTCCTCAATGAGCTTTTGGTTGCGGCGCTGGATCGAGCAGTCGCGCTCACCCACGTGCACCACATGCCCCTTGCCGTCGCCCATCACCTGCACCTCAACGTGACGGAACAGCTCGATAAACTTCTCCAAGATCAGGGCGGGGTCACCAAAGTAGTTCTGAGCCTCGAGCTGGGCTTGGGTGAAGGCGGAGGCCATCTCCTCTGCGCTGCGCACCACCCTCTGCCCCCGGCCCCCCCCTCCTGCGCTGGCCTTGAGCAGCACCGGGTAGCCGATCTGTTCCGCTGCCGCGATCGCCTCCTCGGCGCTTTGCAAAACCCCCGTTCCCGGTACCGTAGGCACGTTCGATGCTCGAGCAATCTCCCGCCCACCGGCCTTTGAACCCAGGCTGTGCATGGACTCCGGGGTGGGGCCGATAAACACGATCCCATAGTCCCGGCACATCTCCGCAAACTGCGGGTTCTCCGCCAGGAAACCATACCCTGGGTGGATGGCATCGGCCCCGGTAATGATGGCCGCAGAAAGCAGGTTGGGGATGTTCAGGTAGGAGTCTTTGGAGGCCGGCGGGCCAATGCAGATGGCCTCATCCGCCAACAACACCGCCAACGACTGGGCATCGGCCTCAGAATGGGCCACCACCGCTTCAATGCCCAGCTCGCGGGCTGCGCGCAGCACACGCAGGGCAATCTCACCTCGATTGGCAATTAGGATTTTCTTGAACATAAACCCTCTTCGAGCGGGTCACAGGCTTTTGCAGCAGACCCTCCGTGACTAAGCCGGATCAATCAAAAACAGGGCTTGACCGTATTCCACCGGCTCGCCGTTGCGCACCAAAAGCTGCTTTACCGTACCGGAGACCTCGCTCTCGATCTCGTTCATCAGCTTCATGGCCTCGATAATGCACAGCACCTGGCCCTTCTGCACCCGATCTCCTTCCTTCACGAAGGGTGGGGCATCGGGGGAAGGCGCAGCATAAAAAGTGCCTACGATGGGCGCCTTGACCTCCACGTAGTGGTTGGTGTCTGGCTTGGGAGGCTCTGCCGAGGGGGGAACCGGGGTGGGGCTTGAAGCCGGTGGGGTA
>NZ_QWLB01000008.1 GCF_003574355.1 Meiothermus granaticius NBRC 107808 | reverse complement strand
CGCATGGGCCAGCCCCCGCAGCTTCCCGACCACGATGATGTCCCCCACCGCCACCACCTCGGCCCCAGGGTTCACGTCCCCCAAGATCACCACCGTTCCCGGCGACTCAATCCGGCTGCCGGCCCGCAGGGTTTGGTCAATCACCTCAGTGTAGGGGATTAACTTCTCACCGCGTTGGGGGCGCAAGCTCAGGCCGCGAGGGCGACCGATCTCTAAAAGGGCTTCCAGCACCTCCTGACTGACCGAACCCCCCACCTCGACCTCGAGGGGGGACTCTGGGAGGTCTGCCAGGGCCTTGCGCAGCATCTCTGGGGTCTCGTTGCCATCGAGCCGGATGGAAAGGGCGTTGAGGGTGGCGCGGATGCGCATGGCTGAGGTTATACCACACCCACCCCCGGGGATAGGGCCCGTTGCTCCCAGCGGGATTAGCGGTTGGCGATGTGAATGGCCATCTTGTGCAGGTTCTCGGCCGCCTCCATGATCCCCTCGGAGAGGGTGGGGTGGGCATGGACGGTGAGGGCGATATCGGTCACGGTGGCGCCCATCTCCAGGGCCAAGGCCACCTCGGCGATCAGGTCGGAGGCATCGGGGGAGAGGATATGGGCCCCCAGCAGCAGGTCGGTTTCGGCGTCCCCGATGAGCTTAACGAGCCCGTCGGTAGAACCCAGGGTCAGGGCCCGGCCCGAGGCCGAGAGGGGAAACTTGCCCACCTTGACCTTGTACCCGGCCTTGGCGGCCTCCTCCTCGGTCATGCCGACGGCAGCCCACTCCGGGCTGGTGTAGACCACATTGGGGATCTGGTAGTCCATGGCGGCGTTGCCCCCAGCGGCGTTTTCGGCGGCGACCAGGCCCTCCTTCATGGCTTTGTGGGCCAGCAGGGGGGGGCGGGTCACGTCGCCGATGGCGTAGATGCCGGGCACGCCCGTCTCCATGCGCTCGTTGGTGGGGATGTAGCCGCGCTCGTCCACCTTGACCCCAATGGCCTCGAGCCCCAGCCCCTTGCCCCGGGGTCGCCGCCCGGTGGCGACCAGAATCTTGTCCACCACCAGGGTCTCTTGCTTGCCGGTCTTCACGTCTTCCAGGGTTACGTGGAGGCCGTCTTTTTTCCTCTCCACCTTCACGCCCTTGGTGTTGGTGCGGATGGCGATGCCCTGCTTGCCCAGAACTTTGGCCAGCAGGCCGGCGGTCTCGGGGTCGGCGGCGGGCAGAATCTGGCCCATGAACTCAATCACCGTGACCTCCGCCCCCAGCCGCTTATAGACCTGGGCGAACTCGAGGCCAATCGCTCCCCCGCCGATGCACAGTAAGCGCTTGGGGAACTTATCCTCGACCCGCAGGGCCCCGGTAGAGTCCACGATGTCCTTCTGGTCTACCTCGAAGCCCGGCAGGGGATTGGGCTCGGAGCCGGTGGCCACGATGAAGGTTTGGCCCTGGATGCGTTCCCCCCCGACCTCGATGGTGTTCTTGTCAACGAACTTGGCAAAGCCGGTCTTGAGGTCTACCTTGTTGCCTTTGAAAAGCTGCCCCACCCCGCCGGTGAGCTTTTTGACCACGCTGTCGCGCCAGCCACCCAGCTTTTTGGTGTCGAGCCTGGCCTCTTTGACCTCGAGGCCAAACTCCGAACTGTGGCGGGTGCTCTCGAGCTCCTCGGCAGCGTGCAACAGGGCTTTGGTGGGAATACAACCCACGTTCAAGCAGACCCCGCCCACGTACTCCGCCTCCACCGCCAGTACTTTCTTGCCCAGCTGGGCCGCCCGGATGGCCGCGTGGTAGCCGCCGGGGCCGGTGCCGATCACGATGACGTCGTAGGTTGCCATACCTCACCTATTATGAGCTAAACCTCAGCCTCGAGGGCTTGAAGGGTCAAATTGCTTCCAGCAGCATGGTTTCAGGGCGCTCGAGCAGCCGGATCACTTCCTTGCAGAACCGCGCGGCCTCGGCCCCGTCCACCAGCCGGTGGTCGAAGGAGAGCGAGAGGTACATCATGTGGCGCACCACGATCTCGTCGCGGTCGTTCACCACCGGGCGCTTCTGGATGGAGTGCACCCCCAGGATGGCCGCGTCGGGCACGTTGATGATGGGGAAGCTGAACAGGGCCCCAATCGAGCCGATGTTGGTCACGCTGAAGGTGGAGCCGGTCATGTCCTCGGGGGAGAGCCGGTTGCTTCGGGCTTTCTCGGCCAGCTCGTTGATCTCCGCGGCGATCTGTAGGATGGATTTCCGGTCCACATCCTTGACCACCGGCACCACCAGCCCGGCCTCGGTCGCTACCGCCAGGCCGAGGTGGTAATAGCCTTTGAGCACGACCTCCCCTTTGGCCTCGTCCATGGAGGAGTTGAGCGGGGGGAACTTTTTCAGCGCGATGACCAGGGCCTTGAAGATGAAGGGCAGGTAGCTGAGCTTAACCCCTTGGCGCTCGGCTTCCGGCTTGAGCCGCTCGCGCAGGGCCACCAGCTCGGTCAAGTCGGCCTCGTCCACCGAGAGGGTGCGTACGGTGTAGAGGTGCGAGGCCACCATCTGGTTTGCAATAGCCCGCCTCAGGCCGCGCAGGGGCACGCGGGTCTCGAGCCCTTCATAGCCCTTGGGGGATTTGTATTGCACCGGGGCGGGGAACCCCGCAGGGCCCGCTTTGGCTTGGGGGCTTGGCGCAGGGGAAGAGGCTGCTGCGGGAGGGGGGGTTTGGGCAAAAGCCTTGACATCCTCCACCCGGATGCGGCCATTGGGGCCGGACCCAGGGATCTGGGCCAGTTCCAACCCCAGGTCCCGGGCGAGCTTGCGGGCGGCTGGAACCGCAATAATTCGCCCCGAAGGGGCGGGTTTAGGGGCCTCGAGGACAGCGGTGGAGGCGGCTCGAGGGGCAAAGGGGTTCTTGACCTGCTCCGGCTTGGCATCCGGCTTGAACAGGGAAAGGCTGGCCCCGTCATCCTCAACCACGCGACCAGGCTCGACGATGCTGCGCTCTTCCTGGGCCTGGAGGTTGGGTGTCGGGCGATTGGTGTCCGGGACCGAATCTTGGTTGCTGGTGGAGGAGGCTTGATTCCGGTCGCTGACGACCCCCCCAACCTCACCCGGCTCCGCAACCATCGCGATGGGGGAGTGTACCGCCACCACATCGCCCTCCTTGACCAGCTTTTGCAGCAGTACCCCCTCATAGGGACTGGGCAACTCCACCGTGACCTTATCGGTCATCACCTCAATGAAGGGCTGGTCTTTTTTGAGGGGCTGGCCCTCATCCACCAGCCATTTGAGGATTTCGCCTTCCACCACAGATTCAGCGAGCTCGGGCAGAACGATTTCTTTGGGCATATCGCTCCTAATAATCTAGCACGCGCTTGGCGGCATTCAGGATTCGCGTTACGGTGGGCATATAGAGCTTATCCTGAGCATAGGGATACGGGATGTCGAAACCGGTCACCCGGGTGGCCGGGGCCAAAAGCTGATCAAACAGCTCCTCCGAGACCGTCGCGGTGACCTCACTGGCAATGCTGGCGGTGCGGGGGGCCTCGGAAATCATCAGCAGGCGCCCGGTTTTGGCCACTGAACTCAGCACGGCCTCCTTATCCCAAGGCAGCACGGAGCGCAGGTCAATCACCTCGGGGCTAATCCCCGCAGCGGCCATCTCCTCGGCAGCCTTGAGGGTCTCGAGCATCGGTCCCCCATACGAAACCAGGGTGATGTCGCTGCCTTCGCGGCGGACAGCAGCCTTGCCAATGGGGATGAGGTAGTCTTCCTCGGGTACCTCTTCTTTGAGGGCCCGGTAGAGCCGCTTGGGTTCCATGAAAACCACCGGATCATCGTCTCGGATGGCGCTCTTGAGCAAGCCCTTGGTGTCGTAAGGGGTGGAGACCACCACCACCTTGAGCCCGGCGGTATGGGCAAAGTGGGCCTCGGGGCTCTGCGAGTGGTGGTGCCCGCCCTTCACCCCGCCGCCGGTGGGCATCCGCACCACCATGGGGGCGGTGAACTGCCCCCCGGAACGGTAGCGGAGCTTGGCAGCCTGGGAAAAGAGCTGGTCTATGCCGGGAAACACGTAGTCGGCAAACTGCACCTCGGCTACGGGGCGCAGCCCGTGGGCAGCCATCCCCACCGCCGCCCCGATGATCGCCGCCTCGGAGAGGGGGGAGTCAAAGACCCGGTCTGGACCGAAGGTCTTTTGCAGGCCTTCGGTCGCTAAAAAGACCCCGCCGCGCTTGCCTACATCTTCGCCAAACAAGACCACCCGCTCGTCTCGGTGCATTTCCTCGCTGAGGGCGGTGTTGATGGCCCCAATCATGGTTAGGGTTGGCATGACAATACCTCACGTCACAGGTCACAGCCTCGAGCCGCAAGGCTGCAAGGCTCGAGGCCCCTTTTAGCGAAGCTCCTCCAGCACGATTCTCCGCTGCTCTTCCAGGTGCCAGGGGCGGCTGGATAGCACGTCCTCGAACATCCACTCCACCGGGGCCTCACCCGCGGCTTGGGCCTCCTCGAGAGCGGTATCGAGCTGATGGGTGATTCGGGCGCGGAGCTCGGCCTCGGCGGCCTCACTCCACAGACCCTGGCCCTCCAAGAATTTTCGGTACCGCAGGATGGGATCGCGCTTCCGGGCAGCCTCCACCTCAGCCTTAGGGCGGTAGCGGCTGTCGTCATCCGCGGAGGAGTGGGGGCCGTAGCGATAGACCTCCAGCTCGACCAGGGCTGGGCCATGGCCGGCCCTCGAGCGCTCCACCACCTCCTTGAGCACATAGAAACTGGCCAGCACGTCCATCCCATCCACCCGGTAGCCGGGGATGCCGTAGGCCCTGGCTTTCTCGGCGACGTTGGGGGAGGCGGTCTGATGGGTGAGCTCCACGCTGATGGCGTAGCGGTTGTTCTCACAGACAAACACCGCGGGGGCGCCCTGTACCGCCGCGAAGTTGACCCCGGCATGCCAGTCGCCTTCGCTGGTGGCCCCGTCGCCAAAGGTGCAGACCGCAACCTGGCCGGTGCCCCGCAGCTTCATGCTGATGGCGGCACCCGTAGCGGGGGGGACATGCGAGGCAATGGCGGAGCCGACGGTGAAGATATGGAGCGCTTTAGAGCCGGCGTGTGAGGGCATCTGACGGCCCTTGGCCGGGTCGGCGGCACTGCCCAGCATCTGACCGAAGATCTCTACCAGCGGAACCCCCATGGCCAGGGCCAGCCCCATGTCGCGGTAGTAGGGGAAGAGCCAGTCAAAGCCCTTGCGCAGGGCATTGGCCACCGCGACCTGGGCCCCTTCGTGCCCGGAATGGGGGGCGACGAAGCTGGTTTTCCCGGTGCGGATCAGGATGGTGAAGCGCTCATCGAGCATTCGCGCGGCGACCATCTCGCTGTAGAACCGCTCGAGCGTGGCTGGGTCCAAGTCCAGCTCGAACGGGGCAATCCAGACCCCCTCCTCAGATAGCACCCGAATGGGCTCGGGGGTGAAGGGTTGAAACTCGATTTGATCCTTGATCATGCCTTCCTCCTAGGAACCTGGGATGGCCAGTGTTCCTGACTGGCTAGGCCCTGGGTAAGGGCCACGGCGTGGCCGCGCCTCCTTGGGTAAAGGCGAGCGCGGGGAAAACGGAAAGTCCAGCCCATTGAGGCTGGAGCAAAGGCGGTATGCACCGAGCAGCGGTGACAAAAAGGGCATGGAGGGTGCTGGGCATAAAGACCTTTGATGCTTGGAATTATAGCGCGTTCGCCAGGGCCATGGATTGGCCGTAGCTTACGGAAGGGCTCGAGGCCTGTCTACAACGCTGGGCTAGACTGGGAACCGAAATGCGTATCAAAGTTTGTGCCATCGGTAAGCCCCGGTTGGCCTATGCCAAGGCGGGTCTGCAGGAATACGCGGCGCGCTTAGAGCGATACACTCGCCTCGAGCTGCTCTACCTCAAGGAGGGGAGTCCAGCGCAGGAGGGGGAACGGTTGCTGGGGGCCTCGCAGGGGTACCTGCGGGTGGCCTTGGATGAGCGGGGCGAGGAGGTGGATACCCTGGGGCTTAGGGCCCGGCTGGGGGCCTGGGAGATGCAGGGGGAAAAGGGGGTGGCGTTTTTGCTGGGCGGAGCCGAGGGGCTTTCCCCGGCGGTGCGGGCCGAGGCGGATTGGGTTTGGGCGCTTTCCAAGCTCACCTTACAGCACGAGCTGGCCCTGGTGGTGCTCTTGGAGCAGCTGTACCGGGCCGAGACCCTGAAGCGGGGGGAGCCCTATCACCGCTGAGCGGTGGAGTACCGCGGTTGCTCCTCAGGAGCGGCTGTGTTAGATTCTGGCATTATTTAGCGGGGGAACGGTTGGAAGCGGCTCCGGTCTCGGCGGTGAAGGATACGGCGGCAATCGCTCTCGAGCGCTTGAGCATGGTCTATGGTGAGGGTTCGGAGCGGGTGCGGGCCCTGGACCGGATCAGCCTCGAGATCGGCCACAATGAGTTCTTCACCCTGCTGGGGCCCTCCGGCTGTGGCAAGACCACCCTGCTGCGGCTTATCGCGGGGTTCGAGCAGCCCACTGAGGGTTCGATCCGGCTCTACGGCCAGCCTTTAGAGGGGCTGCCGCCCTATAGGCGCCCGGTGAACACGGTGTTCCAGAGCTATGCCCTGTTTCCCCACCTGAGCGTGGCGCAAAACATCGCCTTTGGCCTGGAGATGCTGGGTAAGCCCAGGGCCGAGATCGCCCAGGTGGTGCGGGAGATGTTGGGGCTGGTTAAGCTGGTAGGGTACGAGAACCGCAGACCGGCTCAGCTCTCGGGCGGGCAGCAGCAGCGGGTGGCCCTGGCCCGGGCCCTGGCCAACCGCCCCAAGGTGCTGCTGCTGGACGAGTCGCTTTCGGCCCTGGACCTCAAGCTGCGCAAGGAGATGCAGCTCGAGCTCAAGCGCCTCCACGCCGAGACCGGGATCACCTTTGTCTTCGTCACCCACGACCAGGAAGAGGCCCTGACCATGTCGGACCGGATCGCGGTGATGCAGGAGGGGCGCATTGCTCAGGTCGGTACCCCCACCGAGATCTACGATGCCCCCAACAGCCGCTATGTGGCGGATTTCATCGGGGAGACCAACTTCCTAAAGGCGAGGGCTCGAGGGGGGGTGCTCTTGCTCCCGGACGGCAGTTCCCTGCCCACCCCCGTCCACACCCCCGATGGGGAGGTGACCCTGGCGATCCGGCCCGAGCGAGCCCGGTTGAGCGCGGACGGAAGCGGGATATCGGCTCGGGTCAAGGATGTGGTTTACAAGGGCACCGACACCATTTACCTGCTCGAGCTGCCGGGTCAGGAGCCATTTCAGGTGCGCTCCCAGAATCGCTTGGGGGCCCTACAACTGGTGAGGCCGGGAGACCCGGTGGGGCTTGAGTTGCCGCCCGAAGCGGTGCGGGTGCTGAAGGAGTAGAGATGGCCACCCCTTCGCGCGAGGTCACCTCTATTGCCGGCGGTTCGGCCCGGCGGGCGCTGGAGCGCCGGGATCTGCTGACCCGCTGGGCCCTGATCCTGCCGGCTGGGCTCGTTTTGGTGGGGCTCATGCTGCTCCCGATGCTCCTGATGGCCCTGATGTCCTGGCTCGAGCCGGGCAGCTTTGGCGGGGTCAGATGGGGGCACTATACCCCCGAGGCTTACATCAAGTTCCTCTTCGACCGGAACCTCGACGACTCGCTCTCGCTCAATACCGACTACCTCTCGATCTTCTCGCGCTCCTTCGGCCTGGCCTTCATCACCATGCTGATCACCCTTCTGATCGGTTTTCCGGTCTCGCTGTATATCGCCCTGCAGACCCCCCGCCGTCGCCAGTGGCTGATCTTTCTGGTCACCATCCCTTTCTGGACCAACCTCCTGGTGCGCACCTACGCCTGGATTTTGCTGCTGCGCAATGGTGGGCTAATTGAATCGGGGCTGAAGCAAATGGGTCTGCTGCAGGGCTCGTTGGATCTGCTGTACACCCCCATCGCGGTGCAAATTGGCCTGGTCTATGCCTTTTTGCCCTTCATGGTGCTGCCGATCTACACCAGCCTGGAGAAGCTGGACTGGCGCTTGCTCGAGGCCGCCTTTGACCTCTATGCCAACCGCTGGAAGGCCCTGTGGCGGGTGGTGCTGCCGCTGGCCGCACCGGGGGTAATCGCGGGCTGCATTCTGGTGTTTGTCCCCGCCCTGGGCACCTACTACATCCCCGAGCTGCTGGGCGGGGCCAAGAGCTTGATGATCGGTAACCTCATCCAGCAACAGTTTGGGGCTTCGCGCGACTGGCCTTTTGGGGCGGCGCTTTCCTTCGCCTTGTTGGCGCTGGTGCTGCTGTTTATGTTGATCTACGCCCTGCGTTTTCGGGGTAAGGGGAGCCTGCTATGATCAACCCCCGCAACCCCCTCTGGCGCTTTCCCGGCTTGTTCTGGGTGATGGTGCTGTTTTTTGCGTTTTTGTATGTGCCAATTTTCGTTTTGGTGGCCCTTTCATTCAACGCCAACCAGGTGGCCACGATCTGGACGGGATTTAGCTGGGATTGGTACAAGGGGGTGCTGGACAACCCCAACATCCTGCGGGCCGCCCAGAATTCGCTGATTGTGGCGACTGCGGCCACCCTTCTCTCCACCCTTGTGGCGGTTGCGGCCGCGGTGGGCATGACCGGGCGCCGGTTTCGCGGGCAGAACCTGTTCAACGGCCTGGTGGGGTTGCCCCTATTGGTTCCAGAAATTGTGACCGCGGTGGCCTCGCTGCTGTTTTTTCTGGCCATTGGCTTACAGCTGGGTCTGCTCACGGTTATTCTGGCCCACACGGTATTCTGCATTCCGTTTGCCTACCTGCCGATCCGGGCCCGGCTCGAGGGGCTTGACCCTCGACTGGCCGAGGCCGCGACCGATCTATATGCCAGCCCCTGGCACACCTTTCGCCGGGTCACCTTGCCCCTGCTGGTTCCCGGAATTGTCTCTGGGGCCATGCTGGCCTTCATCACCTCGATGGATGACTTTGTGATCACCTTTTTTGTGGCAGGAGCCGGGGCTACCACGTTGCCGGTCTATATCTTCGGTATGATCCGTACCGGAATCACCCCGGAGGTCAATGCGATTTCCACCCTGTTGCTGGGGGTTTCGGTGCTGTTGGTGGCCCTCTCGTTTGTGGTTGGGCAGCGGGGACAAGCGCGCTGAACCCGGTGTCCCCCAAGTGTCGGATGCGCGGTTAAGGAGGAGAAGGTATGAAGAAAACCATCGGTATCCTTGCGGCTTTTCTAGCCCCTCTGGCCCTGGCCCAGGGGCAGAGCATCAACCTCTACAACTGGTCCAACTACATCCCGCCGGAGCTGCTCAAGCAGTTTGAGAAGGAGACCGGTATCCGGGTTAACCTGGATGTCTACGACTCCAATGAATCGCTCCTGGCCAAGCTCAAGGCCGGGGCTACCGGGTACGACGTGATTGTGCCCAGCGATTACATGGTCAAGATCATGATTGATCAGGGGCTCCTGGAGAAGATTGACACCTATAAGTTGCCCAACTTTAAAAACGTGGCCGATTTTTCTACCAAACCGCCCTTTGACCCCAAGCGGGAGTACAGTGCGCCCTACATGTGGGGTGTAACCGGGTTTACCTATGACTCCGCGCGGGTTCCGGGGGGGAAGCTCGAGGACAGCTGGAAATCCTTCTTTGAGCCACCGGAGGCCCTCAAAGGCCAGGTGGTGGCCCTCAACGATGCCAGCGACTTGTACAGTGCTGCGGCCTACTATCTGGGGTTTGACCAGTGCACCGAAGACCCCAAGCAAGCCGAGAAGATCCTGGAGGTGCTGCTCAAGCAAAAACCCTATCTGGCCGCCTACAACTCCGATGGAACCATCGAGCGGATGCAGGCCAAGGAAGTCATCATGCACCAGCAGTGGAACGGAGCCGCCCACCGCACCAAGGAGAAGCTACCCACCGCGGTGTTCGTTTACCCCAAGGAGGGCTTGCCCTTCTGGAACGACAACTTCGCGGTGCCCAAAGGGGCCAAGAACAAGGCCGGAGCCATCCGGTTCATCAACTGGATGATGGACCCCAAAAACATTGCGGTGGCCTCGAACTTCACCGGTTACAACAACAGCATCAAGGGGTCCTCGGCCTACTTTGACCCCGCCCTCAAAACCGACCCTGCCGTGAACACCCCCGCCAACCTGACCAGCCGCTTCCGGCCCAACAAGATTTGCTCGCAGAAGGCCATTGACCTGCGCGACAAGGTCTGGACCCGGCTGAAGCGCTAACCCGAACCCAGGGGCCCCATGATCACCGTTTACAGCGAACTCCATAAACTCCACCATGGCCGGGGTGAGTGGATGGCCGGACAACTGGTACCGGTCTTTGAGATGCCGCGCCGGGCCGAGATCATCCTCAGCCGTGTACAGGAGGTCAGGCTGGGGGAGGTGATCGGGCCTCAAGAGTTTGGTCTGGACCCGATTTTGCGGGTTCACTCGCCGAACTATGTGCGCTTTTTGCAAACCGCCTGGGCGGAGTGGAGCAAGCTGGGCCGCACCCACGACGCCCTTCCCTACGCCTGGCCGGTGCGGCGCATGAACCAGGGGCTCGAGCCCCAGCAGATTGACGCCCGGTTGGGGTTCTTCTCTTTCGATGCCGCCTCCCCCATCACCCCGGGTACCTGGACGGCCGTCGCCAGCAGTGCCAACGTAGCCCTGACCGCCGCCGAGCAGGTCCGAGGGGGCTCGAGGGCGGCCTTCGCCCTCTGCCGCCCCCCCGGTCATCACGCGGCCCAGGACTATATGGGGGGGTACTGTTTTCTCAACAACGCCGCGATCGCGGCGCAGTACCTGCGCGACCAGGGGGCCGAACGGGTGGCCATCCTGGATGTGGACTATCACCATGGGAACGGCACCCAAGCCATTTTTTACCCCCGCGCTGATGTGTTGGTGGTGAACCTGCACGCCGATCCCAGGGTGGAGTACCCCTACTTCTTGGGCCATGCCGACGAACGGGGGGAGGGGGCAGGGGAGGGCTACACCCTCAATTACCCCATGCCCTGGGGAACGGAGTTCCCGGCCTGGATGGAGCGGCTCGAGCACGCCTGTCGGCAGATTCAAGCCTACGGGCCAGAGGTGTTGGTGGTCTCGCTGGGGGTGGACACCTTCCGGGGTGACCCGATCTCGCAGTTCCGGCTCGAGAGTCCCGACTACCTGCGCGTTGGGGAGCGGATTGCTAGGCTCGGCAGGCCCACCTTGTTTGTAATGGAGGGGGGGTATGCGGTAGAGGAGATTGGGCTCAACGCGGTCAACGTGTTGCAGGGGTTTGAGGACACCGCTTAATCGTTTGCTACACTGAGCCTGGAGGCCCCCAGTGCGGTGGGTCAGCCAGTTAGTGGACCGTTGAAAAACCTTCCTTCCATCCTCGAGCGGCTCTCGTTTCTCCCCAACCTGTACCTGGTGGGCGGTGCGGTGCGCGATATCCTGCTGGGCCTCGAGCCCGAGGACCTGGATTTTGCCACCTCAGCCCCACCGGAGGTGGTCTTGCGCCTGGCCCAGGAGCACGGCCTGGAGGCCATCCCCACTGGCTTGGAGTACGGCACCGTCACGGTGTTGCTGGGGCACCACCCCTATGAGGTCACCACCTTTCGCCGGGATGTGGAGACCTACGGGCGCCATGCCCGGGTGGTCTGGGGCCAGAGCATCGAGGAAGACCTCTCGAGGCGAGACTTCACCATTGGAGCCATTGCCATGGACGCCGGCGGTAGGGTGATTGACCCTTACCGGGGGCAGGCCGACCTCGAGGCCAAGCGGCTGCGGGCGGTGGGGGATCCCCGCCAGCGGTTTCGTGAGGATTATCTGCGGGTGATTCGGGCGGGGCGCTTGGCGGCGCGTTACGGTTTCGAGATCGAGTCGGAGACCCTCGAGGCAGCCCGCCAAGCGGCTTCGGAGGTGCTTTCCCATGTGGCTGTAGAGCGGGTTACGGCGGAGTTCAATAAAGCCTTTCAAAACGGCACCCCCAGCCGCTTTTTGCGCTACCTCTACGATCTGGGCATCCTGCAGCGCCTGATTCCCGAGTTTGAGGGTACCGACCGGCTGCGGCAAAACCCCCGGTGGCACCCTGAGGGGGATGTGTTGACCCATGTGCTCGAGGTCGTGGACCGGGCGGAGCCTGAAGTGCGTTGGCATGCCCTGCTGCACGATGTGGGCAAGAGGGATACCGCGGAGTGGAAACCCGAAGGCTGGTACAGCTTCCATGGCCATGAGGTGGTGGGGGCGGAGCGTATCCCCCGAATCGCCCAAGACCTGCGCTTGTCGAGCGAGCTGCGCCAGGAGCTCGAGGTGACCACCCGGCTGCACATGGTTCCGGTGCTGACCCCGCCTACCCCAGGAGCGATCCGCAGGTTTCAGGCCCAAGCCGGGCCCCACCTGCTCCGGCTCGAGCAGCTCTGCCGCGCAGACGCGGGAGATCGCCGAGACCCCGCCGCCTGGAAGTTCTTTGAACCCCAGCCGGTGCCGGTGCAGCCGCTGCTGAAGGGGCGCCACCTGGTGGAGCGGGGGCATACCCCAGGCCCGGAGTTTGGTCGGCTGCTGAAAGCGGCTTTTGCCTATCAGCTCGAGACCGGAGAGACCGCGATTGAGCGGCTGTATCAAGCCGCATTGCGGGCCGAGGGGCCACAGCGCTAATCCACCGCCGAGGGGGCTTCTGTCCGGTTGGACGGGGCTCTGCTACCCTTAAGCCATGCCACTTCCCATCGTGTTTCTTCACGCCTTTCCCTATGGCCCGGCCATGTGGGAGGGGCAGCTTGGGGTGCTGCGAGACCATCCGGTTTTGGCCCCGGACCTCCTGGGGAAGGAGAGCCTCGAGGCTGCCGCCGCCGCGGTGCTGTTGGCGATGGACGACCAGGGCTGGGACAAGGCCGTGTGGGTGGGGCTTTCAATGGGGGGCTACACCGCTTTCCGGCTGTGGAGCCTGTCGGCTGAGCGCTGTGCGGGTTTGGTGCTGGCTGATACCCGGGCCACCCCGGACACCCCTGAGGGCCGGGCCACCCGAGCGGAGCAGGCCGCCCGAATTCGGCGCGAAGGGCTGGGCTTCTACCCAGACCTCCTGCTGCCCAGCCACCTCGGCTCGACCACGCGCGCGCGGCGCCCTGAGGTGGTTGAGCGGGTGCGTAGGCTCCAGTTGGCAGCCGACCCCGAGCAGACCGCGCGCAGCCTCGAGTCCCTGGCCAATCGCCCCGACTCAGGGCCCCTGTTGGGCCAGATCCATGTGCCGGTTTTGCTGCTGGTGGGCGAGGAGGACACCATTACCCCGCCCACCGAGGCCCGCCAGATGGCCCACGCGATCCCCGATAGCCGGATGCTGATCCTGCCCGAAGCAGGGCATTTGAGCAACCTGGAGAACCCCAAGGCCTTTAATACCGCACTGCTGGGGTTTCTAGCGGAACTCAGGCGCTAGCTCCAGGGGCCTTGGCTCGAGGTTGGGGGCGGGGCTGTCGCCAGCCACAGGGCTAGGGTGTCCTCTGGAGCCAGCGGCGAGGGGTTGCCCAGTCGCTCCTGTAGCGCAGGGTGGGGCCATAACCGGCCCAGCACCCGCCCCAGTTGGGCGCGATAGGGCTGGGGGAGGGTCGCGGCGGCGGCAAGCCGGGTCCAGGCGGCTTCCTCCTGGCCCAGCCCCAGCAGGGCGTGCACCTCGAGCCCCAGCTTCCCGCTGAGGATACCGGGGTCGGGCAGATCCCCTATCTGCACGGTTTGGGCCAGGGCCTCGCCCCACTTGCCCTGCCGGGCTAAGGCTTCGGCGTAGCCTAGCCGGGCCTGGGCCTGAAAATAGGGGTCGTTTTGCTTGAGCTGGGGACGCAGCAGCCGTTCAGCCTCGAGCGCGGGGCTAAGCAGGGATAACAGCAGAGCCACATCTAGGCTCAGCGCCGCGTAGCGATCCCCCGGCAGCCGCTGGGCCTGCAACTCCCCCTGTAGGCTTTCCAGGATGCGGGTGGCTTGTGCGGAGTTCTGCCCACCGGGAAAGGGGGCTAGGTAAGGCAAGCCGGTATCGCGCACCCAGTAGGCCACCGCCATGCGGAAGAGGGTGCGGCGATGACGATAATGGGCTTCCTCAGGCCGCTCTTTGACCTCGCGGAAATAGGCCTCGGCTTCGGCGGCCTGAGCTAGGGCTTCGATGGGGCGACCCCGAGCGGCCTCGAGCAGGCTGGCTTCGCTCTGGGCCCTGGCCCGGATGAAGGGATCGGGGGTTTCGCGTACCGCACGGTAAAGGTGCTCTTCTGCGGGGGAAAACTTGGCCAGGCGGCGCAGCACCGTGCCAAAGCGAGCCCGCACCCGGGCGATCTCCTCGGTGGGAGCCCCGGCCTCCTCGAGGGCCCTCAAGCCTTGTCCCATCAAGCTTTCGGCCTCATCAACCCTTCCCAGCCGCAGGAGCAGGTCGCCCGATTGGTAGCGGGCCCGGCCTACCAGGAGAGGGTCGTGGGTCACCTGCTCGAGGGCCTCCAGGGCCTCGGCGAAGCGCCCAGCGTCCTTGGCCACCAATCCCTGCCATAGCCGTACCCGGTCGGCCAGAAAGGGGGGAGTGGGGAAGGAAAGGGCCTGCCGCACATAGCCCTCGGCCTGGATGTAGTCCCCCTGCCAACGCTCTATGGCCGCCCAGACCAGCAGTCCTTCGGCCCCCACCTCACCTTGAAGCTCCTTTGGGGTGGGGAGCAGCTCAAGCGCCGCGGGGAACTCCCCTGCGTCCACCTTGGCCTCTGCCGACTTAACTCGGGCCCAGGTTTGGGTGGTGGGCTCAGGGGAGTGGGCCAGAATGTCCAAAGCCTCCAGGGCCTCGGGGTGGGCATACTGCCCCAAAACAGCCCGGTAGCGAACCACGGCCATGGCCAGCTTCTCCCGCTCGAGGCGGGGCCAGTTTGCGGACTCCGACCACAGCTTGGGCAACAGCGAGAGTCGGCTGGGATCCTGGGAGAGCAGTTCCAGCAGCCGGTCGAGGCGGCGTGCCCCCAGGGCATGATGGAGCTGGCGGAATACATCCTCTTTGAAGAACTCCAAGGCCAGCGTGTGTAGTCGCCGGGACTCGCGTTCGGGCACCTCGGGCAGCAGGGAGCGCAAGGCGGGTCGTACCTTGCCTTCACCCATGGGGCTCAGCAGGGTACGCTCAGCCTGCGAGAGCTTATCCAGCCCCTTCCCCAGGGCCTTCTCGAGCAGCCCCACCGGTACCGCGGGATCGGCCTCGGGGGAAAGGATGCTCAGGGCCTGCAGCATGGGTCTCAGGGCGGTGTCCTGGGCCAGGTTGGGGGAACTGCCTTGGGTCTGGGCGGCCTCGAGGAGCACCAGCCGCGACAACTCGGCAAAGTTGCGCCCGGCCTGATTGACCAAGGCCTCTACCCGTTCGGGAGCCAGGTCCGGCAGGCGGTCCTTGACGTAGCGCCGGGCCTCGGCCCGACTCGGGGCGGAGAGGGGGCTCCAGGCCAGGTTGGGCGGGGGTTCGGAGAGCCCAGCCAAGAAGGGAATGGTCAGGCCGCGCAGCAGCGGCTCGAGCCAGGCCGCCAGCCCTACCGGGTTGCCTTGGGGGTCCCGCAGCGGCAGGCCCCCAATCTGCCCTTCCTTCTCGGCCCGCAACAGCAGCGGTTTGCCATAGGTGTTGAGGGCCTTGGCCAGATCGGAGCGCAGCTCGCCTTGCAAGGCGGCCTGCAGGGCGTAGGGCTGGGTAGGGGAGAGCTGGGCCAGGGTGGCCTCGAGCTCTACCCCCAGCCGTTCCGCCAGGGGATAAAGGTGCTGGGCCAGCTCACCTCCCAGGTTGAGGCTGAGGCTTTCCGGAATGGCCCGCTCCACCGCGGCCAACAGCACCCCTTTGCCGGTTACCGCCCCACCCACCATCACCATCTGCGGTTTTTCCCCCGCCTCGAGCCCCCGCACAAACCGCCGAAACAGCCGCCGTTTATCCCGTCCCAGAGCCCGCCGAGCCGATTCCAGGGCCAGTTCTGAAGGCAGGGAGGGGGCTTCCAGCCCGGCCTCGGTGTAGAGGTCGGCCAGCACATCGAAGAGCCTCAACTTTTCCTCCGGGCTCCCCAGATCCTTGTACAGGATGTTGCGGACGGTCCCGGCCCGCCCCCCTCGCTCCGCCACCGCCGCCTCGAGCCAGCGCAGGCTGCCCTTCTTGCCGCGGTGGTCCCGCCCGCTAAGCCGGGCGCGCAGGATCTCCAGATGGGTTTGCCAAAGTGTACTAACCTCACCCACAGTAAGTACACTATACCGTACAACCGCTGAGGCCTAAGGCCGGGATTGGCCTTAGGCCGGAGGGTGAAGGGGTTGATCCCCTATTCGCTGGGCTGCAGATCGTAGAGTTCCAGGGCCTCGCTCCAGGCCTGGGCCAGGGCTAGCCCATGCACCGGATGGCCGATGCCGTGGATTTGATCCTGCCCCAGCGTGGAAGGGGCCAGGGCCTCGGGGGGGCTCGAGTCGGTCCTCTCTGGGTTCATGGGGTGCTCCTTTCCTAATGAAACTGCGCTTCCTCGGTGGAGCCGACCAGGGCCGCAGTGGAGGCCCGTCCGGCGGTAATGGCCATCAGCACCTGGTCGAAGTAGCCCGCACCCACCTCACGCTGGTGCTTGACCGCGGTGAAGCCCTCCTTTTCGGCGGTGAACTCGAGCTGCTGCAACTCCACAAAGGCGCTCATGCCGCGCTCCTGGTAGCCCTTGGCCAGCTCGAAGGTGCGGTAGTTGAGGTTGTGCCAGCCCGCCAGGGTGATGAACTGGAACTTGTAGCCCATGGCCCCCAGCTCCCGCTGGAACTTGGCGATGGTCTGGTCGTCGAGGTTTTTCTTCCAGTTGAAGCTGGGTGAGCAGTTGTAGGCCAGCATCTTGCCGGGAAACTCGCGGTGGATGGCCTCGGCGAACTTGCGGGCCACTTCCAGGTCGGGGGTGCTGGTCTCCATCCAGAGCAGGTCGGCATAGGGGGCGTAGGCCAGGCTGCGGGTGATGCAGGCCTCGAGGCCGTTGCGAATCCGATAAAAGCCCTCGGGGGTGCGCTCCCCCTCCTTCACAAAGGGCTGGTCGCGCTCGTCAATGTCGCTGGTGAGCAGGGTGGCGGCCTCGGCGTCGGTGCGGCAGATGATCACGCTGGGCACGCCTGCAACATCGGCGGCCAGCCGGGCGGCGTTGAGGGTGCGAATGTGCTGCGAGGTCGGAATGAGTACCTTGCCCCCCAGGTGGCCGCACTTTTTCTCGCTAGAGAGCTGGTCTTCCCAGTGCACCCCAGCGGCCCCGGCCTCGATCATGCCCTTCATCAGCTCGAAGGCATTCAGGGGCCCGCCAAACCCGGCCTCGGCATCGGCTACGATGGGGGCGTACCAGTAGTGCCCGCCCGCGCCTGGCGGAGGCGCGCCCTCGCTGCGCTCGATCTGGTCGGCCCGCATGAGGGCGTTGTTGATGCGCTTGACCACGGCCGGAACCGAGTTGGCGGGGTAAAGGGACTGGTCGGGGTAGGTCTGGGCACCCAGGTTGGCGTCGGCGGCTACCTGCCAGCCCGAAAGGTAGATGGCCTCGAGGCCCGCCTTCACCATCTGCACGGCCTGAGCGCCGGTGTAGGCCCCAAAGGTGTTCACGTAGGGGCGGGTGTGCAAAAGCTCCCACAGCCGCTCGGCCCCCACTTTGGCCAGGGTCTGCTCGGGCAGAAGGCTGGGGCGCAGGCGCACCACGTCCTCGGCGGTATAGTCGCGCTGGATGCCTTTCCAGCGGGGATGGATCTCCCACTCCTTGGCAAGCTTATCGGCCTCGAGCTTCATCTGGGCGGTGAGTGCAGGCATGCTCCCTCCTGAATGGCCCCAGTATGGGCTGAGCAGGGTGGCCTAGAGCGGGTGTAAACCCCCAGCCCAGACACCCTGCTTGTGGTGTGAGAGCACCGAAGTACACTCGAGCGAGTGTGCATAAATTTGTGACTACACCAAAACAAATTCCATGAGGAAGCTTAAACACGTGATCATAGGCTGCCTCGATAAGTCCCCCAAGCACAGAGGCGCTTTAGAGGTTCGAGGCTTGTTAAGAACTCCTTAAGCTGGCCCCCTATCTTTGGCTTTGCTCTTTCCGGTACGTTTTGAATGGGGAAGGCTCTCATGGTAAAACAGCGATGGTCCCTTCTGCTGGTGCTGGTGTTAGCGGCTTGCTCCAAGCCTACCTCTATGGGGGGAGATCCAAACCCCCCCTTGGGCGGCGCGACGGCCAGCGAGGCGGACCTAAAAACCGCTACGCAGAGCTATGATGCCAGTGCAAGCACGGTACGGGACGGCAGCAACGGGGAAATCGCCAGCTATTTCTCCACCCTACAAGCGCCCTTTACCCTGAGATTGGCAGACTTCCTGGGGCTCCCAGATTTCTTCAGCCAGGTGGGCGGCCTGCTGGGGGCCCAGGGGGTGGCTGCCCAAGTCAGCGCCACGCTGCCGCGGGGGAACTGGGATTGCACCTCTGGGGCCTGTCTGCAAAGCGCAGGGGATGACTACGATGTGAAATGGAAGACCCCGGGCGGTAAGTACGCCGAGCTGTACCTAGACTGGAATGGCTCGAGCAGCGGGGTGGCTTTGGCTACCGTGACCGGCCACCTGCTCCAAGACCCATCCTCGACTCTCGAGGTCCCCACCAAGCTCATCGGCAAGCTGACCCTGGCCGACGATGCCAGCGGCAAAAACCTACAAACCCTGATGACCCTGAATCGCAACGTGAGCTACCCGAAGAGCAGCTGCGTTAGCAACAGCTATGTGATTGATGTGCCCGACAGCCAGCGATTGGTGGTCAGCCTGAAGCGCGCTGATGGCTCAACCCTCCTGAACGTCAGGAATTTTGAGACCACGGTCACCAGCAACACCCTCACCACCAAAGGGGACCTCACGGCCAACTCAGCCGGAAAGACCATCAATGCCAAGTGGGACCTAAGCACCAATGGTACGGTATTGCGGGGCAGGTGCGGTGAATATGGTGGGATCATCGCCAGCAACCTCAGCGGTACCGTGAGCACGGACAACGGCACCCACGCGCTGGCCTTCGCGGTGGTGGCCAACAAGTTCACCACCAATCCCTCTTCCATTGTTTTTGCGGACAGCACCTTGACGGTAGATGGCCAAACCGTGAAGTTTAGCGGCTCTACGGAAGACACCAACAAAGACGGATACATCGGGGATAACCTCACCCTGAGCTTTGCGGGCGGCCAGACCCTCAAACTGGCCGAGTATTTGAAGAAATACCATCCCAAAAAGTAGCGGTGGCCTGTCTGGCTCCTCACACGCTCCCCTCAGCCAAGCCTTGCTATGATGGGGCCGGTTTTGGAGGCCAGGATGAGACGATGGATGGCGGTGGTGGCGGTGTTGGCCGGGTTAGCCCTGGCTCAGGTTCCGGTATACCCTGAAAATACTGTGGGCATCGGCTTTGGGATCAGCCGGGGGATCGTGCTCGAGGGGAGCGCAACCCTACCCTTTAGCCCCTTGGGGATAGACACCGGACTAGACGCCGAGGTCATCGTGCCCACGGCGTTTAATGGCGCAGAGGTCTGGGCCTTGTTCAAGGCCAACCTGCTGCCTGCCTTGACCCTGGCGGACCTCCCCTTTTCGGTAGGGGTGGGTCTGGATGCCAGCTTCAACACCCTAGACAGCACCTTTGGCAGTCACCTGGGGCCCATGGCCACCGTCGAGTTTCCCGGTGGGGCCATCTCGGGTTACCTGGGGCTTGGCTACAAGGGGGGATTCAACCTGGCCTATGGGCTCGGGGGGCGGTTGTACTTGGATCCGGTGGCTTTAGAGGTGGCGGTATCGGATCGCTACCCGCTCAAGCTATCGCTGCTCTACCTATGGTAGGTTGAACCTCGGGCCTTATGCAGCGCACTGCCCGACCTTTCAAGTCGCGGGCCCGGTTTGGCCCGCGCTCGTCTGCCCAGTGGTTTGCCCTTCCGGCAGTGCTGCTGCTGGGATTATTCCTGCTCTACCCTTTCGTTGATGTGCTGCGCTTTTCCACCTGGGATTGGTCGGGGCTTTCCGCTCCCAGGCCCATCGGGCTCGAGAACTACCGCCAAATTCTGCAAGACCCAGACTTCTACAAAAGCCTCCGCACCACCCTAATTTTCTCCCTGATAACCCTGCCCCCTTTCATCCTCCTGTCGGTGCTGCTGGCTCTGGCCCTCGATGGGCAGCCCTACGAGCGCGGGATCAAGGCCCTGCTCTTTCTGCCGGGGCTGGTGACTTTGGGGGGGGCAGCAGTGGCCTGGTATACCCTGTTCTCCCCGGAGTACGGCGCGTTGGCCGCCGTGGTTCCAGTACCCCGCTGGGACCAAAGCGTGGGCTGGGCGCTGGTGCTGATCATGCTTTTTACCTTATGGAGGCATATCGGGTATGGGGTGCTGGTGGTTTCAGCCCGGTTGAAGGCCATCCCCAAAGCCTTGACCGAGGCCGCAGCGGTGGATGGGGCCAACCCCCTTCAAACCTTTCGTTTCATCACCCTGCCGCTGCTGCGTCCGGCCCTCACCTTTTTGGTGGTGATTGGCACGGTGCTCACCCTGCAGTCCTACACCGCGGTGTTCCTGCTCACTCGAGGCGGGCCCTTTGGGGGGACTGAGGTGCTGGGCTACTACCTCTACAAGACCGGGTTCGAGATCGGTCGGTTGGGCTACGCGGCGGCACTCACGGTGGTAATCCTGATTCTGACCCTGGCGTTTGCCCTAGCGCAGGCCCGGCTGCTGCGGGAGGAGCGATGAGGACTGCGCGGCTGGGGTGGGGGTGGGCTTGATGCGTTGGCTGGGGCACATCTTTGTGTTTGGGGTGGCCGCGCTGGTAGGGCTACCGTTTCTTTGGATGGCCTATGCGGCTTTTATTCCACCCGAGCAGGTCTTCACCGGCAACATCTTCGGAGCGTTCAAGCCGAGCCTGGCGAATTTCGCGGTTCTGGCCAAGGAGGGTTTTTGGGACGGCTTTTGGGGGCGGTTGGTGTTCTCCCTGTTGGCCAGTGGGTCTGTTACGCTCCTCCAGCTGTTCACCGGATTCTTAGCCGCCTACTCGATCCGGGAGGGGGCGCGGCTGTTGCCCTTTTTTCTGGTGACGCTGGCCATCCCGATGGAGCTGCTGCTGGTGCCGCTGTATGGGCTACTGCAAGGCTTGCACCTGCTGGACACGGTCTGGGCCTTGATTCTACCCTTTGCAGCCAGCCCTTACATTGTGTTCCTGCTGTTTCAGGGGATGCGGGGCGTACCGGAGGAGCTGCTCGAGGCCGCCCGCTTGGACGGGGCGGGGCACCGGGTGCTGCTGGGGCAAATTCTGTTTCCACTGCTAAGGGCCCAACTCATCGCGGCTGGGGTACTGGCCTTTGCAGCCCACTGGAATCTGGTGCTATACCCACGGATCGTGGCTGGAGCGCCCGGCATCAAGACCGTGCAGACCTGGATCACAGACCTTCAGCGGCAAAACCCCGCCGACTGGGGCCCGCTCTCGGCGGCGGCCTTGGCTGCGACCTTGCCGCTGGTCCTTCTCTATCTGGCTTATGAGCGCCGGATCGTGGAGACCTTTGAGGAAGGGCTGAAGGGTTGACTGTAGCCTGACCTGTACACCCAACCTTCTCATGAGGGGTGTGTCACACTGATTGGGTTCTGGGGTCATGCCTGGAGCCTTGGAGGATCGTGCTGATGCGTCGTGCGCTGTTCGCTATTTTGGCCCTAATGGGGCTTGCCCTGGCCCAAAAACCTGTGGAGATTACCTTCTGGCATACGGCTGGGCCTCCCGGTCAGGAGGCGCTGGAATCCATACTGGATGATTTCAACGCTTCACAGAAGGAGTACAAGATCAACTACAAGTACGTGGGGGATTACCGGGAAGGGGGGCTCAAGCTGCTGGCTGCCCTGCGCTCGGGGGGCGCCCCCAACGTATTTCATGCCGAGATCTCTTTCTTGGGCCGAATGGTTCAGGATGGGATTGCCCTTCCCTTAGACGACTATCTGGGAACCCTCCCCAATGACTTTTATCCGGGTTTCCTCCAGACCGGACGGCTGGCAGGGAAAACCTATGGCCTGCCGATTGGCCTGTCGGTGCCGGTGTTTTTCTACAACGCCGATCAGTTTGCGGCCCGGGGCATCGCGGTGCCCAAGACCTGGGCCGAGGTGGCCGCAGCCGCACAAAAGCTCACCACCCGTGCGGCCAAGGGGTATATTGCCTCCTCAGACATCTACAGCTTTAACGCGGTGGTGATGGCCCAGGGGGGGAGCATCGTCACCAAGGACGGCAAGCCCAACTTCACCGATCCCAAGGTGGTGGCCAGCCTGCAATACCTGCAGGACCTCGTGCGCAAGGGAGCCGCCCAGAGCCGCAACATTGCTGAGGCCCAGTTCTCGGTGGCCGATTTTCTGCGTACCAAGGCCTTCATGGGGATTGCCCCCATCACCATCTGGCCTCTGATCGAAAGCCGGGCTCCGATCCCCTTCAAGCTGGGGGTGGCAGCGGTTCCGCTCGAGCCGGGCGGTAAGGTACCGCTGGCGGGGGGGACCTTGGTGGCGCTCAAAGGCACCAATGAGGCCCAGCTCAAGGGCATTGTGGCGCTGTGGAAGTTCATGATGGAGCCGGCCAACATCGCCAAATGGACCAAGGCCACCTACTACCTGCCCATGCGCCGCTCTGCCCAGCCCCTGCTCGAGGATTTCTACAAGGCCGATCCGCGCCGCCGGGTGGCTTTTGGTCAGGCCGAGAACGCCGATGTGTGGATTCAAGATCCAGGGTTTACGGTGTGGTACAGCTACCTGGAGGATGCCCTGGAGAGGGCGCTCAAGGGTGGGGCCGATGCCAAGGCGGTGCTCGAGGAAGCCCAGCGCCGGGCCCTTAGCGTGGATAAGAAGTGAAGGAGTGGGCGGGGCTCGAGCCTAACGCCTCAACCCGTGTAACCCCCTGAGGATCCCCTCACCATGAGACGCCTGCTTGCCCTCTTTGTCAGTTTGTCGGGCTTGACCCTGGCCCAGACCGTGATCCCGTTTTGGCATACCGTAGACCCCCCCGGCCAGGGCGTGCTGGAGAGCCTGGTGGCCGAGTTCAACGCCAAGCAAAAGGACTACCGGGTTGAATCGCGCTATGTGGGGGATCTGCGTGAAGGTGGGATCAAGCTGCTGGCCGCCCTGCGGGCCGGTGGGGCTCCTGCCCTTTACTATGCCGAGGTCTCGTTTGTGAGCCGGGGGGTTAAGGAGGGGTTGGCGCTCCCACTGGATGCTTATCTGGGCAACCTACCCGATGACTTCTACCCCAACCTGCTCGAGACCAGCCGCTACGCGGGAAAAACCTACGCCTTGCCAGTGGAGCTGCATGTGCCGGTCTTGTTCTACAACGCCGATCAGTTTGCGGCCCGGGGCATCACGGTGCCCAAGACCTGGGATGAGGTGGCCGCAGCCGCACAAAAGCTCACCACCCGTGCGGCCAAGGGGTACATTGTTTCCTCGGATATCTACAGCTTCAATGCGGTGGTGATGAGCCGGGGGGGAAGCCTGATCGGCCCAGACGGCAAACCCAACTTTACCGATCCCAAGGTGGTGGCCAGCTTGCAGTTCCTGCAAAACCTGGTTCAGAAGGGCTGGGCCCAGAGCCGCAACATCGCTGAGGCCCAGTTCGCTGCGGCGGACTTCGTGCGTACCAAAGCCTTTATGGTGGTGGCCCCGGTAACCCAGTGGCCGATCCTCGAGGCGCGGGTTCCGATCCCCTTCAAGCTGGGGGTGGCCCCGATGCCCCGTACCTCGGACGGCAAGGTCCCCTTGGCGGGAGGCACCCTGATGGTGCTGCGGGGCGCGAGCGATGCCCAGATCCGGGGTGCGGTGGCTTTCTGGAGGTTCATGATGGAGCCGGCCAACATCGCCCGCTACGTCCAGGCCACCTACGCCCTGCCTATGCGCAAGGCGGCCCTTCCACTGTTGGGGGCGTTTTACAAGGCCGATCCGCGCCGTCAGGTGGCGATCTCCCAGCTCGAGTACGCCGTGCGCTGGATCTCCGACCCAGAGGCCACGGTTTGGTACGACGCTTTGGAGCAGTCCCTAGAGAAGGCCCTCAAGGGCGGTATGGACGCCAAGGCAGCGCTGGAGGAAGCCCAGAAAAAAGCCCTAAACATCGAGCGGTAGCTGGGGGCTCGAGTCGGCCCTGACCGGCGGATGATGCCAAACTCGGTACAATGTCCTCAAGCATCAGGAGGCCCAGAGTGAAGCGTTGGTTTGTGGGGCTGTTGGTTCTAAGCGGTCTGGCCCTGGCCCAGACGGAAGTGTCGTTTTGGCACAGCATGGACGGTCCTGCGGGGAGGGCCATAGAAGCCTTTGCTGCGGCCTTCAACGCCAAGCAGAGCGCTTACAAAGTCACCCCGCGATACGTGGGGGATTACCGTGAGGGCGAGACTAAGGTCATCGCCGCCCTGCGCTCCGGAGGGGCTCCCACCTTGTTTCAGGCGGAAATTCTCCTGTTTCCCCGCCTGGTAGCCGAGGGGGCGGTGCTGCCGCTGGACGATCTGACCTCGAGCCTGCCCAAAAGCTTCACCGACGATCTGTTCCCTGCGGCCTGGGAGTATGGCCGTCTGAACGGGAAACGATATGGGCTGCCCTTCAACACCAGCACCCCGGTCCTCTTTTTCAACCAGGACCAGCTACGGGCTAAGGGGCTCAAAGTGCCCAGCAACTGGAAGGAGTTTGGGGAGGTAGCCCGTGCGCTCAACAGCCGAGCGGCCAAAGGCTTTATCGCCCTTACCGAGTCGTGGACCTTCGAGGCCATGGTCACCAGCCGGGGGGGCAACCTGGTTACCCCCGATGGTAAGCCCAACTTCACCTCGCCCGAGGTGGTTCAGGCCCTCGAGTTCCTCCAGAATCTGGGCAAGGAAGGGGTCATCAGCGTCCGCAACCTTTCGGAGGCGACCTTTGCTCAGGTGGATTTCATCCGCACCAAGGGCATGATGGTGATGGCTTCCATTGCCAACTGGCCCGCTGCGGAGCAGGCCTCGTTCGCGTTCAAGCTGGGGGTGGCCCCGGTGCCCCGGGAGCCTGGAGGCAAGGTGCCCTTGGGAGGGGCCCAGCTGGTGGTGCTGCGCGGAGCCAGCCCTGAGCAGCAGCGAGGGGCTTTGGAATTCTGGAAGTTCCTGATGGAGCCGGAAAACATCAAAACCTGGGTGATGGCCTCTTATTATGTGCCGCTGCGCCAGTCGGCCACACCGCTCTTGGACGGTTTTTACAAGGAAAACCCCTACCGCAAGGTGGCTTTTGAGCAGGTGGCCGTTGCCCAGCCGCGCCCCCGGGTGCCGCAGTTTGCCGTCTGGCGCAACTTTCTCGAGGATGCCCTGGAGAAGGCCCTCAAGGGCGGGGTTCCGGCCCGGCAGGCCCTCGAGGAAGCCCAGCGTAAGGCCGAGGCGGTTAAGTAGGAGCGAGGGCCTATGCAGCAGCGAGGGGGGCTCGAGAAGGTCGGGGGGCTGGCCCTTGGGCTTGCTATGGGGGCAGTCTGGCTGGTGGGGCTGGCCCAGCCCCGGACCCCGACCTACTATCAGGATGTAAAGCCGATTTTGGAGGCCCAGTGTGTGGGGTGTCATAAGCCGGGAGGGATCGCGCCCTTTTCCCTCACCGAGCCGCAGGACGCGGTGGCTCGAGCCCAGCTCATTGTCGCTGTGACCGCCTCTGGCCGCATGCCGCCCTGGCCACCGGGGCCGGACTCACCGGAGTTTTTGGACCAGCGCAAGCTCACCGAGGCGCAAAAAGCCACACTGGCGGCTTGGGCCCAGGCCGGAGCCCCGCTGGGCCAGAAGTAGGGGGGGATATGAGGGGAAAGCTGCGGGTGCTCGAGGTGTTCTTGCTGGGTGCGGCCCTGCTCGCCGGAGGGGTGCTGCTTCCCCATCTCCTGGCTCCTAAGGCCGAGCTGATGGGCGTGTCCCGGGCCCAGGGCCAGTTTTTGGGTGGGGTTCAGTCAGATTTCCGGCTGAGCCTGAACCCCCCTGCCTTGGCTGCGGCGGGGCCAGAGGAAACCCTAACCCTACAGCCGCTTCAGCCCTATACCCCAACCGCGCTCGAGGGGGCCAGCGACGACTATCACTGCTTTTTGCTCGACCCCAAGTTGAGCCGCGACCGGATGGTCACGGGGGTGAACATCCAGCCTGGGCAGGGCAGCATCGTCCATCACGTGATCCTGTTCAAGGTCAGCGGGGAGGCAGCCGAAGAAGCCCAGCGCAAGAACACCGAATCGGGCGGCAAGGGCTGGACCTGTTTCGGTGGGCCGAGCGTGGGCTCGGCGGCTTCGATGGCGGGGAGTTGGTTGGGGGCTTGGGTTCCTGGGGTGGGGGATGGGCATTTCCCCCCCGGCCTGGCTCAGTCCCTGGCCAAGGGCTCGTTGGTGGTGATGCAGGTGCATTACAATCTGGCTGCAGGCGCCCAGCCCGATCGCAGCAAGGCGGTATTGAGCCTGGCCCCTCCGGGGGAGCCGCTCACGCCCCTGCGAACCTCGCTGTTGGTGGCACCGGTGGAGGTGCCCTGCCCAGAGGGGGTCCAGGCTCCAGCCTGCAACCGCACCACCGTTCTGCGCGAGAATGTGCGCAAATATGGGCTTGAAGGGGCCAGCTTGCCGCAAGCCCTATTGGGGTTGTGTGGAAAAACCCTCGAGGACTACACCCAGCCGGTGGGTGAGGCCCGGGCGGTGAGCACCGATTGTGAGCGCACGGTTCCGGCGGATGCCACGCTGTACTCGGTGGCCGGGCACATGCACTTGCGCGGGGTGGAGCTGCGCATTGAGCTGATCCGCTCCGGGGAAACCACCCCCAAGACCCTCCTGCACATTCCCCGCTGGGACTTCCACTGGCAGGGCAACTACTGGTTTAAGAACCCGGTGGAGGTGAGAAAAGGGGACACCGTTCGGATCCGCTGCACCTGGGACAACTCGCTGGAAAACCAACCGGTAATAGCGGGAAAGCGGCTCGAGCCGCGCTACATCGTCTGGGGCGAGGGCACTGCTGACGAGATGTGCCTGGGGGTGTTCCAGGCCGCAGTCAAGGAGTAGGTGGGTGCCCCGCCTCGACAAAAGAGGCGGTGGGTGTTAGCGTTGCGCTAGACTCGAACCTGAGGAGGGGTGCATGCGCCGCTGGGGAATTTTCGTCGTGCTTCTAGGCGTACTGATCGGGAGTTCGGCTCTGGCTTTAGGCTTCTCGGTTCGGGGGGCCCTGCGCTATGACGGAGCGTTTGGGCTCGAGGGTGAGCTCGAGTATGCCGACCGCCTGGACCCGACCCTAACCTGGGGGGTGCGGGCTAGCCTGCAAGCGATTCCCCTCAGCGATGTGGTTTTGATTGTCCCCAACGGTTTTCTGGAGTACCGCCAGGGCCTCATCCAAGATGGCCCCACCGCCTTGAGTGGGTACGGCAAGCTCGAACTGGGTATCGGAGAGCTGCCCCAGTTTTTTCCCAGGGCGGTGCTCAGCGCCGGGGTAGAAGGCCGGATGCCCCTTATGGATGGGCTGGACGGTTTTGCTCAGTCCGGAGCCTACTTCGACTTCATCGTCACCAACCGGGCCCGGCTGGGGGTTACGGGTCGGGTGGGGGCGATTCTGATCCCCTTCGTGCCCTACCTGGGGGCCGAATACTACTACGACTTTTACCCACAAACCGGGGTACCCAAGGTGTATTTGGGCAGCTTGATGTACCTCTCCCCCCAGTTTTTTTGGGGCCTCGAGGGAGGCTTTGACCCCAGCGCGTTCGTTCGGGTGCTGTTTCAGTTCAGCGAGCGCTGACCCCTGCATCGGCGCGGTGTTCGGGCTCGAGGCGGCTGTAGGCCACGGTTTGGGCTAAGGTGGCAAAGCCGTTGAGGATCAGCAGAATCACAATTTGAAGTATGGGCCCTACGGTATCGGTAGGAATCAGGTTGAGCAGGTTGAGCACCACGATCAGCAGCAAGTGAGCTCCCCAGTTTCCCCGACCGATGAGATGCCAGCCCTCGCGCATGGCCTGGGTCCAGGGCTTGTCGTGGTCACTCAGGATCTGGAAGGTGTAAAACCATAGCAGGGTGATGGCGGTGGCCGCCGCAAAGGTGAAGAGCGTGGCCACCAGGGGAGAGGCGCTGGAAAGGGGTACCCCGATCAGCAGCACCGCTACCTGCATGGCCACAAAGACGATTCCTGCCGGGAGATTGTGGGAGGTCATCTTGCCCCAGAGTTCGTTGGGAGCCCACTCACCGTTGCGCACATAGTGCAACAGCACGCTGAATAACCCGACCTGCATGGGGCCAGTGTAGATACCCAGGGTAAAAAAGCTGACCAGCAAGGCTTGTATCAACACCCACAGCACCCCTATCGGATGCTGTAGCAGGAGTTGCAGGCTGCGTATGAGCACCTGGGGGACGTTGAGCGGAACGGTCTCCATTCGCAAGAAGTTTAGCAGACCGAAAGGGGGCTACCGGGATTTCAGACGAGCCTCGAGCCCGGCTTGCGAGCAAACTCCCCCTGCACAACGTGTTCAACCGAGGTGGGCGGGTTGCGCAGCGCCTGGCGCAAAAACGGGGGTTGGAGGTTGAGGTTAGGCAGTTGGTCGAGCCTGAACCAGCCAAACTCCAGGCCGATGCTGGCCGAGAGCACCACGAAGGTCTCGCTGCTGAGCTCGAGCGGCACCTCCATGCGGTAGTACAGCCCCAGCTCGTGATAGATTCTGTGGTTGAGCTCAAAAAAGTTTTCCACCACCCACAGCAGGGGACCGATGGTGGCCTCCAAGCACAGCTCCTCGCGTATTTCGCGGCGCAGGGCGGTTTTGGAGTCCTCCCTCGGGATCACCCGGCCCCCGGGCAACACCCAATAGCTGCCCGAAGGGTGTCTGCACAGCAAGACTTGGCCCTCTTTGATGGCCACCCCAGCCACCCGGTAGTAAAAGCGTGTGCCATTTTGGTCGAATTCGATCATGCAGGCTCCCTTCTAATGCAGGCGGGCTGAAAGGGGGGCTATTTCTTGGGGGGCTGGGCCGGGCGCAGCTCAAGCTGGCCGGGCATCACCCGCGGATGGCTCCTGAGCACATACAGCACCGCCTCAGCCACGTCCTCAGGGGCAATTTTCCAGCTCGAGCCGGTGGGGTTGCCCCCGAAAGGGGTGTCTACGGAGCCCGGTAGGATCGTGCTCACCCGGATGCCCAGATAGCGCAGGTCCAGCATGGAAGCCTCGGAGAACCCCAGCAGACCAAACTTGCTGGCATTGTAGGCCGCTCCGCCCGCAAAGGCATTTTTTCCGGCCAAGGAACCAATGTTAACGATATGCCCGCCCCCCTGCTTCTGCAGGGCTGGGACCGCGGCTTTGGTGGCATAGAAGGGGCCGGTGAGGTTGGTCTCGAGCACCTCCCGCCACTCCTCCGGGCTCAGCTCCTGGACAGGCTTGAAAACCCCTATCCCGGCGTTGTTGATCAGGATGTCAAGCTGCCCAAAGCCCTCCTGCAAAAGCTGAACCGCTTGCTCTATCGCTGCGTACTGGGTGATATCCGCCGGTAGAGCCAGGGCCTCGCCCAGCTCTTGGGCCAGCGCCTCGAGCTTGGCCTTGCTCCGGGCCAGCAGCCCCAGCCGGACTCCCTCAGCGGCCAGGGCCCGGGCAATGGCTAGACCAATTCCCGAAGAGGCCCCGGTGATGAGCGCAACTTTTCCCTTCAGCATGGCCTCATGCTAGCTGAAGCGGGGGGCGGGTACAACCCTGCTTATGGTTTGGGTTTGTAGAGGTCGAGCCCCCCCGCTTTTTGGAAGGACTGCAAGAGGAAGTCCACCGAGACCAGGGGCTTGGAGTTGGGGTCCCCAGGGAGGGTGCCGGCAAAAACCTCGAGGGCATCCGGATAGCCGTCGCCATCGGAGTCCTTCATCTGGGCTAGGGCGTCGTAGAGCGCCTGATTGATCGTAGTCTTGAGGTTGGAGCGCACCAGCTCCCCAAAGGGGTTCCAGGGGGCACCGCCGCCCGGATTAACGTGGCAGTACTGGCAACCGACGGTGCGCGTCCCGTCCTTGTCGGGAACCAGGTGAAATTGGTCAATCGCGGCCAGCCGATAGGGGGGGCGGGCCACCGCGACCGAGGCGGCCAGAACCAGGATGAGGGCCAGAAAACCCAGTTTGCGCATGATTAACCTCCGGTATCCATGACAGCCCTGGCCATTCCAGCGGGGCCTGCGGTGAAGCGGGCTCGAGCATCCAAAACTCCACGGGGCCGGATATCCTCCAAATGCAGTCCGCAGGGCCCAACTGGCTACCCCTCCAAGTCTAGCAAGGTCTTGGGATTCAAAGCCTTAGATTAAAGGATTGCTCGGCTGGACCCATCCAGAGGGCTCAGGAGGAGCCCTTTTGGTGGGCCTCCACCAAAGCGCGGAGGGCCTTGCCCCGGTGGGAATGGGCGCTTTTTTCCTCTGGGAGCATCTCGGCAAAGGTTTTGCCCACCTCTGGAACCCAGAACAGCGGATCGTAGCCAAAGCCCCGCTCACCCCGGGGGGCCTCGAGGATCTCCCCTTCGGTCTCACCCCGGTATAACTCCATATGACCTTCCGGATTGGCAATGACCAGAACGGCCACAAACCTGGCTTTGCGTTCGCCCTTGGGCACGTTTCTGAGCTGCTCCAGCAGGTACACATTGCGCTCGAGGTCGCTGGCCTTGCCCCCAAAGCGGGCAGAGTAGATCCCAGGTTCCCCGCCCAAGGCCTCGACCTCTAAACCAGAATCGTCGGCTAGGGTGGGGAGGCCCGCGTGCCGGGCCGCAAAGGCCGCCTTGAGGATGGCGTTGTCCTCGAAGGTAGAGCCCTCCTCGGGGGGCATCTTGAAGGGGAAATCGAGCAGCGAAAGCAGATTCCAGCCCAGCGGGGCGAGTCCTTCCTTCAGCTCCTTGAACTTCCCGGGGTTGGTGGTGGCGATCAGCAGGCGCATGGGGGTATCCAGAGTATGAGGGGTTAGAGGGGCCACGGCGATAATCTCCCTCACCAGTGTATCCAGTGGGCCCCTACCAGGTAGGTTGTGGCGGCACCGCGCCCACCCAGGGCCGTGACTTGCGGGGGCCCCTCCAACCCTTCACCAAAATTACAAAATCTAGGCGTAGGCTCAAGGGAACCATCTGCAGCGCGGGTGCCTTATGAGCTTCCAATCGCCGGCAATTTTGCTCCTCTTGCTTGGGCTGCCCCTTTTGATCTGGGTGTACCGTAGCCGCTCCGTGCAGAGCGGCTCGAGCGCGTATGCCCTCCTTCCAGGGCTAAGCCAACTGCGGCAGGTGCAGCGGGATGCTTGGAAGCGGCATCTGGGGGCCGGGTTGTACCTGCTGGCCCTGGCCTTGGGGATCGTGGCCCTGGCCCGGCCCCAGGCCACCCTGCGGGTCCCGGATAACCTTGCAGGGGTAATGCTGGCGATGGATGTAAGCGGTTCAATGCGGGCCAGCGACATCCCGCCCAGCCGGCTCGAGGCTGCCCAGAGGGCCGCTCAGGACTTCGTGCGGGCTCTGCCCGAGGAGGCCAAGGTGGGGCTGGTCAGCTTTGCGGGGTACGCCACCCTCGAGGTGCCCCTAACCACCGACCACCAAAGCGTCATTGACCGCATCGCCTTGTTTCAGTTGGCCCGGGGCACCGCGATTGGGGAGGGGCTGCTGGAGAGCCTTAAGGCCTTTCCCGCCGATGCCCAGGGCAAGCCGCTGGGGCCGTCTACGATAGTGCTGCTTTCGGATGGGCGCAGCAACCGAGGCACTGACCCCCTCGAGGCGGCCCAAAAAGCCAAGCAGATGGGGGTAAAGGTGCATACCATCGGGCTGGGCAAGCCGCTGGCGGCGGGAGAGGTCCCGAGCTACTTGGCTTTTGATGAAGAAGCCCTGCGGGCCATTGCCGAGACTACCGGCGGGCAATATTACACCGCTGAGTCCGTAGAAGCCTTGCAAGCAGCTTACCGAAAGCTACAGCGGGCGGTGGGCTGGAAGCTAGAGCACACCGAGGTGACCGGGATTTTGGGGCTTTTTTCCGGGCTGCTCCTGGCCTCGAGCCTAATCATGGCCCAGCTGCGCCGCCGGGTGGTTTAGGGGTTCCCTCACCCCACCCTGGGGCGCGGGGGTTTAGGCGCGCCAGCTCGCGTAAAAGCCCCTGGCATAGCCTGCGTGGCAGCGCCGGGCCTTGATAGATCAATCCGGTGTAGACCTGCACCAGCGTTGCGCCGTGCTCTAGGCGCTCGAGCACGTCTGCTGGGGTGAAAATGCCCCCCACCGAAATCAGCGGCAAGCGGGTATGGGCGCTGAGGTAGCGCAGCAGCTCGAGGGCCCTAGCCCGCAGCGGGCGGCCTGAAAGCCCACCGGACTCCCCAGGGGCAGCGCTCAAGCCCTTGCGCGAGAGGGTGGTGTTGGTGGCGATGATCCCGGAGATGGCGTACTGGGCGGCGAGCTCGAGGATTTGATCAATCTGCTCCTCGCTCAGATCCGGGGCAATCTTGAGCAGGATGGGCTTGGGGACGCTTTGGCTGCGGACAAAGGCGGTGATGCTGGCCAACAGCTCCTCCAGCCGCTCCCTGTCCTGGAGCTGGCGCAGCCCTGGGGTGTTGGGCGAGCTCACGTTGAGGGCGAAATAATCGCCGTGTTCCCACAGCGTGCGCAGGCTATGCAGGTAGTCCTGAGGGGCCAGCTCGAGCGGGGTGCTCTTGCTCTTGCCCAGGTTGATGCCCAAGGGGATGGCGGGCTTTTGCTGGGCTTGACGCAGGGCTTGAAGGCGCTGGGCTACGGCCGCAGCGCCCTCGTTGTTGAACCCCATTCGGTTGATCAGGGCCTCATCCTGGGGCAGCCGGAACAGCCGGGGCTTGGGGTTGCCGGGCTGGGCTTGGGCGGTCACGCTGCCCACCTCCACAAAGCCAAACCCCAAAGCCGCCCAAGCCGGCACCGCTCGAGCGTTCTTGTCCAGGCCCGCGGCCAGGCCGATGGGGTTGGGAAAGCGCAGCCCAAAGGCCTCGGTCTCGAGGCGAGGGTCGCGCAACTGGTATAAGGCCGCTAGGAGCTGCAAGAGGGGTCGGTGCCGGCTGGCCCACTCGAGGGCCTTCAGCACCAGATCGTGGGCCTGCTCGGGGTCCTGATGAAACAACAGCGGTTTGATCAGGGGGTACACCTTGCCAGGATAACGCATTTGAGCGCAGGAGCCGTTCCCCATAGGGATTCCGGGGGGTGAATAGGGATTCCGGGGGGTGAGGCTCGAGGGGTTGCGCCTGGAGGAAAATGCGGTACCCTAGAGTTACCCCACCCCACCTGGGGTGGCATGAAGAGGCGCAAGACGGGGCGTAGGGTGGGGTTCCCTGTCCATGGCTGGCCCCAAGAGCGGGGCTGCAAAGGAGGAGGCAATGATTCGCCTGAAGGTCGAAGGCATGAGCTGTAACCATTGCAAGCTGAGCGTGGAAAAGGCCCTGAAGGGGGTTCCTGGGGTTGAAGGGGCAGAGGTGAACCTGGCCCAAGGCACCGCCCAGGTCTACGGCACCCCTCAGCTCGAGCCCCTGCTGGAAGCGGTTCGTGCAGAGGGATACGAGGCCGAGGTGCTTCGGTGAACGCCGTGCAAGAACACCCCCTGCACCTTGACCCCAAAGCCCGCAAGGATGCCCGGAACCGCTTGCTGAGCGCCAAGGGGCACCTCGAGGGCATCCTCAAGATGCTGGAAGGGGAACCCTATTGCGTGGATGTGCTGAAGCAGATCAGTGCGGTGCAGGGGGCTTTGGATAAGGTGGGTCAGATCGTACTCAAAAGCCACCTCGAGCACCACGTGGCCAGTGCGGCTCAGCGGGGGGATACCGCGCGGATGGTGGATGAGCTGATGGAAGTGCTGAAGTACCGTTGAGGATGAGTACGCGTGAAAGAGCTTCAACTGAGTGTCCAGGGCATGACCTGTGCGGCCTGCGTGAACCGTGTTGAACGGGCGCTTAAGAAGGTCGAAGGGGTGGCCCAGGCCAGCGTCAACCTGACCACCGAGCGGGCCAGCGTGCAGTATGACCCAGCGGTCGTCGGAGTAGCCCAGCTCAAGCGGGCGGTGCGAGAGGCGGGGTATGGGGTGCTCGAGGTGGAGCGCGAGCGCGATCGGGCCGAGCTCGAGCGCCAAGCCCGGGAGCGGGAAGTCACTGCCCTGAGGAGGTCGCTGGGGTTTTCGGCCACCCTGGCCCTACCGCTGTTGCTCCTGGCCATGCTCCCCATGCTGTGGGGTTCTGCCGAGATGGTTTTGCATAGCCTGGCTTCGGCCAGCGTCTGGAATTGGGTCATGCTGGCCTTGGCCACCCCGGTGCAGTTTGGCCCAGGACGGCGGTTCTACCGCCACGGCTGGGCGGCCCTGCGCTCGAGGGCCCCGGACATGAATAGCTTGGTGATGATCGGGACCTCGGCAGCCTACTTCTATAGCCTGGCGGTCACGGTATTCCCTGGGCTCTTTCCCGCGCACTCGAGGCACGTGTACTTCGAGGCCAGTGCGGTGGTCATCACCCTGATTTTGCTGGGCAAGTACCTCGAGGCGTTGGCTAAAGGGCGCACCTCCGAAGCGATGAAGCGACTGCTCTCATTGCAGGCCAAGACCGCGCGGGTGCTCAAGGGCCAAGAAGAGCTGGAGCTGCCCCTGGACGAGGTGTTGCCCGGCGATCTGATCGCGATGCGCCCGGGGGAGAAGGTGCCGGTGGATGGGGTGGTGGTGGCGGGCTCGAGCTATGTGGACGAGAGCATGATCACCGGTGAGCCGCTCCCCGTAGCCAAATCCGCCGGGGATCGGGTCATCGGTGGAACCCTCAATGGCCATGGAGCCTTTACCTTCCGTGCCACCGCGGTGGGAGAGGATACCGTGCTCGCGCAGATCATCCGGCTGGTGCAGGAGGCCCAGGGCTCCAAGCCAGCCATTCAAGGGCTGGCGGACCGGGTGGTGGCGGTGTTTACCCCCATTGTGCTGGGCATCGCTGCCCTGACCGCGGTGGTCTGGCTGGTCTTCGGAGGGACGGAAGCCCTCTCGCTGGCCTTGGTCAATACCGTAGCGGTGCTGATCATCGCTTGCCCCTGCGCGATGGGCCTGGCCACCCCAACCAGTGTGGTGGTGGGCACCGGAAAAGCCGCCGAGATGGGGGTGCTCTTCCGCAAAGGCGAGGCCGTGCAAACCCTGGGGGAGGCTCGAGTGGTTGCGCTGGACAAAACCGGAACCCTCACCCAGGGCAAACCCATGCTCACCGATCTGCAGGTTCTGCCGGGGTTTGAAGAAACCGAAGTCCTGCGCTTGATGGCCTCCCTCGAGCAAAACTCTGAGCACCCCCTGGCCCGGGCTATTGTGGCTGCGGCCCAAGAACGGGGCTTGGAATTGCTGGAGACGGTGAGCCTCGAGGCCCTACCGGGGCTTGGGGTAAGGGGTCAGGTGGGGATTTACCGCGTAGAGGTGGGCTCGAGCCGCTTGATGGCGGAGCTGGGCATCGAAATCCCCAGCTTGCCCGCAGAGGAGCAGCTCGCTGAGGAGGGTAAAACCCCGCTCTACGCGGGGGTGAACGGCCAGTTGGCGGCGCTGCTGGCGGTGGCGGATCCCCTCAAGGAGGGCAGTGTTGAGGCGGTGCGGGCCCTGCATCGGCAGGGGTTGCAGGTGGCCATGATCACCGGCGACAACCGTCACACCGCCCAGGCCCTGGCCCGGCAGCTGGGCATTGATACCGTATTGGCCGAGGTACTGCCCCAGGGCAAAGCCGAGGCGGTGCGGCAGCTTCAGGGGCAGGGCCGCAAGGTGGTCTTTGTGGGGGATGGGATCAACGACGCGCCTGCCCTGGCCCAGGCCGATCTGGGCATTGCGATGGGCAAGGGAACCGATGTGGCCCTCGAGACCGCCGAGGTGGTGCTGATCTCCGGGGACCTTCGGGGAATTCCCAATGCCGTGGCCCTTTCCCGAGCCACCCTGCGCAACATTCAGCTTGGCCTGTTCTGGGCCTTTGCCTACAACATCTTGCTGATCCCGGTGGCCGCAGGGGTGCTCTATCCCTTCACCGGTTGGTTGCTCTCGCCGGTGCTGGCGGGTGCAGCGATGGGGCTTTCCAGTGTTTTTGTGCTCTCCAATGCCCTGCGGCTCAAGGGATTCCAGGCTCCCCTCCCGCTTGTATAGGGGAGCCCAGGTGAAAGCCCCCTTACAGCCACCCGTCTTTGGCCCTATCGGGGTTTCGCCACAAGATCAGAACCCCGTAGTTGGCGCAACTGGGATCTTCCAGATACTCGGGAATGATGCCCCAGATGGCGTATCCGCGCTTGAGCTGTACTGAGATCACCGGATCGAAGCGCTCCCCCCGGATGACCTCGAGCAAGTACCGTTCCAGCGGCATCTCCTGCTGTACTGCGCCGTAGCCCTTGGGCATGGCCCCGGCGCTGTGCCCCTTAAGCCCCAGGCGGCGCACCAGGCCCTGCCGGGCGGTGTAGAGCAGCGTGGATAACCCCTGCCCGCGGTAGTCAGGGTGAACCCCGATGTCCGCGCCGTAAAGCCAGTCCCCCTGGGGGTCGTGAGTGGAGAGGGTCATCTGGCCGGAGATCTCCACAAAGCGGTGGTGGATGTGCGAGAGGTCGAGCCGCACGATGAGGTCACTGCTCGAGGCCACCACCCTGCCGCTCTCGCGCTCAATTACGGCGTGTTGCCCTTGGGGGAAATGCTGCATGTGGCTGCGGAAGTGGTGGGCCAGGGTCAGCTCGTCTTCGGCCAGGCTAGGAAAGGAAAGCCGCTGGATGATCTCGAGCTGCTCGGCCATCCAGGGCTCGCTCTGAACAACCACAAAGCGATGATCCGGGCTCGCAAGAATCTCGTTCATAAGCGTTTGAGGCGGTGTTTCGATTAGCGGCTCTTGATCCGGGTCCAAGCCTCGTCGTAGAGCTTGTCTTTCTCCCCCTGCGGGAGGATAAATTCCAAGACCTTCATCTGGGCCTCGGTGGGCCAGACCGCCGGATTTTTGAGCAGCTCCGGCTTCATCAGGGGCTTGGCCGCAGCATTGGGCGTGGCGGAGTTTTGATAGTTGGCCAGTCGAGCCCCAATTTTGGCGTCCAGGATGAAGTTGATGAACCGGTGGGCGGCCTCGGGGTTGGGGGCCCGGGCGGGAATGGCCATGTTGTCGAGAAAGAGGGTGCTGCCCTCTTTGGGGATGGTGAAGCCATACTTGGGGTTCCCCCCCGCGGTGCGCAGGGCGTCTTGATTGTAGACCACCGCTGCAACGGCCTGATTCCCCAGCAGCAGCTTGGTGGCCGAAACCCCGCCCTGGAACCCCAGGCTGTTCTTGGAGTTTTTTGCCTGCAGCAGAAGGTCAATCACCTTTTTCAAGGCGGCGGTATCGGTAGAGTTGACGCTTTGCCCGATATAGCGCAGGCCGATCCCCAACATCTCGCGCTGCGAGTCCATCAGGGTGAAGCGGCCCTTTTGCTGGGCCGGGTCGAAGAGCACCGCCCAGCTCTGGGGCGGGGTTTTGAAGACCTGGGTGTTGTACATCAGCCCCACTGTGCCCCACAAGTAGCCCACGGTGTACTGGTTGCCGGGATCAAAGGGTGGGCTTTTGAACTTGGGGTCGAGGTTTTTGAGGTTGGGAATTTTGGCCGGGTCGAGAGGCTTCAGCAGGCGAAGCTGAATCATGGCCGGGATGATGAAATCCGAGGGCACGATCACGTCGTATTGGGAATCCCCTCCGGCCTGGAGCTTGGCCAGGAGCTCTTCATTGGATTCGTAGTAGCTGATGCGCACCTTGATCCCGGTGGCCTTCTCGAAATCGCTGATGATGGCCGGTTCGATGTACTCTGTCCAGGTGTAAAGCCGAAGCTCTTTGGGCTGGGCCAGAGCCAGGGTTGTGAAGGCGAGGAGCGCCAGGACTCTTTTCATGTTCAACCCTCCTGCAATATGGTTCTGAGCGCGCTGAGGCTGAGGTTGGCCCCGCAGATCACGATGGCCACGCGCTTGTTTTGATACTGTGGGGCGGTTCGGGAAAAAGCAGCCAGCGCCACCCCGGCAGCGCCCTCGAGCAACCCGTGCTCCTGCTCGAGAAAGGCCCGCATCGCCGTGCGGATCTCCGCTTCGCTCACCGTCACCCAAGCGTCCACCAGGCTTCGGCAGAGGTCGAAGGTGAGTGCGCCGGGCTCGAGCCCCCCCGCGCTCCCATCCGAAAGGGTGGGCTTGGCCTCGATGGACACGATTTTCCCGGCCTGAATGGAGGCCCACATGGCCGCGTCGTTTTCGGGCTGGCAGCCGATGATCTGGGTGTTTGGGCTCACCGCTTTGAGGTAGGTGGCAATCCCTGCGATCAGGCCCCCGCCCCCCACGGTTACAAAGAGCGCGTCCAGGGGATACGGCCACTGCTGGGCGATCTCCACCGCGAGGGTGCCCTGCCCTGCGATCACGTCTGGGTCGTTGTAGGGTGAGATGTAGGTCAGGCCGGCCTCCTCAGCGTAACGCCGGGCGTACCCTTCGGTGTCGTCGCCGCTCCGCCCGTAAACCCGCACTTCGGCCCCATAGCGCCGAATGGCCTCGAGCTTGGTGGGTGAGGCGCCCTCGGGCACAAACACCACCCCTTTGCCCCCAAGCTTGGCCAGTCCCCAGGCCACCCCCAGCCCGTGATTCCCGCTGCTGGCGGCGATCACCCCTTTTTGCCGCTCTTCCGCCGAGAGCGAGAGCAGTTTGTTCAGCGCCCCCCGTACCTTGAAGCTGCCGGTGGGTTGGAAGTTTTCGAGCTTGAACCAGACCTCGGCTCCGGAGGCTTGGGAGAAGGCCGGAGAGGGCCGCAGTGGGGTCTCTAGCCCGTAGGGATGGAGGCGGGAGTAGGCCTGGAGGATGGACTGGGTCTGCATATGGCCATCAGGCCCCTACGGCCAAGGCCTTGTGGGTTGAGCGGATGGCTGCGGCTACCACCTCGAGCCCCTCCCGCAGCATGTCCTCAGGGATTTCCAAGGCGGGCAGGAAGCGGATGCAGTTGGTATAGAGGCCCGCGCGAATCAGAATCACCCCGTTGGCAGAGGCCGCCTTGATGGCCTCGAGGACGAACTCTGGCCAGGGCTCTTTGGTCTGGGGGTCTTTGACGAACTCCACCGCCATCATGGCCCCGATTCCCCGCACATCCCCAATCGCCGGAATCTCCTTTTGCAGCGGTTCAAATACCTCGCGCACGACCCGCTCGACAGTGGCGGCCTTGGCCAGGACCTCCGGCCTCGAGAGGTATTTAAGGGCTTCGATGGCGGCCACGCTGGCCAGCGGGTTCCCGCCATAGGTGCTGCCTTGCCCCCCCACATGAGGCGAGTCCATGATTTCGGCCCGGCCCGTCACCGCACTGATGGGCATCCCCGCCCCCAGGCTCTTGGCTGAGATGATCAAATCGGGCACGACCCCGCTGTGCTCGATGGCCCAGAGCTTCCCGGTGCGTCCGGAACCGCTTTGGATCTCGTCGGCGATCATCACCGCGCCGGTGGCGTCACAGACCTCGCGAATCTTGCGCAGGAACTTGTGGGGTACCGGGACAAACCCTCCTTCCCCCAAAACCGGTTCGATCACGATGGCGGCCAGGGCCGAGGGGTCAATGTGCGCGATGAGGGCGTTGTCCAAATTCCAGCAGGCCCACTCGAGGTATTCCTCCGGGGTCATGCCCTTGGGGGTGCGGTAAAGGTTGGGCATCGGCAGTCGGTAGACCTCCGGTGCAAATGGCCCAAAACCCTTTTTGAAAAGGCTCCACTTGCTGGTCATGGCCATGGTCAGGTTGCTGCGCCCATGGTAGGCTCCCTCGAACACGAGGATGCCGTCGCGCCCGGTGTAGCGCCGGGCGAACTTCACCGCGTTCTCTACCGATTCCGCCCCGCCCGAGGCCAAAAAGGTCTTTTTGGGGAACTGACCGGGGGTGAGCCGGTTGAGCATCTCGCAGACCTCTACATAGCTTTCATGATTGGCCACGATGGAGCAGATGTGGATCAGGTCTTCGGCCTGGGCTTTGATGGCCTCCACTACAGCCTGAGGGGTGTGCCCGGCTGCCAGCACGCCGATGCCGCCCGCGAGGTCAATCAAGGTGTTGCCGTCTACGTCTTCTACCAGGGAGCCATGGGCTTTCTTGGCCGCGATGGGGCTGGCTTGGCCTAAGGCAGCAGTGACCGCGGCGGACCGCCGCGCCTGCAAGGCCTGGCTTTGGGGGCCGGGGATGGGGGTTTTGAGTTGGATATAAGGCATAGATTCCTCCAGGGGAGGTCTAGGGTCTAGGGTCTGGGGCCGGGTATTACCGGCCTACCGCAAAAAGGATGTACTGCTTGCAGCGCCAAGCAACCCCCAGCCCCGGAGGTGGAATGCAGGCTTTTTGCACGTCCATTTGTCTCTAGCTTAGCAGAGCGGAGATCCGGCGCGTCCATCCAAAATAGAGGTAACTCAGACGAGAGGGGCTTAGCGGCTCTTGACCGCCGTCCAGACCTCGTCGTAGAGGCGGGTGTCCTTGCCTAGGTCGAGGACGAACTCGAGCTTTTCCATGATTGCAGCACTGGGGTAAATCGCCGGGTTCTTGCGGTCGGCGGGGTTGATGAAGGGCAGGGCGGCCTTGTTGGGGGTGGCGTAGCGGTTGAAGTTGGAGAGCTGGGCGCCGATTTTGGGGTCGAGGATAAAGTTGATGAACCGGTGGGCCGCCTCGGGGTTGGGGGCGCGGGCGGGAATGGCCATGTTGTCCAGGAAGAGTGCGGCCCCCTCCTTGGGCACCACAAAGCCCACGTTCTTGTTCTCGTCGGCAGCCTTGAGGGCGTCGCCGTTGTAGACCACCGCATAGGTGGCCGTACCCGCGACCAGCCGGTTCTTGGCCCCCACCCCGCCTTCAAAGCCCAGGAAGCGGGGGTTCTTCTTGGCATCCAGCAGCAGCTTTCCGGCGGCTTGCACCTGTTTGGGATCCCTGGTGTTGATGCTATAGCCCAGATAGCGCAGCGCCCCGCCCATCATCTCGCGGATGGAGTCCATCAGCACAAAGGGCTTGTCGGCCCCCGGCCCCAGAATGACGCTCCAACTGGTGGGGGTGGGCACGCGGTCTTTGCGGTACATAATGCCCGACATGCCCCACTGGTAGGCCACGCTGTAGCGGTTGCCGGGGTCGAAGGGCGGGTTGGCAAACTTGGGGTCGAGGTTTTTCAGGTTGGGAATTTTGCCCTGGTCCAGCGGCTGCACCAGCTTGAGCTGGACCAGGGTGGGGATGATGTAATCGCCCGGCACGATCACGTCGTACTGTGAGACCCCCCCGGCCTGGAGCTTGGCCAGCATGTCCTCGTTGGATTCGTAGAGGTCGATGCGCACCTTGAGGTTGTACTTCTGCTCAAAGGCTTTGATGATAGCCGGATCCATATACTCCGACCAGATGAACAGCCGCATCTCTTTTTGAGCCATGGCCGTCGCCAGAGCCATTAGGGCCAATAAAGCCAGCAGACGCTTCATAGGGGTTCCTCCCGAGGGGTTGATTCACAGTATTCCCATATCGAGCCTAGATTTCATGAGCCGAAGCCGGCCTCCCCTCAACGCCGGGTGAGCCGCTCAGAGGCCAGCACCAGGAGCACCGTCGCCAAGAAGATCAGGGTGGAAAGCGCGTGGATTTCTGGGGTAACCCCCCTTCGCACCGAGGCATAGATGAACAGGGGAAGGGTTTGTGAGGTTGGGCCGGCGGTGAAAAAGCTGATCACGAAATCGTCCAAGGAGAGGGTGAAGGCCAGCATGGCCCCCGCCACAATCCCCGGGGCGAGCAGCGGAAGCAACACCCGCCGGACAAAGTAGCTGTAATCGGCGTAGAGGTCCCGCGCGGCCTCGTCGAGGTCGCGGCCCAGGCTCTTGAGGCGGCTGCGCACGGTGAGGGCCACGAAGGCGATCTGGAAGGTCACATGGCCTAAAATCATGGTCAGCAGACCGGGTTCAAACAGGGTAGAGATCGCCCGCAGGGCCCCAAAAGCCACCACCAGGGCTACTGCCAGAATGATGTCTGGCGTAACCACCGGCAGATAGAGCAGGTTATCGAGCCAGCCCCGGCTGCGCCGCCCCCAGGGGTAGCGCTCCAGGGCAATGGCCAAAAGCGTGCCCAGCACGGTGGCCACGAGGGTGGACACCACGGCCAGAACCAAGGTGTTGCGGGCGGCCTCGAGGATCTCGGCATTTTGCAGGAGCCGGGTGTACCAGTCGGTGGTAAACCCATTCCACTGCAGGCCGTAGCGGGTGCGGTTGAAGGAGAGGATCGCGATGGCCAGCATCGGCAGGTAGAGAAAGGCCAGGGTGACCAGGGCCACAGTGCGGACCAAGGGGTTCAGGCGGTGCATCCCGGCCTCCGGCAGGGCCAACCCGTAGCGCTCGAGGGGCTCATACCAACTCCACCCCCTGTCCCCGGCGGCGGTAGATCGCCAGCCCGAACAGGGTCAGGATCATCAGGCCCAGACTAACCGCCGCCCCGTAGGGATAATCGCGGCTGCTGTAGAACTGCTGCTGAATGAGGTTTCCAACCAGCAGATACTTGGCCCCACCCAGCAGGTCGGGGATCACGAACATTCCCATCGCGGGGATGAAGGTCAGGATGATCCCCACCGTGAGCCCGGGCAAGGTTTGCGGCCAGATGCCCTGGAAGAAGGTACGGACCCGGCTGCTGTAGAGGTCTTGTGCGGCTTCCACCAGGCTCCAGTCCAGGCGCTCGACCGAGGAGAACAGCGGCATCACCACGAAGGGGAGAAAGGCGGTCACCATCCCGATGTACACCGCGAACGCACTGGGATACAGTGCGCCATCGGCAGGAATCAGCCCCAGAACCTGGGCGACTTTAGCGAAGGGGAACTCCGGCGAGAGCAGCATTTGCCAGGCGTAGGTACGGATGACCAGATTGGTCCAGAAGGGGATGATCACCAGCGCGAGCCACAAATACCGGGTTCGAGGGGGCTGGGTGGCGATGAAGAAGGCCAGGGGATAGGCCAGTACCACGCAGATCACGGTGGTCACAAAAGCCACCCAGAGGCTGCGCAGCAGGATCAGGATGGTGTCGGGGCTCCAGCCAAAGATACCGTAGCCCAGCAGCCTCGAGTAGTTCTCCAGGTTCCAGTTCCAGAGGACGTCGCCGTACTGTCCGCGCTCGGCAAAAGAGAGGGCCACCAATGCCAGGCCGGGGATCACCAGCAGGCCCAGGATCCAGATCACCGCCGGGAGCAAAAACCACAGCCCCCGGCGGTACAAGCGGCCTGGGGTGGTCAGCTCGCCGAACCACACCACCAACCGGCCAAGGCTCGAAGGAGTGGTCTGCATGGCTACTCCTCGAGCACCACCAGGGCTTGGGGGGGAAGCTCAGCCCAAAGCTCCTGACCGACCCGAAGCGCGGGGTGCGGCCCGGTGCGAATCCGCAGATCGCAGGGCTCGAGCCAGGCTTCTTGATAGGCCCCGCGATACACCGCCTCGCGCACCCTCACCCGAAGGCCGTTTTGGCGGGGCTCGGTGTCGCGCAACTGCACCCGCTCGGGCCGGATAGCGACCGAGCCCTCCTCCCAGGCCGGGGTTTGGGGCAGGATCAGCCGGCCAAAGCTGACCTCGAGGCCCCCGGGAACCCGCTTGCCCCGCAGCAGGTTGGCGGCCCCCAGGAACTCGGCCGCAAACCGTGTGCGCGGGTGCTCGTAGACCTCATCCGGCGTGCCGGACTGCTCCAGGTGCCCTACCCGCATCAGGGCGATGCGGTCCGAGACCGCCATGGCCTCGTCCTGGTCGTGGGTTACCAGGATGAAGGTCAGACCCAGCTGCTGCTGCAAGCGGCGCAGCTGGATCTGCACCTCGGCTCGAAGTTTGGCGTCCAGAGCGCTCATGGGCTCATCGAGAAGCAAAACCTGAGGTTCATTGACCAGGGCCCGGGCCAGGGCTACCCGCTGCTTTTGGCCGCCGGAGAGCTGGTGGGGCAAGCGGGCCGCGAACTTCTCCAGCTGTAGGATCTCCAGGCCGTACTTTACCCGCCGCTCGACCTCGGCAGGGGCCATGCGCCGCGAGCGCAAGCCGAAAGCGATGTTCTCATACACCGAGAGATGGGGAAACAGGGCGTAGCTCTGGAACACCGTGTTCACCGGGCGCTGGTTGGCGGGAAGACCGGTTAAATCCTTGCCCAGCAGCACAATCCGGCCTTGGTCGGGCAGCTCGAGCCCGGCGATGATCCGCAACAGGGTGGTCTTGCCGCAGCCAGAGGGCCCCAGCAGGGTGAAAAACTCCCCCGCCTTGATCTCGAGGCTCACCCCACCCAGGGCGGTGGCTTCTCCAAAGCGCTTGACTACGCGCTCCACCGAGAGCGTTCCGCCGACCTGCTTCGCATCGGCAACTACCGTCATGGTTGACGGGTAGCTTACCAGAAACGCTCAGCCAGAGGGTAGGGGATGGGGGGTTTGCCTTTCTGAAAGCGGAAAATCAACCCCCACTCCAGCCCGAAAAGCCCCCTCGAGTTCAGGCCAGCGCTGAGGCCAGGGCCCCCTCGAGGATCTCGAGGCCCCTGCGCACCTCATCCTCGCCCGCTACCAAGGGCACCAGGCAGCGAATCACGTTGTAGTGCATCCCGGCCTTCATCAGGAGCAACCCGCCTTCTCGGGCCGCATCAATCACTTTCTGGGTGAGGGCCCCATCGGGTTCCTTGCCCTCCGGGGTCTTGACGAGCTCGATGGCCGCCATCGGCCCTAGCCCCCGCACATCTCCAATCTGGGGGAAGCGGGCCTGGAGCCGCTGGAACCCCTCGTGCAGCACCTCGCCCAGGTGCTGCCCTTTTTCTAAAAGCCCTTCCTCCTCGAAAATCTCCAATACCGCCAGCCCGGCTGCGCAGGCCAGCGGGTTCCCCGCGAAGGTTCCGCCCAGCCCCCCTACCGCCGGGGCGTCCATGATCTCGGCTTTCCCCAGCACGCCGGCAATGGGCACCCCACCCCCAATGCTCTTGGCAAAGCAGATCAGGTCGGGCTCTACCCCCGCGTGCCCGATGGCCCAGAACTTCCCGGTCCGCCCGATCCCGGTTTGGATCTCGTCGTCAATGAAGACGATGCCGTGTTTTTTGGTCAGGTTGCGCAGCGAGCGCAGGAAAGCCGCCGGGGCCGGGATGAATCCCCCCTCGCCGAGCTGGGGCTCGAGGATGATGGCCGCCACCCGGTCCGGGGCCACTTCGGTATCGAACAGCTCCTGCAGACCTTCCAGAGCGGCCTTGGTGTCCCAGCCGCGATAGGCATAGGGATAGGGGGCGTGGTACACCTCTGGGGCAAAGGGGCCAAAGTTCTGGCGGTAGCTTGATTTGCCGGTCAGGGTCATGCCCATCAGGGTGCGCCCGTGGAAGCTGTTCTTGAACGCGATCACCGCGGGCCGACCGGTGTACTGCCGGGCAATTTTGATGGCGTTCTCGGTGGCCTCGGCCCCGGTGGTCACGAAGAAGGCTTTTTTCTCACCCGCTCCCGGTGCCGTGGCGCACAGCCGTTCGGCCAGCTCGATGTAAGGCTCGTAAGCCACGGCCTGAAAGCAGGTGTGCATGAACCGACCAGCCTGCTCCTGCACGGCTTTTACAACCTTAGGGTGGTTGTGCCCCACGTTGAGTACGCCGATTCCACCGATCCAGTCAAGGTATTCTTTGCCGTCTATATCCCAAATTTTGCCTCCCAGGGCTTTGGCAACCACTACGGGTTGAACCTGGGAAACCCCCCGGGGGATGATCTTGGAGCGGCGCTCGAGCACTTCTGCGGTGCGGCTTCGGGTGATGGCCATGGCTTCCTCCTCAAGCAAGGGCTTTCAGTCTACGGGAGGCAAACCCGCAAACACAAGATTGTTCGGGCCTTGGCGGCTCAACCCAGGTTCATGCCCACATCGAATCCTGCCGTATAGCCTTGGCTGGGGCTGCCCCGGAGGCTCAGGAGCAATTGGTGGCCGCCGTTGCGGTAGAGGCTGTCTCGGGCGTTTGGGGTGTTGCGCGGGCCTTTGCGGGCATAGGGTTGGGTGGCGTGGACCTGGTCGGTCACCTCTTCCGGGAAGAACAGCTGTGAGGTGAATTCCGTGCCTCGATAGCGCAGCTTGAAATGAATATGGACCGCACGGCCTGGATACCAGCCGGGGTAAATGGCGGTGAACTTGGCCCCACCGTCCTGGGCGGTAACTTGATATCCCCGCAGGAAGTCCTGACCTACCGTGCGGTTGGCCTCCACCCCGGAATAGGCTCCGAGCGCGTCGCAGTGCCAGATATCCACCATCACCCCTGGGAGCGGGCTGCAGGCCCCAGGGCGGACCTGGGAGACCCAAAAGGTCAGGACCAGGGGAACCCCTGGCCTAACCTCGCCACTGTGGCTATCCGACCGAACATCGGAGCGATTTAGCTTCTCGTCCACAAAGAACGGGCCCTCCATCAGGGCTGGGCGCACCACGCAGGAAGGGAGGCTGGATTGGGCTTTAGAGCCCGACCCCGTCAGCCAGCCGGTTCCCAGCGCGGCTCCACCCAGCACGCGCAGGGCGCTGCGGCGGCTGAGCAACTGGCCTACCCTATGATCATCGTTATCCATACAGACGCTCCTTGGGAAGGGGATTCGGTTGTCGGAGGGCGAGATTCCCAGTTTGCGGCTTTGCTGGGTATAAAGGATGAGGACCCTATAACCGCGCGGTAACCTGAAGGGGGGAGGATATCGCCGATGCGCCTCTTGCTGCTCGAGGACGAACCCAACATCGCTCGACCGGTGCGGCGCGCCCTGGAAGCCCAGGGGCATACCGTTCAGCACGCCGCCGATCTGGGTCAAGCGCGGGAGCTTCTGGCGGAGGGGGAGCCGGACCTGATGGTGCTGGATGTGCGGGTGCCGGAGAGCGAGGATGGGGGGTTCATCCTGGCCCGGGAGGTGAGGGCGGCTGGGTACAAGGGGCCTATTCTGTTCATGACCGCCCGGGATGCCCTCGAGGACCGGGTAATGGGCCTCGATGAGGGCGGGGACGACTACGTGGTCAAGCCCTTTGACCTACCGGAGCTGCTGGCCCGGGTGCGGGCCTTGCTGCGGCGGGTGAGCGAGGTCAAGACCAGCCGCATCGTGCGGGGGCCACTCGAGCTGGATTTGGCTGGGCGGACCGTGCGCTGGCGGGGAGTCCGGGTGGATCTGAGCAGCCGCGAGTACGCGGTTTTGGAGCGCATGGCCCTCTCGCCGGGCCGGGTGTACAGCCCTGAAGCGCTCACCGACTTGGTCTGGGGCAGTGAGGCCTCCGATCCTGGGGTGGTCAAGGTGTATGTGCACCACCTGCGCAATAAGCTGGGCCCCGAGGTCATACGCACTGTGCCCGGAGGGTATCGGCTGGGGCTCGAGGAGACCGAGGCCCCATGACCCTAAGAGCCCGACTGGCCCTGTTCATCGCGGTCACCATCGCCCTGGCGCTCTTGGCCCAGGGGGTGTTTGGTTACCTGAGCTTTCGGCGCTTGCTGCTCTACAACCTCGACCGCGACCTAGGCAGCTATGTGGGGCGGCTTCTGGCCGATTTGCGGCTGGGCTCCGAAGGGGACGACCGGCTGAGGCGGGGAGGGCGGGCCGGGCGGGGGCCGGAGGGGTATGTGGCTCGAGCCCGACTGGTCCAGGATGGGGAGGTGCTGCGTGCCTGGGGGGAGTTTCCCAGCACGGTACCGCTGCTGGAGCCGGCCCCCCCACCTCCGGGATCAGACCGCCCGATGGAGATTCGCTCGTACTCGGGCTGGCGGGTGGCCAGCTTGCGCCTCGGGCCCGGTACCTACCTGCAAGCCGCGCTCCAGTCTCAGCAGGTCGAGAACAGCCTGGCCAACTACCGCTCCACCGTGCTGTTCACGGTTCTTTTGATTTCCTTGCTGGGGGCCGGGGTGGCGTTTGGGTTGAGCGGCCCAGCCCTGCGCCCATTGCAACACCTGCTCGAGACCACCGCCCGGGTGGCCCATTCCGCCGATCTTTCCCTGCGGGTGCCGGAGGTCGGTGGGGGTGAGTTGCGCCAGCTCAGCCAGACCTTTAATCAGATGATGGACCGGCTGTCGGCGTTCTTGCGGCGGGAAACCGAATTCACCCGCAACGCTGCTCACGAACTGCGCACCCCGCTGGCGGCCATGCGGCTGCAACTGGATTCCTATGCCAGCGGTCAGGCCACCTCCGAGGAGACCTTAGCGGTGGTGGAGGAAGAGGTCGAGCGGATGACCCGTTTGAGTGAGGCCTTGCTGGTCTTGGCCCGGGAGGGCCGCTCACAGCGGATCGCCTGCGACCTGGCGGCATTGGCTCGAGCGATGGCTGGGGAAGCGGGGGCCGCCTACGAGGGGCCGGCGCGTCTCGAGCTGAGCGCAGACCCACTCCTGCTGCGCCAAGCCCTGAGCAACCTGCTCAGCAACGCCAGGAAATACGCCCCTGGAGCAGAGGTGCGGGTGGGGCTCGAGCTGTGCGAACCCCCCTATAAGGTTTCGGACCATCCGAAGAGGGCCTTTGCGCTGCTGAGCGTGACCGATACCGGGCCGGGGATGTCTCCCGAGGCCCTCGAGCGGGCCCCGGAGCCATTTTTCCGGGCCCCAGGAAACCGCGTGGCGGGGAATGGGCTGGGGTTGAGCGTGGTTGCCCAGGTGGCTCAAGCCCACGGAGGGTTTCTCCGGCTGGAGCCCAATTCGCCCCATGGACTGCGGGCCGAGGTATGGCTCGCGGTGGAGGGGGACTCAGGGGGGTGAAGGCCGCCCCTCTACCGGCTCCCTTCCTGAGCCCCCTCCTGCTGGAGGAGGGGCAGCCTGACCTGAAATTCAGCCCCGCCGCTTGCGGGGTTGAAGGCGTTCACACGCCCACCGTGCAGCTCCACCAGGGCCTTGACGATGGCCAGACCCAGCCCGCTGCCCCCGGTGGCCCTCGAGCGCGAGCCTTCGGCCCGGTAGAAGCGGTCGAAGATCTTGTTCAGGGCCTCCGGGGGGATACCGGGGCCGCTGTCTTGCACCTTCAGGACGGCTTCATTTCCCTCCAGACCTGCGCTAAGCCGAATGGTGCCCCCCGGGGGGGTATGGGTTAGGGCATTGGTCAGCAGGTTGGAGATGACCTGCACCATGCGGTCGGGATCGGCGTTCACCCAGAGGGGCCTGGAGGGGAGCGGGGTTTCCAGGGCAATGCCCTTGCTTTGAGCCTGGGCTTGGAAACTGCTCATGGCCCCTAGGACCTCGCCCAGATCCAAAGGGCGGCGGAGGAGGGTTAGCTTTCCGGTATCGGCCAGGGAAAGGGTGCGCAGATCCTCGACCAGGCGGGAGAGCAGCTGGGTCTGGTGGTGCAAGCGGTCGATCTCGAGCATCTCGAGCGGCACTACCCCGTCCTGGATGGCCTCGAGGCGTCCCTGCATCACTGTGAGGGGGGTACGCAGCTCATGGGCGATATCGGCGATCATGGCCTTTCGGGCTTGCTCCAGGCCTTCCAGCGAAGCCGCCATACGGTTGAAGTTTCGCGCCAGCAGCGCGGTTTCGTCCTGGCTGCGGGGCTCGGGGATGCGAGCGGTGAGGTCCCCCTGGGCCAGACGGTTGGTGATCTTGGAAACCGCCTCGAGGGGCCGGGCCAGGCGCCGGGCGAAGACCAGGGCCAGCAAGATCCCCAAAAGCGCCGAGATCACGGCCCCCAGCAATAACCCTTGCTGCAGGCGGGATCGAAAACTCCCCCCCCGGGAGGACCTGGGGGCGGGGATGACCTGCTCTACCGGCTGGTTGGGGTTGCTCAAAGACTGCAAGAGCATGACCTGACTGCCGCTATGAGGATCAGCCGGCAATAGCTGCACCACCAGCTTTTCCCCGCTGCTCAGGCGCTTGCTGAGCTGAACTGAAAAATCGAGGGGCAGGGGTTTGGGGTCATCGCGCTGCAAGAACTCACGCACCGCGCTGGGCAGCTCCTTGAAGCGCTGCTGGTTGTAGTAGTAGGTCACCCCATACGTGATCAAGTTGGTCAGGAGCGCCACAGAGACCATCAACAGGGTCAGGCGCACCTCGAGCCGATTCCACCATTTCATAAACCAGGCTTAGGGCCTACTCCACCCACAGGCGGTAGCCCACCCCCCGCACGGTCTCGAGCAGGCTGGAGGCTCCGGCGGCTTCAAGCTTTTTGCGCAGGTTTTTGAGGTGCACATCCACCACCCGCTCCAGGGCATTCGACTCGGGCAGGGCGGCCTCCAACAGCTCGGCCCGGCTGAAGGCTTTGCCCGGAGCCTGGGCCAGGGTTTCCAGCAGTCGAAACTCGGTGGGGGTCAGGTCCAGGCGCTCGTGGTTCACCCTGGCCACCACCTTTTCAGGGTCCACCTCGAGCGGCCCACAGCGCAGGATGGCCCGGGCCGACTCCCCCCCACCGCTCCGCCGCAGCACCGCCTTGACCCGGGCCACCACCTCGCGCGGGCTGAAGGGTTTGGTCACGTAGTCATCGGCCCCCAGCTCCAGCCCCAGCAGCTTGTCCAGATCCTCGGCCCGGGCCGTGACCAGGATGACCGGGGTGTTGCCCTCGCTGCGGATGCGGCGCAGCACCTCGAGCCCATCCAGCTCCGGCAGCATGAGGTCTAAGAGCACCAGATCGGGCTGGGCCGCCCGGTAGAGGTTGAGGGCAGTTTTGCCATCCCCTGCTCGCTCGGTGCGGTACCCATCGCGGCGCAGGTAGCTCTCCAAAATCTCGGCGATTTCCGGCTCGTCTTCAACCACCAACACCAACGCCACAAGAGTTAGTGTATCGGTTACCATTTGAGTCTAGGCTGAACCTGGGATGTGAAGGGGTAGGGTGGGTTTTATGAAGGTTGTGCAAAGGCCTTCTTTTGCGCTTTGGAAGCCCATCCAGCCCCAAATGCCCTCTGGTTTACACATGCCTCGAGAGGTTCGTGCGTAAAGTGGTCACATGAGCGAAAGCAACCGCGCCCGTACTTTGGGCGAACTCAAGCGCACCTACCCGATGGAGAAACTGCTCCGCAGCGTCAAGGACGAGGCGCGAGAAAATCTCATCGCCAAGCTGCGCAGAGGCGAACGGCTCTTCCCCGGTATTCAAAGCTACGACGACTCGGTGATCCCTAGCCTGACCAACGCCATTCTGGCCCGGCATAACTTCATCCTGCTGGGGTTGCGGGGTCAGGCCAAAAGCCGCATTCTGCGTCAGCTCACCGAGCTGCTAGACGAGGCCATTCCGGCCCTGCCCACTGAAATTCGCGATAACCCGCTGCGCCCCCTCTCCGCGGAGGCCTTTCGCCTTTTGGAGGAGATGGGGGATGCCACCCCGATCGTCTGGATTGGACGGGATGAGCGCTACGTGGAGAAGCTCGCTACCCCCGATACCACCGTGGCCGACCTCCTGGGCGATATTGACCCCATCAAGGCGGCCAAGCGGGGCACCGGGCTCTCCGACCTCGAGGCCGTTCACTACGGCCTCCTGCCCAGGGCCAACCGGGGCATCTTCGGCATCAACGAGGTGGCCGACCTGGCCCCCAAGGTGCAGGTGGCCCTCTTCAACATCCTGCAAGAAGGCGACGTGCAGATTCGGGGGTATCCGGTGCGACTTCAGCTCGATGTATGGCTGGCGTTTACCGCCAACCCCCAGGACTACACCGCCCGGGGCAAGATCGTCACCCCGCTCAAAGACCGGATCGGATCGGAGATTCGCACCCACTACCCCCGGACCCTCGAGGAGGGCCTCAGCATCACCCAGCAGGAGGCCTGGATCGCCCGCGAAGAGGGCCTGTACATGCCGGCTTATGTGGCCGAGGCCACCGAGGCGGTGGCCTTTGTGGCCCGGGAGGATAAGCGGGTGGACAAGACTTCCGGGGTAAGCCAGCGCCTCAGCATCAGCCTGATCGAACTGGTGACCTCCAATGCCGAACGCCGGGCCCTCAAGTACGGTGACCGGGCAGTGGCCCGCCCGATGGACCTCTACTTTGCCCTTCCGGCCATTACCGGCAAGGTGGAGCTGGAGTATGAGGGCGAGCTGCAGGGCGCCGACCGGGTGGCCCGAGACCTGCTGCTCAAAGCCTTCGGGATAGCTTACGGTGAGCGTAGCCGAGGGCTGCATACTGACCCTATCACCGATTACTTTGCCTCCGGGCAGCTCCTGAGCCTACCTGAAGGCCCGGCCAAGAGTGTGCTCAGGGAGATGGAAAAGGTCCCAGGGTTGATTGCAGCCGCCCAGCGACTGGAGCCAGACCCCTCGCCGGAGGCCCTGGTGGCCGCAGGGGAGTTTGTGCTCGAGGGATTGGCGGGGCGGCGCAAGATTGCTCGGGGTGAGGAGAGCTACAGCGCCCCCATCGAGCGGGAGCGTGAGCGGTGGGGGAGCGGGAACTAAGAGATGTCGCAGGTCTCAGGTCGCATGTCGAAAGCCGGAGAAGGCGGCTTCAGCTTTGAGCAGCTCGAGGTGTATCACCTGGCGATGGCGCTGATTGTGGAGGTTTACAAACGGAGTCAGGCTTTTCCGGCAGAAGAGAGGTTTGGCCTGACCAGTCAGATTCGTCGGGCAGCCAACTCGGTAGCGCTCAACATTGCAGAGGGCAAGGTCCGTAACTCGGATAAGGATTTCCTGCGGTTCCTTTATCAGTCCCGGGGTTCTTTGCTCGAGACCGTAAGCGCTTTGCAAATTGCTGAGAATCTTGGTTTCACCTGTGCCCAGCAGACTGGAAGCCTTTACGCCAAAAGCCGTGAACCGATAGGTAAGCTCAACAGTCTGATTGCTTATCTAGAGCAGTCTACGACCTGAGACTTGTGACCTGCGACAAAGGATTACTCATGCGCGTTCGATACTCCAAATACGAGCCCGGCTTCGACGACCTCTCTGGGGCTGACCTAATGGACATGCTCCAGGATTTCCTGATGGATTCGGGCTTTTCCGATCCCTACAACCGTTACCAGCCCGACCCCGACCGCGCCCCTACCGCCGAAGACCTCTTCGATGCTTTGCTGCAGGCCCTGCTGGAAAACGACCGCGTCCCTGAGGAGTGGCTCGAGGAAGCCCGCCAGGCCAGAAACCCCGAGAACACCCGGCTTTACCAGGAGATCCAAAAGCTGATGCAGCGCCTGCAGGACGAGGGGTTTATCCGGCTGCCGGGCCAAGACCCCACCGATCCTGCCCAGGGTCAGGGAATGCAGGGGGAGTCGCAGGAGACCCGGCTCGAGCTGACCCACAAAACCGTAGACTTTCTGGGTCTCAAAAGCCTGCGTACCCTGCTGGGGGCGCTGGGTAAAAACGCCCCTGGGGCCCACGCAACCCGGCACTACGCCTCCGGGGTGGAGTCCAGCGGTGAGACCAAACCCTACGAGTTTGGCGACCAGCCCAACCTCAACCTCAGTGAGACCCTCAAGAGCGTGGTGATGAAGGGCCTGGAGAACCTCGAGGAATCCGATATGGTGATCGAGCTCTCCGAGTACACCGCCTCGATGAACACGGTGGTACTCCTGGACTGCTCCCACTCCATGATCCTCTACGGTGAGGATCGTTTTACCCCCGCCAAGCGCGTGGCCCTGGGCCTGGCCCACCTCATCCGCACCCAGTACCCCGGGGACCAAGTGCGCTTCGGGGTGTTCCACGACTCCGCCGAGGAGGTGCCGCTGGGTAAGCTCCCTATGGTGCAGGTCGGGCCCTACCACACCAATACCGCTGAGGGGCTCAAGCTGGCCCGCAAGATCCTCAAAAAGATGGGCGGGGAGATGAAGCAGATCATCATGATCACCGATGGGAAGCCCTCGGCGCTCACACTTCCCAGCGGGCAAATTTACAAAAACGCTTGGGGCCTGGACCCGGTGATTCTGGCGGAAACCCTGAAGGAGGCCACCCTGGCCCGCAAAGAGGGAATCCCCATCCACACCTTTATGCTGGCACGGGAGCCCGAGCTGCTGGCCTTTGTCAAAAAGCTCACCCAGATCACCAAGGGCAAGGCCTACATGACCACCCCTGCCAACATCGGGCGTTATGTGCTGATGGACTTCCTCAACCGCAAGGTCAGCCGAAACTAACCCATGCCCCCGAGCCTTTTGCGTGCAGCCAACCCCAGCCAGATCCCCGGAGAACCTGGGGTGTGGTTCTTGTTCAGGGGGGGCGAACTGCTGCTGAAGGAGGGCGCGCCGGTGCAGGGCAGCGCCCAGGAGCTGAGCCGTCTCGAGCCCACCCTTGTCCTGCATCTTGGCCAGCTCGAGGGCACCCCGATGCTCGCGGCTGAACTGCCTCCTGAGGCGAGCCTCGAGGGGTTGACCTCGGTGGGCTTGCGCGCGGCCTTCTCGCTGGGAGAACCGCTGTACGGCTTGGCCGGCTATGCCCAGCAGGCCCTCTACTGGGCCCGAACCAGCGCGTTTTGTGGCACCTGTGGCCACGCCAATGGCCCGGTGGGCCGCGATTTGGCCCGGACCTGCCCCAATTGCGGCCAAGCCACCTACCCCCGGGTATCCCCGGCTGTCTTGGTGCTGATTCACCATGAAGACCGCGTTCTGCTGGCCCAAAAACCCGGCTGGGGCAAGCGCTATAGCATCATCGCAGGGTTTGTAGACCCGCAGGAATCCCTCGAGGAGTGCGTGCGGCGGGAGACTCGAGAAGAGGTGGGGCTCGAGGTGGGCGAGATCCGGTATCTGGCCAGCCAACCTTGGCCCTTCCCCCACCAGCTGATGGTGGCCTTCTCGGCGAAGTGGGTCGGCGGCGCCTTGAAGCTCGAGGAGGAGGAGCTGCAGGATGCCCGCTGGTTTCGCTGGGATGAGCTGCCGGAGCTGCCCCCACCGATCAGCCTTTCGCGCCAGGTAATTGACGGGTGGGCCAAGCGGCAGCGGGAGCGATGGGGGGCCCGGGCCTCCGGGGGCTGACTCGACTCAGACTGGGGGGGCATCGCTCGGAACAACCCCCACCAGGCCGCGCTTAAAGTCGAGCCTGGGCCTGGGGGCCAGATATCCCCAAAACTCGGTGGCGCCCTCGCCGACCTGGTAGCGCAGGTAATACCGGCCTTTTTCGCCCTCGCCAAGGTCGCGCAGGCTCTCGACCCGGCTCAGCACCGCACCCGGATACCGGGCTTGGAACTGGGGGTTCTTCCGAAGCACTTGGTCTACGGCCTCCACCGTCCACAATTCTCTGGGGGAAAGCCTTGAATCCCCTGTGGGTTGACTGCTGATGATGCTGATCTCCACCTCCACACCGTTGATGGTTTGGGTTGCCATGGGGGTCTCCTGGGGCACAGTTTAGCCCTTCACAATGCCTATGGGCGCTTTGGCTACACTGGAGGGGTGAAAGCGCTTAGCCTGGTTGCCTACCTCTCCTTTGTGCTCGAGCGGATGTCGCAGGCCTTGCAAGCCCGGCCTCGCCCAATCCTGGGGCAGATCCGCCAGGTGGGGAACCCGCGGCCTCAGCTGCGGCTGGAGCTGGCTTACCATCCGGCCAAGGCCCTAGAGGGGTATGTTCTGATCCCCAAGGACCAGTATTTCCAAGACGCTGAGGCGCTTTTGGAACGCTTGTAGGCGCGAATTGTTTGGGGGCTAGCTGTTGACGCCCCCTATCAAGGTATAGGCTTGCTGCATGAAAGCCATTCGCGTCCATCAGATCGGTGGGCCTGAGGTGATGGGGCTCGAGGAACTCCCCCTTCCCACCCCCGGCCCCGGCCAGGTCTTGGTCCAGATTCGGGCCATCGGGGTCAACTTCATTGACACCTATAAACGCTCCGGGCTTTACCCCCTGCCGCTGCCGTTTACCCTGGGAGAAGAGGCCTCGGGGACGGTAGAAGCCCTGGGAGAGGGGGTAGGTGGGCTGAAGGTGGGCGATAAGGTGGTGTACGCCAATATCCTGGGCGCCTACGCTGAATACGCTGTAGTCCCGGCTGAAAAGCTGGTCAGGATCCCCGATGCCCTCGACTTCAAGCGGGCCGCTGCGGCGATGCTCCAGGGGATGACCGCCCACTACCTCGCCCACAGTACCTATCCTCTGAAAGCCGGCGAGACCTGCCTCATCCATGCTGGGGCGGGTGGGCTGGGGCTGCTGTTGATCCAGATGGCCAAGCGGGCTGGAGCGACGGTGATCGCTACCGCCAGCAGCGAGGAAAAGCGGGCCTTGGCCAAAGAGGCTGGGGCTGATTACGCCCTTCCCTACGAGGGTTTCGCTGAAGCGGTACGGGGACTGACCGGGGGCCAGGGGGCGCAGGTGGTCTATGACTCGGTCGGTCGGACCACCTGGGAGGGAAGCCTGAACAGCTTACGGGTGCGGGGGATGTTGGTGCTGTGTGGGCAGTCCTCCGGGCCGGTGGCCCCCTTCGACCCGCAGGTTTTGAACCAAAAAGGGGGGCTGTTCCTGACCCGGCCCTCCCTGGGCCACTACTTGCAATCGCGAGAGGAGCTCGAGTGGCGGGCGGGGGAGGTGATGCGCTGGGTGGCTGAGGGCAGGTTGAAGGTGCGCATCGGGATGGAGTTTCCCCTGGCGGAAGCGGCTGAGGCCCACCGCCAGCTACAGGCCAGGGCGACCACCGGCAAAGTGCTGTTGATTCCCTGAAGAGGGGTTTATAGCCCAGGGGGGAGGCTCGGCGGTTAGACCCTTAGCATGGGGAGTATGTCCGACCTGTACCTGGGAGTAGACTTCGGCCTTAGCAATACAGACATCGCCCTCGTTCAAGACGGAGAATTGCAGGGGCATTGGAGCTTGCACGGGGTGGGCCCGGCCCGCCTCGAGACCCTCTGGCAGGCCGTGCAGTGGAGCGGGGTGCGCCTCGAGGGGCTAAAGGGTTTGGCCACCACGGGGGGGCTATACCGCACCCTACCGGAGGTCCTGGAGGGCATCCCGGTGGTCAAGGTGGGTGAGGCCCAGGCCCTTGGACGCGGTGGGTTGGCGATGGCGGGGCTATCGCAGGCCCTGGTGGTCTCTGCGGGGACCGGGAGTGCCATGGTGGTGGCCCGAAACCAGACGGCCCATCACTTCACCGGAAGCGCGGTGGGTGGGGGCACCCTGCTGGGGTTGGCCAAACTGCTGCTGGGGATCAGCGACCCCCTCGAGCTGGCCCGGCTGGCCGAGCAAGGCGACCCCGGTGGGGTAGATTCCACCCTTTGGGACGTGATCGGTTCGGGCATTGGCCACCTGCCCGCTTCGGCTACCGCGGTGAACTTTGGCCGCATTCTGAGCCTCAGCGAGCCCCCCAAGCGGGAGGACATTGCCGCCGGACTGGTCACCTTGGTGGCTCAGGTGATCGGGATGATCTCGCTCAATGCAGCCAAGGCCGCCGGGATGCCCCAGATTGTGATTGTGGGGCACCTGCCGGATCTGGCCCCGATTCGTGCCGCCTTCGAGCGGGTTTGGCAGTTCTACTCGGTTGAGCCCAGGCCCATCATCCCCGAACGCTCCGGCTGGGCTACGGCCTTTGGAGCGGCGCTCGAGGCCTGGGGGAAGGAGCAGCGCGGTACAATTTCGTAGGGGGATTCGATTATGGCCAGACCGGCTGGTTTGCGCATGGGCTTCGATCCTGAAAACGAAGAATCTGAGGTGGTGTCGCTGTACTTGGGCGAAGGACACGAGACCCGCCTGGTGGTGAATGCCTTTGACCTGGCCGGGGCGATGGCCCGCCTCGAGGATGGCCCTGATCAGGACCCCTTTTTCCCTCCCAGCTCTGCCGAGGGCCTGGCGAGCGATACCGTTGAGGCCGATAGCGAAGAGGGGTTTTCCCCGGAGTCCAGCTTCCCCGCGGAGGAAGCCTACATGGCTGCCGAGGTCGAAACCCTCGAGCCTGGCGGGCTGATGTTATTGCGGCGCATTCTCTATCCCGGCGAGGACCTGCTGGAGATCACCGACCCTACCGGAGCCGTGCATACCTTTGACTATCGAGAAGTGGTGGGGTATTTCCGCCCCATCCTGCCCCGCTGACCTGTAGATTTGGGAGAATGGTGCGCATCACCAGCAGCCACAACCCCCGCCTCAAGGCCCTGGCCGAACTCAAGGAACGCAAGGGCCGCACGCATCAGGGGCGGTTTCTAATTGAGGGGGCGCGCGAGATTGAGCGAGCGCTCAAAGCAGGGATCGAACTCGAGGCCGCGATTGCCTCCGAAGCCTTGAGCGATGAGGAGGCTCGAGTGCGGTCTGGGCTGAGGGTTGAGCACCTGGAATTGCCCGAAACCCTGTTCAAGCGCTTGAGCAGCCGAGAGAACCCGGCGGGCCTGATCGCGGTGGGCCGTATTCCTAAGCGCTCCCTGGCCGACCTGGTGATCCCTCCCAACGCCCTGATCCTGGTGGCGGTGGGGCTGGAGAAACCCGGCAATCTGGGGTCTGTGCTGCGCTCGGCAGATGCGGCCGGGGCTGATGCGGTGCTGGTGGCCGGCGGGGTGGACCTCTACAGCCCCCAGGTGATCCGCAACAGCACCGGGACGATTTTTTCCCTGCCCACCATCCCTGCCTCAGACTCGGAAATCCTATCCTGGCTGCAGCAGCATAAAATCCCACTGGTGGCCAGCACCCCGCATGCCCAAATGCTATTTTGGCAAGCCGACCTGCGCGGAAAGGTGGCCATCGTGGTGGGGCCGGAGCATCAGGGGTTGAGTGAGGGGTGGCTCGAGGGGGCCTCAATCCGGGTGCGAATCCCTATGCAGGGGCAGGCCGACAGCCTGAACGTGGCGGTTTCTGCAGCCCTTCTGCTCTATGAAGCCCGTCGCCAGCGCAGCCACCGCGCATAGAAATGCGGCGAAAACTTGACTCAACCTCGCTCAACTCTATAGCTTTCCCTCTTGACAATCTGATGGAGTGAGGAAAATACTATGTTGCTGGGTTGACACTCTAAACCCTTGACTGTCAAAGGAGGCAAGAGTATGGCAGAAGTCGCTACCAAAATGAAGCCCTTAGGCGACCGTGTGCTGGTTCAGCGGGTGGAAGAAGAGCCCAAGACCCGGGGGGGTATCGTGCTGCCCGACAGCGCTAAGGAGAAACCCCAGCGCGGCAAAGTGATCGCGGTGGGCAGCGGCCGGGTGCTGGATAACGGCACCAAGGTTCCCCTGGAGGTAAAGGTGGGCGACACGGTGCTCTTTGCCAAGTACGGCGGCACCGAGGTCGAGATTGACGGCACTGAATACATCGTGCTCAGCGAGCGCGATCTGCTGGCTGTGCTGTAAAGCCAGCCTCTGAAATGCAGGACTGAAAGGAGCAAAAATTATGGCCAAAACCCTAGTGTTTGACGAAGCCTCTCGGCGTGGGTTGGAGCGCGGCGTAAACGCCGTGGCCAACGCGGTGAAAGTGACCTTGGGCCCCCGTGGGCGCAACGTGGTGCTGGAGAAGAAGTTCGGTTCCCCCACCATCACCAAAGACGGGGTGAGCGTCGCCAAGGAAGTGGAGCTAGAGGATCACTTGGAGAACATCGGGGCCAAGCTGATCATCGAGATCGCCTCCAAGACCAACGACATCACCGGGGACGGCACCACCACTGCCACCGTGCTGGGCCAGGCCATTGTGCGGGAAGGGTTGCGCAACGTGGCGGCCGGGGCCAATCCCCTCGAGCTCAAGCGGGGCATTGAGAAAGCCGTGAGCGCTGCGGTGGAAGAGGTGCAGAAGATGGCGGTGGCGGTGAATGACCGCAAGGCCATCTACGAGGTAGCCAGCGTCTCGGCCAACAACGACACCGAGATCGGCAAGCTGATTGCCGATGCGATGGAGAAGGTGGGCCGCGAGGGCGTGATCACCGTTGAGGAGAGCAAGAGCCTGGACACCGAGCTGAACTTTGTCGAGGGGTACCAGTTCGACAAGGGCTACATCTCCCCTTACTTCGTCAACAACCCCGACGCCATGGAGGCCAGCCTCGATGATCCGTACATCCTGATCACCGAGAAGAAGATCTCCAACGTGCGGGAGCTGCTGCCGGTGCTCGAGCAGGTGGCCCAGACCGGCAAGCCCCTGCTGCTGATCGCCGAGGACGTAGAGGGCGAGGCCCTGGCTACGCTGGTGGTCAACAAGCTGCGCGGCACCTTGAACATCGCTGCGGTCAAGGCCCCGGGCTTTGGGGACCGCCGCAAGGAGATGCTCAAGGACCTGGCCGCTATCACCGGTGGTACCGTGATCAGCGAGGAGCTGGGCTTCAAGCTGGAAAACGCCACCCTCTCCATGCTGGGCCGGGCCGAGCGGGTGCGCATCAACAAGGATGAGACCACCGTGGTGGCCGGCAAGGGCAAGAAGGAAGACATTGACGCCCGGATCAACGGCATCAAGAAGGAGCTCGAGACCTCCGACAGCGAGTACGCCAAGGAGAAGCTCCAGGAGCGCCTGGCCAAGCTGGCCGGTGGGGTGGCGGTGATCCGTGTCGGGGCGGCCACCGAGACCGAGCTCAAGGAGAAGAAGCACCGCTACGAGGATGCCCTCTCCACCGCGCGCGCGGCAGTCGAGGAAGGCATTGTGCCTGGCGGTGGGGTGGCCTTGCTGCGGGCAGCCAGCGCGGTCAAGAACCTGATCAAGGGGCTCGAGGGAGACGAGGCTACCGGCGCCAAGATCGTGCTGCGCGCCCTGGAGGAGCCCGCTCGTCAGATCGCCTCTAACGCGGGATTCGAAGGCAGCGTGGTGGTCAACCAGATCCTCTCCAGCAAGAAGGCCACCTACGGTTTCAACGCCGCGACCGGCGAGTACGGCGACATGATGGAGTGGGGCATTGTAGACCCGGCCAAAGTGACCCGCACCGCCCTGCAGAATGCGGCTTCCATCGGCTCGCTGATCCTCACCACCGAAGCGGTGGTGGCGGAGAAGCCCGAGAAGGAGAAGGCCCCTGCGATGCCCGGCGGGGCTGGCGGCATGGGCGGGGACATGGACTTCTAACCCCAGGATTGGGGAAGGCTCGAGGGAAACCTCGAGCCTTTTGTGTTTATCGCGTTCTCTTGAGCTCGGTGGGTGAAGAGCGCTCTAGGGGGTGCCTTTATGGCCAAACTGATTGAGCAGCACAAAACCGAGCAAGGCAAACCATAGCCCCAGCAGGATTAGGCTGCCCCACCTTCCCCAGAAGGTGGGCTTTTTGACCGGTTCGGCAATCTGGGTGGTAAGGATCTCTGGATCGGTGCCGCTTTGCAGCCGGACCGGCCCGCCCTCGGTATGGAGGGGCAGGGCGTAGGGACGGGTGCGCTGGGGCAACTGGCTTCCCACCGTGACCACCACCGCGCTGATGTTGTCCGGGCCGCCCCACTCGTTGGCCAGCTTGACCAGTTGGGCCACCGCGGGCTCTGGAGGGTTAGTGTTGACCATCTCGGCCAATACCTTGTCTTCCAGCACCCCGCTCAGCCCGTCGGAGCAGAGCAGAAAAACATCCCCCGGCTGCACCCTGAGCCCAACCAAATCCACCTTGGACTGTGGAAAGGAGCCCAGGGCATTGGTAATCACGTTGCGCCAGCGGTGATTGCGGGCCTCTTCCTCGCTCAAAAGCCCCTGCCGCACCCGGTCGGCTACCCAGGAGTGGTCTTGGGTGAGCTGGGTTAGCTCCCCATCGCGCAGCAAATACGCCCGGCTGTCGCCTACGTGGGCGATGAGGGCATAGGGGAGATCCAGCCATAAGGCGGTGCAGGTGGTGCCCATCCCGCGCGACTCCGGCTTTTGCCCGGCCAAGTAGATGGCTTCGTTGGCCAGCTCGAAGGCCTCGAGCAGCCCCTGCGGGGAGGGTTCCTCGCGCTTGAGAAACTCCACAATCTGGCTGACCGCCATCTGCGAGGCCACCTCACCGGTGCGATGCCCCCCCATCCCATCGGCCACCACGAAGATGCCGCCGTAGGGCATCAGGGTCTGGCTGACAGCATCCTCGTTGAGGGCGCGCTTGCGACCGGGATCGGTGAGCGCCGCCGAGAAAACCAGCGGGAGGCTGTCAGAACTGGCCATACTAGGCGCATTATAGGTGAGCGGTTAAAAGAGTCAGGCCAAAAATCACCATAAACTCTGGAACCCTAATCCGCCTCACCCACCTTGCTCTACCCTAGAGGGGTGAGAACCTTCCGCTTGCCCCGTGGTCCCCTGGGCTGGATGATGCTCGGTGCTGCTGCCACCCTGGGGTTGTTCGTGCTGCTCTGGGCCCTGACCGCGTTCTGGGTTTTAGCGGTGGGGGCGGGGGTTGTGGGCAGTCTGGCCTATGCCTGGCGGCGTCTCGAGGCCCGCTGGTGGCCCGGTCGCTGGCGCAGGCTGCCGGCCCGCCGGGGCCCTACCAGGCCCCCTTACTGATGCAGTCGCTATAAATAGGGCAGCCCTGACACAAGGGTCTGCGCGCGGTGCAGCGGTAGCGCCCAAACAGGATCAGGGCGTGGTGGGTGAAGACCCATTTTTCCTTGGGGAATAGCCGCTCGAGGTCAGCCCCGATCTTTTCGGGGTTTTTGTGCGGGGAAAGCCCCAGACGGGAGGCCAAACGGGTGAGGTGGGTGTCCACCGCGATACCGGGGACCCCAAAGGCCGCTCCCAGCACCACCGTGGCGGTTTTCCAGCCTACCCCCGGCAGCTCACGCAGCTTGGCCTTATCCACCGGTACCTCCCCGTCATACCGCTCTACCAACTGCCGAGCCAGCATGACCAGGTTTCTGGCTTTGGCCCGGTAGAGGCCAATGGTTTTGATGTAAGGCTCCACCTCTTCGGGGGAAGCCTGGGCGAGGGCTTTCGCATTGGGGTAGCGCTGGAAGAGGGCCGGAGTGGCCTTGTTCACCGAGGCATCGGTGGCTTGGGCCGAGAGCACCGTAGCCACCAGCAATTCAAAGGGATTGGTATGGGCCAGCTCGGTAGCCGCTTGGGGATACAGGGTTTCCAGCACCGCGAGGATCCTGGAGGCCCGCGCCTGCTTGGCCTTTAGCGATTCCCGTGGGAAGGAGATTTTTGGATCTGGCCCCTCAACCCTGGACATACCTAATAGGCCTTGGCAAAGAGAATCCGCTTGCCATAGGCGCTCGGCCTGCTGCAGCGGATGCAGTTCCCGTGGGCTTGGGGCTCGTCATAGGGGATGCAGCGGGTGGTGGCGGTGGTCTCGGCCTTGATCTCCCGTTCGCAGTCCTTGTCCCCACAGTGGAAGGCTTTGACAAAGCCCTGCTCGACCTTTTCTTTGAACAGATCGTAGCTATCTACTTCCCAGGTGTGGGCCTCGCGAAACTCCAGGGCCCGTTGGTAGAGGTCGCGCTGGAACTGCTCGAGCCGCCCCGGCAGGCTCGCCACCACCTCCCTCAGGGAAACGGTTTCTTTGCCCCCTAAACGGGAGGCCAGGACGGCAGTTCCAGCCTCCACGTCGCGTGGGCCAAGCTCTAGGCGCAGCGGCACTCCTTTCAGCTCCCACTCGTTGAACTTGAAGCCGGGGCTGTACTGGTCGCGGTCATCGAGGGCAACCCGCAGCCCTGCGGCTTTGAGCTCCGCCGCCAGCCCCTCCGCTGCGGGCATGACCTGTGGGCGGGTCTCGGATTTGTAGATGGGCACAATCACCACCTGCACGGGAGCCAGCTTGGGGGGTAGGATCAAGCCTTTGTCATCGCCGTGGGTCATGATCACCGCTCCGACCATGCGCGTGGAAAGGCCCCAGGAGGTGGTGTGGACATGCTTGTTGGCCTGGTCTTTATCCTGGAACTGGATGTCAAAGGCCCGGGCGAAGTTTTGCCCTAGGTAGTGGCTGGTTCCGGATTGCAGGGCTTTCCCATCGCGCATCATGGCCTCGATGGTGGTGGTGTACACGGCTCCGGCAAACTTCTCGCTCTCGGTCTTGACCCCTTCCCACACCGGTACAGCGGCCCACTCCCGGCTCATTCGGGCGTAGATGCCCAGCATCTGCCGCACCTCGGCCTCGGCTTCTTCGGCGGTGGCGTGGGCGGTATGGCCCTCCTGCCATAAAAACTCCGAGGTACGCAGGAAGGGTTTGGTGCGCAATTCCCAGCGCACCACGTTCCCCCATTGGTTGAGCAGCTGAGGCAGGTCGCGGTAGGTGCGGATCCACTTGGCCCACATGTGCCCGATGATGGTCTCCGAGGTGGGCCGAATCGCCAGGGGTTCCTCGAGCTCCTCCCCACCGGCATGGGTCACCACGGCCAGCTCAGGCGCGAACCCCTCGACGTGCTCGGCTTCCTTTTGGAAGAAGCTCATGGGGATCAGCAGAGGGAAATAGGCGTTGGTGTGCCCGGTGGCCTTGAACATCTCGTCCAAGGCCCGCTGGATCCCTTCCCACAGGGCAAATCCGTAGGGGCGAATCACCATGGTGCCTCGAGCGGGACCGTAATCTACCAGTTCGGCTTTCTGGATCACCTCGTTGTACCACTCATTGAAATCCTGAGACTGCGGAGTTATGCCTTTGTCCTTGGCCATACCGACCCATCATAGCGGATGGGATTGATCCGATAGGCGGCGGAATTGGGCGGCTCGAGACCCCCGGTAGAAACGCAACGTCTAAGAAACGTGAGGATTAACACCAAATATGCAACCCAAGGCGTATATTGGGAGGGCAATATACAAACCTGAAGGGAAGGGTAGAGCACGTCTCGGCTGGATCGGTGTGTCTTTGGGTTTGATTGCTGCAGGAGGAGGGTGGTTGGATGAAACGGTGGATTTGGCTGATAGCACTGGCAGGGCTTTTAGCGGCCTGTGGGGGGATCAAGAACGGGGCAAAACCCAGCCTCGAGACCCTCGCTTCCTTGCCGGATGGGGGGGTCGGCAAGCTGGTCAATGAAACCCCTACCCGCTGGTTTGTGGAGCTCGCGGGAGGGGCCACCAGCGATGGGGTGAGCTTGCAGAGTGTGCAGACCCAGCAGGCGGCGTTCCGCCAGGCCGCCCAGGCGGCGGGCGTGACCATTCACTACACCTACACCAATCTGTTTAACGGCTTCTCGGTTGAGGTCAAGGGCAGCCCAAACAAGCTCTACACCCTGCCTGGGGTGGTGGCCATTTACCCGGTGCGCACGGAGAGCCTGCCCCCGCTGCAGAATGCCAGTCCCAACGTGGATAGCTCGCTCAGCATGACCGGGGCGGATATCGCCCAAAACGACCTGGGGCTCACCGGTCGTGGGGTCAAGGTGGGGATCATTGATACCGGTATAGACCTCCAGCACCCCGCGTTTGCGGGGCGGATCATTACCGGATATGACTTCGTGGGCAACGCCTACGACGCCAGCGATCCGGCTCACGATGTCCCTGTGCCCGGCCCCAATCCCGACGATTGCAACGGCCATGGTACCCACGTGGCAGGGATTGTGGGGGGCAAGGACTCCCAGATCACTGGGGTGGCCCCAGGGGTAAAGTTCGGGGCCTACAAGGTGTTTGGCTGTGAGGGCTCCACCTCCGATGAGGTGGTGATGGCGGCACTGGAGCGGGCTGAGACCGATGGCATGGACATCGTGAACATGAGCCTGGGCTCGCCTTATGGCTGGTCGGCGATCGGTAAAGCCATCACCCAGATGATCAAACGGGGGGTGGTGGTAGTGGCCTCTGCCGGCAACGACGGTGGGCTGGGCCTGTTCGCTACCGGCGGCCCCGCGGCCACCCAGGGGGTGATCAGCGTAGCCTCCTTTGATAACATCCGGGTCTCGGCCAATTCTGCCATCATCAACCCCGGGGGAGCCGCGCTGCCCTACCTGCCCTTAGAGGGTGCCCTCGAGGCACCTACCAGTGGAACCTCGGCCCCGTTGGTGTATGTGGGAAGGGGTTGTGCTGCCGATGCCTATTTGGCGGATCCCTCCGGTAAGGTGGCCCTGATTGATCGGGGGAGCTGTACCTTCAACGAGAAGTATCAAAAGGCCGTGGGAGCCGGAGCGGTGGGCGTGGTAATCGCCAACAATGTGGACGGCTTCTTTGCTGGGGGTGGGATTGCTCCAGGGCCGGTTTTCGGGATCTGCATCACCAAGGCCGATGGGGCCGCTCTCAAGGCGCTTGGCAACCCCACCCTGACCTGGACAGCCGACCTGGTGCAAGCCTCTAACCCCACCGGCAACCGCATCTCCAGCTTTAGCTCTTGGGGCTTGAGCCAGGACCTCGAGCTACGCCCCGACCTGGGAGCCCCCGGTGGGCTGATCCGTTCGGCCTATCCCCTGGACAAAGGCGGGTATGCCATCCTGAGCGGAACCTCGATGTCCTCTCCGCAGGTGGCGGGTGCGGCCGCCCTGCTCCTGGAGGGCAACCCGGCCTTCTGGGGGGTCCAGCGCCCCAGCGAGGTCAAGAAGTACCTGCAGAATACCGCCATGCCCAGGGCCTTCTCGCTGGCTCCTACCTCGGGCTTGCCGGAGACCAGCTACCGCGAAGGCGCAGGGATGATCGATATCGTGGCGGCAGTGCAAGACCGCGTCACCATCACCCCGCCCAGCATCTCCTTTGCCAGGGTTGCAGGTGCCTATACCCAGACCCTGACCCTGAAGAACCGCAGCAATGTACCCCTGATCTACAAACCCACCCATGTCCCTGGCCCCTCGGCAACCGGCAGCGTCTATAGCCCGAGCTTTGTCACCGGGTTTGCCAGCGTGAGCTTCAGCGCCCCACAGGTGACCGTGCCCGCCAAGGGAGAGGTTAACCTCAACGTGACCATCACCCCCAACCCGGCCCTTCCAGCCAAGAGCCTGTATGGGGGGTATATCCTCTTCCAGCCGGTGGGTGCGGGGATTGCCCTGAACGTTCCCTATGTGGGAATGGTAGGGGGATACCAGGCCATCAAGGTGCTTACCCCCACCCCCTACGGTCTGCCCTGGCTCTCCAACGCCAACTTTGACAACCTGAGCAGCGGAGCCAGCTTCACTCTGCAGAATGGCGATGTGCCCGTGCTGCTGGTGCACTTCGAGCACGGAGCGCGGCTCTACGATATCGTCATCCTCAACGCAGTCACCGGCCAGCCGATCCATCCCAAGTTCAACAAGGCCGATTACGGCGAGTTCATCAGCCGCAATTCCAGCGCGACCGGCATCTATGCCATCCCCTGGGATGGCACCCGCATCACCAGCTACAAAACCCAGGACGCCTACGGCACCAACTACAAGGTTCCGGAGGAGTTTAAGCCCGTGCCCAATGGGCAGTACAAGCTCATGGTGCGGGTGCTCAAACCCACCGGCAATCCGGATATCCCCACCGACTGGGAGACCTGGACCTCACCCACCATCACCCTGGCCCGTCCCTAAACACCGATTGGGCTACAACATGACCCCCATCCGGGGGTCATGTTGGTTTAGAGCGCTCTTCTTCAAGAAACCCTTGTCCTGCACAGAACTGTGGCTGCCGGGAAACTCGAAACCCAAGCGCGGGCGGTCCCGCCGGTGAAGGGCGCGGTAGGGGGCTAGGTTGAGCTTAGGGCGCATTTCCCAAAGTCCTTGGGGGGGATAGACTGGGCCTAACCTATGGAACTGCGCGGCCCTCATGTGCTCTTGCGCCCTCCTCGGCCCGAGGATGCCGCAGAGCTGTTCCCCTACGCTTCCGACCCGGAAATTGCCGAATTCATGTACTGGGGGCCGCATACCACCGTGGAGGAGACCGCCGCCTACCTCGAGGACCTGGCCACCAAGGAAGCCATGTTCGTAATTGAGGTGGGGGGGAGTGCGGCTGGGGTAACCGGCATGACCGTGGACTGGGAGAACCGCCTGGGCGAGACCGAGACCTGGATTGGGCGGCCCTACTGGGGGCAGGGGCTCAACACCGAGGCCAAGGTGGTGTTGTTTGATTTCATGTTTGGCCCCCCGGAGCTCAAGCGCATCCAGTCGCTGACCCATGTGAACAATACCCGTTCCCAACGGGCCCTGGAAAAGCTTGGCTTCAAGCGGGAGGGGTTGTTGCGCCGTTACCGTTGGATTCGGGGAGAGCCCTGGGACGTGTACATGTACAGCCTTCTGCCGGAGGAATGGTTGAGCAGCCGTCCCCCTATCTACTACTGAGGGTCCTTCTGTGTCAGGATTTGGCCCGTTCAGGCTGTGCCGGCGAGGCCGATCCGCGGGTTTTGAACGGCAGCTTTCCCTGGGCCTCGGTTCCGGCCAGTACCCGAACCAGGGCCTCGAGCGTGGGCGCGCGAAACCCATAGCTTATGAAAGCCGGCTGCTTCAGAGCCAGGAGGTGGTAGGGGTTCCACAACGCCAGGTGAACCGCGGGTTTGCCCAGCCTAAAGGCCTGGCGCAGCAGCCTGGCCTCGGCGGGGCTCAGCGGTTCTCGTCCTACAGAGGCCACCAGCAAGAAGTCCGCTTTTTGAGCCGCTTCTTCTAGGGGCTCGAGGTACTCCGTGGCGTTTTTGGGGTCATATACAAACAGATGGACCTTGGGGAAGCGCTTTTTGAGGCGTTTGGCAAACTCGGAAACAGCCAGGGTTTCGCCATAGGGGCCCGCTGAAAAAGCGCTTCCTGCTGAGACGATCAAGACCTTTTGATCGGCCTGGGGGCGTGGCGGTTGGCGGTAGGCGGTGATGCTCCGCAGGGCCACCTGGTCCATCAGGCGCCGGTCAGCGGCGAGCTGGGCTTTGGGGTAGGGGCGGGGTTGGCTGGGAAAGCGCTGGGCGGCCTGGGAGAGGCGCTGGAGGCTGGCTGCAGCTTGGTCGGTAGGGATGGCCCCTTGTTCCAGGGCTTCCGCAATGGCCTCGAGCTGCACCCGGTGCACCTCGGGCTTACCCAGCGACAGGATCATATCGGCCCCGGCTTTGAGGCTCTGGGCTGCGGCCTGGCCCATCGGGTACCGCTTGGTGATGGCTTGCATGTCTAGGGCATCGGTGATGACGACCCCGCCATAGCCCATCTTTTGGCGCAACCACCCGGTCAGGATCGCTCGAGAGAGGGTGGCCGGGTGCTCGGGATCCAAAGCGGGGAAGACGATGTGGGCACTCATCACCGAGGCCACGGGGACGGCTGCGGCTTGGCGAAATGGGTACAGCTCGGTGCGCTCGAGCTCGTCTAGCGGTTTGTTGACCGTTGGAAGCTCGAGGTGGCTATCCAGCGCGGTATCCCCATGCCCAGGGAAGTGCTTCACCGAGGCCATCACCCCCGCCCCCTCCAAACCTCTGGCCCAGGCCAGCCCCAGCCGCGCCACCTTCTTGGGGTCGGAGCCGAAGCTGCGATCCCCGATCACCGGGTTGCTTGGATTGGTGTTGACATCCAGCGAGGGGGCAAAGTTCCAGTTAATGCCCAGGGAGATCAACCCCCGGCCCACCGCAGCGCCCACCTGTTCTGCCAGTTTGGGGTCGCCTACGGCGCCTAGGGCCATGGCCGAGGGGGCCAGGGCCAGCTCGAGCACCCGCTGCACCGCGCCCCCTTCCTGATCGATGGCGATGAGCACCTCGGGGCCCAGCACGCTGCGCAGCTCCCCGGTCAATTGCCGTACCTGAGCCGGGCGCTGAATGTTGCGCCGGAACAGGCAGACCCCCCCAAAGCGGTAGCGCTCCAGATGGGCTCGAGTTTCCGGGTCCAGGACCGGGCTAGGGATATCCACCATCATCATGCGGGCAGCGAGTTGTCGAGGATTGGTCATGGTGCCTCCAGGGATACTTGACAAAATACTACTTCAAATCATAACTTTCTAGATAGAGTAAAACTTCAAGGAGCCCCCGTGACTGAATCCCATACCGAGATTGCAGAACGCCTGCGGCAGGGCCTTATCGCCTCCTGCCAGCCGGTGCGGGGCGGGCCTTTAGACCAGCCCCATTTGGTTGCCGCTCTGGCTCTGGCCACCCTCGCCGGTGGGGCGGTAGCCCTGCGCATCGAGGGTCTGGCGGATGTGGAGGCCGTCCGTGCGGTAACGCACCTGCCCATCATCGGCCTGGTCAAGCGCGAGGTGCCGGATTCGCCGGTGTACATCACGCCGGAACTCACCGACGTGGAGGGCTTGGCGGCTCGAGGAGCCCAGATCATCGCTTTCGACGCCACCCGTCGCCCCCGTCCGGTATCGGTGCTGGCCCTGATCGAGGCGATTCACGCGCAGGGCTGCTTGGCCATGGCCGATTGCTCCACGGTAGAGGAGGGCTTGGAGGCGCACCGCTTAGGGGCGGATTTCGTGGGCTCCACCCTGTCTGGTTATACTGAGTACTCCCCCCAGCTCCCAGGCCCAGACCTGGAGATGGTGCGAAGGCTGGCCCAGCGGGGGGTGCGGGTCATCGCTGAAGGGCGGATCTCCAGACCGGAGGAGGCCCGGGCCGCGCTCGAGGCTGGGGCCTTCGCCGTCACCGTAGGAACCGCCTTGACCCGTGTCGAAGTCATCACCGAGGGGTTCGTGAGGGTCTTGCGTCCTCAGGCAACAGAGTTCAAGGGAGGCAAACTATGAAGAAGTACAAGTGGTTGTTCGGTTTGGTGGCTGCCTTGGGGCTGGCTTCGGCCCAGAGCACCGAGGTCACGTTGCTGTTCTGGCCCGGCCCCGAGAGCGAGGCCATGCAGAAGGTCCTCGACGCCTACAACTCGGGCCAGGGCAAAACCGATGGAGTGTCGGTGAAGCAGATACTGTTCTCGCGCGAGGGCTACTTCGACAAAGAACTCACCGACCTGGCGGCAGGGTCCAAAGAGTTCGACATGGCCCTCGTCACCACCTACACCCTGGGCCGCTATGCGCCCTACCTGGCCCCGCTTGACAGCTATCTGAATAAACAGAACCTCGGTGCCTTCATCCCCTCGGCGGTCAGCTCGCTCAACTTCCAGGGTAAGCAGTACGGGGTGCCTACCGACGTTTCCAACCACTTCACCTACTACCGCAAAGACCTCGTGGATCGGCTACTTAAAGACACCGCCTGGCAGACCCGCTACCGCCAGATCAGCCAGCGCGTGCTGGGCAAGGCCCTAAGCCCCAAGCCCGCCGACCAGTGGACCTGGGACGACTACATGGCGACGGCCCTGTTTTTCACCAAGTCGCTCAACCCCGACTCGCCTACCGTCTACGGTACCGCGCTCCAGGCCAAGAACCTGCTATTCAACGTTATGATCTGGCAGAGCACCCTGGTCTCCTACGGCGGCAATCTCTTCGACAAGGACGGCAAGCCCAGTATTGACTCGGACGCCGCGCGCAAGGGCCTTGCGATCTACACAACGTTGTTCAAGAACCGGGCTACCCCGCCGGGGAGCACCAACTACGAGTACGCCGAGGCCAACGAGGCGTTCCGGGGCGGGCAGGTGGCGACGATCCTCCAGTGGTCGGCGGCGTTCAACGAGCTGTCCGACAAGGAGAAGTCGCCGCAGGTTTACGACAAGGTGGCCTTGGCCCCGATGCCCGCCGGGCCACAGGGTCACAAGACTCACGTCCACAGCCTGGGCATCGGGATGAACAACGCCTCGGAGAAGAAGGCCGCGGCGGGCAAGTTCATGGCCTGGCTGGGTAGCGAGACGGCGATGAAGGTCTACGCCGAGGCGGGTGGGCTGCCCCCGGTGGGGAGCGTGCTGCGCGGGCTCGCAAGCAAACGCCCGGAGTTCCCGCTGGTGGCCGACCACATCAACAAGTACGGTTTCGTAGTGAACGGCGGTACGGCAGCCTACGCGGTTCCGGTGTACACGGCACTGGCGCAGGAGTTCTCGGCGGTATGGGCGGGAACCAAGAGTGTGGATGACGCACTCAAAGCCGCCACCGAGGCGATGACCCGGCTGTCCACGCAGAAGTGAGCGTTTTGGAATGACCCCTCATCGGCCCACCTCGGACAGGCTCTTCTCCCCCTGTGCGGAGGAGGGGAGCCTAGACGTGCTTAAGCAGGCATCTCCAAAGCGCGTTAGGGAGGGCGGTAACAGTGCGCCTCTCTGAGCAGAGAATCCCCCAAGTGCGGCCCAGGTGGAAGCGCCTCGAGCCCGCCGTGTGGCTGCTGGTTGCCCCGCTGCTGCTGTTCCTGTTGCTCACGCTGGGGTTCCCGCTCCTCGCCAACCTTTTCTATAGCCTCACCGACCTGAGCTTCCGTAACCTGCGTAGCCCCGATCTGACCGGCTTTGGCAACTTCGCCAGTGCCTTGCGCGACCCCGTGTTCTGGGGGGGGTTGGGCTTCAGCCTGCGGTTCGCGCTGGCGGCAACTTTTTTCGAGGTACTGCTGGGCCTCCTAATGGCACTGGCGTTCCAGCCGATCTTGGAGCGCCACCGCCCGCTCCTGGCCCTGCTGCTCTTGCCGATGATGGTGGCCCCGGCCCTGCTGGGTACGATGTATCGCCTCATCCTCAACGACTTTATTGGAGTTGTGCCGGATTTGGCTCAACGATTGGGCCTCTTCGTCAACTTCCTCACCCCTCCGCTGGTGGTCCCGACCTTGGTCGCTATCGAGGTGTTGCAGTGGACCCCCTTCGCGCTACTCATCCTCTACACTGCCCTGCAAGCCATCCCCGGCGAGCTGCACGAGGCGGCCAAGGTGGATGGGGCCAACAGTTGGCAACAGTTGCGGTTCGTGACACTGCCGCTGCTGGTTCCAGCGCTCGCCATCACCGCCCTCATCCGCTTCATTGACTCGTTCCGGGTCTTTGACCACATTATGGTGCTGACCGGCGGCGGGCCGGGGACTTCCACCACGAGCATCAGCATCTACATCTACCTCCAGTTCTTCCGCAACGACGAACTGGGTACGGCAATCGCGGCCTCGCTGTTCCTGCTGCTGTTGGCGCTGGTACCGTTATTCATCTCGATGCGGGTCGCACTCCGGGAGTGGGGCCGTGCGTAAGACTTTCGCCCCGTTGGAAGCGCTGCGCTGGACATTCTTCGTCCTTGTGGTGGTGGTGTTTAACTTCCCGCTGCTGTTCACTGCTGCCACCTCGCTCAAGACTACCCCGCAGATCACCGCCAAGGTGTGGCTGTTCGCGCCGACCCTCGAGCACTACCTGAAGATCTTCACCGACAGGAGCCTGGACTTCCCCCGCTATCTCCTCAACAGCATCAGCATCTCGCTCGGCGGCACCCTGATTGCCGTCGCGGTCACGCTCCCCGCCGCCTACGCGATAGTGCGGTTCGGCCTGGGGCGCGGAAATTTGCTGCCGCTTATAACCAACCTTCGCGCTGTGCCGCTCATCATATTCGCCATTCCATTTTACTTAATGTTCCAGACGGTCGGGTTGCTCGACACGCGTACTGGGCTGGCAATCATCGCCGCCGTGATCAACGTGCCGCTGGCCTTGATCTTGTTGGTCGGCTTCATCCAAGACTTCCCGCCCGAGATCGAGGAGGCCGCGAGAGTGGACGGGGCAGGCACGCTCGGGGTGTTCCGCCACATTATCGTGCCACTGGCGATACCGGTGCTGGTTGCGGTTTCGATCCTCAGCTTCATCTACTCCTGGAACGAGTACCTGTTCGGCCTGATCCTCACCACCAAGAACGCCATCCCGGTGACGGTGGGCTCGGCTCTGTTCATCACCTCCTGGGGGGTACGCTGGGGCGAGATCGCGGCGGCGATGACGGTATCGGCCTTACCGCCCCTGGTTCTGGGAATGTTCGGCTATCGGTATTTGGCAAGGGCGCTGGTCGCCGGAGCAGTGAAGGGATGAGGGGCTCGCCGAGCGGGGCTTTAGTCTCCTTGCGCAGCTTGGGCAGCGGGATGACCCCGGCCCTGCGCAAGATTGCTGAGTATGTGCAGCAAGACCCGCAGAAGCTGCTCTATCAGACCGTGGTGGAGGTGGCCGAGGCCTCAGGGGCTTCAGAGGCCAGCGTGATCCGTTTCTGCCGTGATCTGGGGTTCAGTGGATTCCAGGATTTCAAGCTGGCCCTGGCCTCGGACCTGGCCGCAAGCCCGGTTGGGCTCTCCCCCCAGGACGATCCGCATACCCCCGAGGAGGCGCTCGAGTACGTTACCCATCACGCCCGGCAAGCCCTGGAGGACACCCGCCGCTTGCTCGACCTGAAGGCGGTAGCGCAGGCGGTGGAGTTTTTCCTGACGGCCCGCCGCATTGACCTCTACGGGGTGGGAGCCTCTGGCGTGACCGCTCAGGACTTCGCCTATAAGTTTTTGCGGCTGGGCTACGCGGTGCAAAGCTACGCCGACCCCCACTTGGCGGCGATGTCGGCGGCGACCCTAGACAGGGAGGGCTTAGCCATCGCCATCACCCGTTCGGGGACCACCATCGATACCGTAAAGGCCCTCGAGGTCGCCCGGCGCGCAGGGGCCAAGACCCTGGCCCTTACCCAGCGGCTCAAAAGCCCCATTGCGCGGGTTGCGGAGGTGACCCTAGTGACCTCGGTGACCGAGAGCCCGCTGACCGGCGGCTCGGTTTCGGCCAAGATGGGCCAGCTATTGGTGCTGGACCTGCTCTATACCCTGGTGGCGCTGCGCCGCAAGGAGGCCCAGGAGTTCATCTCGAGGACCGCCGCGGCTGTGGCCGACAGGAATTACTGATGAATATGGCTACATCGGGCTAGCCCCCGTTAGCAGGTTTTTTAGGAGGAGTGGATATGCTGAAGAAGCTGTGGGTTGTGGCAGCATTGGCGTTCTCGCTGCCCTCACTTACGGCCTTGGGCATCTTTACCCTGGTGGGGATCTGGAATACCTACTTCTGGCCCTCGCTAGCCCTGATCACCAACCAGGACCTCTATCCGCTCTCGGTGGCAGTGCTCACGCTCAAAGGGCAGTTTAACTATGATCCCTTCAATGTGGCGGCGGGGGCAATGGTGATGATGCTGCCGATCCTACTGGTGTTCTTGTTGGCCCAGCGCTTCTTCATGCGGGGTCTCGAGGGGGCGGTGAAGGGCTAGCCATGCGTGCGCTGCTTCTGCCTTGCGACACCCGGCCCCCGACCCTCGAGCTGCCCCACCAACTGGCCCGAGTGGCCGGGGTGGAGCTGCGCTCGCCCCCGCTGGGGATGCTCAATCGCCTCAATGAACCGGGGGATACCAAGGCCATGGCCGAGTGGCTGTGGCAGGAGGCCCCGGAGGCGGATCTGGCCCTGGTGAACCTCGAGACCCTCACCCTGGGCGGGATGATCCCGGCGCGGCGGGTCAGCGAGGGCCTGGAGGAGGCACTAGGGCGGCTCGAGGCCTTGCGTCGGATTCGGCAGGCGCATCCCAAGCTGCGCATTCTGGCCTATGGGGTGATCGTGCGGGTGGCCCATGGGGATGATCCGGTGGAAGAAAAGCCGTACTACGGCCAGTGGGGCGCGGCGCTGCGCCGGGTTTCGGAGTGGACCGATCGGGTTGAGCGCGGGGGCGATCTGGGCGAGCTCGAGCGGGCCCGGGCGGCGGTGCCGGCAGAGATTTTAGAGGACTGGCTGACGACCCGCGAGCGCAACCACGCCCTTCACCAAGCGGCCATCGGCCTGTTGCAGGAGGGGGTGCTCGAGCACCTCTGCCTGACCCTTGACGACACCGCCCCCTACGGCCTGGCTGCCCGCGACCGCAGGCGGCTCGAGGCCCGTTTGGATGAGCTGGGCCTGTGGGAGCGGGCCGATATGTACCCTGGAGCAGATGAGGGGGCGGTGACCTTGTTGGCCCGGGCTCTGGTGAACACCTGGGGGCGCACCCCCAGGGTGTGGGTGCGCTACCCTTCGGCCCTGGCCGAGGCCGCCCCCATGCGCTACGAAGACCGCCCCTTGGGCGAGCTGGTCAAGGCCCATCTGCGGGCTGCGGGGTGTGCGCGGGCAGAAACCCCGGAGGAGGCCGATTTTGTGCTGGCGGTCAATGCTCCGGCGGTGGCCCAAGGCGAAGCCCGCCCGGACCTCGAGCAAGTAGATACTGCAGCCCGCCACCTGCCGGAATTTCTGGATCGCCTGCGGGAAGACCAGGGGGCCGATCGCCGCATTGCGGTGGCCGATGTGGCCTATGCCAATGGGGCCGAGGAGCGGTTCACCCGCCTGTTGCTTAGGGCCCTGAACCCCGTTCGGTTGGTTGGATACGCGGCCTGGAATACGGCGGGAAACACCCTTGGCAGCGCCATCGCCTCGGGGGTTTGTGCCCTGGAAAGCCCGTCCCCCTTGGCGCTGGCCGAGGCCAACCTCTCCCGGCTGGTGGACGACTGGCTCTACCAAGGCCGGGTGCGGGCTGAGGTGGCCAGAGTTCTGACCCAAGAGAGCGGTGCCCCCCCCAACCCCTACGACCTCGGCCCGCTTAGGGAGATCGCCGAGCAGCACCTCGAGGCCCGGCTGGCCCCTCTGGTGGAAACCCTCTGGCGGGAGCAGTTTGCTCCTCACCTGCCGGGGGTTCGGCTCGAGCGTCGCCCCGCCCACCTGGCCTGGCCCCGTCTCTTTACGGGGGTGTTTCCGCTAAAGTTGATTCCTGAAGGGGATGAGCCGTGATCACCGCGCTCGATATCGGTGGGACCAAGTTGGCCGCGGCCCGGGTGCAGGAGGGGCGGGTACTGGAGGCCGCGCGAATCCCTACCCCCTCCGACCGCAGCCCTGAAGCCCTGATTCGGGTGGTACTGGAGCTGCTCGAGCCCCTCTTGGGGGGGAGCAAGGCCTTAGGGGTGGCCGCGACCGGGACCGTGCGCGCCGGTAAAGTGACCGCACCCAACCCGGAAACCCTGCCCTGGACCGAAGTGGACTTGGCGGGAAGGCTTTGCGCGGCAACCGCTCTCCCTACCTTTGTCCTCAATGACGCTGATGCCGCAGCCTGGGGAGAGGCCTGTTTTGGGGCGGGGCGGGGGGTGGCCAGTTTTCTCTTTGTCACCGTCTCCACCGGAATTGGCAGCGGGCTGGTGCTGGAGGGGCGGCTGCATCAGGGCTCGGAGCTGGGGTTTACTCGCCTCGAGGATGGAGGGTTTCTCGAGCATGCCGCCTCGGGCGCCGCGCTGGATCGCTGGGCGGTGGAGCACGGGCTGGCGGGGGCGGCGGAGGTGGTCGCCCGCTCCGAGACCGATCCGGGGGCGGCTGCGGCCCTCGACCGCAGCGCCCGGTTGCTCGCGGCCAAGCTGCTGGACCTCGAGCGGGTGCTGAACCTGGAGCGGGTAATTGTGGGTGGGGGGTTGGGGTTGGCCCCAGCCTACCTGGAGCGCTTGCGCGGCTTTACCGGGCCGGGCTTGGCGGTAGTGCGGGCGGCGCTGGGCGCTGAGGCGGGGCTGATCGGGGCAGCGGCCTGGGCGGAGTGTGGCCTCGAGGCCCAGTTGGCCCGTACCCATTTAGGCTAAAGACAAGGGAGATCTTTAGGACTGCTTTATGAACGAACTCACCGGCACCCTCGTTTCCTCCGATCGCAGCTACACAGGGTTACTTGGCTTTGATGACCAAGTACGCCGCCTGGAACCCTTGCCCAAAGCGCCTGCGCGGTATCTTCTCCCCGGTTTTGTAGACCTGCACGTGCACGGCGGGGGTGGGGCGGATTTTATGGAAGGGGAGGCGGCGGTGCGCCAAGCCGCTCGCTTTCACGCCCGTCACGGCACCACCGCGCTTTTGGCCACCACCGTAACCGCACCGATCGAAGACCTCGAGGCCGCCCTCAGGGGGATCAAGGCGGTAATTGAACGCCCCGGCCCAGGTGAGGCCCGTCTGCTGGGGGTTCATCTGGAAGGTCCCTTCATCAACCCAGGCCGGCTGGGGGCCCAGCCCCCCTACACCCTCAACCCGAACCTGGAGCTGATGCGCCGCTGGCTGCAGCTCGCCCCCATCAAGGTGGTCACGCTGGCCCCGGAGCTGCCTGGGGCGGTGGAGCTGATTCGCTACCTGGTTGAGCAGAACGTGATCGTTCAGCTCGGGCACACCGCCGCTAGCTACGAGCAGGCCAAGGCCGGCCTGGAGGCCGGAGCCCGGGGATTTACCCATTTCTTCAACGCCATGACCGGGCTGCACCACCGTGAGCCGGGGGTGGTGGGGCTGGGCCTGGAGCGGGGAGAGTGGGGAGAGGTGATCGGCGATGGCCTGCACGTTCATCCGGCGGCAGTGCGGGCCTTGTGGAAGACCATTCCCCACCTGTACGCCGTCACCGACGCGGTGGCTGCGGCCGGAATGCCGGAAGGGGAGTACCAACTGGGCCGCAATGCGGTGTTTCGCAGGGGCAACGGTGTGTTTCTGGCCGATGGGGGGCTGGCCGGGAGTGCTTTGACCCTGGATCAGGCTGTACGCAACCTGGTGGGGTGGGGGCTGGGCTTAACAGAAGCGGTGGCCCTGACCTCGGCGCGGCCCCATGCCTACCTGGGCCAGTCCTCCGGAGCCCTCGAGGTCGGGGCCCCGGCAGACCTGGTGGTGCTGGACCCACAGCTCGAGGTGGAACAGGTATATATCGCGGGCCAGCCGGTGCTGGAAGCCCGCCGTCCGGAGGCCCAATGACCCGCCCTGAAGAGACCAAGATGCACCAGGAGGCTCTCCAGGCCCCTGCGGTGGTGGAGCGGCTCCTGCGCGAAAATGCCGGGGAAGCCGCCTCCCTGGCCGCCTTTTTGCGCAGGAACCCGCCCCCCTTTGCCCTCACGGTGGCCCGGGGTAGCTCCGACCATGCCGCCCTCTATGGCAAATACCTGATCGAGAGCCTGTTGGGGCGGGTCTGTAGCAGCGCCATCCCCTCCGTCACCACCGTCTATGGGGCCCACCTTTCGCTGCCAAAGGCTTTGGTGATGGCGGTCTCGCAATCGGGGGAGAGCCCGGATCTGCTCGAGGTAACCCGCCAGGCCCGGCGGGATGGGGGCCTCACAGTGGCCTTCGTTAACAAAGAAGCCTCACCGCTGGCGCAGGTTGCCGAGGTGGTGTTTCCCCTGTGGGCGGGGGTTGAAGAGGCTGTGGCCGCGACCAAGAGCTACCTGGCTACCCTGGCCGCGCTGGCTCAGTTGGTGGCCTACTGGGCCGATGACCGGGGGTTGAAGGAGGCCCTGGCCCTTTTGCCGGAGTCGCTGTACAAGGCTACGGAGACCAACTGGGGCGCGGGGCTCGAGGCCCTGGTCGGGGCCGATAGCGCGCTGGTGGTGGGGCGTGGATATGCCTTTGCGACCGCGCAGGAGCTGGCCCTAAAACTCAAGGAAACCTCCGCCCTGCACGCCGAGGCCATGTCTGGAGCCGAGCTCCTGCATGGCCCGGTGGCGTTGGTGGACGAAGGGTTCCCGCTGTTGGTGCTGGCCCCGCGCGATCGCCCGCTTCCAGGCATGCTGAGCCTGCTGGAGAACCTGCGCACCAAGGGGGGGCACCTGTTGGTGGCCTCCTCTGAAGCCGGGGCCCTCGAGCTCGCCCACACCCCGCTCCCGCTGCCCACCCGGCTTCACCCGGTGCTGGACTCGGTGCTGCTGGTGCAGGCTTTTTATCCCTTCGCGGCCCAGCTCTCGCTGGCTCGGGGCTTTAATCCAGATGCCCCCCGCCACCTGGCTAAGGTGACCCGAACCCGCTGAAGCCCTAGCGCCGGCGGGGCTCGAAGAGCAGGTTGAGCACGAAGCCGATGATGGAGAGCACAATGGCCCCGATAAACGCCCCGCCAAATCCGCGCACCTCGAGCGAGGTAAAGAAGGACACCAGGATTAGGATCACCGCATTGATCACCAGGGTGAAAAGCCCCAGGCTGAGCAGGTTGATGGGGAGCGTCAACAACAGCAGTATTGGTCGGACGATGGCGTTGGCAATGCCGAAGATGAGCCCCGCCAGCAGGTAGTCGCCCAGTCCGCTGCCCGGGGCGAAGTAGACCCCACCGTAGAGCTGGGCTACCAGCCACAGGGCCAAGGTGTTGAGCAGTAACCGCAGAAGGAATCCGCGCATGGCCCCAGGGTACACCGCCGGGGGCCGCGAAAGGGGCTCTATGCTAGGGGAATGCAACGGGCCATCGCCAAACCGGGCAAGGACAAAAAAGTACGCAACTTCTATCCAGGACTCTTTGCCGATGAGCTTCAGTCCGTTCCGGAGGCGGCTGGGGTGGTTCAAGTTCTCTCGGCGGAGCACCATCGGCTGGGGGTAGGCTACTACGATCCCCAGAGCCGGGTTGCGCTGCGGGTTTACCGCTTTGACGACGGGAACTTGGATAGGGAGTTCTTCCGACATCGCTTTGCTCGAGCCCAGGAAAAGCGCCGCCACCTGGGGGGGTTCTACCGCTTGGTGCACGCTGAGGCCGATGGGGTTCCTGGGTTGGTGGTGGACCGCTTTGGTCCGGTGCTGGTGCTGCAGGTGAGGAATCGGGCCATGGAGGCCTTACGCGAGGTGTGGCTGCCGGCTCTCCTCGAGGTCGCCCAGCCCACCGGCATCTACGAGCGCTCCGATACCGATACGCGCCGGCAAGAAGGTTTGCCCGAGCGGGTGGGGGAGATCTACGGCCAGGTTCCGGCGGTGCTCGAGGTGCTGGAGGATGGGCTGGCCTTTTCCATCCCGCTGGCCCTGGCCCAGAAAACCGGATTTTACCTAGACCAGCGGGAAAACCGGCGCCTTTTAGAGGAGAGCGTGGCCCCGGGAGACCGCGTGCTGGACGTGTACAGCTATGTGGGCACCTTCGCCCTGCGGGCGGCCCGCAAAGGGGCCTACGCCCTCGCGGTGGATAAAGACTTGGAAGCGCTGGCGGTGCTGGACCGGGCTGCGGCCAGGCACGGGTTGCGGGTGGATATCCGTCAAGGAGAGGCCCTGGCGGTGCTGGAGAGCTTGGTGGACAAGGTTTTGCCCTTTTCCCACGTGCTGCTGGATCCCCCCACCTTAGTTAAGCACCCCAGTGAGCTGCCCCGGATGAAGCGGCACTTGGTAGAGCTGCTGCGCTTGGCCTTGCGGCTTTTGGCTCGAGAGGGCTGGCTGTGGCTCTCGAGCTGCTCCTACTACATCGGGACCGATGAACTGCTCGAGGTGGCCCGCCGGGCCGCTGCAGATGAAGGCCGCCGCTTGCGGGTTCACGCCATCACCTACAACCCCTCCGATCATCCCTGGAGCCTGCACGTGCCGGAGTCTTTGTACCTCAAAACGGTGAGGTTTCAGGAGGATGGGCTATAGCCCGGGAGGGGACCCCTGCACTGTTGCGGGCGACACATCCGCCTGAGCGCTAGGGGCGTAGCCTAGTATCTACTTGTGGACACCCGCCAAGCGCTCCTGGCTAGGGCTCGAAAAGCCTTCACGGAGCGAGGTTATGCTGCAACCAGCCTCGAGGGGCTGGCCAAGGGTCTGGGCCTCACCAAAGCCGCGGTATACCATCACTTTCCCTCCAAGAGGGCCCTGCTCGAGGCCTTGCTCGAGGAGGCCGCCCAAGAGACCGAGCGGCTGCTGGCCCAGAAAGGCCCGCTCTATGACCGGCTCATGGCCGTGGCCCTGGCCTACCGCTACCAGGTTGAGCCGCTCACCGCGCTGATGACCGCCCAGTCGGGACGGCGTGGCGGGGATCAGGGGGCCGCGGGACTGGCCTTGGGGGCCATGCGGCGCGGAATTGAGCAGCTCGCCCGGGTGCTCGAGGCGGAGGTTCCCGGCCACGGCCAAGCCCTGGCGGTGATTTATGTCTCCATCGTTCACGGCACCTATATGACCGTCCAGCACATGCCGGGCTATAGCGTAGAAGCCCTGCTAGAGGAAGGGCTGGGGGTGTTTGTGCGGGGTCTGCCGAGCAAAGGGGCGCCGCGCTAGAGTGTTCTTCGCCTGTAAAGCCTTGCCCTGGACAGGACCGTGGCCGCCGAGAGGAGTGGTCCCGCCGGTGAAGAGCGCAATGGGGGCTTCACTGGGGGGCCTCGAGGGCTTGGGTTGCGCTCGAGGGCTTGAACACCATCAGCAGCACACCCGACAAGACCAGCAGGGCGCCCAGATAACCCAGAGGGCTGAACCGCTCGCCCCACCACACCCAGGCCACTAGGGCCGCGACCACCGGCTCGAGGGTGGCCACAACCGAGGCGCGGGTGGCCTCGAGGCGCTTCAGACCGGCATAATAGAACAGATTCGCCGCATAGGTTGAGGCCAGGGCCAGAAAAATCATTGCGGCCCAGGCTGTGGGGTTTTTGGGCGCAAAGTGCACCAGGGGGGCCAGGGCCAAGGCTCCTACCGGCAGGGCGTAGAGCAATAGCGTGGGTGCAGCATAGCGACCCAGATAGAGCTTGCCGAAGATGTAATAGGTGGCGTAGGTAAAGGCCGCGACCAGTCCCCAAAACACCGCCGCTCCTGTAACTTGAACCGCTCCTCCCTGCAGGCTGATCGCCGCGACCCCGGTCAGCGTGAGGAGCAAGGCCAGTAGCTTGGTGAAATCCATGGATTCCTTGAGCAGTAGCCAGGACATCACCGCTACCATCGCCGGTGCAGTGTAGAGGAGCACCGCCGCTAGGGCCGCTCCCCCAGCTGCGATAGCGCTTTGATAGCTGCCGTAAAACAGGGCGATTCCCACCAAACCGAATCCAACCAGCGCGGGCAAATCCTTGCGATCCACACGGGTTTGACGGGCGACAAGGGCGTGGACTCCGAAGATCGCTGTCCCCATCACCGCTCGCCAGAAAGCGGCTTCTAAGGGCGAAACCCCCTGGGCGAAGACCAGCTTGGATACCGAGCCCAAAAGGCCCCACAGGGTTGCGGCAACCAGGACATAGAGATACCCCACACCTGGGACTTTACGTCCTGGTGACCGGGCGGTTCAACCGGTTAAGCGCGCGGGTTGGTCTCACCCTCGGAATCGTTCCGTCGGCCCGAGCGCAGCCCCAGCCCGAAAAAGAGGCCCGAAAGCAAGGAGACGATCATGGTGAGCGCCACATAGCCAATGGGGTTTGGATAGCTCCGGTTAAGGGTGGAAGCCGCCGCTGAGAGCCGCACATAGTCTATTGAGAGGTAGACCAACAAAATGATGGCAACCACCAACAGCAATGCCCCAATCACCGATAGAAAGCTCCGCATAAGCCCAGTGTAGCGCAAACCAACCCAGAGGCGTAATCCACCCCACAGCAGGCCTCAGTCGCGGAGGAGCCTCGAGCGGTATACTTGGAGGCGTGATTACCCCGCCTGAAACCTCGGCTCGGGATGAGCTGCTGTTTAGCCTTATCGCTAAAGAGGAAGCCCGCCAGCGCGAAGGCCTCGAGCTCATCGCCTCGGAAAACTTTGTTTCTAAGGCGGTGCGAGAGGCTGTGGGGAGCGTGTTGACCAACAAATACGCGGAGGGTTACCCCGGCAAGCGCTACTACGGGGGCTGTGAGGTGATTGACCAGGTTGAGCAACTGGCCATTGACCGGGCCAAGCAGCTTTTCGGGGCGGCCTGGGCCAATGTGCAGCCGCACTCCGGCTCCTCGGCCAACCTGGCAGTCTATTTCGCCCTTTTGGAAAAGGGGGACACCGTGCTGGGGATGGCCCTGGATCAGGGCGGGCACCTGACCCACGGCTCGCCCGTCAACTTTTCCGGGCTTAACTACCACGTGGTGGGCTACCCGGTAGACCGCCAGACTGAATACCTCGACTACGACGTGGTGCGCAAGCTGGCCTTGGAACATAAGCCCAAGCTCATCATCGCCGGAGCCTCGGCCTATAGCCGGCAGATTGATTTCGCAAAGTTTCGCGAGATCGCCGATGAGGTGGGGGCTTACCTGATGGCGGACATTGCCCACATCGCCGGACTGGTGGCCACCAAGCTGCACCCTGACCCCATGCCCTATGCCCATGTGGTTACCTCTACCACCCACAAAACCCTGCGGGGGCCCCGCTCGGGGCTGATCCTTTCCAATGACCTCGAGCTGGGAGCCAAAATTGACAAGATGATTTTCCCCGGTACCCAAGGCGGGCCCTTGGAGCACGTGATCGCGGGGAAGGCGGTGGCGTTTTGGGAGGCCTTACAGCCGGGGTTCCGGGGATACTGCGAGCGGATCATCGAAAACGCCAAGGCCATGAGCCAGGCCTTTGTTGAACGTGGGTACCGGGTGGTCTCCGGTGGAACCGATAACCACCTTTTCGTGATTGACCTGCAGAACAAGGGCATCAAGGGCAACAAGGCCAGTGCAGCCCTCGACAAGGTCAACATCACGGTTTCCAAAAGCACCGTTCCCTACGACCCAGAGAAGCCCTGGGTGACCTCGGGCATTCGTATCGGTACGCCGGCCATCACCACCCGCGCATTCACCCCTGAGGAGATGCCCATCATCGCTGGGATGATCGATGAGGCCCTGACCCTTGGGCCCAACGAAGAGCTCCGCGAGCGGGTGCGCATGCTGGCCTTAGCCCACCCGATGCCCTAGCGCAAGCTAAACTTCCCAGAAGCAATTGGGGTACCGAAGCCCCACCGCGCTTGCAAAAGCCTCGAGGCCCAGCCGGTCGGGAGCCTCGAGGTGGTAGCGGAAGTTCCACAGATAGTGTTGCATCAGCCGCTCGGGCACGTTCAGGCGCTGGGCCTCGGTGCCGGCCACAGCGGCCAGGTTGCCCAGCCCCAGGCTGCGGGCCACCCGCAGTCGCCGCACCACCTCCGCCGGCGGGGGTTCATGGCTGCGGGTGGCCCAGACCGCAAACACAAAAGGCAGCCGGGTGTGGGTGAACCAGCGCATCGAGAGGTCGCTGACAAACACCCCACCCGGCTGCACCGGAATCTGGTGCACCGACTCCGGAACGATCGAGAGCAGCCCCACGTAGGTGCTGAGGGCCCGGTCACCGATCAGGAGCACCCCGTCGTAGCGCTCCAAGAGCTCGAGCCCACCCTGCTCGTGGGTGTAGCGCACCTCAAGGCCATCGCGCTCGAGCAGGTAGTGCAACAGCCGCACCGAGGTGGCGCTCTCGGTGGTCAGGGCAATGTGCCGGAGCTCGCTCCAGGGCTTGCGGTGGAACAGGTTAACCGAGTACACCGGGCCCAGGTCGGCCACGCTAAAGTCGGGCAGGGGCCGCAGGCGGTCGGCGTTTTTCAGGTAGAAATAGGAAGAAACCAGGCTCAGGTCTACTTCTCCCTCCAGAAGCCAGCGGTTCAGCTCGGTGGGCACGCCGTAGCGAAAGACGAGGCCCTCGCCCTCCTCCAGAAAGTGGTACAGCGGCGCGGTGTTGGCGTAGCGGGGGACACCCAGAATATAGCTCATGGCGGGGGGCTACTAGCGATGGGCAGGGATGGGGGTCTGGTGGTTTTGGCTATCGGTATAGATGCGTAGCTCGTTGTACAGGGCATCCCGCTCGACCGGCAGGCGCCCAGCGGCCTGGATGAGCTGCACCATCTTCTGGCGGGAGAGGCCCAGGGGCGAGGTGGCCCCGGCGGCGTGGGCAATGTGCTCCTCGAGGATGGTGCCGTCAATGTCAGAGACGCCCCAGTCCAGCGCTACCTGCACCAGGTCGGAGGAGATCATCACCCAGTAGCCCTTGATGTGGTCGAAGTTGTCCAGGTAGAGCCGGGCCACGGCCAGGTTGCGCAGGTCGTCGAGGCCGGTGGTGAACTCGGTTTTGCCCAGGTTGAAGGCCAGGGCGTTGGCGTCGGGCTGGAAGGCCAGGGGGATGAAGCTGTAAAAGCCCCCGGTCTCGTCTTGCAGCTTGCGCAGCCGATCCATGTGGTCGAGGCGCTCTTCCAGGGTTTCGATGTGCCCGTAGAGCATGGTGGCGTTGGTGCGGATTCCCAGGCTGTGGGCCTCGCGGTGGATTTGCAGCCACTTCTCGGCCTTGACCTTGTTCTTAGCAATCTGGCGGCGCACCCGCTCGGCGAAGATTTCCGCCCCGCCGCCGGGCAGGGCCACCAGGCCGGCCTCCTTCAGCTCGCGCAAGACCTCGAGGGTGGGTTTCTTGCTGATTTTGGAGAGGTGCTCGATCTCGGCGGCGGTGAACGCCTTCACCTGGATACCGGGGAAGTTTTGGTTCAAGGCCCGCACCATCTCGGGGTAGTAGCTCCAGGGGCGGTTGGGGTGGTGGCCGCTGGACATGTGCAGCTCGGTCAGGCCTGGCTCCCACTTTTCGCGCACCTTGGCCACCACATCCTCCACGCTGTAGTCCCAGGCCCGCGCCTCACCTTTTTTGGCCGCAAACGCACAGAACGTACAGCCCACGTAGCAGATGTTGGTGAACTCGAGCCGCAGGGAGTGCACGAAGTAGGTTTTATCGCCGTGCTTGCGCTCGCGCACCCGGTTGGCCAGGCGCATCAGGGTGTTGTAATCGGGGGTGTGGAAGAGGGTCATCCCCTCCTCGAAGCTCAACCGCTCCCCAGCCTCGACCTTCTCGGCGATGGGGAACAGTTTGGGGTCGTGGATCCAGCGCATCAGGCTTAATCCTAACACCCCCCTGGAACTGAACTTGCTCCTTGGCTTACGGATGGGCGGGGATAGGGGCGCGTGGAGCGGTAGAGGCCCGCTCGAGCAACGTGGGGGTAAAGCGCACGGCTCGCGGGGCCCCGCGATACCCCCCGATCCGCTTCAGGAGCATCCGCGCAGCCTCGGCTCCCATAGCCTCTACCGGCTGGGCCAAGGTGGATAGGCCCCTGGCCTCGGTCCAGGGCTGGCCATCGTAGCCCAGCACCCGCACCTCGTGCCCGATCTTCAGGCCCTGCCGCTCGGCCTCCTCGAGCACCCCCAGGGCGATCAGGTCGGCCCCGGCGAAGATGTTATAGGGTGGGGGGCTCTGGGCGATGAACTGCCGCAGGGCCAGCTGGCCCCCTTCCGCCGAGAAACGGGTGGTGTAGAGGTGGGTCTGGGGTAGGCTACGCCCCAGCTCGGCCAGCTTATGCTGGAACCCCGCCAGCCGACCGCCAAAGGTGGTTTTGGCAAAGGCTCGGTCAATGTCCTCCTCGAGCTTGATGGCAAAGATCTCCCCCGGAAACTGTGCAAGGTACTCCGCAGCTAGGGCTCCTCCCAGGGGGTTATCCATGTAGGAGGAGTCGTAGTGCTCGTTGTAGGCATCCACCAAGGTTACCGGTCGGTCGGTGGGGAGGAGGTTCCCCCCAAACAGCTCGGTGAGATCGTAGGAGGCAATGATCAGCCCATCGGTTTGGTAGGCAAAGGTGGAGGACTCGAGGTAGCGCTCGAGGCGACTGCGCGACAAAAGGGGAAACAAGGCCAGGTCATAGCGCTCTTGCTGCAATACCTGCTCGATGCCTTCGATGAGCCGAGTGTAGAACTCGGTGGCCACAAAGGGCAGGATCACCGAAACGGTATAGCTGCGGCCCCCGGCCACCCGCCTGGCGTGCGGGTTGGGCCGGTAGCCCAGGCTTTCCATGGCGGCCTGAACCCGGGCTCGAGTTTCTGGGCGCACCGCGGGGTGGTTGTTCAGCACCCGGCTCACGGTCCCAATCCCGACCTTGGCTAGGTGGGCGACTTCATTGATGGTGGGTTTGCGTCTGCCCGGCACTTGAATTTCCTTTCCACCCGACCCAGCGTCAATGGAAGCGCTTTTCTAGCGATGAAGCGAAGAACAGTCTAACACGCTCAAAGCCTGCGGTGAACTGGGGCGAGAACCCGCAACACAAACCCGACCCAGGGCGGGTCGGGTCCGGTAGGTAGAACCGGCTCAGGCCTTGGCCTGCTCGGCGAGCAGCTTCTTCAACACCGTGTGCAAAATTCCCCCATTTTTGTAGTAATCCACCTCTACGGCGGTGTCGATTCGGGCTTTGGTTTTGAAGGAGAGCTGGCTGCCATCGGCTCGAGTCGCCACCACCGTCACCTCCATCCCGGGATGGAGGTTCTCCAGACCCAGGATGTCGTAGCGTTCAAACCCGGTCAGGCCCAGGCTGGTGGCACTTTGTCCGCTCTCGAACTGTAGGGGCAACACCCCCATCCCCACCAGGTTGCTGCGGTGGATGCGCTCGAAGCTCTGGGCGATCACGGCTTTGACCCCGAGCAAGAAGGTGCCCTTGGCCGCCCAGTCGCGGCTGGAGCCGTTGCCGTACTCAGCCCCGCCGATCACGATCAGGGGGGTGCCCTCGGCCTGATATTTCATGGCCGCGTCGTAGACCGACATCTCTTCCCCGTTGTAGAGAGCCAGTGGGCCTTCCTTACCCCCCAGCATCAGATTGCGGATACGGATGTTGGCGAAGGTGCCCCGCATCATGACCTCGTGGTTGCCCCGCCTCGAGCCATAGGAATTGAAATCCGCGGGCTGCACCCCATGCTCCATCAGATAGCGGGCGGCAGGGCTGTTCTTGGCGATGTTGCCCGCAGGGGAGATGTGATCGGTGGTGATGGAGTCGCCCAGCAGGAGCAAGACCTTGGCCCCCTTGATATCGCCGAGGTCTCGTTGATTTTGCAGGTCGCGGAAGAAGGGCGGGTTTTGGATATAGGTGGAGTTGGGGTCGAACTGGAACAGGGTGCCGGTGGGAGCGGGCAGAGCCTTCCAGCGCTCATCCCCGCTGAACACGCTGCTGTATTCGCGGCGGAACATCTCCGGGTCGAGGGTCTGATGGACCACTTGGCGAATTTCCTCCTGGCTGGGCCAGATATCGCGCAGGTACACCGCCTTGCCGTTAGGATCGTAGCCCAGCGGCTCGGTGGTGAAGTCAATGTCCATCCGACCGGCCAGCGCATAGGCCACCACCAGCATCGGTGAGGCCAGGTAGTTGGCCCGCACATCGGGATTGACCCGCCCCTCAAAATTACGGTTGCCCGAGAGCACCGCAGCCACCACCAGGTCCCCGTCCTTCACCGCCTTGGAAATTTCCTCTGGGAGGGGGCCAGAGTTGCCGATGCAGGTGGTGCAGCCGTAGCCCACGGTATGGAACTTGAGGGCCTCGAGGAAAGGCGTGAGCCCGGCCGCGTTGAGGTACTCCGTCACCACCTTGGAGCCGGGAGCCAGAGAGGATTTCACCCAAGGCTGGGTGTCCAGTCCGGCCTCGACCGCTTTTTTGGCCAAGAGCCCCGCCCCTAGCATGACCGAAGGGTTGGAGGTATTGGTGCAGGAGGTAATTGCCGCGATGACCACCGAGCCGTGCCGGAGCTCAAACTCCTCACCCCCACGCTGCACCGTGACCTTGGCCTCGAGCTGGCTGGGAGCGAGGCCGAACCCACGCTCCTTGGGGTCTTTGGTCAGCGAGAGCAGGAAGCTTTTCTTCACCTCGCCCAGATTGATGCGGTCTTGTGGGCGCTTGGGGCCGGAGAGCGAGGGGATCACCGTCCCCAAGTCAAGCTCCAGGTACTCGCTGTACACCGGTGCGGCCTCGTCGGTCCGCCATAGCCCGGTGGCCTTGGCATACTTCTCCACCAAATCGATAAGCTCGGCGGAGCGCCCGGTAAGCCGCAGGTAGGCCAGGGTTTCCCCATCGATGGGGAAGAACCCCATGGTGGCCCCGTACTCTGGGGACATGTTGGCGATGGTGGCCCGGTCAGCGATGGGGAGCTTTGAAACGCCGGGGCCGTAGAACTCCACAAACTTGCCTACCGCGCCGTGTTTGCGGATCATCTCGGTCACCCGCAGCACCAGGTCGGTGGCGGTGGCCCCTTCGGGCAGCTCGCCCGAGAGCTTGAACCCCACCACCTTAGGGGCCAGCATGTAGTAGGGCTGGCCCAGCATCACCGCCTCGGCCTCGATGCCGCCCACGCCCCAGCCCAGCACGCCCAGGCCGTTGATCATGGTGGTGTGGGAGTCGGTGCCCACCAGCGAGTCGGGGAAGGCGTAGAGTTTGCCATCCTCGCCGCGCTGGGTCATCACCACGCTGGCCAGGTACTCGAGGTTCACCTGGTGGACGATCCCTGTTCCTGGGGGCACCGCACGGAAGCCCTTAAGCGCATTCTGGCCCCACTTGATCAGGCGGTAGCGCTCCTCGTTGCGCTTGTACTCGAGCTCCACATTTTGGGCAAAGGCGTAAGAGGTTCCGAAGTAATCCACCTGAACCGAGTGGTCAATGACCAGATCCACCGGTACGCCCGGATTGATGGCCTCGGGATCCCCGCCGTTTTTGGCGATGGCGTCTCGCATCGAGGCCAGATCCACCACCGCCGGAACCCCGGTGAAATCCTGAAGGATCACCCGCGCCAGCATCAGAGGCACATCTACCTCGCCAGGGTCGGGCTGCCACTGCGCCAGCTTGATCACGTCCTGGCGCAGGACTTTGTACTCATCGTGGCTGCGCAGCAGGCTCTCCAGCATCACCCGGATGCTGAAGGGCAGCTTGGAGACCTGGGCGATGCCCTGGCGCTCGAGTTCCCCGATGTCGTAGTAGTGAACCTCGCCCATCTGGGTGGAGAGGGTTTTGCACGCACCAAATTCATCTCTGTAGGCCATACAAGACTCCTTTCGAAGGGGAAACCAGCCACAAAGGCCCCGCCAGGGGCCGGGCACGGCGTTGACCGGGCTTTTCCAGTGTACCCGCGCGTCTTGAAGCCGCGAAGGTTTTGGGAACGGAGGGGCTCCGGTTGGGTTTTGGGGGCTGGTTTCGGTGCCTGGGAGGGTGCGCCTTCCGCTAAGCACCTTCTAGCGTACACCAAACTGGGCTTTAGATTCCGAGCGGGCCCACGATATACCTACACCGTCAGCCCCAGCCCGGATGCAGGGTTATCCGTCACGGGGAGGACCAGGGGGGCGGATTACAGTATGGGGGTATAGGTCTTATGGCTGAGCCTCGGAACCCACCAGCAGACGGCCCCCCTGGCCTCGAGCAGGGGCTATACCTGGAGCAGCACCATATCCTGTTGCCCTGGTATACCTCGCACCGGGCCGCCCGGATGCTGCTGGGTTTAGAGGATGCCCGCCCAGACAAAGACACCCTAACCTGGAACGGGATGCGCTGCCTGGGGGGGCTCAGTTGCGCGATCTCCGGGAGGTTCGTTTGCGATGAAACCCACGATGCCCCCAAACCCAGCTTGCGGCTCATTGAGTTTGCCCTCCAGAGGGCGCCCGGCGAGGCCCTCGAGGAGCTCTACGGGCGGGTTAAGGCCCACCTAAGTCAGCAACTGGGCCCCCCGACCTTGGAATACGACGGCAATGAGGGGCATCTGCGGGCTTTTGCCGAATGGGATGGGGAAGAGGTGATGGTGATGTGGAAGGTGGTGGTGCAGGGGGGGCAGGAGGACTGCTTGGGGGAGATTTGGCGAAAGCCCCTTCCCAAGGAATACCTCAAGCTGACCCTGACCCGCTTCTAAGAGACCTGGATAGAATCGCGTGAACGACAATCTGCGCCTCGTCTATGTATTGCGGACCGCTACCGGGTGTGGATTGGGGAGCGCGGGCTGGGGCTCGAGCCTTCCAGATATCTCCGCCATACGGGCGAAATTCCGCTAGGTAGACGGGATGCTCGAGACCGCCTTAGTGGAGAGGGCCAGATGCTGGCTATGGGGCGTTACCCGTATCCGCCCGGCTCGGACACCGACCTAGCGCTGCCCTTGGAGGGCTAAAGCATGCCCGCCAGAAACCCCTGCTCGCGCACGCTGCGGATCAAGTCCATCACGGTGAGTTTAAAGGGGTCATACTCGACCTCGAGCTGCCCTGGCTCCCCTGGCTTCACGCTGCCCACCCCGTCTACCTGCTGCAGGGCCGCCGTGACCTTTTCGATCTGTTCGGGATGCTCCAAACCCCGCACCCCCAGCAACACCCGGTTCACGCCTTTGATTCTACGCTTTACCCGGTGGGTGTGGGGCTATTTCAGCACGCCCGTGGTCTCCCCCCGCATCCCCCGACTGCCCAGCACCCGTACGGCCAGGAGAAGCGGGCCGAGGGTAAAGCCATTTTCGCTCAGGGCCCGGACGACCGGGGCATCCCCGGCATCCACATGGAGGGCCACTTCGTAAACCCCGGCGTCATAGGCCGATTTCACCACCGCGGCCAGCAGACCCCGGTAGGCTTCATCGGAATCGGCCAGGAGGCGGGTAATGAGCACGGTGACCCGGTCCCCTTGCCAAACGGTCTGGGCCAGCACAAACCCGTGTACCTCGCCCGCGAAGTGGGCTAAGAAGGAGTGTCCGCTGCGGGAGAAAAAGCGCAAAGCGGCGGGGGTTGCGCGGTAGAGATGAGGGGGCTGACCCTCCAAGAGGCGCTGCTCGAGCCGGGCTAGGGCAGGAAAGTCGAACTCTTCAAAATCACGGTAGGTCATGGTTTTGGAATAGGGCTCGAGGCCCTCCCCCTAGACTACAGGAGAGGCGGGGGTCAGGGGTTGGGCCTCTTCGGGGG
>NZ_QWLB01000079.1 GCF_003574355.1 Meiothermus granaticius NBRC 107808 | reverse complement strand
CCTTCATACAGGACGGACAACCCCTGAGCTTCGAAGCCCCTTTTTTCATTGACGCCAGCGATACCGCCGAGCTGGCTTACGCAGCAGGGGCCGGGTTTACCATCGGCCGGGAGGATACCGGGCTGGACAAGGCCCAGATGGCCGCGGGGCTTTCCTTTCGGCTCGAGGGGGTGCCGTGGTGGGGGGTGTGGTTGGCCCTGAATTACGACGGGGTGGTCCGGCATAGCGGCAGTGGGGCTTGGGGGAGCAGCGCTTGGGGCTTTGGCCCCTTGGGGTTTGCCTACCGACCTTCAGACCCCGAGCGCTATCGCTTGCGCGGCCTAAACCTGGCACGCCAGCGGGATGGAAGCGTCTGGGTGAATGCCCTGCTGGTATATGGGGTGGACGGCACTGCCCCAGGGGGGGACCGGCGCCTGCACCGCCAGGCTGCGGGTGAGGTGGAGCGGGTGGTGGGGTATTTGCGCCGGGCTGCCCCGGCCCTCTTTGGCACCGCGCAACTGGTCGAGGTTGCTCCGGAGTTCTACCTCCGCGAGAGCCGTCATCTGCTGGGGCTTTATCGGCTGAGGGCCGATGACGTGCTCTACGGGCGCGATTTCCCGGATACGGTGGCGGTGGGAAGTTATCCACTGGATGGGCAGTCGTACCGCCGAGGGGAGGCACTTTACCTGCTGGGCACCCCGGCTCCGTACGGGGTTCCCTTTCGCACCATGGTGCCCCGCGGCCTAGATAACCTGCTGGTGGTGTCGCAAGCAGCTTCCTACGACAGTGTGGCCGCATTCTCGGCTCGAGTGGTCCCCTTGCAGATGGCCCTGGGTGAGGCTGCCGGTACAGCGGCGTATCTGGCCAAGCGTCAAGCCCTCGAGTTTCCCGCCTTGGCGGCCCAGCCCGAAGCGCTGCGGGAACAACTGCTGCGCCAGGGGGCCAACCTTCTCCCTGAGCCCTCCGATCCCCGCAAGGACATGGCCAACCCAGCCTACCCCGCAGCCATCGAACTCTACCGCCGGGGGTTATTTTCCACCCCCTACTTCATGGTGGGGCGGCTTTACCTGGAAGAGCCTATGGCGGTGGGGGATTTTTTGATCAACCTCCAGCACTTCTATGGGGCCCGCTATCCTGGCTCCTCCGCCCTGCAAGCTGTGCAGGACGAGATGTGGTTTTTTAGGGGGCGCTGGCGACAGGCGCTGTACCGCACCGAAGCCAACCGTATTCTGGAGAGGCTGGGGATGCACCTGAGGCTGCCCGAGAATAACCGCCCTCTACGGCGGGGAGAGGCTGCCGCCCTGTTATGGGAGTTGTTTCGCCCGAGCCTTTTGGGTCCCGACTGGCTTCGACCTCAGGGCGGGGAGGATCCGGGTACAGGGGTGCCCTCAGCAATGCCGGGGTTTTCGAGGTGAGGTGTGCGCTTAGGGGTTTTGCTGACGCCGGGGTTTTTGGAGGCCGAGGCTGCGCTGGTGTTAGAGGTGGCGCGGCTGCTGGGGTGGGAGCGCTTTACCATAGCCAGGGGCCGTACCGCCCTCGAGGGGAGCGCGGGAGCGGTTTGGACGCCTAAGTACACCTTTGCGGCCCGACCGGAGTTGGATGTGTTGGTGATTCCTGGGGGCCCTCAGATGAGCAAGCTGGGCCGCGACCCGCAGCATCAGGACTGGCTCAGCGAGGGTTGGGAGGGCTTGCGGGCGATGTTCACGGGGGCCAACGGGGTGCTCTTGTTGCTGGAGGCGGGGTTGATCTCCGGTAAGGTCAGCGCCCACCCGGTGGCCTGGGAAGCGTTGGAGGGATCAGCGCTCGAGCTCACCCGCGAGGCCTACCACTGGCGGGGAAAGATCTGCACCACCCGTGGCTACCTCGAGCTGGGCCGGGCGGTGCTGGAGTGGGCAGGGTTTGCCGAGGAGGCCAGGGCCCACCTGGGTCTGTAGAACCCTAGGGGTTTTGCAGGGCAGGCGGTACAATGGCCGCTTGGTATGGCATCGCTAGCGGTCGGTATCGTCGGGCTTCCCAATGTGGGCAAGTCCACCCTGTTCAACGCAATCACCAAAGCCGGGGCCTTGGCGGCTAACTACCCCTTCGCCACGATTGACAAAAACGTTGGGGTGGTCACGCTGCCCGACCCACGGCTAGACGCGCTTCAGCGCTTGTTTATCAAGGGGGATAAGGTGCCCCCGGTGGTGCCCACCTACGTGGAGTTTGTGGACATCGCCGGGCTGGTCAAAGGGGCTCACAAGGGAGAGGGGCTGGGAAACCAGTTCCTGGCCAACATCCGCGAGGTGGCCGCCATCGCCCACGTGGTGCGTTGTTTTGAGGACCCCAATGTGGTGCACGTGGCCGGGAAGGTAGACCCCTTAGAAGACCTCGAGACCATCAATACCGAGCTGGCCCTGGCCGACCTGCAAACCCTCGAGAAGCGGCTGGAGAAGCTGCGCAAAACCGCCCGCAGCGACAAGGAGGACAAGGCCCTGCTGGAGGTGCTCGAGCCGCTCCTGGCTCACCTCGCTGAGGGGCAGCCCGCCCGTACCTTTGCCTCCGCGGATCCCGAGGGGCTCTCTCGAGCTGCACGGGAATTGGGCCTTCTGACCTATAAGCCGGTAATCTACGTTTGCAACGTGGCGGAGGAGGACCTTCCGGAAGGCCAAAACAACCCCAGTGTGGCTAAGGTGCGCCAGGCTGCTGCACAGGAGGGGGCCGAGGTGGTGGTGGTCTCCGCCAAAATTGAGTCGGAGCTGTCAGAGCTTTCCGAGGGAGAGGCCGCCGAATACCTGCAATCGCTTGGCCTAAACGAGTCGGGGCTCAACCGCCTGGTCAAGGTTGCGTACCATACTTTGGGCTTGCTGACCTTCCTGACCGCCGGGGAAAAAGAGGTGCGGGCCTGGACCGTGCGTCAAGGCACCAAAGCCCCCCAGGCCGCAGGGGAGATCCACTCCGACCTGGAAAGGGGTTTCATTCGGGCCGAGGTGATTGAGTGGAACAAGCTGGTCGAGGCTGGGGGTTGGGCTCAGGCCAAGGAGCGGGGTTGGGTGCGCACCGAAGGTAAAGAATACGTTGTGCAGGATGGGGATGTGATGTACATCTTGTTCAACTTGTAGCGACGGTCTGGGCTCGAGCGGCCTTTGCCGGGTGCTGTGGCTATCGGACGAGCTGGTAGGCCTGTTGCAACCGGGCCTCATCGGTGAGATCGAGCCGCAATGGGGTAAGGGAGATCAGGCCCTGGTTGACCGCCCAGCGGTCGGTGCCTTCTTCGGGCTCGTGGTCGGGGGTAGCCGTGAACCAGAAATGCTGGCGACCCATCGGATCCTCGCCGGGGACGATCCTGCCCTCGTACATCCGCACCGACTGCCGGGTCCAGAGCAGGCCCTTGGGCTTGGGGGGCAGATTGACGTTGATCAGGAAGGGTTGGGTTGTCCGCAACAGGGCCTCGAGCACCTTTCCCACCCAGGGTTTGAGCAGGGCGAAGTCGGGCTCTTTGCCGTTCACCGGGGTGCTGAAGGCCACAGCCGGAATGCCCAGCAGGGCGGCTTGTTTGGCCGCGGCCACGGTACCGGAATGCCAGATCTCATTGCCCAGATTCGAGCCTAGGTTGATGCCGGAGAGCACCAGATCCACCTTGTCCCAGCCAGACGGCTCCGGCAGCAAGGAGGAATCTGAGGCCAGGTGGGTGCCCAGGGCTACGCAGTCTGCCGGGGTGCCGTTGACGCGGTAGGCCTCGAGGCCCCCCAGTGGGGTAGGGCGGCAGTGCAGGGGGCGGGAGATGGTGATGGCGTGTCCCATCGCGCTCTGCTCCACATCGGGGGCCACCACCCGCACCTCGCCATAGGCGGTGGCGACCTCGGCCAGGGCCCGCAGGCCGGGGCTATAGATGCCGTCGTCATTCGAGACCAAGATCTTCACGCTGTGCACCCTAGCTCGGGCTTGTCAGCGAGCGGTCAATGGGGGTAGGATGATGCACTGACAATCGCTGGATAACCTCGAGCTAGATTTGTGAACGCCTGTCACCCCCCCGTCCTTTGGCTTCGGCTTGCGGGCCAACCCCAGGCCCCCGGCTTTGGGAGGGTTTGTGGTGATTAGCGTGCTGATCCCCACCTTCAACCGTCCCCAGCTCTTGCTGCGGGCCCTGCGCTCGTTGCAAGCTCAGCTCTACCCGGATTGGGAGGCCCTGGTGGTGGACGACGGGGATGGATCGGGGCTCGAGGCCGCCCGGGGTTTGGGGGATTCCCGGATTCGGGCACTGCCCAATGCCGGTAAGGGGCAGGTTCAGGCCCGCAATACCGCACTCCAGGCAGCCTCAGGCGAGACCATCGCCCTTTTGGATGACGATGATTGGTGGGAAGATCGCACCCATTTGTATCGGGTGCTGCGGGTGCTGCGGGCGGTTTCGGCGCTGGTGTACCGGGGGGGCTATCTGGTACAAGAGCGAGATGGGCTGGAGCTCGAGCGACTGCCCTTTGATTTTTCCGCTACCCCCGAAGCACTGCGCCACAACAACACCATCCTGGCCACGGGGATAGCCTATCCTAAAGCCTTCCATGACGAGCTGGGCCTCTTTGATCCGGAGATGTCCGACTACTGGGATTGGGACTGGTATTTGCGCGTGAGTGGAGCAGGACACCCCCTGATACAACTTCCTGGACGTGGGGTAGTGGTCTCGATGCATGGGGCCAACATGTCCTACAGCGCTCGCCAGGAAGAACGCCAGCGCTACCTCGAGCGCCTGAGTGCCAAGCATAAATTAAGCGGGGTGAAGCTCAAGGATCACCGGATCATCGCCAATTGGGCCTAACAAAGAAAAAGAGCGCCCGAAGGCGCTCCTAACTTGGTCAAAGAAAGATCAGCCGAGCTCAATGCTCCTTAGAAAGGAGGTGATCCAACCGCACCTTCCGGTACAGTTACCTTGTTACGACTTAGCCCCAGTCATGAGCCTTACCCTAGGCGCCTGCCTATAGCTCCCGGCGACTTCAGGCAAAACCCAC
>NZ_QWLB01000078.1 GCF_003574355.1 Meiothermus granaticius NBRC 107808 | reverse complement strand
TGCCCCGCACGCCATCTTCTTGACCATCTGCTCCAAGTGCTCACGTTCTTCGGCGCTCAGGTGTACCCTGCTGGTACTGGCTTGTTTCATGGAATTATTATGCCGGAATATTGGTTACCAGACCACTTAGGATATGGCATAGGCGTTGTTCAATTAAACCCAAATTCATCTCATAAGAGGCATGGGCATAAGCCGCTATCCACATTTTCGCCAAAGCCACATCTCTCACCCTCGTGCAGACCCAGGTGACTGGCCCCAGTTGCCACATTCGGCCTTAAAACAACCCAACCCCCAACTCTGTAGATCGGGGGTTTCGGCTGTGCAGGACTGGGTTTTGGCTTGGTGGGCGATGTAGGATTTGAACCTACGACCCCACGCGTGTGAAGCGTGTGCTCTCCCGCTGAGCTAATCGCCCGCATGCAGTTGGGGCTATGGCCCACAAATGCGTGTATAAGGGTAGCATCCACCCTCGGCAGTGTCAAGGGAGAGACAATAAAATGGGCGCGATGGAGACGGCACTTCTGATCAAAATTGGCGGCAGTTTGAGGGGCGCGGATGCGTTGCTAGATGAGCTGGCTGGGTACCCTGGACCGCTGGTGTTGGTGCACGGGGGCGGTCCTAACATCGGGGAGTGGTTGACCCGCCTGGGCTTCGAGACCCGCTTTAGCCAGGGCTTACGCATCACCCCACCCGAGCAGATGGAGGTGGTGGAGATGGTGCTTACCGCCTTGGGCAAGGAGCTGGCCTATCGGCTGACCGATCGAGGCCGCCCGGCCATCGCCCTGAGTGGGCGGGATGCTGGATTGCTGAAAGCCGTGCCTTTGTCTGAGGAACTGGGACGGGTAGGGACGGTTCAAAAGGTGGACCAAGGGCTGCTCCGGCGCCTGCTCGAGATCGGCCTAACCCCGCTTGTCGCCCCCATAGGCATGGACCCCGAGGGGCCGCTCAACATCAATGCGGATACCGCAGCCGGCGCGGTGGCTGGGGCTTTGTCGCTGCCTGCGGTATTCCTCACCGATGTGGCCGGGGTGCTGCGTGACCCCAAAGACCCCTCGAGCCGTCTGGCCCGTTTGAGCGCCAGGGAAACCCGCCGCTTGATCGCAACAGGGGTGATCTCTGGGGGGATGATCCCCAAGGTTGAAGCCGCTCTCAACGCGCTGGAACAAGGGGCCCCCTGGGCCGCGATTGCCCGCGGTGAGTCGGGGGCTTTGAGCGGGGTGCTGGCCGGCGCCCAGGGAACCCGCCTCGAGCCCAGCGGATAGGGCCAGAAGCGTTACGCAAAGGGTGCAGTTCAAGGATTTTAAGGGCCAATCTCGGGTAGAAGATTAGGCGGTATGGGTGTAGCATATCTCCTTAGCGCAAGCGGAGTTCAACTCTGCGGGAAGAGATGAGATGAGAGTAGCTTTGTTTATCGACGGCTCCTACATGTACGACGCGGCCAAGCGGCTAGGCTGGAACATAGACCACCGCAAGGCCATCGGGGTGTTTGCCAAGCCTGAAGACCTATACAACGCTTTCTACTACGCCCCAGTAACCGATGCCAATGACGAGCGACAACAAAAATTCCTCGATGCCCTGGTGTTCATGGGATACACGGTGCGCAGCCGTGAGACCCATGGGGATCCGCACTTCGAGGCCATGATCGCCACCGACCTGCTGGTGACAGCCCCGCGCTGGGACCGGGCCGTGCTGGCCAGTGGTTCGGGCGATCTTTCGCACACCCTGGCGGCTTTGCGGGCTCAGGGCAAAGAGGTCTACCTGCTGGGCGTGCCCGAGCTGACCGACCTCGAGCTGCGCAACCAGTCCGACCGCTTCCTCGATCTGCGCGAGCTCCAGAGCAGCCTCGAGCGCACCGGGGGCGGACGGCGCACTTACCCCAACCTGAGTGAAGGGGCCGCCCCGCAAGAGAACCCGGAGGAGTCTAGCCCGGCAAGCCGCTTGATGAACAACCTGGAAGACGAGATCTGAGGGTCATCCGCTGGGTTCGGAAGGCCCTCTCCCCGAGGGCCTTTTTCATGGTCTTCCCCCCTATACCCCGACCCGTAAGCCCACCGACCGGGCAGCCGGGTTCACGATCTCCGGGTAGGGCAGGGGCAGGATCAGTTTGCCCCCTCTGGTCACATACTCGCTGCTCTCGAGGGCTTTCCCCGCCTCACAAAGCACCAGCAAGTACTCCGGCCGTTCTTCCAGAAGGCGGGTTGGAGGGTGGATGGGAACCCGCACCCCAGGGATAAAGCGGCCCTGTCGGGCGGGGGACTCCTCCACCACGAACTCCACCACCTCTGAACCCAGGCCCACGAAGTTGAGCAACAGGCTCCCCATTTCTCCGGCCCCGTAGGCAGCAATGCGATACCCCCTAGCCCGCAGCTCGGTAAGGAGGGTGAGCAGGGCCTCCCGTACCGAGGCCACCGCCGAAGCAAACTCCTGGTAGTAGACCGCTCCGGTGAGGCCCAGCCGCTTCTCCTCGGCCAGGTGCTGGGTTAGGGGGGGCTCGGCCATCCGGCGGCGGCTGGCATAGGCCCGGAGCCCACCCCCAGACAGGGTCTCGAGGCCATTCAACCACAGCCCATGCCGACGCAGCAGGTGGCTGAGGGCGTGAAGCGAGAAGTAGTGCTGCATGCGGTGGTTAAAGCGGTCAAACCGCCGCTCCTGCAACCACCCCGCCAGGTCGGGCAGCTCGAGGAACAGGATACCGTGCTCACTCAGCACCCCTACCAGCCCCTCCATCAACCCGTTGAGGTCGGAGGCGTAGGCCAACACCTCTCCCGCCAAGACCACATCTGCCTGGAAACCCTCGTTGGCCAGCTGCTCGGCGAGGGTCCGGTCAAAGACCGCCCTGCGCACGGAAACCCCCTTGGCTTGGGCCGGCCCGGCCAGCTCGGGTGCCGGTTCTATGTACAGCACCTCGACCCCGGCGTGTTGCAACCGACCCAAATCCTCGGAGGAAAGGCTTTGCACCCCCAGCACCCGGGCCCCGGCCAGCAGTTGATGGTCGTGCAGTAGCCGCTGGCTCAGCCCCTGGTAGGGCCGCGCTGGGATGGGGTGGGTGGGGTCAAAGGTTGAGTCCCCCAGCAACTGCACCAGGCTACAGCGCTTGCAAAAGGCCAGCTCGAGCGGAAGGCGGGTCTCCTGGAGGTGCAGGCGATCCAAAGCCAGCGTCTCGGAGATGGGCAGCCGGCCCAGGTTCAAAAAGGGCACCAACTCCCCCGATCCACAAGAGCGACAGGTTCTGACCTTTTTCATTGCCCCAAACTATAGGGTTCGGGGCGTAAAGGCAGCGTTATGAGGGTTTCTCGGCCCACCAACCGTTTTCCCCCCCGCCGTTAAGGTGGCTCGAGGCCGCGGCTCGAGGGAACAACGCGGCTGTAACGTGGGTGATAACGATCCGGCCCAGCCTGTCGCTGGGCCGGCAGCCCCTGCCCGTGCGGTCATCGGGGGAGCGGCTCAAAGCACCTTGCCCTGGCGAACCAGGGCCAAAAACTCCTCTCGGGTTCTGGGGTCATCGCGGAAGCTCCCCAGCATGGCCGAGGAAATGGTGGAGGAATGCTGCTTCTCCACCCCGCGCATCATCATGCACAGGTGCTGGCCCTCCACCACCACCCCTACCCCATGCGGCTCGAGCACCTCCCAGATGGCCTGGGCAATCTGGATGGAAAGCCGCTCCTGCACCTGCAAGCGCCGGGCGAACATATCGGTAATCCGCCCGAACTTGGACAGCCCCAGGATTTTCTTATCGGGAATATAGCCGATGTGCACCGTGCCAAAAAATGGCAACAGGTGGTGCTCACACATCGAGTAATACTCGATGCTCTTTACCACCACCATGTTCGAGCCCTCGGCCTCAAACACCGCGCCGTTTGTCACCTCCTCCAAGGTCTCGTGGTACCCCTTGGTGAGGAAAGCCCAGGCCTTGGCCATACGTTCAGGGGTTTTGAGCAGCCCCTCGCGGCCAGGGTCCTCACCGATCAGGCCCAGCCACTCCTGAGCCAGCTCAGACATGCGCTCGATATCGGCCCCGCTGGGGAACACTATGCCGGTGTCTTCAACCTCGATCATGCGTTTCATCTTGCCCCTTTATACACAACTTGAACGTAGTCTGTACGATTGTCGGGACCGGGCTCCAGCTACAGGTTCCACCCTCCGGCAACCTCGAGCACCTGCCCGGTCAGGTAGGCCTGCTCCAGGAAAAAGACCGCTGCGGCGGCAACCTCCTCCACCTGGGCCAGGCGCCCCAGCGGAACATCCTCCACCGGCTGGGAAACCGAGGTCTCGGCGATTCCCGGGGCCACCACGTTTACCGTGATGCCTTCCCCGGCCAGGCGCTTGGCCAGGGCCTTGCTGTAGAGGATCATCCCGGTTTTGGCGATGACATAGGGGGTGATCCCAGGGCGCGCGATCAGGTTTTGTGCCCCCGCAAAGCCCAGGTTGATCACCCGGCCCCAGCCGGCCCGCTTCATGTGGGGAATCACCGCCTGGGTCAGGTAAAAAGGTGCATTCAGGTTGGAATCCAGCATCTGGTGCCACTCTCGAGGGCTGAGGAGATCAATGGGTTTCTTCAGGTAGTCGCCCACGTTGTTGACCAACACCTGCAGCCCACCCAGCTCAGCCACAACCGCCTCGATCAGCCCCTGAGCAGCCTCGAGCTGGGTCACATCGGCCCGCAGCTTAATCGCGCGGACCCCCAGCCGCTCGGCCTCGAGCCGCGTGGCCTCGGCTTCGGTCTGGCTGTGGCGGTAATGCACGGCCACATCCAACCCCTTGGCCGCCAACGCCAGCAGGATGGCCCGCCCCAAGCCCTTGGCCGAGCCCGTCACCAGCGCGACCCGGCTCATGCCCCTCCTTCGCGGCGCAGGTACTCCTCAACCAGCAGCCGGGTATAGGAGTTCAAGGGGTGCTCCAAGGCCTGCTGCGGCTCGACCCAGAGCCACTCGGCGATCTCGGCGTTGGGCTGGATCGCCTCCGAGCTCGAGCGGGCGAAGTAGTTGGCGAACACGAAGTGCATGGGCTTGTAAAACTGCTCGTCCAGCACGCTCTCCTGCAGCAGTGCAAAGCGGATTTGGGTGAGTTCAAGCCCCACCTCCTCGCGGAACTCGCGCCTCAGGGCCGCCTCGAGCGGCTCCCCCCACTCCACCTTGCCCCCCGGCAC
>NZ_QWLB01000077.1 GCF_003574355.1 Meiothermus granaticius NBRC 107808 | reverse complement strand
ACCTGAGCCAGATTCGCCCACCCGCCCACCGACCACCCCGGGCGCAAGGATCCCCACAAGCCATGAGGGGCACGCCCATAGAGCGCCCCCTGGTAGGACGTCGCGGTGTACTCGAGGGGGCTCATGACCCTCCACTCGGCGATGGGCAGGGGGTGTAGCCTGCGCAGCTTGCGCATCAGCAGGCGGGCATAGTTCTGGCCCTTGGCCCTCAGGGTTTCGCTCCTCATAACCTGTAGGCTTGGCGCGTTGACCAACAAGAACGCGGCCTCGCCATCGGTATGCAGGTACAGGGTGGGGTCGGAGGCCAGCCGCCCGGAGGCCAGCTCCCGCCACTCCCCGGCATAATCGGGCGAGAAATAAAGCCAATGCCCCAGCGGTTGTCGCTCAGAGAGCCGCATCAATACGGCAAAACCCGACACCCCAAGCTCATAGGTGGGGAGGGGCTTTTTCAGCCAGGCCAAGGTGAAATGCCGATCGGCGGCCGAGACCACCCATTCGGCCTCATACCCCCCGGCCGCTGTCCGCACCTCCCGCACCCGAGGCCGACCGCCGGGGTCCTGGGCGGTCTCGAGCCCCACCACCTCGGTGCCGAAGGAGAACTCCACCCCCTGGGCCTTGGCCAGCCCATACAGCGCATCCGCCAGAGCCCGCATCCCCCCCTCGAGGGCGTATACCCCCAGCCCCAGCTCCACCCAAGCGATGTTGTGCAGCACCGCCGGAGCCTTGTAGGGATTAGCGCCCAGATAGGTGGCAAAGCGCAGAAAGAAGGGGGTCAGGTGAGGCCCCGACTCGACCAGGCGGGGCAAGCCCATGAGCGGATGGGCCCGGAGGCCCGCACCGAGGCCGTAGCGGGTCAAGGCCGGCAGAGTGGGTGGATCGGAGAATATGAAGGTGGGGCTGGCCCCCTCATAGAGCCTGCGGGCCTCCTCCAGCAGCCGCCGGTAGCTCTGGGCTTCCTGCGAGGAAAGTTGGCTGAGGGTGGCTTCCAGGTCCAGCTCCGGCGCAAACTCCCGACCATCCGGCCAGCGGTAGCGGCTCAGGGGTGAAACCGCATACAGGGCCGGGGCGGTGGCCCCAAACGCAGCGAAAATCTCTCGGATCACCTCGGGAAGGGTTAGGACGGTAGGCCCGGTGGGAACCCCCTCCCAACCGATCGCCTTTCCGCCGGGAGCAGGCTGCTTCTCGAGCACCACCGTCTCAAGCCCAGCTTTTCGCAGCCGCAGAGCCGCGGCCAGACCGGCAAACCCCGCCCCGATCACCACCGCCCTCATCGGCTGTACACCCGCCCTTTCCAAACATAGTTCCGCTGCCAAGCGTGCAGGTAGATCGGCGTGGAGAGGATCGGGGCCAGGGGCATCAAGACCACCTCCCACCCTGGGCGTCCGGTCTTCAGGCCGAGCAGGAACCGCTCCAGCAAGCCCATCCCCCCCACTGCCAACCAGAGCGGGTTAAGCAGGGCCAAAGGCCAGCACAGGGTGTAGCCCAGGAGGTGCAGGGCATACGAGAGCGCCAACCCTACCCGGCTTTTCCCATGAAACTCAATGAGGTTTTTGCCCAGCCCCTCTATGATCTCCGCGTAGGTGCGGTACATCCGCACCCCAATCAGGTCATCGCCCAGGGCCAGCCGCAACCGTCCTCCAGAGGCTTTGAGCCGCTGCGCCAAGCGCACGTCCTCGAGCACCTCCCCCCGCACCCCGGCGTGTCCCCCACAGGCCCAGTAGGCCTCCCGCCGAAAGGCCATCACCTGCCCATTGGCTGCGGCGGCTGAGGGGAACGGGGTTTTGAGCAGTGGGTAGGGCAGATAGCCCATGAGCACGTCATCAATCAGGGGTAACAGCACCCGCTCAGGCAGGGTGGGGGTGATCTGGCGCGGGTATATCGAGAACAAATCAGCCCGTTCGCGGGTCATGGCCCCCACCAAGGCCCGCACCCCCCCGGCCTTCCAGCGCACGTCGGCGTCGGTGAAGATGAGCAGGTCTCCTCGGGCGGCTTCGGCCAGCTGCTGGCAGGCCCAGGTCTTGCCCATCCAGCCCTCCGGTTTGGGGGCCCCGGAGATCAGGCGCAGCCGAGGGTCCTGCAGGGCCGCACGCGCTACCACCTGGGGGGTGGCGTCGCTCGAGCCGTCGTCGAGCACCAAGATCTCGTCCACTTCCTGCGCCAGAAACCCCTTTAGGGTCTGCTCGAGGTTGTGGGCTTCATTGCGCGCCGGGATGAGCAGGGAAACCCCCCGCGCAGGAGCCTCCCTGGACTCCCTCAGCACCGGAAACCCCAGCAGGTTGATCAACAGGTTGGCCAGTTTGAACCCCAACCAGGCCACCATCCCATACCCCAGCAGACTCACCGCACCCCCATCAGCCGCCGAAGGGCAGCCCCCCACCCGGCCATCCGCTCGTGGGTGCTGAGGCGGCCCTTGAGCACCGGTCGAAACCCCGGCAGAGGTTCCTCGGCGGGAGCGGTGCGCAGCGCGCGGTCCAGGTCGGCCAGCATCTCCTGGAGGGCCTGGCTCAGCCGTTCGGTCTCCGGGGGGAGGGGCGGACCCACCTCGAGGTAAGCCTCGGGAAACTCCTGGCCCCGCAACACCACCCGGATGGCCACCGGCACCAGGGGGACTCCGGCTTTTCGGGCCAACCAGGCGGCTCCCTCGTTTAGGGGCCCCAGCCCTCCAGGGGATCGGAGCTCCCCCTCCGGAAATATCAGCAGGGTCTCCCCCCTCCTCAACGCGGCCAGCGCCAGGCGGGGCCTCGAGGCCGAAACCCCCCCCAGCTCTCGAAAAAACCCGAACTCAGACAACCGCGCCTCCCCCATCACCACCCCAAACCCCTGGGGCTGGCCAAACAACAGCACCGGCAACACATACGCATCCCACCAAGAGTGGTGGTTGGCCGCCAACACGGCACCCCCCTGCGGCAACGTTCCGCGCAACCACACCCCCCGCAGCCCGCCCCGCACCGTGCGGCGAAACAGCCAGCGAAACAGCCCATACAGCAGTTGGTAGCGCGGAGGTCTCATGTTGCCATCTGCGGCCCACGCCGAACCCGCCGTTTCCAGGGCCAGGCCAGGAGGTTCATGCCCAAAGCGCAGACCACCGCCGCCGGCCACAACCCAAACAACAACAACCCCGCCGGAAGGAACAGGGCCTCGAGGCGATAGGCCCAGGCCATCCCCCCCTGGCCCAAACCGGGAGCCAGCCAGGAAAACAGCAGCGAGAACAGGCTACCCACCCCAAACCAGGCCAGGTAGTTGGAGAGCGGAGCCCCATACCAAAGCGGGTGGGGGTCATGCCAGGCCCAGTAGCCCTTAGTGGTCATCAGGGCCTCGAGGCCGGCATCCCAGGCCAGCACCAGCAAGCCCGTGTACCAGGGTCGTCCGTTGGCCAGGAGGTGCGCCGAGAACACCAGGGCAAACCAACCCAGCGGCACCACCAACGGCACCCCCCAAAGCAGCGGGGGTGGGGCCCCGGCATAGCTGTAGCTCCCAAAGGGGAACCCGGTCCGGCTCCCCATCACCTCCAGACCGAGCCCCAGGCCAAAGGCGGTGGCCGCCAGCAGCAGAATCCTCGGCCCGATTCGCCTCCAGCCCCACTCCAACGCGGCCAGGGTGAGCAGGACCATCTGGATCAGCCCGAGCAGCGGGAACCCCTGGGGCCACAATGGTACCGGGATGCGCACCAACACCGCCAAAGCCAGCAACACCATCCAGGGCTCGAGACGAACCGAGAGGGCCTGTAGCCGAGCCCTGACCTCCGGGTCACGTCCCAACCAGCCCACCTGGGCCCCGAATGTGGCCGCCAGAAGCAGCGGCCCCAGCGCGGCCGGGAGCCCCAAAGCCAACGCCCCAGCGAAACCCAGTCCCGCCGAGACCAGCACCCCCCCAGCGATGGGAAACCGCCCCATCCAAAGCCGATCCCCGCCCAGGGCGGCCAGCAAGGCCAGGCCCGGCCCCAGCAGGGCCAGGCCCAGGGCCAGAGGCGGGCTCTGGCCGGTTACCAAAAGCCCCGCCCCCAGCAGGGCCAGGCCCATCCCCAGCAGGGCGCCCAGCAAGCGCAGGAAGGGCGAACCAGACCCACCGCTCCGCCGGGGCCACCCCAGCGTCAGCAGCGCAGAAACCAGCAACACCCCCAGGCTCAATCCGGCGTACCCCATGCCCCTAGCCTACCCTGAAGCGGCGGGGCAATTTGCGATCTGCAAGGAGTTTAGCGGCCAAACAAGCGGTGGCGCAGCACCTCGAGCGCCCCCCGGGCAAACGCTGAGCGGTTCACGCTGTTCAGGATGGCCCAGTCCTCGGCCAGCGAGCTGGCCTCGTCCAGAAAGCGCAACACCCGTGCAGGGGGGTTTTTACTGAACAGGTCGGCAAAAACCCGCTCCCCCAGCTCGCGTTGGCTGGACAGCACCTCGAGCAGCACGCTATCGAACAGGGCATACCGGTTCACCTTAGGCTGGCGGTAAAAGGGCTGACCCGTCTTGTACAGGCTCTCGGCGATCCGCCGCGATTGCTCCTGAATGCGTTGGAAGGTATATCCCGTGGAGGGCTTGGTCCGCCCCCCTGCGGTGCCGATGCGCAGCACATGGGGGCTTTGGCGGACGGGCAGGGGAAGGTCGGTCATGGGGATGACCCCAAACTCCTGCTCGAGCCGGGTATATCCCCCCGGCTCCAGCCCCAGATGCTGGCTGAGGTATTGTTCCAGGCCGGCATCGTAGGCCTCAGGGCGCAAGCATTCCGCCGAAAATACCGTGTACTCGACCAAGGCCTGCCGTGGGTCCAAGGGCAGCACGTAAACAAACCGGGTCTCCCCGTTTTGGGGGGTGCGGAAATCCATGAAGGTCGCGGCCTCTGGGTCAAAAGCCGGGTGGGGGGTCTCGAGCCTCCAGCCTTTGAAGTGCTGGAGCAGGTACTGCCGACCCGGGCGCCGGGGTGGGGGCTGATACAGGCTGCTAAACACCCACCGGGCCTCCAGGGGCTTGCCGTCCAACCAAACCCGGCCCCCCCCATCGGCCTCCTCAATGTGGGTGATTTCGCCGTAGCGAACGGTGAGGTTGGGCTGTCGGGCTACCCAGTCGCTCATGAAGCGGTAAAAGTCAATCCCCCGCAGCATCTTGTAGGTGTAGGGGGCGAGCTCCAGCCGCCTCGAGCCGCCCGCCCCGTGAAACCACACCTGCTCCCAGCGGCGAAACACCAAGGCCTCAAAGGGGCCTGGGCCCTGCTCCCAAAAGCACCAGGTGCGGTCATTCGCGATTTTGGGCGCCCGGTCAAGCAGCAGGATAGACCGCTCAGCGAGCCCACCGCCCACCAGGTGGTAGGCCAGGCTGAGCCCTGCGGCCCCTGCTCCGGCAATGATGAGGTCGTAGTCGGGCATGAGGTTAGATCCGGTTCCGGCTCAGCTCCTTGAGCACTACCCGAGCCGCGTTCCTTCCGCTGGCCCCCATAATCCCCCCCCCCGGATGGGTGCTGGCCCCAGTCAGGTAGAGCCCCCGGATCCCCGGAAACTTGTACCCGTGAGCCCCCAACCAGGGGCGCAGCATAAACATCTGGTCCAGACTCATCTCCAGGTGCATCACGTTCCCCGCCGGCATGGCAAACTCCTGCTCGAGCCAGAGTGGGGTTTGCACCAGTTCAGCCACGATCTTTCGGCGAATCTCCGGGTCATAGCGCTCGAAGCTGCGCAGAATGCCTTCCCTGGCCTCCGCAGCTCGAGTTTCCCAAGTCCCCTGGGCCAAGGTGTAGGGGTAGTACTGCGCCCACAGCCACAGGGTCTCCCCGCCCGGCGGGGCCAGGCTAGGATCCACCGCGCTGAAGCTCATGGCGATGAGCGGGGGGTCGTGGGTGGGCTCCCCGGCCAAGTACTCCCCGTAAGCCCGGTTGAGCTGCTGCTCCCCCCGGATGAGCAATCCCAGCCCTGTTCTGGCCTCATCCCCTGGGTGGGTCTGGTAGCGCAGCCGCTCAGACAGCCCCAAGCGCAACACCATCCCAAACCCGTTGCCCACCCGCACCCCCCGGGCTACCTCGGGGACGGCCCCCTCCGGCAGCATCGCCAGGGTTTTTTGGATGTGGGAGCCTGCCAAAACCGCCCGAGCGGTGACCGCGGAGCCGTCCTCGAGTTCCAGGCCCACCGCCCGGTTGGCCTCGAGCCGAATCTTCCCGACCGGTGCACGCAGGTGAACCCTGCCCCCCATGGC
>NZ_QWLB01000076.1 GCF_003574355.1 Meiothermus granaticius NBRC 107808 | reverse complement strand
GTACCGGGGGTAGCCCCGGCCAGCGTGGTGATCCTGGGAGGGGGGGTGGTGGGCACCAATGCTGCCAAGATCGCCCTGGGCATGGGGGCCCAGGTCACCATCCTCGAGCTCTCCAAGCATCGCCAGCAATACCTCGACGATATCTTCGGCGGGCGGGTCATCACCCTGGCCTCCACCGAGGCCAATATCGCCGCGGCTGTGCGGCACGCGGACCTGCTGATCGGGGGGGTGTTGATCCCTGGAGCCAAGGCCCCCAAGCTGGTCACCCGCGAGATGCTCTCGAGCATGAAGGAGGCCTCGGTGATCGTGGATGTGGCGGTAGACCAGGGGGGATGCGTGGAGACCATTCACCCCACCACCCACGCCGACCCCACCTATGTGGTGGATGGGGTGGTGCACTACGGCGTGGCCAACATGCCTGGGGCGGTGCCGCGTACCTCCACCTTTGCCCTGACCAACCAGACCCTGCCCTATGTGCTCCGGTTGGCGGAGCGGGGCTTGCAAGCCCTGCATGAAGACCCGGCCTTGCTCAAAGGCCTCAATACCTACCAGGGCAAGCTCACCTACCGCGGCGTGGCCGAAGCGTTTGGGATGCCCTGCGTGGAGCCGGAAGCTGTGCTGGCCTAAGCGGGTACGAGGGGATGGGGAGGGCGGGCCTGCTCCCTGATGGTCTAGAATCCTCCCTATGCGCCCCTTTGCCTTAGCGTTGGTCTTCACCGCGCCTGTTTTTTCTCAGACCGTACCCTGGGCCTCGGGAGAGCAGCTGATCTACCAGCTTTCCTGGCAGGGGATGGATGTGGGCAAGTTTTACCTCAGCGCCCACTCCACCGAGGGGGGCTGGAGGTTCCACGGGCGGCTCGAGCCCCAGGGGTTGGCCGCGTTGGTAGGGTATGGCCTGGAAGAGGAGAGCATCACCGGACCGGATCACTACACCAACACCTTTTGGCGCAACCTGACTGAGCCCTTCAAGGGCACGACCAAACTGAGCTTTGCTCGCACCCCAGATGAGGGGTGTTCGGCTACGGTAATTCAGCCCAGCGGCAAGGTCTCGAGCTGGCACTCTCCAGTCGAAGAGGTGCTGGACGAGCTTTCGCTGATCTACTACGCCCGCTTGTACCCTGAGGTGCGCCAGGTCAACCTGGTGGACTATCCGGGTCTGGCCCAGGGGACCCTCCAGGTGAACAAAACCCCCGATGGCACAGCGGTTTATCGCTTTGTGCGGGAAGGGTTGTTGGTAGAGGTGCGGTACCGTTCCGACCCCCAGCGCACTCCGACCCGGATCATCTTTGGGCGCGATTTCGGGCAGATCGAGGGCCGCCTGCTCGAGCGGTAGAGGGGTAAAGCGCTGCGTTCCCCAAAACGATAGGCTAGAATCGAAAGGCAAGCCGGTCTGGAGGAAAATCTTGAAAGGCAATATCACCATTTCCGAAGGAGCTTTGGCCGCAATTTTGGGCCTGGCCGCTCACGAAGTCCCTGGGGTATTGGGGATGAGTCCGGCGGGGATCCGAGACAGCATCAGCCGTATCCTGGGCCGGGCCGAGGCCAGCGAAGGGGTCACGGTCAAGCCCGATCCCTCTGCGCCGGGAAAGTATCAGGCCGATCTCTATGTGGTGGTGGCGTTTGGCTCGAGGATCCCCACAGTGGTAGATGGCATTGCTGAACGGGTGCATTGGGCGGCCAAAAGCTTAGCGGGCGCCCAGCTCTCCTCGGTGCGAATTCACGTGGTGGGGGTTTCGCGTGGCTGAAACCCTCTCCCCCCAAGGCCTGGCGGAGGCCTTCCGTTACGCTACCGACTGGTTCGCGGTATACGTCGAGGAAACCAACGCCCTCAATGTATATCCCGTCCCGGACGGGGATACCGGTACCAACATGCACCTTACCCTACAGTCGGTGCGGCGTGAGCTGGACCTGGCCGATACCACACGGATGGGCGAGGTGGCCCGGGCCATCAGCTACGGCTCCTTGCTGGGGGCTCGAGGCAACTCCGGGGTGATCACCTCCCAAATTCTCAAAGGTTTTGCGGAGACCCTCAAAAACGCCCCTGAACTCACCCCCGCGCTGTTGGTGGCGGCCCTCGAGGAGGGTTCAAAAAGCGGCTACCGCGCGGTGATGAAGCCGGTCGAGGGGACCATCCTCACCGTGTCCAAGGGGATTGCTGAGGGGGCTAAAACCGCTCAGGGCGGGAGTTTAGAGGCGGTGCTGTCGGCTGCGTTGGTGGGAGGGCGAGCGGCCCTGGAGCGCACCCCTGAGCTCTTGCCGGTCCTCAAGCAGGCTGGGGTGGTGGATGCGGGTGGGGCGGGGCTGCTGCGGTTTTTAGAGGGGCTAGATGGCTACTTGGAGGGCTTGCCTCTGCCCCGGCCTCCCAAGGTGGAGAAATATGCCCAGACCCAGTTCGCCGAGGAGGAGTTTGGGTACTGCACCGAGTTTCTGATGGACTCAGTGAAAGAGCCGGTGGAGAAGATTCGCGCCCTGGTCGCCCCCTTTGGTGATTCGCTGCTGGTGGTGGGGGCTGAAGGTTATGTCAAAGGCCACATCCATACCAATGATCCCGATGGCCTATTGGCGACCGTTGCCCGGTATGGTCACATGGTGCGCACCAAGGTTGAGGATATGTCCCAGCAGCACACCGAGATCCTCTCCATGGCCGGGGCCGCCGATGAGCCTGCCGCCCCCACCGGATTGGTAGCGGTGGCCACTGGCTGGGGATTGGTCAAAGCCCTGCGGGACTTTGGAGCCCGCATTGTGGCGGGTGGACAAACCGCCAACCCCAGCGTGCAGGACATTTTAGATGCGATCAAGAGCCTACCCAACCCCGAAGTGATCGTACTGCCCAACAATTCCAACGTGATCATGAGCGCGCAACAAGCGGCCGAACTTGCCCGGGAGAGCGGTAAGCAGGTGACCGTGATTCCCACCCGCACCTTGGGGGCGGGGTTGGCGGCCTCGGTGCAGTACCAGCCCGATGCCTCTGTGGCTGAGTTGGTGCCTGAGATGCAAAGGGCGGCAGACCAAGCCCTTACCCTCGAGGTAACCCGGGCCAGCCGCAGCGTGGAGATTGGGGATTTGGCGATTAGCGAAGGCCAGCCCATCGGCCTGAAGGACGATAAGCTGGTCCTGACCGCTTCCACGCCGGAAGATGCCCTGTTTGAGCTGGTGGCTCAGGCTGCAGCCGACGGCTACGAAGTTCTTACGGTATTTCATGGCCCCAGCACCGATCCATCCAAGCTCGAGGCCCTGTCGGCTCGGCTGAATCAGGCCTTTCCTGACCTGAGCCTCGAGGTGCACCCAGGCGGTCCAGATCTCTACGACTACCTGGCGGTGCTGGAGTAGAGAAGAGGGCCCTCCAGGCATAGGGGGGCTTAACGAAAATGAGAATCTCATGGGGTGGCTTGAGGTTACTCTCATGTAATGCGGTGGGCTTTAGTCCGGGGCTCAACGGCAGGATGAGACTTTAGAACCTGGGGCTCGAGACCCGGTGGGCCAGCAGTATGAGAATGGGCCCCTACCCTTCTAAGAGAACCTGCGAATTCCCTACCTACCCTGATCGGGTATGAGTTTAGCCGTATTGTCTCATTCGCTCATTACCTCGAAACAACCCCATTTTCGCTGGCCTTTCCAGGTAGGAGCCTCTCAACCCAAGACATGGTTGAGCAGTTTGTTGGTGCTGCTTGGGGTTTTTGGTTTTGGCTTGGCCAAGGCCCCAACCAGCTTTACGGTCACGGCTACGGCCTACACCTCTTTGAGCTCGCAAACCGACGGTTCCCCCTTCATCACCGCCACCGGGGCTCGTACCCGGCTGGGGATCATTGCAGTGAGCCGAGATCTATTGGGTACCCTTCCCTATGGCTCGAGGGTCAAGCTGCAAGACCTCAGCGGGGAGACCCGCTTCAACCGCTTGTTCAGCGACCGGGTCTTTGTGGTTGAAGACACCATGCACATTCGCTGGCGCAACAAGATTGATGTGTGGTTCCCCGACAATGCCACCGCGGTCCGCTTCGGTGTGCGCAAGCTCAAGCTCACGGTGTTGCAGGTCGGGCGCGGTTAGAATAGACGGCAGTCGGAGCGAGGGGCAAGGAGCCAACGCTCCTTGCTTTTTGCCTATGCGCTTTGTTTTTTTTCTAGCCCTGCGCCAACTGCGTTACCGCCGCACCCAGAGCCTGACCACCCTGCTGGGGGTAGCGGTGGGGATCATGGTGCTCACCACCGCGCTCTCGCTGACCAATGGTTTCGTCAAAGGGCTGATTGATGCCACGCTCAAGGCGGTGCCTCATCTGCAACTGCTGGTCTTGCAAGAGGACAAGCCTCCCCCACCCCCCAAACCCAACCCAGAGGTTCTGGCCCAGGCCCCCGTGTTCATCACCAAAGCTCTGCTGACCCGGCGGGCCGGGGCGGGCCGCTCGGCCGGGGCTGACTTCGCTACGATTCTCGGCCTAGGCCAAGGCGGGGCCGCGGTGTATCCAGAGCTGGATTTGTCCCGGCTGAAGCCCGGAAAGATTGTGCTGGGGTTGGCCCTGGCTCGGTCATTGGGAGCCTATCCAGGCGACAAGTTGTTTTTGGTCTCGGTTAACCAAAAGCGCATAGAGCTCGAGGTTACCGCCACCTTTCAGACCGGCAACTACCTTCTAGATTCAGGGTTTGCCTTCACCACCTTGCAGGACGCTCGGAACCTGATGGAGCAACCGCACGGGCTTACGGGCTATCAGCTCCGCCTCAAAGACCCCGAGAAAGCCCCGCAGATAGGGGTAGAGTTGGCGGGCTCTGCGTACTTTCCGCAGCCCTGGCAATCCACCAACCGCACCCTAATTCAGCAGCTGGCCCTGCAAAAGCGGGTGATCGGGATCGTGGTTTTTTTGATTGTGTGTGTGGCCGCACTGGGAATGGCCAATGTGTTGGTGCTGGCGGTGGTGGAGAAAACCCAGGACATCGCCCTCTTGCGGGTGTTGGGGGCTCGAGGGCTCCAGGTTGCAGGGGTATTTGGGCTCGAGGGGCTCATCCTCGGTCTGAGCGGGGTGATTTTGGGCAACCTGCTGGGCTGGGGATTATCCAGCTACTTTGCCTGGCGCCCCCTCGCCATTCCAGGGGAGCTCTACTTCCTGACCCGGCTGCCGGTGGAGATTCGCCCGTCAGACTTCCTATGGGTTTCGGGGATGAGCCTGCTGGTGGTGATGCTGGCCTCGCTGCTGCCGTTGTTCAGGGCCCTGCGGATCAAACCGGGAGAGGTTCTGCGCTAAGCCCTTCTGACGTCTAGCGCCCTTCGAGCCCCTGTGCGGTTTCAAAGAGGAACCAGGTCCGGCGCTCGGCCTGATCAATCAGCACCTCGAGCTCGCTTGCCGTGGCCACGTCGCGATTTTTCTCGCATACCTCATGGGCTGCACGCATGGCCGTAACCATGTGACGGTTATCTTCCATCAGGCGGCGCACCATCTCCACGGGTTCCACAAAGGCATCGTTGTCGTCTTTGAGGGTTTGGAGCTGACCAATATGGCCAATGCTGCGTAGGGTGGTGGCTCCTAGCTTGCGCAGCCGCTCGGCCAGCACATCTACCGATTCCAGGATCTGCTCAGCGTGCTCATCAAAGAGCAAATGCAGATCGCGGAAGTGGATCCCGGAGAGGTGCCAGTGGAAGTTTTTGCTCTTCACATACAGGGCCAGAGCATCGGCGATCAGCGGATTAACCGCCTCGGCAATTGCCGCCACTTCCTGGGGTTTGAGGTCGGTGGGGGTAGCCAGTGCAGGGACGCTGCGGGTAAGGGTTGCGGTACGTTGGGCCATATCCTCTTCCATCCTTTCTTTTGCCTAATTCCATAGTGGCGCGAAGGGGCGTTAGAGGCGTGAGGTGTATAACACCAGAACCCCCGGCCGGACATCCCAAAGAGATCGAGGTTGTTGACGGGATGGGGAATCCCCATTACTATAGGCGTTGCTGTAGACGGCTTGAGACACCGAAGTGTGTGCGCAAAGCGAGCCACGAAGGTCAGAAAGTGCGTTCAGGACTGCTCGAGTAGCTCAGCTGGTAGAGCACACCCTTGGTAAGGGTGAGGTCACCGGTTCAAGCCCGGTCTCGAGCTCCAAGATGTACCGCCCGTCCACCGCTGCGGGCGGTACAAAACTGAAAGCGGAAGCCAATAGGAGGAAATCATGGCGAAAGGTGTGTTTGAGCGGACGAAGCCGCACGTAAACGTAGGGACGATTGGGCACGTAGACCACGGGAAGACCACGCTGACGGCGGCGATTACCTTTGTAGCGGCGGCGGCGAATCCCAATG
>NZ_QWLB01000075.1 GCF_003574355.1 Meiothermus granaticius NBRC 107808 | reverse complement strand
GCCGCCGGGGACGGGGCCGCACCGGGCTGGGTGAACGCAGGCCAGGCCGGGAATGGTTTTTTGGGCCTGGGCCATGCTCTGGTGGGGATGAACCAGGCCGTGAGTCTGGACGGGGCCCCCATCGTTGTCGAGCAGATGAACGAGGACTTCGAGGGCAACGACCTGGACTGGGGGGCCGGGTGGGCCCAGAAGGCCATTGACTATGCCCGGCTACAGACCCCGCTGGCCCAGGGCCTGAGCCGCTGGGCCTCCGGGCAGAGTTTCGGGCACATGCGGCGCAAGGGCAGCGCCCGCACCGACCCTGCCGGGATCCGCCAGACCCTCCCGGCGCTGTGGGCCAGCCTGAGCCCGGCTGCCGGGTACTACGCCCGGATCAGCGTGTATCACGAGTACAACGACCCCCTGACCCCGGAGATCGTCGCGGCCCTGGGCGAAACAAAACCCCGCTAGGGCTAGCGGGGCAACCTCATCAGGCAGACAAGGAGGACACTATGAGTATACCAGAAAACGGCTGGATGTTACGCCCCACCCCGTTGGACGAAGAATGCGACCTGCGGGTGCTCCCTGAGGCCGAACGCTTGCTGCACCACCTGACCCAGCGCGGGTATGACCTGCTGATTCAGGGTTTTGATCGCGGCTACCTGGCCATGGCCCGGCAGCAGCAGGGTCGGCACGTCGTGGCCGTGATCCTGGAAAACGGCAGCGCCCCCGAGGCATTGCGTGAGCTGGAGATGGAGCTGGAGAGGCGGTTATGAGGCGGCTCCCTTGGGACGGGGTTATCCCCGACCTCACCCCCGAGCAGGTAGAAGCGGCAGATGACCGCGACCGGGCCGAGGGCCGGGAGATGGTACGGGTGCTCCCTGAGGCCGAGCGCCTGCTGCACCACCTGACCCAGCGCGGGTATGCCCTGGTGTTGCTGCGGCTGAAGCACGGCTACCTGGCCATGGCCCGGCTGCGGGAAAGCCGGCACATCGTGGCCTCGAGCCTGGAAAACGGCAGCGTGCTCGAGGCCCTGCGTGAGCTGGCCATGGAGCTGGGGGAGCGGCTGTGACCATCACCCTCGAGGCCATGCTCAAGAGTCTGGACCGTGAGCTGGTGCTGCGGCGCAACGTTTACCGCAAGCGGATCGCAGAGGGCCGGATGCGGCCAGAGGAGGCCCGGCGGGAGTATGCCACCATGCTGGCCATCCGGATCTGCATCGCCGATCTGCTCGAGGGCCGGGTGGTGGTACAGAAGGAAATCGAGGAGTCCCGAATCGCAGACCTGCTTACACCATGATCAACCTTCACCCCTATGCCGGTCTCGCAGCCTGTAACCCAGGCCGCGAGGCCCGGTTTCGCCGGGATGGCCTGCTGATCAAGCTGCGCTGGCTGCCCGACCGAGAGTGGGAGGTCAGGGTTTGGGGCCCCAAGGGCGTCACCCCCGCCCAGCTCGAGGCCATCGCTCGGGCCTTGGGGCTCGATCACTACACCGTAGAGTCCAGCCTATCCCCGGCGGACTTCACCACCTACGTCTACCTACTCCGAGGGGGATGCGCGATCCGCCCCGAGCTTCAAGCGGAATATGAACACCAACATCAACTCCGTAAAGAGCGGTTCAATCCGACCCTTTGACCCCCACATGGCCGGGTATCCACGCCCGGTTACCGACCGTCTGGCCTACGCCTTGCGGCATTTCGAGTACACCCTGCCCCCCACCGACCCCCGGTGGAGGTTTTTGGACGAACAACCCCTGGCCTCCTCGAGCGTGCGCACCGCTCGGTATTTGACCAAACGCGCCAAGGATTTATGGCAGAAGCGTATTGAGGCCAGTTGGCGAGGGCCGGGCTTGTCAAATGCTCCATATCTCGACGCTGCGACCAGCACGCAATTACTGGGGCTGAAGGCCCGGCTCATGTTCAACCCCGGCACCCTCAAGTTGCGGGTGGGGGGAATGCTCCAGTCCACCGTGGCCCCAGGGGTCAGCCGGGGCCAGATCCGCTGGCTTTCGAACAAGAGCCGGAGCCGGATCCTCGAACTCACCCGCGAGCTGGAAGCGGCGGAGATTTACCCCCAGCTGATGATCTCCCTGACCTACCCGCGCGACTGGGAAGCCGCCATCTCCCCCGAGCACGCCCAGGCCGTCTGGGAGTTTCGCCGGGCCTGGGGCCGGCTGAACGCCTGGCGCTATGTCCCCAGGGGGCCGGGCTGGGGGGAGGGGTGGCAGCAGCGCCGGGCAGAGGTCCGGGCCGGGCTCCACCGCCTGCGGGAGCTGGGCCCTGACGGCAAGCGGGTCAAGGCCCACTTGGAGGCCTTCCGCAAGCGCTTCGAGCGCCGATACGGCACCGCTTGGAGCCTGATCTGGAAGCTCGAGTTCCAGCGCCGGGGGGCTCCCCACATCCACCTCTACCTGTGGAACTGTGGGGAACTCGATCTGGCGGAGCTGCGTACCTGGGTCAGCCAGGCCTGGGTGGAGATCGTCGCGGGATGCGAGCTGAACGCATACCTCGACCCACAGAACCGCTCCCTCTACGACCTCTACCGCGAGTCCGGAGGGCGGGAGTTTGCCGAGGCCATGCTGGGGGGGATGGGCCTCGAGGTGGGCATCTGGAACCACCTGCGGGCCGGAACCAAGGTGGAGGCCATTCGCGAGCGGCACTGGGGCTACCTGGCCAAAGAGGTCCAGGGTGGGATGGGCAAAGCCTACCAGCACGAGGTGCCGCGCCGCTACCGCAATGTGGGCCGCTGGTGGGGGTACTGGCGCTACCGCCGGGCGGGCTGGACCGAGCTGGTGTTTGACCTGGCCAGCGCTTCTATGCGCGAGGTCAAAGAGGCCATTGTAAAGCCGGTAGAAGCCGCCCTCAAAACCCTGCCCAGGGCCTGCCGCGACTTCCGCGAGCGAGCCAAGGCCATGCTCACCCGTTTCCTCAAAACCGGTTCCTTTTCCGCCCAAAAAATCGACCGCGACGGTGTGGTTACCGAAGGCCCCTACGGCTATCTCACAGTCTGGGGGCATTCAGCCGTGCAGGCGGCTATAGGAGCATTATAAGCATCAGCACGTCAAAAACGCCTAAACAGCCTGGATTTTCGCCGTTTAAACCCAAACAATACAGACAATGCAAGCCCCTGCGCGGCGAACCCCCAAATACGCCAAAAGCTTCTCTCACCGCATCGGAACCCGCCTGCTCAGCCGGCGCAACCCGCTCTCCCCGCAGGAGATCTCCGACCGCGAGCTGCTCGAGCTCCTCACCGGCAGCGCCCCCGCCGCCCAGACCCTGCACGAGCACTTCGGCAGCCTCAAAGAGCTGGCCCGTTTCGGCGGGGAACACGGCTTCGCCCCGCTCTCGGGCTATCCTGGGGTGACCCCCAATGTGGTGGCCAAGCTCGAGGCCTGGCTCGAGGGCATCGGGCGGGTGGTGCAATAATGCCCGCCGCCAAGCCCAAACGCAAAAGCGGTTGGCTATGGAACCAGCCCCTGCCCGAGTTCGACTGGGACGACCCCGAGGACGAAAGGGGCAACTATGTTCATGCCACCCGCCACGGAGTCAGCGCCGATGAGATTGAGGAGGCTTTCAGCTATGACCTCCAGCGCAGCCTGCCCTCGAAGAACCCCCGCAACAGAGAAGAACGGGCCGTGCTGTTCTCCCGCACTACCGACAACGCCCCGGTGGTGGTGGTGTATACTATGCGCAACGGGCAGATTCGGCCTATAAGCGCCCACTGGGCTAGCGCCAGCGAATCTAAGTTAATGCGAAAATGGGAAAGGTAATCCGCTACATCAAACCCGAGCAGGTCCCGGCCCGCTTCAAAAGTGAGGCCGAAGAGGCTGAGTTCTGGTACTGGAACCGTATTGACCCCGCCGACATTGATCCCGCCAAGCTCCAGGGCTTAGAAGCCCTGAAGGACGTGCGCAAAACCAAGGTATACCTCAAGCCTGGGGTAAAACACACCAATCAAGCCCGCAAAGCTCGCAGCAAAAAAGCCTCCTAAACCCCGTCCCCCACGCCAAGCCCGCCGAATGAGCGGGCTGTTTCGGTCTTGAATTGGCCCCCACATAGCCCATACAACGGGGCCATATGCCGCGCACCGTAGGGGGCCCAAGTGGGATGCTCACCAAGCTGAGCCAACCCCCGGTCACCCCCCAGATCCGCTTCCTGGCCGGTACGGTGGAACCCACCAAGGGCCTGCACATCATCAAGGTCTATGCCCCCACTGCGGTGCACGAGTACGCCTTTGGGCGAATCGCCAAACTGGCCACCACCTGGGACCTCTTCACGGCCCGCATGGCCGCCAGTTGGCGCGGACCTGCCGGGCTGCGGGTGCGTTTCCCCCGCAGTGCAGTGATCACGCAAAACGGGAAAAAGGTGTATTTGCCTCGCAAAGGCTACAACCCCAACGACAAGTATTTCTACTTCCTGGTGGAGTTCTACTGATGCAGATTCTCCTGGCCATCTTGCTGGGCATGTTCAGCCTGCCGATCCTGCAAACCCTGCTGGGCAGCGCAGTCTCTCAAACCGTCAACGCCACCATGGAAAAGATCACCGATTCCACCGCCACCGGGGTGCAAAACACCCTCTCCCAGGTGACCGGTGGGGTGATCCCCCCCAGAACCCAAGCCAACACCGGCGGGGCCAATCTGCCCCAGCCCAACCCCAACGACCAGTTGTCCAACCGCTTGACCAACCCCTGGCTGTACGTCAGCCTGGGGGTCTTTGGGTATGTGGCCGTGGTCGGAATTAAACAACTGCGGGGCGCCGGCAGGGACCTAGGTTCTGGGGTGCGCAGCGTTCATGAGGGCATCAAAGAAGATCTCCAGGGGGTGGATTGATGAGCACCCGCGACCCCCTGACCGGGCGCTTCCGGGTGGTCCAGCCCACCCCGCCAGAAGAGCGACAAACCTTCACCGGCCTTGACCCGTTCACCGCCGCGCTGGTGGCCCGGTCCCCCAAAGTCGAACCGGCCCAGCCCTTGATTCTGCCGGTTCCTTCGGCATCCCCTGCCCCAGCCCCACAGCCCTCCAAAACTGCCCCAGCCCAGCCTAGTCCGGTGCTGATCGGTGGGCTGGGGGCTGCCCTGGGCCTGGGCCTGGCCGCCACCGGTGCAGGCCTGCAAACCATACGCAATAGACAGGTGATCGCTATGCTGCAACAAGCCGGACCCTGCCCTCCGCTATCTCGAGCCGCGTTCCTGCAACGCCTCGAGCAAGCCGTGGCCATCGCTAAGCAAAAAGGGGCCATCCTCAACAAACAAGCGGTGATGGCCCAGGCCGCCCTCGAGAGCGCCTGGGGGTCGCGCATCCCCGAAGCGAATGGGGTGTGCTCCAACAACCTCTTTGGCATCAAGGCCGGCCTGACCTGGACCGGCCCCACAGTGGTCACCCAGACATCGGAATACCTGAATGGGCGCTGGATCCGCACCCAGGCCCGCTGGCGGGCCTACCCCAGTTGGAACGAGTGCCTGGTGGATTATAGCCGGATCATCCGCACCCTCTATCCCCAGTGCCTGCCGTATGCCGAGGGGGACCCTGCCGGCTGGGTACGGGGCCTAATCTCGGGCAAGGTGTGGCGCTGGGCCACCGACCCCAACTATGTCACCTTGGTGAACACAGTAGGTCAATCGCTGGCCAAATATGGAGGCCCCCAGTGGGCGTGAGGTGAACATGAAAACACAAATCGCCGTTTCAGTCCTGGGCTTTACCGCAGTCTGCGCGGTCATCGCAGTTGGATTTTTGGCCACTACCCGAATCATTGAACAAAAAGCCGATCAGCTCAGCCGCAACATTGACAACCTTCCGGCCAACCTCGTGCGCAGCGTGACCGGAGCAGTGGGAATGCGCTAAATGGAAGCCCTGGTCAAAATCGGATTTTTGCTGGCCTTTTTGACAATTGTAGGCGGTTTAATCTACCGCACCGTGCAAAACGGCGAGCATCTGGACCCTACTTGGGCCGCAGTCCTGGGCAGCCTAATCGCGGCGATCAGCTCATTTCGTTCCATGCAAAGGAGGAAACAGCGTAAGAAGGAGGAAGAAGATGGATAACTGGGATTACTTCTACTTCTCAGCATTACGAGTGATCGTGGCATTTGTGATGGCCAAGGCGGTAGCGGACGCGGTGTTTGATCGCCGGTCTAACTGGATTGACTACACCCTGGGGTTCCTAGGCCTGTGCTATCTGGGGGCGGTTTTCTGGGACTCGATTGATGGACGCTGGTTCTCAGGGTTAGACCAGTACGTGACCCGGCCCGCCATCACCGCATTCCTGGTAGTGGCGTATTATGGACTGCACCTCGAGCGCAACCGCCTCAGGCGTCTGGATTCTAGGGGAAAGGAAAAACGCCATGACACAAGAGGAAATGTTACGGTTGGTGGCAGCAAATGACTGGCTCTG
>NZ_QWLB01000074.1 GCF_003574355.1 Meiothermus granaticius NBRC 107808 | reverse complement strand
GCCCACACCCCCATCCGCACCCCCAGCACCTGGCGAGGGCAGAGGTGACGGTGCAGCTCTGAGCTTCGCCTCAGAAGTTCGGCTGTAGGGGGGGAGGCATTCGACCATTCTTCCTGAATTCACCTTGTTGAGCCTAGCCTAGTCAAACTTATTTTGCTGCAGCACACTTGTGCTCATCATAAGATCAGGCAAGGCCCCCGCCAAGCGACGAAGGTTAACCCGTGTGCCCTTATACCAAGGAATGGTGGTTTTGGCGTCGGTATACCCCGAGGTCATGCTGTTGGAGGTACCTTTGTCGTGGTACTGCAAGGCAAAGATCAGACCCGGCTTAACCGCGTCGGTTACGTAGACCATGAAGGTCCCATTGCCCTCCTCGTTCCAAACCTCCGCCAGATCACCGCTCTTTAGGCCGATTCGCTGAGCGTCTTGAGGGTGCAGCTCGATATAGGGCAGCGGCACCTGGCTGGTTTTCTCGGGCAAGAAGCGGTCATTGTACATGGTTTGCCAGAGGGTCTGGGCCCGCCCCGTAGTCATCCAGAAGGGGTATTGCTGGGCCAGATCGCCTTCAAGGTACTTGGCTACTTCTGCGGGGTACCCCTCCCAATCATCGGTACCATACCAGCTAAACTTCCCATCCTGCGTGCCGAAGCGCTGGCTATAACGCCGCAGCGTGCCCACCGGTTTACCGTTTTCCATCCGTACCGGGGTGCGGATACCCTGCTGCCCTACCTGACGCAAGAAAGCGTAGGTCACGCCCTTATAGCATTCCGCGGGCAAGGTGGCCTCCTCGCTGGCTGGAATGGCATTATTGGGAAAGGAGTTGCCTCCATCCAAGAAGACATCCTCGTCGGTACGCCAGTTCTTGCCGAACTCGAAGCGCCGAGCCTCTTCTTCCTTACCCTCGGCCCGGTACAGTTCCGCCATCTTGAGGCCCACCAGCTTGCAAATCTCCCAGTCTTGTTTGGCCTCACCGGGCGGGTCCATGAACTTTTCGTACAGGCGAAGCAGGCGGCTATTGCAGTTAATGGAGGTCTGATTGGCCTCGCCCCAGGCGCTCGCTGGAAGCACCAGGTGGGCATCCTGCGCGGTGTGGGTAAGGTAGAGGTCCTGTACTACCAGGAACAGTCCATTGGTCTGCTCGAGGCCCTCCAGAATTTTGCTCACCAATGCGCCCGTAGTGCCGGGCTCGCCCGAGGCCCCCAAGTAGTTGCTCAGCGCGGTGGTGCGTTCATGGATGCGCTTGCGGTAGAACTGGTTGTTGGGGGTGGAGAGGTAGGGATTGGTGCCGATCACCCAGTAAAGCTTGCCGTTGCCCCCTGTGATGAACTTGTCCACGTTCACCGGAGGCCCGCCGTTGAAAATGGAGCCTGGGGTGGGCGAGGGTGGGCGTACGTAGCCTTCCTGGTGCCCCCCCTGACGGCCTACTCCAGTACCGGCCCGCCCAATGTTCTGGCCGAGCACGTTCATCTGGACAATGGCCGCCACCTGATCGTAGTTCTTCATGTTCCAGATGATGCCCTTTTCGTAGATGGTGAGGGTGCGGCGGGGAAATCCCGGTCCCTTAGGCTTGGCAATCCAGTCCGCGGCCCGCTCAATGTCTGCGCGGGAAACCCCGGTAATCGTGCTGACCTGGGCCATGAACTCAGCATAGGGAGTGCCAAGCTTGAGGGATTTGGCCTTGTACTCCTCGAGCTTGGTCAAATCGGTCCGCCTTTGCAGATAGCCCGAGTCGTAATAGCCCCGCTCCCAGATCACCCGAGCAATGGCGTTGGCCAGAATGTAATCGGTGCCCAGGTTGGGCTGTAGGTGTAAGGTACGCCCACTGGCAGCGTTTTCAGCCACCGTAAGGCTGCTGCTGCGCCGAGGGTCCACCACAATCAGATATCCGGCTTCTGCCGGTTCCCCTCGCAGCAGGCTGCGCTGTTTCTCGGAGAGCGTGGCCCCTTGTAGGTTGGGCAGCATGTGCTCGGTGTAGAAAACACTGGCGGTCTCGTAGGGGTTAGCCCCCCAGAGCACGATGGTATCGGCCAGGCGAGCGTCCGAGGCATCGTAGTTCAGCTCGTGAACCCCGCGCTCGCGGCTGCCCCAAACCTCGGAGTTATAGGCCGGGCGGTTGTGAATGGAGATGTGCTTGACGCTGAAGCCCTTGAAAAACAGGCTCCCCACCCCCCAGTTGTTCTCGAATCCCGCACCCGAGCCGCCGGTGGTCAAAGGCTTTGACCGCGATGTTGTCGTCATTGCCATCCTTATCGCGAATGCCCTTGAGTACCCCACCCAGCAGGGTCAGTGCCTCCTCCCAGGTAAGGGTTTGGAACTGGTCACCCATCCGGAGGAGCGGGTGCTTGAGCCGGGCCTTGGTCCCTAGGTTGTCGCTCCAGGTGACAGCCGCATTGGTGGCTCCCCTCGAGGAATGGTCGCGCTTGAAGTTGATCGGAGAATCCCCCGCCGGAACGATGACCACATGATAGGGTTGGCTGTCCCTCCGGGTCACGATGGAGTGCATGGTTTCGGTGTAAACCAGCCCCCCTAAAGGGTTTTGCGGGTTGCGCAGATCTACTCCAAAAGCGTTTTGATTGGGGGCCAGCCCCCCTTGGGTACCTACCGGCCAGTTACACACCTTGTAGCCGCAACCCACCGTACAGTATTGGCAGACGGTATTTTTGGTCTCGGCGCTGGTGGGTGGAATCGGCAGATGGTCTCGGCGTACATACGGCATAAAGCCTCCTAGACGTTCTTGGTGCGCCCCCAGATGAGGCCTTCCATGGCGTTGGCCAAGATGTCGCCGTTCTGGGCAATCCGCAAGCGAATGCGTGGCAGACCCGTGCTGGCCAACCCCTGGTAGACCTGGGCGGCTTTCGTCGGATCAAACATCGAGTAGTGGCACGGGCAGACCAACCGGCCCCCTTTGTACTGCACTCCGCACCCCATGTGCGTACAGGTGGCTGAAAAGGCCACAATGTCTCTGTTCTGGCCCACCCCGCCCAAAGCCGGGCGACCCAGTTTGATCAGGATGGCCTGGGCTCGAGAGTCAGGGTAGGCGAAGTACAACGGCTGGTTGTTCTGTAGGGTTCGGATATTCCCCACCCGGATTGCCGGGTAGGAAAGGCTAGGCGCAAACCCCCATTGGGCTTTGCCGACCCCGGTGACCGAAGCCACGGTGACCCCACTCAGAATCTGTATGGCACGCCGACGTGTGACCATCATACTGGGACCTCCACCGCTGCCTACGCTGGTTTATTGATGCGCTTCTATGTATATCAAATTGAAACAGCATTTGTCAAAGCGCCGGGTTGAATCCTTCCCGCAGCAGGCCGTGCTGCCTTGCGCGCTTCGTCTGGGCGATAGCACCTCAAACCCCTCCCATGACCTGAAAACAGGCTGACAGAGCCCCGATACGCTGCCCACATGGCAGTCGCACGCCGCTTCACCAACCCCCGAAGCCTTTCGATCCAGCGCTTTGGCGGGGGGCTGGGGGGCGCCCTCCCCTATCTTCTCCCCGCCCTGGTCATCTTCGTGCTGTTTTCGTACTACCCGCTGCTGCGGGTGCTCTACCTCAGCTTTACCGATGCCGATCTGCTGCGTCCCCCGCAATGGGTGGGCCTCGAGAACTACCGCAAGATGCTGCTCAGCCGCGAGTTTCTCGGCAGCCTTGGCGTTACCGCGACCTTTGCTCTGGCGGTGACCGCCCTCGAGGTCGGCCTGGGGATGGCCCTAGCCTTTTTGATGCAGGCCAAGACCCGCTTCCAGAGCCTGCTGCGCGGGGCCGTCTTCGCCCCGGTGGTGGTCTCCACGGTCTCGGCCGCCCTGATCTGGCAGTACATGATGAACCCCAACGGTGGCCCCCTCAACGCGGGGCTTCAGACCTTGGGGCTGCCCCCGCTGGGCTGGCTCACCCGGCCCGAGACCGCCCTAGCCTCAGTAATCCTGATCGCGTTCTGGAAAGGGGTGGGGCTGCCCGCGGTCATCTATCTGGCGGGGTTACAGGCCATCCCCAAAGAGCTGTTGGAGGCGGCTCGAGTGGACGGGGCCACCACCTGGCAGGTCGCCCGCCGCATCACCATCCCGCTGCTGGCCCCTACGACCATGGTGGTGCTGTTCCTCTCGTTGGTCGGCACCTTCCAGTCCTACGGCCTGATCCTGGTGTTGCGCACCGATGGGGGTCCCGTAGGCAGCACCAACCTGCTGGGCTACCACATCTACCAGAACGCGTTCCAGTACTTCCAGATGGGCTACGCCTGTGCGCTCTCGGTGTTCTTGTTCTTGTTGCTCGCGGCGCTGGCCTGGATCCAGTTCCGGCTCTCCGAAAGGCGGGTGCATTACCAGTGAACGCCAAAACCCGCCATCTATGGGGGCAGCGGGGCCTCGAGGCCCTCAGCCTGCTGATCGCCCTGCTCTTCCTGGCCCCGCTGCTGTGGCTGTTCCTGGGGGCCTTCAAAGCTCCCGACGGGCTATTTGGAGGCCCGCTCATTCCACCGCGCTGGGAGTGGGAGAACTTCCTCGAGGCCTGGCACTCCGCCCCCTTTGGGCGCTTCCTGATCAACTCGCTGATCGTCTCCAGCCTCACCACCCTGCTGGTGGGCCTGAGCTCCGCCCTGGCTGCGTTCGCCCTGGCCCGAATGGAGTTCCCGCTCAAGCCCCTGGCCTTCTTGTTGGCCCTGGGCACCCTGATGATCCCCGGGGATGCCCTGCTCATCCCCAACTTCCTGACCATCCGCAACTTCGGCTGGATCAACAGCTACTGGGCCCTTATCGTCCCCTTCGCGGCCAGCGGTTTTGGCATCTTCCTGCTGCGCAACGCCTTCCTCCAAACCCCGCGGGAGCTGGACGATTCGGCCCGACTCGACGGGGCTACCCCGCTGACCTTTTTGTTCCGCATTCTTCTGCCGGTCAATGCCCCGGCCCTCAGCGCGCTCTCGGTGCTGACCTTCCTCTCGAGCTGGAACGCCCTGGTCTGGCCGTTTGTGGCCACCAACCGCAACGAGTGGCGCACGGCCCAGGTGGGGCTGGCCAGCTTCAACAACATCGAAGGCAATACCGATATCCCGGTGGTGCTCGCCGCCACGTTTATCGTCACGGTTCCGGTGCTGCTGGTCTACTTTCTGGCCCAGAAATGGTTCATCGAAAGCGCAGCCAGCAGCGGCCTTAAAGGCTGAACCGAGCAGGAGGAAGATTGTGAAAAGGCTCAACCGATGGATCACCGCACTCGGCCTAGCTGCAACCCTAGGCGCCCCGGCCCTGGCCCAGAGCAAGCCGGTGGAGATCACCCTGATGTATGGCTTGGGGGGACGCCTGGGCGAGATCATCCGCGCCACCATAGACCGCTACAACAAGAGCCAGACCGAGGTGGTGGTTCGGGGGGAATTCGCCGACAGCTACGAGGGGGTGTTGCAGAAGGCCCTGGCCGGGATCGCGGCCGGGCAGCCGGCGGCGGATCTCCTCCAGCTCGAGGTGGCCCTCTGGCCCCGCTTGGCTGCGGCCGGGCAGCTGACCGACCTGGCCACCCTCCCCGGCTTTAAGGCCATGTATGACGGGTTCTGGCCGGTGTTCCGCCGCCAGACCGACCCCGACGGCGACGGCAAGGTATACGCCGTGCCCTGGAACAACTCCAACCCGGTCACCTACTACAACCCCCAGCTGCTCAAGAAAGCCGGGTTCGAGGCCCCTCCCAAGCGCTGGACGGAGTACCGCGAGTTCGCCCGCAAGGTCAAGGAGGCCACCGGGGTGCCCGCCCTGGCGATCCCCTCGTTCCCCTGGGTGTTGGAGGGTGCGGTGTTCAGCAACGACGGGGAGATGGTGCGCGGAGGCAGGCTGGCCCTCAACGAACCGGCGGCCCTCGAGGTGATCAACACCTGGACCCAGATGATCCGCGATGGCAGCGCGGTGGTTGAGAACGCCAACACCACCCAGGACTTCGTGGCGGGAAAAGTGGCCATCACCTTTCAGTCGGTGGCCAGCCGACCTGGAATCAAGGCCCTCGCGGGGGATAAGTTCAAGTCCAACGTACGGGTAGCCAACCTCCCCTACTTCAAGAAGCCGGTGGTACCGGTAGGCGGGGCTACCCTGGCCATTCCCAAAGGGATCCCTCAAGATCACGTCCTGGCCGCTTGGAAGTTCATCCAGTGGCTCAATACCCCTGAGCAGCAGCTGGCCTGGATCAAAGAGACCAACTACGTTCCGGTCACCCGGGCCACCAACGACCTGCGGGCCTTCCAAAGCTATCTGCTCACCGAGCAGGGCCTAGGGCAGGGCATGCTGCAACTGCCCACCGCACGGCCCCGGCCTGCCGACCCCGGTTACGTGCAGGCCATTCAGGAGATTCGCAAGACCCTCGAGGACATCTGGCTCAACAACCGCCCGGTGGAACCGGCCATCAACGATCTGGTCAACCGCACCCAAGCCCTGTTCAAGCAGCCCTGAGGGACCGGAGCGTTCACATGACCCAGACCCTTCCCACATCGGCGGCCCTCCCGGTCTTAGGGGCCGCCCTACCCATCGAAGGCTTGGACGAGCACCGCGACTGGTTGCTGGAGCACGGCGGACGCGACCTGGAAATCCAAGACGGCTTTCTCTCCGAAGTGCTGGACGGGGATTGGAGCCCTCGAGTGGCCCAGGCCAAGGGGGTGCTCGAGGGGTACGGTGGCCGCCTGGGAATCCACGGGCCCTATGACGGTTACTGGATGGCCACTTCAGACCCCGCCCTGCGGCGCTTTATCGCTGGCCGGTATCGCCAGGCGCTGGCCTTCGCGGCGGAGCTGGGGGCCAGCCACATGGTCATCCACAGCCCCTTCTTGTTCTTCGGCCATCCCCAGGTGGCCCACACCCCGGCCACCGGCCTGACCCAGCAGCTGGAGTACGCGCACGACACCTTGCGGGAGCTGCTCCCGCTGGCTCAGGAAGCCGGAATCACCCTGGTGATTGAGAACATCCGCGACACCCGCCCAGAGCCGCTGCTCGAGCTGGTGCGTTCCTTGGATCACCCGCAGGTGCGGATGAGCCTGGATGTCGGGCATGCCCACCTGATGCAGCAAATCGGGGGCCCACCGCCCAGCCAGTGGATCCAGGCCGCGGGCCCCTGGCTCGGGCATGTGCACCTTCAGGACAACGATGGGTTCTTGGATCGGCACTGGTCCCCGGGGCAAGGAGGGGTGCACTGGGCCTCGGTGTTTGAAGCCCTGGCCCAGTCTCCGGCCCGGCCCCGGTTGATTCTCGAGGTGCGCGGGCACCAGATCAGGGCCGCGGCAGCCTGGCTCGAGCAGCAAGGGTTGGCGATCTAAGCCACCCCCTCTTCGGAGGAGCACTTCCTACATTCTGGTTCCGGGCTCCTGAAGCCTCACCGTCTACCTTTCTCGGCTCTAGACTGGAAGGGTAGACGGCTGGCTTTGTGGGTGGCGGTAGCTGAAACAGCGGCGCCCAACCGGTACACTTCACGGGCTGCGGGCAACATGGTAAGCTGCAGGGGGGTTCAATGAGCACACTCAAACTGGTATTCCACCTGACATCCTCCCCGGACTGAAGTCCGGGGGTTCCTACGCGGAACTTTCAAGGTTGGAGTCTGTATGCGAGCATTGCTGCTCATCTACCTTTACTCCATCCAGCCGGTCTCCAACGAGACCAGGCTG
>NZ_QWLB01000073.1 GCF_003574355.1 Meiothermus granaticius NBRC 107808 | reverse complement strand
CCCCCCCTTCCCCCCTTCACCCCGCCGAAAACCCGCGGGCATCTGCTCTACCAGGGGGAGTTGAGCTCCAAAACCATTGCCCTCACCTTCGATGATCTGCCCCATCCGCTGTATACCCCCCTGCTGCTGGACCTGCTCCACCGCGAGGGGGTGCGGGCCACCCTATTTGTGATCGGCCGCAATGCTCTGGCCTATCCCTATTTCGTGCGGGACATGGTATTGGAGGGGCACGAGCTGGGAAATCACAGCTATACCCATCAGCGCTTCCTCACCCTCAACCTGGCCACCATCCAGGGAGAGGTCCTGCGCACCAACGCCGTTTTGCAGCGCTTGAGCGGACAGTCCATCCATCTGATCCGCCCCCCGGGAGGGCGCTTGAACTCCAGCATCAGCCGTGAGCTACGCGACCTGGGGATGGATGTGGTGTTCTGGACCGATGACCCCGGCGATTACCTGCGCTTCAAACCGGAGACCCTCGAGGCCCGGCTCGAGACCCGCTTCAAACCCGGCGCCATCGTGCTGCTGCACGACAACGTGCCGGAAACCCTGGAGACCCTACCCCAGTTCCTACGGTATGTGCGGGCTCGAGGCTTCAGCGTGGGCAGCGTAAGCGCTCTTTTTGCCAGTCCGGCCCCAGTCCATAAGCCCTAACGCTCACCGGCTCGAGGGTTGCCAGTTCTCGAGCAGTTGGTGCAGGGCCTCAGTCCCCATCGGGCGGGCAATATGGTAGCCCTGGGCCAGCTCCCCTCCCGCCTCCTTTAGCCAGCGCAACTGAATGGGTTTTTCCACCCCCTCGGCAATCACCCGCAGCCCCAGCCCCGCCGCCAGGATCAAGATCCCCTCCAAAACCGCCTCATCCTTTTGGCTGGCCCCAATGCGCCCGGTAAAGGCCTGATCCACCTTCAGATAGTTCAGATTAAACTCCCGCAGGTAGCTCAAGGAGGAGTAGCCGGTGCCAAAATCATCCACGGCCACCTGAACCCCCAGGGCCTGTAGCTCCTTCAGCACCGGCTGAGCCTTGGCAGGAAGCGCCAGCACCCGCTCGGTAATCTCCAGCACCAGCCGCCAAGGCTCCACCCCAAAGCGATCCAGGCAGTCCCACACAAACTTCGGCAGGCCAGGGTCAAGGAAGCTCTGGGCTGAAAGGTTGACCGCCACCCAACCCGGCAGGGTAACAGCAGTGCGCAGGGCTTCCTCGAGGACCATGCGATCCAACGCCCGGATCAAGCCCCGCTCTTCGGCCAGGGGGATGAATACCCCTGGGCTCACCGCCCCACGGGTGGGGTGAAACCACCGGGCCAAGGCCTCTACCCCCACGATCTGCTCTCGGCAGAGGTCGAGCACGGGCTGAAAATACAAGCTCAGCTCCCCTCGCTCCAGGGCCTCGTGCAGGTCGCTCTCGAGGCTCATTTGTTCGCGCACGTCCTGGCTGCGCCGTGGATCATAATGCGCCACCCAGTGCCGCTCGAGCCGGGCCTGGGCATAGGCCGCCGCCGCTGCACTCAACAGCTGGTCCAGCACCAAGCCGTCCTGGGGGTAGGTGGCGATCCCTACCGCAGCCCGTAGGTGAATTGGCTGGCCCCCCAGCAGGACCGGGGATTGCAGCCCCTCGAGAAGGGGGTTGGCCAGGGACTGAGGCCCCTCAACCTCCGGGTAGGGCGCCAACAACACAAAGCTCCCCCCGCCCAGGTGGGCCAACAACCCCCCCGGCGGAACACTTGCGGCTAGGCGCTGGGCCAGGACTTGCAGAAGGTGATCCGCCCCCTCATGCCCTAGAGCGGAGATATAGTCGCGGAAGTCCTGCGGCTCGAGCCAGAGTACCCCCACCGTATGCCCTTTGGTCAGCAACCCGCTGGCAAATTCGCGCAAAGCGGCTCGGTTGGGCAGGTCGGTGACCGGGTCCCGGTAGGTGAGGTGCTCGAGGGTGGCTTGAAGTTCTTGGGTTCGGGTTAGGTCGTGGAGCACCACCTGAAAGGCCTTACGCCCGCCAAGGTGCAGCGGAACCGCGCTCCACTCCACCGCCACCGTTTGGGCATCCGGCCGCAACAGCTTCAGCTCGAGGGGGGCGGTCTGATCCCCCCTGGCCGGGCGGGGCGCTCCCTCCCCCAGGGTTTCCCAGATCTGCTGGCTTTCCGGGGTGAGCAGGGCGCGCAGCGGTTTGCCCAGCACCTCCCCGGACTTTGCTCCCAAAATCTGCAAAGCCCGGGCGTTGGCGTAGTGCACCACCTCCCCATCGTGAACCAAAATGCCCACCGGGGCCTGACGCACCAATTGTCCATACCGCTCCTCGCTCCCACGCAGGCGCTCGAGGGTCTGGCGCAGCCACCCCGCCGCGAACCCCAGGGCCACCCACAGGTAAGGGGCCGGACGAAGAAAGGCCAGCTCGAGCGGAAGCTTAAGCCCCCAAAAGAGCAGCCCGTGGAGGGGAATCGAGAGCAGCCCGGCCCACACCCCTACCCGCGGCCCGTACCCCCAACCCAACAACCCCACCCATAAAGCCACCACTGGGGAAGCAGCCCCACCGATATGAGGATAGGCCAGCAGATAAAACCCAACATAGGAAGCGAGGCTCAGCAGAGCCACGCTCCAGGGGATGGGTTTTAGGGGGGAAAGGTCGGGAAGGGGGGTAGGATCACCCATCGCATACGTTCCTTGGGAAAGCTGTGGTACAGCGGGAACTGAAGGGCCGGGCAATCCAAACCGTAACGGCGGGAACAGCCAATCGTTAGAACGTCCCCGCACCGCTGGGAGCAGCCAGGGCCAGGCCAGCCAGCACCGAAACCAGGAAGAACACCAGACGGGCGGTTTTGTTGGATTGGATCAGGCTCATACCATTCCTCCTTTGGGCAGCGCGCATCCTCGGATGCATCTGAGCCCTACCCTAAAAGGGGGGCGTATTGGGTGCGTATTGGGTAAGGGGTTGGGTTGTATTTACCTGCAATTGGGCTCTATAAATGGTGTAGGGTATAGCCATGGGGGCGGTCCTGCAAAAATTCTTCGAGGGGGATTTCGAAGGCGGGTGGCGCTGCTATCAAGCGCTCCTGCAGCCCTCGTTTGAGGACGACCGCATCGCTGCCCTATGCCTGCTCAACCTCCAGCAACCCCAGCAGGCCAAGGAGCTATTGCTCAAGGCTCGAGCCCGAGGTGCGGCGGCGGCCGGGATTGAGCTGGCCACCACCTATCGGATCCTGGGCCAGGAGGACTTGGGCAAGGAGTCTCTGGAGCGCATAAAGATTCACAGCCTAAGCGGCCTGGACAAGGTGATGGCCCTGCGCGAGTGGGGAGCCATCCACCTTTGCGACGGCAATTTGCAGGCGGCCTCGAAAGCCCTGGAGCAGGCCTGGGAAGCCGCTTATGAAACCCCCTTTACCCCCTATCTCCTGGCCAGCATCGGCCAGCTTTTAGGTCGTGTCTATAGCGAGCGGGGCCGGGACCGCCAGGCCGCCGATTATCTGGAGCGGGCTTTGCAATCGGCCAATCCGGTCAAGTCGCTTTACATACGGACCACCCGGGCCCTCTGTCTGGCCTACCTGGGGCGTTTCGAGGAAGCCCAGGAAGACCTGCAAGCGGCAAAGGCGGACTCCACCCCCGCCCCCTTGGCCATTCCCTTTTTTCGCTGGGTCACAGCGGAGCTCGAGCGGGCCAAGGGCAACAGCGACCAGGCCGTAGCCCTCTTGCAGCAGTCGGCAGAGGCCGCCCGGGAAGCCCAAGACCCCGAGACCGAGTGCTACGCGGAGCTCAATCTCTGCGCCCTCGAGACCGCCGAAGGCCGGCTCGAAGGGGCCCGGGGCCACCTGGCCCGGGCCAAAAGCCTCACCGTGAACACCAAGGCCGAAAGCTATTACTGGCTGCGGCAGGGCGCCTTGCACAGCCGTTCGGGGCAGGCCGATGCCGGGCGCTGGATTCAGAAATCCATCGAAACCTTCGAGCGCCTGGGGCTCGAGCGCGAGGCCGCCTGGGGCTGGCTGCACCTGGCCGACTGGCACCTGCGCAGCGGACAAAGCCTGCTGGCCAATGAAGCCCTTTCCAAAGCGGCTCAGGCCCGCTACGCCATCGGCTCGGGGTTCCCGCTGCTGGTCGAGCTGCGCTATCTACCCCGGCTGGTAGCCCACCTGGCCGGGCTGCCCGAAGACGCCTATGGACGGGCCCTCTACAACGATCTGCAGCAGCTTCCTGGCCAGACCCCCCTGTGGGTGGAGGTGCGCACGCTGGGACAGGCCCAGATCCTGGTGGGGGGTAAGCGGGTGGGCCTCGATATGCGCCGCAGCGTGGAGGTGCTGGCCTACCTCTTGGGGCACCCCGGCAGTCCCCTCGAGCAAATCCTCCTGACCCTCTTTCCCGACGAGCCACCGGAGGCAGCCCGCAACTACTTTCACCAAGTCCGATACGACTTGGCCCGGGCGGTTGCGGGGATGAGCGTTCCCTTCTCGAGCAGCTCCAAAACCTACTCCGTCGCGGAGGAGGGTCTCGAGCTGACTTGGGATGTGGCCGAGCTGCGTCAGGCCCTGCGCCAAGGGGGCGAGGCGGGGATCACCCGGGCCCTCGACCTCTATCAAGGCCCTTTTCTGCCCTCCGCCGACAGCGAGTGGGCCAATACCGAGCGCCAGGACCTGGCCTGGTCGGTGATCCGCACCGGCCTCGAGACCATCGAGGCCTGGTTTGCCCAGGGGCAGTACGAAAAATGCCTGAACTTGGCTGGGCGGCTGCTCGAGATCGAGCCCTATGATGAGGGGCTCAACGAGTACCTGGTGCGCGCCACCAAAGCCCTTCAAGGCGAAGCCGCGGCCCGGCGCACCGTGGCCCGGCTGGTGCACCGCTTTGAAAACGAGTTGGGCGGTCTGCCACCGGCCCTGGATGAGCTACGGCGCGAGTTCCAGCGCCTAAACTAGGGCTGCACTCCCCCCAAACCCGCCCTACTCCAGTCAAAGTCCGGTTCCCGAACGATTAAACCCGAACCCCCGGAGCGCACTCCAGGGGTTCAGGAGCCTCCTCGAGGCCTTACACGCCCTTACTTGAGCTCAACCTTAGCCCCGGCATCCTCGAGCTGCTTCTTGATCTTCTCGGCCTCGTCTTTGGAAATGCCTTCCTTGACGTTGCCGCCCTGCTCGGCCAGGTCTTTGGCCTCCTTTAGGCCCAGGCCGGTAATGGCCCGGAGCTCCTTGATCACGTTGAGCTTCTGGGCGCCCGCATCCTTGAGCACCACGTCGAACTCGGTCTTCTCCTCGGCGGCGGGAGCAGCAGCGCCAGCAGCCGCACCCGGCATGGCCACGGCCACCGGGGCAGCCGCGGTCACGCCCCACTCTTCCTTGAGCTCGTCAATGAGTTGCTTGAGTTCCAGCACGGTCGCGCCGGAGAGTTGGGATTTGATTGCAGCGATATCGAGAGCCATTTTTTCCTCCTGTTGGGCCTAGGCGGCCTCCAGTTTTTGAACCTGGGCATCCAAGATGCCGACCAATTCCTGCGCCTTCGCCCCCAACACCCCCACGAAGTTGCTCATCGTGGCGGAGAGCACGCCGACCAGTTCGGCCTGCAGCTCCTTCTGGCTGGGGAGGTCGGCCAGGGCTTCCACTTGCTGGCCCGTAAGGGCCTGCCCCGAGAGCACCCCGCTCTTGAGCTGGGGAATGCCTTTATCGTTCGTCTTGGCGAACTCTTTGAGGGCCTTGGCAACCCCGGCGGGGTCATTGAAAATCACCACCGCCGAAGGGCCTTTTAGCCCCTCGAGCTCGGGCAGTCCCAGGTTGCTCATGGCCTTGGCGATAAGGGTGTTCTTGGCGACAATCAACTCGCCCCCCCGCTCGCGCAAGGTCTTGCGCAATCGCCCGGTAGGACCGGACTCGAGCCCTTGATAGTTCACCACGAAGAACGAGCCAGCAGCCCCCGCTAGGGTGGCCTGGAGCGCCTCGAGGTTTTCGATGTTGCGCTTGCTCGGCACGTTACCTCCATGACCCCGCTAAACCGGAGTCTGGTGCTTTGGGGTTAGGGGAACCCCGGCGACTGCTGCGATGAACGCTTCCCTACTAGCGCCTCGGCGACCTGTTTAAGGCGGTTGCCCGTCGCTGTCTTAGGCCACTCCCTAGGAGTGCCAACTTGGCAGTATAGGTCTCCTTAGCCGAGTTTTCAAGGGCGGGTTTTCATCGGAGGGTCTCGAGCAGCTTTTTGGGCATCTTACAGACCATGGTGTACGCCGGGTCAAAAACATTGCCCAGGTCATAGCGCACGGTCTGGCCCATCAACAAGGAGGCTTGGGTGAGGTCCAGACCATAACTGCCGGTAAGCCAGCGCAGCATCTCAGAAGACGCATGCTGTACGCACTGATCCAGGGGACGGGCATTGCCCAAGGTGAAAATGTATTCGGAGTTTTCCCCCCTGGGCCACTCTATTTTCTGCCCCTTGATCAGGTCTAAGGTAAACTGCACCTCCATCGAGACCTCAATGCCGGTCCCACAAATTTCCCCATCGCCTTGCAGCGCGTGCCCATCCCCTAAGAAGAACAGGGCCCCTTCCGTAAACACCGGAAAGTACGCGGTGGCCCCCTCGCGAAAGCCGCGATAATCCATGTTGCCCCCGTGCGGCCCCGAGGTCGCGGTGCTGATGGCCTGTCCCCCTTCAGCCGCCACGCCCAAACACCCCAACATGGGGTCTAGAGCCAGTTCTATCCCGTGCAGTGGGCTTTCGGGATGGTTCAGCTTGGCCGTTCCAACCTCGGCATCCACCTCCCAGTTCCAGATGAAATACCCGCCGGCCTGGGCCAACTGACCCACATCGCGGGGCTCAACCACATTCGGAGCCAACAGCACCCCCGACCACCCCCGCCTGCGGTTAGGGAGAAGTCGGTCCAGCCGAACCACCAGGGTATCCCCAGGCTGGGCCCCCTCGAGGTAAAAGGGACCGGTCATGGGGTTACCCGGTGAGGTGATCTGTAGGTCTTGGGCGTCGCGGCCTCGAGCATCCACACAGGTGGTGCGCACGGTGTCGCCGGGGGCTACCCTCAACGCGACAGGGTGGGAGCCAAGCGTGTTCCAGTAGCGGGTAGGGGTGAAGGTATGGGTGGCCATGCCGCTCCAGCATATTGGGTAGATTTGGGAAGATGAAACTGGTTATCGCCCCAGCCACCCTAGAAAACGCCCACCTTGCCAGCGAAATCCTGATCGAAGCCGCTCAATGGGCCATCGCCCTAGGACAACCCCTCTGGGACCCAGGGATCTTTACCCAGGACTGGACCAGAGGCGGGGTGGAGCGGGGGGAGCTGTATCTGGGGTGGCAGGCAGGGGAGGCGGTGGGCACCCTCACCTTCCAGTATCAAGATACCACCTACTGGCCCGAGGTTCCCTTAGGGGAATCGGCCTTCTTCCACAAGCTTGCGGTGCGGCGGAGCGTAGCCGGAACCGGGGTCGCCCGGGCCCTGGTGGCCTGGGCCATCAGCAAGGCCCGGGCCGAGGGCAAGCGCTACCTGCGCATGGATACCCACTTTGAGCGGCCCAAGCTGCGGGCCTTCTACGAGTCGCTGGGGTTTCACTATGTGGGGGAGAAAACCGTTCCCCCCTACCGTTTAGCCCTTTATGAGATACCGCTGTAGCAGTCCGCCACAGCCCTCCGCACCCCTGCGGGGCTTTAGGAGCCTCGAGCAGCACCCACTCCCCCGAGCGAACCTGCCCGGCTTTGTAATAGATGTGCCGGGGGCTCTTTAGATCCTCCGGATCCCCCTGAGCCGCCAGGGCCACCTCGAGCGCCATGCAGTGCTGCGGCGTGGCCCGGAGGGTATAGAGCTGGCCCTTTTGGGGAATCTCGGCCAGAGCAAACCCGTTGGACAGGCTCGACCAACTGTGCAACCGAACCTGAAGCCCACACCCCCCTCCGGGCCGGGCCCGGACCGACAACACCTGTGCGGTGGCGGTGTAGCTGCGGCGAACGGTCTCGTCGGCGGGGTTTCCTTGCGGACCGCCTGGGGTGGGCCTAGCCCACCACCCCGCCCCCACCGCTCCAAGAACCAGCAGGGGGAGCAGCCACCAAAGCCTGCTCGCGCGCCGCATCTGCTCCCTGAGTGTAGCACCCGGGCCCACCCGGCGGGTGTGAGGGGAGC
>NZ_QWLB01000072.1 GCF_003574355.1 Meiothermus granaticius NBRC 107808 | reverse complement strand
TCAAGACCGGGGAGAAGTACGACTACCCTACGGATGGGGTCTTTGTCTTCATCGGGCACGTGCCCAACACCGGCTTCCTGAAGGGCCTGGTGGAGTTGCGCCCGGATGGCTACGTGGCGGTGCGGGATGAGATCTTCACCTCGGTGCCGGGGCTGTTTGCGGCTGGGGATGTGGCCGACCCCATCTACCGTCAGCTGGCTACCAGTGTGGGGGCTGGAACCCGTGCGGCCATGGTGGCCGAAAAGTACCTGGTGGAGCTCGAGAACCCCCAGTCTGAGGCGGCCCAGGACCCTTCCCCGGTGGTTGAGGCTTGGCTGAGTGAGTAGGCCGGTTCTCGCAGCGCCTCAGGATGTGGCTTGAGAGCGCTCCTGGATGACCTTCTGTGCCAACTGCGGGGGAACCTCAGCGTAGTGGGAGTGCTCGAGGCTGTAGGCTCCAGTTCCCTGGGTGAGCCCGGAGAGGGTACGGCTGTACTCTAAAATCTCCGCCAGCGGAGCCTCAGCGCTGATCACTGCGAGGGCCCCATCCTGATCCATGCCCAAGATGCGCCCCCGCCGCGACTGAAGATCGGAGAGGATATCCCCCACGCGATCTTGGGGAACAAATATTTTGAGGGTGTAGATGGGCTCCAGGAGCACCGGGCCGGCCTGGGCCATCACGGTTTTAAAGGCCAGCGAGGCTGCAATCTGAAAAGCCATGTCGGAGGAATCCACCTCGTGGTAGCTGCCATGATAGACCGAGGCCTTGTACCCAATCACCGGAAACCCCGCCAACACCCCTTGCTTGGCCGCTTCTTTGATCCCCATCTCCACCGACTCGGTGTATTTGGTGGGGATGACCCCCCCGGTGATCTCCCAGACGAACTGATAGTCCTCGTGGGGCTCCAGCCGCAAGAACACATCGCCGTACTGCCCGTGCCCGCCGGATTGCTTCTTGTGCTTGCCCTGCCCTTCGGCCTTGCGGCGGATGGTCTCCCGGTAGGGGATTTTGGGGGGACGCAGGGTGATTTTGACCCCGTAGTCGGCCAAGCGTTCTTTGGCCGTCTCGAGGTGCAGATCACCCATCCCCCACAGGATTTGCTCGCCGGTCTCGGGGTTGCGCTCAAAGCGTAGGCTGGGGTCTTCTTCCAGCAGCTTGCGCAGGGCCTCCCCCAGCTTGGACTCGTCCCCACGCGACTCCGGCGCGATGGCGGCCATGGCTACCGGGTCGGGGAGGCGGGCCGAGGGGAACTCCGGGCGCTCCCCCGTCCATAGCTCCATCCCCTTGTGCAGGGTATCGGCTTTGGGCAGGGCCAGAATGGTGCCCGCTTCGGCCTCCTCGAGCTCGAGCAGGTCTTTGCCCTTGGCGGTGTAGAGGTGTGGCAGCCGCACCGGTCCGTTATCCGACTGCAAAGTGTCCCCGGCTTTGAGCTTGCCCCGGTACAGCCGGGCGAAGGCCACCTGCCCCATGAAGGGGTCTACTTGCATCTTGAAGACCTTGGCGGCACAACTGCCCTCGCCCCAGCGCTCCACCGGGGAGGGAAGGGCCTCGAGGAACAAATCCAGAAGCATGTCCAGCCCGATTAAGGCCCCTGAACTGCCGATGGCGACGGGATAAACCTGCCCTTTGCGCACCGCCTCGTGGAAAGCCCGTGAAAGGGCCACCTCCTCGACCTCGCCGCCCTCGAGGTATTTCTCCAGGAGTCCCTCGTCGGTCTCGATGATGGCCTCCCTGGCCTCGTTGCGGTATTTTTCCACGCTCGCCCGCTGGTCCTCGGGAAGGCTGGTGACCACGGGGCGCCCTTGCTCGTAGCGGAAAGCCCGGTCGTGGAGCACATCGATCAGGCCCACCCACTTGCCGCCCTCATACAACGGCAGATGGGCCGGAAGGATGGGGCCAAGGGTGGAGCGCAGATCCTCCAGCAGGGCAAAAAAATCGCCACCCTTTTCCAGCTTGGTGACGACGACCATCCGGGGAGCCCCCAGCCTCTCGGCCACCGTCCAGGCCCGCTCGGTGCCAATTTGCACGCCTGCCTCGGCGCTTACGGCCACCACTGCGGCATCGGCGGCCTCCATGGCCCCGCGAATTTCCCCTACGAAGTCGGCGTAGCCGGGCGCATCCAGCAGATAAATGCGGTGCCCTTGGTAGACCAGCGGCAACACCCCGGTACGGACCGAGACCCGGTGAGCCTTCTCTTCCGGGGTGTAGTCCGAGGTGGTGCTGCCGTCTTCTACCTTGCCCATGCGATCCTTGCCCCCGGTGAAGTAGAGAAGCGCTTCTCCGAGGGTGGTTTTGCCGCTCCCGCTGTGCCCGACCAGGGCGACGGTGCGAATCATGGCTTACCTCCTTGGTAAGGCCAAGTATACGCTCGAGATGGGGGAAAAATAACCCTGGGTACGCCAGGGGAATGGGGATGGGGGAGGCGTCTTGCTTGTCAAAACCAGGAGGGGGGTGTTTAACTGGAATCCACATGAACCGCCATAAGATTGGGATCGTTGGCGCAGGAAACATCTCGGGAATCTACCTCGAGGCCCCCCGCAAGTTCTCCAACCTGGAGGTTGTGGCCTTGGCGGACCTGGATCTGGATAAAGCCCGGGCCCAGGCTGCAAAGTATGGGGTGCCCAAGGCCTGTACGGTAGATGAGCTGCTGGCCCTGCCGGAAGTGGAGGGGGTGGTTAATCTGACCGTCCCCAACGCCCATGCCGAGGTCAGCCGGGCGGCGCTACAGGCTGGAAAACACATCTACACCGAAAAACCCCTAGCCACCGTGCTGGAGGAGGGGCAGGAACTGCTGCGGTTGGCTAGATCCAAGGGCCTGGAGCTGGGGTGTGCCCCCGATACCTTTTTGGGAGGAGGCCTACAGCACGCCCGGCAGCTTCTGGATGAAGGGGTGATCGGGGAGCCGGTCGCCTTTCAGGCGGCCATGCTCAGCCACGGTCCAGAAGCCTGGCACCCCAGCCCGGAGTTCTTCTACCAGCCAGGGGCCGGACCCCTTTTTGATATGGGGCCGTACTACCTCACCGCGCTGGTAGCCCTGCTGGGCCCGGTAGCGGCGGTCAGTGGGTTTTCCCGGGCCAGCTTCCCAACCCGCACGGTGGGGAGCGGCCCCAAGAAGGGGGAGGCCATCGCGGTCAATACCCCTACCCATGTGACCGCCAGCCTCGAGCTGGCCTCCGGGGTGATCGGTACCCTGACCACCAGTTTTGATACCTACTGGGAGAAGTACGACACCTTGGTGATCTATGGCTCGAAGGGAACCATGGTGCTGCCCGACCCCAACAGCTTTGGCGGGAATGTGCGCATCTGGAAAGATAAGGCCTGGCACGAAAGCGCTCCGGCTCATCCATTCACCGAAAATTCCCGGGGGATGGGCTTGAGCGAGATGCTCCACGCCCATGCCCGTGGACGGGAGCCCCGGGCAAGCGGCAGCCTGGCCCTGCACGTTTTGGAGACCATGCACGCCATCCTGCGAAGCTCGAGGGAGCGCCAGGCGGTAGCGGTGCACAGCCAGCCGGGCCAACCGGCCCCGCTGCCCCTGGGATCCGATGAGGAAATCCTGCGCTAAGCGGAAAGGAACCCCTTATGCACCCACCCATTGGCCTTCAGGTCTACAGCCTCCGCGAGGCGCTGGCCCAGGACTTTTACGGAACCCTCGAGCAGGTGGCCCAGATGGGGTATACGGGGGTGGAGCTGTTTGGGAACCTGCCCCCGATTCCCGAGTTAAAACCAAGGCTGGAGGAGCTGGGGCTCGAGGTCGCGGGGCGACATGCCTCCCTCGACCAGCTCACGGCGGGGGTCGAACCGTTTCTCGAGGAGGTGCGGGCTTTGGGCGCGAAGTACCTGGTGTGTGCTTGGTCGAAAGCCAACCCCACCTGGGCGCAGAACGCCGATAGCCTGGCGGAGCTGGCTGAGCATACCCAGCGGGCGGGATTGAGGCTGCTGTACCATAACCACGACCACGAAATTCGTGAGGGGTTTGCCGGCAGTACAGCCCTGGACTACCTGCTCTCGCGCTCGGAGGCTTTGGGGGCAGAGCTGGATATCGCCTGGCTGCACGCCGGGGGGGCGGACCCGGTTACCTACCTTCGGCGCTATGCAGCGCGCGCCCCGCTGCTGCACCTCAAGGATGTGCGCAAGGGGGGACAGGGCTGGGAAACGGTGGAGCTGGGCATGGGGGAGGTCAACCTGAAGGCCGCGCTGGCCCAGACCACAGGAGCGGAGTGGCTTTTGATCGAGCAAGACCACAGCCCAGATCCGCTGGGGAGTGCGCGGCGCAACCTCGAGTGGCTGAAGCGGCACCTGGGCTAACCCCGCTCAGCTGGGGTGGGTCATCTCCATCGGGACCACCCAGCGGTCAAATTCCTCTGCGGTCAGATACCCCAGGGCCAGTGCGGCTTCCTTGAGGCTGGTTCCCTCTTTATGGGCTTTCTTGGCGATGGCTGCGGCCCGGTCATAGCCGATATGACGGTTCAAGGCGGTGACGACCATCAGGTTTTTCTCGAGGTTTTCCCGGATGCGCGGCAGGTTGGGTTCAATTCCCACCGCGCAGTGGTCGTTGAAGGCCTCGCAAGCATCCCCCAGAAGCTGAATGCTGGTGAGAACGTTGTACACCATCACCGGCTTGAAAACGTTGAGCTGAAAGTTCCCCTGGCTGCCGGCAAAGGCTACTGCCGCGTCGTTGCCATAGACCTGCACGCAAACCATGGTCATGGCCTCGCTTTGGGTGGGATTAACCTTTCCGGGCATAATGGAGGAACCGGGCTCGTTCTCGGGGATGGTGATCTCCCCGATGCCGTTGCGGGGCCCTGAGGCCAGCCAGCGCACGTCGTTGGCGATTTTCATGAGGGCGCCAGCTAAGGTGCGCAGCGAGGCGCTGACCGTGACCAAGGCATCGTGGGCACTGAGGGCGGCAAACTTGTTGCGGGCTGAAACAAAAGGGAATCCGGTCTCCTTGGCAAAGTAGGAAGCGGCCAGATCCCCAAACCTCGGGTGCGCATTGAGCCCTGTGCCCACCGCGGTCCCGCCGATGGCCAGCTCATACAGCCCCTTCTCAGCGTGAGAAATTTGCTCGAGGCCGTACTCGAGCTGGGCTACCCAGCCGCCAATCTCCTGACCCAGGGTGATGGGGGTGGCGTCTTGAAGATGGGTGCGCCCCACCTTCACGACGTCCTTGAAGGCCACCGACTTGTCCGCCAGGGTATCGCGCAGCTTCTGGACCTTGGGGTAAAGCTGGCGGTGCAGTTCCTCTACCACCGCGATGTGCATGGCAGTGGGGAAGGTGTCATTGGAGCTTTGCCCGCGGTTCACATCATCGTTGGGATGAATAGGGGTTTTGCTGCCCAGCACCCCGCCTGCCATCTGGATGGCCCGGTTGGCGATGACCTCGTTGGCGTTCATGTTGCTCTGGGTGCCCGAGCCGGTCTGGAACACCACCAGTGGGAAATGGGCGTCGAGCTTGCCGGCGATCACCTCGTCCGCCGCCCGCACAATCAGTTCGGCCTTCTCGCGCGGCAGTTCCCCCAGCTCGGCATTGGCCAGGGCGGCCCCTTTCTTTAGGATTCCCAGGGCTCGGATGATGGAGCGGGGCATCTTGAAGCGCTCAACCCCGATGGGAAAGTTTTGGATGCTGCGCTGGGTCTGAGCCCCCCAGAGCGCTGAATCTTCGACCTGAATCTCGCCCATGCTGTCTTTTTCGACCCGGTAGCTCATAGCCTGAATATTTTATCCCGGATTCAAAAAGACCGCTGGCAAAACCAAAATCCCAAGGGGCTGTCTTTTTGAATCCTAGAGCGGTTGCCACGAATGCTTGTCCCAGCCGAGGACGGCTGGGACAAGCAAAACACTCGCCTAGCTAGGCGAGTGTTTGTGGCAGACGCGATAGAGCATGTCAGTCGGCGAAAAAAGTGTCTCCCTTTCCAAGGGGCGTTATCGCCCTCCGCTATGCGGATAACTTCGGTCGGGCCAGCTTGTCACTGAATGGTGACGAACTGGCCAAATCTGGTATTACGCCTGACCCGCCCCCGCTTTGGGGGTGCGGCCTGGGCCAGAGTAGGGCTTCAGCGCTTGGAGTGGAGCCGAGCCGCTGAGGCCGCTTTGCGCCCGGCCTCCACGATCTCCTCGAGCCGCCCAAACTGCTCGATGCCCACCCCCGGAAGCTCGGGGCGGATATACAGCTCCGGGGGGTACAGCGAGCGCCGGGCCGCGGTGAGGTGATTTTGCATGATGTCAATGGAGCGGCGCACCTGGCCCAAGGCGGTGCGGGGTACCCCGGGCAGGCTGATCTCGGGGGTCACATCCACCGCCAGCACGTACTTAGCCCGGAGGAAGCGGGCTGCGTCTACAGGCAGATTGTCCAATACGCCCCCGTCCACATAGGTGCGGCCCTCGAACCTCACCGGAGCCACCAGGCCAGGATAGGCGGCGGAAGCCATCACCGCGCCAGGCAGATCCCCCTCAGCGAAGTAGGCCAATCGCCCGGATTCCAAGTCCACGGCGGTGATCACCAGTTGCCGCTCTAAGGCTTCAAAGCGCCGGGGCAGGTGTCGGGACAGCCATTCCCGTAACCCCTTGTGGGAGATCAGCCCTGGGCGGGGCACCAGATCCAAGAGGCGCAGCCAGGGGGTCGAGCGGGCCACACTGAGGATCTCGGCGGGGGTTTTGCCGGAGGCGTACAGGGCCCCAACCACCGCGCCCATATCGGTCCCGGCGATGACATCAGGGTGAAACCCCTGCGCCTCGAGCACCTCTAACACCCCGATGTGGGCTAGCCCACGCGCCCCTCCACCCGACAGCACCAATCCGCGCATCAGGGTTAAGTCTATCGCTTGAACCGCCGGCCCAGGAGGGGGGTAACGCTGGGCCCCTGAAGACGCCCAAAGCCCGCCAAGAATGGACAAGGCCCATCCCCGGTGCCCGGTATAGTGAGAACGTGGGACTGGCCGGGGTGACGCTCGAGGGGCGCTACAAGGTGATTCGGCCTATCGCTCGAGGAGCGCTAGCGACCGTACACCTGGCGTTCGATGTGCACGGTACGCCGTACGCCCTGAAGGTGTTTCCTAAGGGCTTCGAGGGCCGGGCAGATCGCGAGTGGAAGGTGGGGCAGATGCTGCGGGATCACCGCATCAACCCAGTGTTGGCCCGGTTAAGTGTCCCTGATGGCGAGGTCGAGCACCCTGCGGTATTGCTGGCCTATGCCCCTGGAACCCGGCTCTCGCAGTGGCGCTCCGAGCATCCCACCCAGCTTCTGCCGGTGTTTGCCCAACTTTTAGAGGCCCTAGCCCACATGCATGCCCAGTCGCTGGTACACCGGGATATCAAGCCGGATAACCTTGTGGTAGACGGCACGGGTGAGGCCCGGTTGGTGGACTTTGACCTCTCTGGGCCCAGCGGTGAGCGCTTCAACCAAAGGGTGCGGTTGGGGACTCTGGCCTACATTGCACCGGAGCAGGTGCGGGGGCATTCCCCTACCTTTGCTTCTGATCTCTACAGCGCTGGGGTCATGCTTTTCTGGCTGATTACCGGGGAACTCCCCTATATGGGCGAACCGCTCGAGGTGATGCAAGCCCACCTCGAGCAGCCCATCCCCCCCCTGGTTCCCGATCCAGCCACCGGCCTCGAGCTGACCCCTGAGCTTGCCGCCTTTGTGGCCCGGCTGATGGCCAAAAACCCTGAGGAACGCTACGCGGACGCCACAGAGGCCCTGGCGGCGTTCCGTGGGCTGCTGGAGGGGCAGACCCCAGCGTAGCCTTCTGGGCTGTTACCGCTTGGTGATCGGTACGTAAGGCACATCCAGCTTGCCGGTATACAGCGAATCCGGGCGCAGCAGGCGGTTGTCTACCTTGGTGTACTCGAGGATGTGCGCCGTCCAGCCGGAGATGCGGGCCACCGCGAAGATAGGGGTGAAGAACTCGAGGCCATACCCCAGATCGCTGTACACCACCCCAGAGTAGAAGTCCACGTTGGGATAAATCCCCTTGGGGTTGTAGATGGCCCCGGCCTGGCGCTCCACCTCTTTTAGGATCGCATACTCTTTGCTGTGGCCGTGTTTGGCCGCGACCTCGGCGGCGTATTTGTTGAGCACCCCAGCCCGGGGGTCGTAGGCCTTGTAGACCCGGTGGCCCATCCCCATGACCCGCCCCTTCTTGGCCTGCAGCTCGGCCAGCCAGGAGGAGACCCGCTCCGGACTCCCGATCTCGGCCAGCATCTTCATCACCGCCTCGTTGGCCCCGCCGTGGCGGGGGCCCTTAAGCGCGGAGATGGCGGCCACGATCGAAGAATAGAGGTCGGCCTGGGTGGAGTACGCGGCGATGGCGGTGAAGGTTGAGGCATTGAAGCCGTGCTCAGCCTGCAGGATCAAGGCCACATCCATCAGCTTGGTCTCCTCTTTGCTGGGCACCTTGCCGGTGGACATATAGAGGAAGTTGGCTGCGTGAGAGAGCCCTTTGCGCGGGGCGAGGATGGAGAGCCCTTCCCTCGAGCGCTTGATGGCCGCGACCACAGTGGGGAATTTAGCGATCAGCGAAAGGCTTTTTTGGTACAGCCCCTCCGGGCTGATCTCGTCTTCATGGGGGTCGAGCATCCCCAGCTCGCTGATGGCTGTGCGCAGGGCCGACATGGGATGAGCGGTCTTGGGATAGGCCTTGATGTTGCGAATCAGAGAGCGGGGCAAAGCCCGCTCGGCCACTAGGGCTGCACTAAACGCCTTGAGCTCGGCTCGAGTGGGCAGCTTGCCGTGCAGCAATAAGTAGCTGACCTCCTCAAAGGTGGAGTATTCAGCCAGATCCTGAATTTTATAACCGCTGTAGTAGAGCTTGCCCTGATCGCCGTCAATGTAGCAAAGGCTGCTTTCAGTGAAGATAACATCTTCCAGACCCCGTGCGATATTCACTGTGGTGGCGCTCATACTTCCTCCTCAACCCTTCCCCCAGCGGGCCTTCACAACCCCTGGAAAGCAGTTAGCAAAGTGTATTCTAGCAGCTTCCTACACCGAAATTCCGCACCAGGCCTCATAATCTATGAGTGTAGTTACACTAGGTTGGTCTCCACAGACCGGGCAATCGGGGCGGCGAGAAAAGGCCACTTGGTGAAAGCCGTGATGCAGTACGTCATACAGCAGCAATCGGCCGGAAAGCGGCTCACCCAAGCCCAGCCGGAGCTTTAGGGCCTCGGCGGCCATCAAGCTCCCAATCACCCCCGGCAGTACCCCCAATACCCCGGCCTCAGCACAGTTTGCAACGCTGCCCGGCTGGGGAGGGATGGGATAGAGACAGCGATAACAGGGCCCCCCTTGGCAGTGGAATACCGAAACCTGTCCCTCAAACTGGTGTATTGCCCCATAGACGAGCGGTTTATCTAGAAGTACACACGCATCGTTGACCAGATAGCGGGTAGGGAAGTTGTCACTGGCGTCAATCACCACATCATAGGGGCGCAGGAGATCAAGGGCATTTTGCGAGGTCAGCCGCAGCGCATGGGCCTCCACCTGGAGGTGGGGGTTGAGTGCCTCGAGCTTCTCCCGAGCGACCTCGGCTTTGGATCGTCCGATCTCAGCGGTGGAGTAGAGCACCTGTCGCTGAAGGTTGGAGAGCTCTACCCGGTCCATCTCGATAATCCCGAGGCGCCCTACCCCGGCGGCGGCCAGGTACATCAGGATGGGGGAGCCCAGCCCGCCGGGGTAGGGCGCCTCGGGA
>NZ_QWLB01000071.1 GCF_003574355.1 Meiothermus granaticius NBRC 107808 | reverse complement strand
AGCCGCACCCCGGAGCCAATATCGGTCACCAGTCCAGCTACAGTGTTGGGGGCACTGGGGGCAATACCGCCCCCAGTGCCCCCAACACTGTAGCTGGACTGGTGACCGATATTGGCTCCGGGGTGCGGCTCGCGGGCGTGACGGTGCGGGTGGTGGGCAGCAGCCGAACGGCCACCACTGACAACCGAGGCGAGTTTATCCTGCAAAACCTGCCTGCCGGTTTGGTCAAGCTGGACTTCGAGAAGGCGGGCTACGCCCTTGGGCACGGTATTGCCGAGTCCACCAGCAGCGCCCAAACGGTGGTGGTGGCCCTCAAGAAAGAGGGCACCGAGCAGGGCTACAATCCTACCCAGGCCCGTACCTTGTTCCAGCGTACCGAGGCCGGCCCCTATGCCGTGATCTTCCAGCCCAATAGCCTGGACACCACCGATACCAACCTGCGGGTGGTGGTCACGCCCCTGGACCCCACCAAGGAAGGTACCGCCCTCCCCGGCGACCTGGTGGCCGGGGGGGCCAGTCCCACGCCGCTGGCTCCGGTGACCTTTGCTGAGTTCAGCATCCTGGACTCGCAGAACCGCCGCATCAACCTGAAGCCCGGTTCCAGCGCCATTGTGGAACTGCCCATCCCCCCTGAGCTGCGCAGCCGATACCAGATTGGCGATAAGATTCACTGCTACGCCTACAATCCCCAGACCGGGCGCTGGGAAGACTTTGTGGAGGGCACAGTGGAGCGCTCGAGCGTGGACGGCACCACCCCGGTGCTGCGGGCTAGCATCCGTCACTTTTCCTGGTACGGGGGTGCTCCGGCGGTGCAAGAGCAGGAGTGCGTGTCGGTGGAAGTGCGCAACCGTTTTGGGCCACTAGCGGACGCAGTGGTGACGGCGCGTCCAGGGTTGCGGGCTGTTACCAACCGCTTGGGACAGGCAGAAATCACCGTAGAAAAGGGCGTGCCCATCAACTTTACCGCCACCAAGACCTATACCGATACCTTTGTGGACGCGAACGGCAATCTGGTGCCCAAACCGGGGGCCAAGGTGATAGACATCGGGCGGGTGGAGGACGCCGACCTCTTCTATAACGGTAAAAACTATAGCCGCACCCCTGGGCCCTGCCCCAGCAGCGCCGTTCAGTCGGTGCGTCCGGCGGCCACCAATCCGTTCCCCATTCGGGTGGCCCCGGCCCCGGAGGGTTTCTTTCAGGCCACCGCGCTGTTGCAGCCGGGGGGTCTGGCTTTTGTGCAGCTCGAGAAAGGCATCCCCAATGCCGACGGCGACCTGGATAATGCCGAACCGGCCAGCGGCGCCCAGATTATCATCAGCGATAACACCGGTGGAACCGCGACCCTGAGTGAACTCGCACCGGGCAGTGGGATGTATTTTGCAAATAACTTCACTGTTGAACCCGGCAAACGCTACACCCTGAACATTGACGCCGATGGTAACGGCAGCGTGGATGGCAGCGGCTCGGCTTTTGCGGTGGGCAACGTGTCCTGGAGTAACCTGACGAACGGCGGGAGCTACAGTGCCTCCAGCCTGACGGCCACCTGGAGCGATAGCGCGGCTGCCCAGTCCGGCTATAACGCCTTGTATCAGGTCTATTTCCAACGCAACGGTGGATCGGGGGTTTCCGACCTCGCTTTTTACGTGGGCTCGGAGCGCAGCTTCCAGCCCCGTGCCCAGACCGACCCGCCCACCCCGCTCGCAGCGGGTACTTATACCGTCACGCTCAATGCGTTTAGCGGCGCGTTCAGCGGCGGTAATCTTGACATCACCGACAACATTACCGGGGTAGGGATGCAGGGCCAGATTTACAGCATTCAGCCGGTCAACCCCATCACCATCACCCTCACGGCGCCGTAAGCTAAAGGCCGAAGGTTTATCATTAATCCAAGACTCTCGTCAAACCGCTGCATGTTGTGAGGGGTTTGCCCCTCCAATGGGAGAGGAGGTTTTGTGAGAAGGGTTGTACCGCTTATCTGGGTGTTTGCTGCCCTGGCCTTGGCCCAGCCCCCCCGCATGGCTGCCCTGAGCGACCTGCAGATGCAGTGGGCGGAAGCCCAGTGCCCCAAGCCCGAGAGCCTGGGCACCAACTTTTCGGGTCTCACCAACCCAGACCGGGATTTACAGACCCAGGGGGGACAGGCGGCTTTGGGGCAGAACCTGCTGGCGGGGTTGGACGAGAGCATCGCCGAACTCGAGCAGGAACTCAATGACCTCGAGGCGGGCGATCCCAGCCGGGCCATGATCGAGCAGCAGCTCCGGGCCCTCAAAGCCCAGCGACAGCAGCTCCAGCGGGTGGCCCCGCAGCCCCCCAGCGCCCCGGCCATTCCCAACCAGGCCAGCGCCCTGGCCAACCTGCGCCGCGCCCTGAACGCAGTGGCGGGGTCGGGCAGCCTGCGCCTGATGGAGACCCAGCCCGAGTACAAGGACGCCGCCACCGCCAGCCGCAATGCTGCCTTGGCAGCGGTGATCGGCAAGCCCCAGTTGGCCCTGGGGCTTTTGCTGCGGGCCCAGCAGCTCGAGCCGCGCAACCCTGCGCACCTGGTCAACCTGGCCGGAATCGCCAACTACTACGGCCTCTTTGCCGAGGCCCTGGCCCTCACCACTGCTGCCGAAGGGCTGAACTCCCCGGCGGCCCTGCGCCCCTGGCTGCAAAACAACAAGGGCCACGCCCTGCTGCGCCTGCGCCGACTGCCCGAGGCCGAGGCTGCGCTCCGGGCCGCCGCCCAGGCCGACCCCAACCTGCAAGAGGCCCGCCTGAACCTGGCCCACGCCCTGGGGGCCCAGAACAAGTGCGCCGAAGCCAGCGTCTGGGCCAAACGGGCCTGGTGGCGGCACAATCTGAGCGGGGCCGAGAACACCCGGGTGCGCCCCTTGAGCGAGCTATTTGTACCCGTAACCAGCATACCTGCCCTGCCCAGCCTGAACTTTGTAGCCCCCGGCCAGACCGCCGGGGCAAGGGAGGCGCTCGAGGCCCTGCGCCAGGAGATCGAGGCCAAGCGGCCCACCCTCGAGGCGTTTACATCTGCCGGGGCAGCTGAGGGCCGTCGCAGTGTGGAGATCCGCGCCGAGCGGCGGGTGGGGGTGGTGAAGGGCCGGTTCATCACCTTCCTGTCCGATGCTGTGGGTTCTGCTGCTGCGTTGAGCAACAGCAACAGCTACGCTGCACGGGAAGGGCAGGCCTACGAGGCCGCCGAGGCTACCCTGAGCCGCACGGTTTCCGAGCTCAATGCTCGCTTCAGTTCCAGCCCAGGCTGTGCCAGCGCCACCGCCTGGCGCGAGGCCGCCCTGCCCACCTTCCAGGCCGCCGACCGCGCCCTGCGTAACCTGTACGCCCAGGCCTGGCAGAGCGGCGCTACCCTCAGCACCCGTTTCTCCGAGCCTACCTACCGCACCTATGCCACGCTGCGCCTGCGGACCCTGTACTACCTAGCTGCCCAGAAGGTCTACGATTACGCTTCAACCTACCTGAATGGCCTTGAGTCCGCTCGTGGCAGCGAGAACTGCGGCAACGAAAGCGCATCCATCATGGGCCCGCTGGCCACCCCCCAGGTCCCCCCGGCCTGTACCCCCAGCCCGGCGCCCGCGACCCCTGCGCGGGGCTGGCGGCTCTTCCTCAGCTGTGACCGCACCGAGTTCAACTTTGCCAACCCTGCCTGGATGGACCGCTTCCAGATTCTGCGCGACAGCCTCTCCCCCCTGGTTTCCTCCGAGCTTGATTTCCGGCTGGCCGTATTTGTGCCGGGCGGCTTTGTGCGCCTGACCAACGAGGGCGGCATCATGGACGCGGGGCTTGTGGCACCGGGCGGTAACCGCAACTGGAGCCTGGTGTGGAACGCCGGCAGTGGCAGCGTGGGGTTTGCCTCGAGCGAACCGCAACTGGGGATCAAGTGAGATAAATACCGACTGCGAATGACAGAACTCGCGCCTGCGGCCTCGAACCAACCGAATCTGGTATTACACCCTCTGACACACCGGGCAGAAGTGGGTTCCACGCCCCCCGACTACGGTCTTCAGAATTCTCCCCCCACACCCCCGACGGTCACAGGGCTGGCCGGTCCGGTCGTAGGCGTGATGCTGGAGCTGAAAATACCCCGGCTCACCGTTGGGCTGCTGGTATGTGGCGTCAGATAAGGTAGAACCTCCCACCTGTACGGCCTGGGCCATGACCTGCTGGATGGCCTTATGCAGCCGCTTGGCTTCCCCAGCCTCCAGGGTGTTGGCCGGACGTTCCGGGTGAATGCGGCTGAGCCACAAGGCTTCATCGGCATAGATGTTGCCCACCCCGGCTACTGCTTCCTGGCCAAGCAACACCTCTTTAATCCTGCGGCCGGTCCGGCCCAAGGCCTGCTGGAAGGCGGGTAGGGTAAAAGCGGCGGAAAGCGGCTCCGGCCCCATTCGGGTCAGCAGGGGGATCGCGCGGTAGTCCCCCTTGGGAACCACCCACCACTTGCCGAAGCGGCGTGGGTCGGTGTAGTAGAGGGTTTCCCCTTCAAGCTCCACCCGGAGCCGGGTGTGGCGGTGGGGTGCGAAGCGAAACCCCCCGGTCATGCCCAGGTGGATGATGGCTTCGGTCTCCCCCTCCAACTCCAGCAGGATGAACTTTCCGCGTCGGCGCGTGGACAGCACCCTTCGCCCTTCCGCCAGCGCAGTGTGTTGATACCGGGCTGGATCGCTGTGGGTGAGGCGGACGAGGGTTCGGCCCAGCAGATGGGGCTCGAGGATACGCCGGGTGGTCTCAACTTCAGGCAGCTCGGGCATGGCCTTTCATTCTCCTGGGGAAAGGCGAACCCCAGGCTGTACTTTGGCACAATTGCCGCGGGCTACTCCGCTTTGCGCTGGGCAGAGCCCTCGCTCTCCAGCGCGCGGCGGGTTTCGCGGAACACGTAGAGCATCAGTACCGGAAAAGGAATGTTTTCCTCGAGCGCCTCCTGCACGCTGCGGTAGCGGGCGGGGTCGGCCAAACGGACCATGGGGCCTAGCTCCGCCCATAGCCTAAGCAAGGCCGAGCGATCCTGGGGAGGATGAGCCTCGAAGCGGTGCAAGGGGTGAAGGTAGGCGTGCATACGGATCACGTAGGGGTGTGCAGCATTGGACACGCCCCTAGGGTAGACCCAAGGGTGCTGCTCAACCGTATGCCAGGCTAAGAGCCAACCAACCGTTTAGATGCGAGGATTTCGGGGAGCTCGGTCTCGAGCGAGCGCTCCTCGAGCCTAAAGATATCCCGCATGGGGGCGGGATCGGCTGTATTTCCCGCCTTGAGCATGAGGTACTGGTCTTGAGTGATGGGGCTGAAGGGCAGGGGAGAGATCAGCGGGACCACCAGGTTCATGAGGGCCAACGGGATGGGGAGCAGGGGCTTGTGTGAGCCCAGCCGCTCCCGCACCAGCAGCAACAGTTGCCGGAAGGTGTACTCTTTGGGCCCTACCAGGTCGCAGGATACGCCGATCGCGCGCTCCAGGCCGAGGCTTTGCTCGAAGGCGGCGGCCACATCCCCCACCCAGATGGGACGAAAGGGGAAATGTCCATCCCCAATCTGGGGGATGAAGGGGGCGGGGGCTTGTACCAGGCCTCTAAGGGTGCCGCCGAAGAAGTCGTCTCCAGGGCCGAAAATCAGGCTGGGCCTAAGAATGGTCCACTCGAGGCCGGAGCTTCGCACCAGCTCCTCCCCCTGGGCTTTGGTCTCGAAGTAGCGACTGCCGGTGCCCAGGCGAGCCCCCAGCGCCGACATGTGCACAAAGCGCCGAACCCCCGCGGCTTTCGCGGCCTGCAAGCTGTGGCGCACCCCATCCACATGAGCCTGCTGAAAGCTCTGTCCCCCCCGCTCGCGGATGATGCCCACCAGGTAGATGATGGCCTCTTGCTCCTGGACGGCCTGTTCTAAACCCAGGTTTTGCCCCGCATTGGCAGCCACGTAGCGGACCCCTGGAACGGCACCCTGACCCCTCCGCGAGGCCACGGTGACCCTATGCCCTCGGTGGAGCAGGTACCGAGAAAGATGGGTGCCGACAAATCCGCTGCCGCCAATGACCAGGACGTTCATAAGGGGTCGTACCGATCCAAACCGCTGGGGTGGAGGCCCAAGCCTAGACCGCTTGGAGCACCCGGCTTTCGGCCTCGAGCTCCAGGGCACTGTGGTTGGCCAGGTAGATCTTGCGGTAACCGGTGTCCAGGGTGCCCTCGTGGCGCAGGTCGGAGAGGAGTTTGCTCACCGATTCCCGGGTGCTGGCGGTGGCATCGGCAATTTCCTCGTGGCTGGCGGTGACAAAAACCCCCCGCTCATCCTGGCCGCGGGCAGCGGTGCTGGCCAGGTAGAGCAGGTAACGGCAGATGCGGCTGCGGAGTTCGCCCCACTGGAGATGGGTTTCGTAGGCCTGTACCTGAACCATCTGGCTGGCCAGGCTGCCGGCCAGAGAGCGCAGCTCGTCCGCGGAGAGGGCCTTGGCATCCACCGCTAGGGCCGCGGCTTCGGTCAGGGCTTCGGCGGTATAGCGGTAGGCCCGCTCGCTGAGGGCCTCTTCACCGAAGTAATCACCGGGGAGCACGTGGCGCAGGGTGAGCTGACGACCATCAGGGAGAATCTCAACGATACGCACGAGGCCACGCTCGAGGTGATAGAGGGCCTCGGCAGGGTCTCCGGCGCGATAAATAACCTCTTTTCTGCGAACCTTTTTCATACCCTGACCTCCTAAACCATCTGCGGCTCTACCACAATCCCTGTTCTTTAAGAGCGCTGGACAAGGCCTCTGCCAACTGCCGAGGGTCGTTGCCCAGGAAGCGGGCCCCCAGCCTTTCGACCTCCCGCGGATGATGGCTGGCTGCCCAACCGCCGACCACCACGATCGGAGCCAGCTGGGCTAGGGCGCGGTGCGGGAGCGACTCCAGCGAGACCGGTTGAATCGCCGAGAGCACCACCGCCTTGGCCCCGGTGCGCTCGGCGAAACTCTTGAGGTCGGGCAGAGGGGTGTTGGGGCCAAGGTAGTGTACGCTGTACCCGGCCCGCCGCAGGAACAAGGCGGTGATCAGGCTGCCGATCTCGTGCTGCTCACCCGGCAAGGTGGAGACCAGAAGGGTGGGCCCCAGCGCCCCGCCCATCAGGTGCAGCAGGCTCTGGAGCGAGCCCCGCAGGAAGGTGCTGGCCAGGTGCTCCTGTGCGGTGCTCACCTGCCCCAGGTGCCAGCCGTCGCCGATTCGCCGAAGGCAGGGGGCGATGACCTCCATCACCACGGTTTCCACGGGATGCAGCCGGTGAGCTTCGGAGAGCACCTGCTCGGCCAAAGGGGTATCGGCCTGCAGCAGGGCTTGCTCGAGCTCGAGCGAGAGGACCTCGGGGGAGCGGGGGCCTTCTTGGGTGAGGCTTTCCAGGTAGCGGCGCACCGCCGCGGCTGGGGCCTGCCCGGCCTCGATCCAGCGCTTGATCTGCTTGAGGGCCTCTACATCCGTTTCGCTGTACAACCGGTGTCCACCTGGGCTGCGCTCCGGTTTGGGGAAGCCATACCGCCGTTCCCATTGCCGCAGCAGAGCGCTGGAGAGCCCGACGCGCTCCTCTACTTCGGCAATGCTGTAGACCCCTAGTTCCTTGCGCATAACCTTACCTGTCAGGCCCTAGCATAGCCCACTGTACAACTTACGTCAAGGTTACAGCATAAAGCTGTACATATCTTGTAGAGGTATTCAACCCCCGCTGAAAACAGGGTATTCTTGACTCTAAGGTGATCAAAACCCGGTAGAGCATAGGTAGCATTCCTCAGGCGAGGATGGGAGACGCCTCATGAGCACTGTACAGGTTCATCGCTGAGGCCGATGCGAGGGAGGTTATCTTTGAGACCTATAGAGCTGACGTACAATCCCCTCATGAGCAAACCGATCCCGGACCAACGCCGGCGCTTGCCCATAACCCTGGCGGTGCGCACCAACCTTCTGGCGCCTACGGCCTGGGGCTATGAGCTGTGGCGGGCGCGGGCGCTGAGCCAGCTCTCGGGTCGCCGCTTCCCGCTCTCGGAGGAATTCACCCGGATGATTGAGGCCATGCAGCCGGTACAAGGCGGGGTTTTTCTGGATCTGGGCACTTCCACGGGGCTTTACGCTCGAGCCCTGTTGGAGGCCGGGGCGGCCAAGGTATACGGCCTCGACCTTTCCCCGGCCATGCTGCGGGAGGCCGTGCGGCGCTCGAGGGGGTTTGAAGGGTTTTCCCCGCTCCTGGCCCGGGCCGAGGCCATCCCCTTGCCGGCGGATTCCCTGGATGGGGTGGTGGTGGGGGGGAGCTGGAATGAGTTCTACGACCCCGCGGCGGTGGTCAAGGAGATGCAGCGAACCCTCAAGCCTGGGGGCCGGGTCTGGATCATGTTCACCCATCGCTCAGGCAGCCGGTTGCAGCGGGTTCTCGAGCGTACCGGGCTGCGCTTCCCGACGCTCGAGGAGCTGACGGCCCTGCTCGAGCGCCACGAGTTTCGGGTACGGGGCTGGCACGAAAAATCGGTGGGGTTTGTGGCAGGGACTATGGTCAGCTTGGGGGAATAGCTCCATCCTTATGCCCATAGGAGGGTATGAAGGCCAGACCAGAGGCAGCTCCGTCGCTGGTGAGTTCCCACACCGGCAGGGGCTGCCCGAGACCATACCTGTGAGCAAGGCCAGGGCCATTTCAGGGGAGGGCAGGCCATCATGGAACCAGATTGGAAAGCCGTAGCTTCGATTATCCGACATCATTCGGCCACCTTTTACTACGGCAGCCTGCTTTTCCAAGGCGAGGCCCGAAAAGGCGCCTGGGCGGTGTATGGGGCCTGCCGCATGGGCGATGATGCGGTGGATCAGTCCAAGGAGGCCCTGCGCGACTTGCAGACCTGGTGGTCGGGGATTGAGCGGGCATATGCCGGCAACCCCAAGCAGGAGTGGGAAAAGGGCCTGAGCTGGGCCCTCGAGCGCTGGGAAATCCCCCTGCAGGCCTTTCGGGACATGCGCCAGGGGTTTCTAACCGATCTGCACCTGGGCCACCTCGAGACCCTGGAGGAGCTGTACACCTACTGCTACCAGGTGGCAGGAACGGTGGGGCTGATGATCGCGCCCATCGGTGGGGCCGGCCCTGAGGGTTATCCGGCTGCGATCCGGCTGGGCCAGGCCATGCAGCTCACCAACTGCCTGCGCGACGTGGGGGAAGACCTGGCCCTGGGCCGGGTGTACTTGCCGGCTGCGTTGATGCGCCAGCACGGAGTCAGCCTGGAGGACCTGCGCCAGGGGCGGGTTACGGGGGCCTATGTGGCCTTGATGCGCGAGCTGGCCCGTGAGGCCCGGCGGCTCTACCGTGACGGTTTGCGTGGGCTGCGCTACCTCAACAATGGCCGTGGGGCGGTGGCCCTGGCGGCGCTGCAATACCAGGGCATCCTGGACAAACTCGAGCTGAGGGGATGGGATAACCTCCACAGCCGGGCCTCGCTTTCCGGGCTCGAGCGGGTGATGTTGCTGCCACGGGCCATCTGGCTGCGGGGGGTATAGGGCCCAAAGGGCATCGGCAAGGGCTGGGCCACTCCACGGCTCGCCCTCACCGCCTTGATCCCTGTATAGTCGCTGGGTATGCCGGACCTGGATATCGCCGTGGTGGGAGCAGGCCACAATGCCCTAGTGGCCGCAGCTTATTTGGCCCAGGCAGGGTATCGGGTGGGGGTGTTCGAGCGGCGGGGGGTGGC
>NZ_QWLB01000070.1 GCF_003574355.1 Meiothermus granaticius NBRC 107808 | reverse complement strand
GGCTTGGGCCCAGCGTAGGAACCAGCAAAGGGTCGTTATCCAGTGGCGTTTCACCGCCGCCGACGCGCGCATCAAGCTGGCCCACCTGTACCCCAGAAGGAGTGGCGATGATTAACTTACCAGAGCACTAGTCCCATTCTAAGACCGCCCAAGGGCCAATGCTTTGCGCTTTTCCTATGGGCTAAGCACATTTCGGCACGATTCCCATTCGACTTTTTCAATGCATGTGTAGCGCAGGGTAAAAGGGTGCCCTAGGGGGAGAGCATCCATCACTTGATTGACTAAGTCCTTTTAGCCTAAGGCCAGATGAACTAACTCATCCTCGAGCGCACCCGGCACCCACCTAAAAAGCTCGTGGATGCTTTGTAAGCGGGCAGAAAGCACCTCATGCACTCTATCTTCTACAGAACCCGAATAGCGTAATAGATCTCAATGGTATCGTTGAGTTGGCCAATCTGCTGGATTCGGCCTTTGCGTTGCTCGAGCTGAGTTGGTTCCATATTAGGTCGAAATCAATCAGCTAGCCTAGGCGTTGCAGATTCAAGCCTTTAAAGGCGGAATTGATTCTGCGTATTTCAGATAAAACATGATAAATCACCAAAGCTCTATCCAAATTGGCTACGATTGCGGTTGTAAACATCAAAAAATACTGCAGCCAGCAACACTAGGCCTTTAATAACTTGCTGATAGTCAATTCCAATACCAAGAATAGACATTCCATTATTCATTACCCCCATAATAAAAGCGCCAATGACCGCTCCTATAACCCTTCCAACACCACCTGAAGCCGATGCCCCACCAATAAAGCACGCAGCTATCACATCAAGTTCAAATCCATTCCCTGCTTTAGGAGTGGCAGTGTTCAATCGGGCAGCAAAGATGATTCCCGCAACTGCTGCTAGAAGGCCCATATTTGCAAAAGTTAAAAAAATCAAGCGTGAGGTATCTATACCCGATAGACGAGCAGCCTTCTCATTACCACCCAATGCATAGATGCGTCGGCCAATAACTGTACGACCAGCAATAAACTGGTAAAACAGAATCAGTACTCCCATGAGTATTAGCACCGTGGGTAACCCCTTATATGTAGACAGTTGCCAAGCCAAGTAGATAATTATGGCTGCAAAGAGAAAATTCCTAACAGCAAAAAGTGCTGTAGGTTCCTTATTCAAACCATGCATCTGTGCTTTGAATCGCTGGTGCCAATCTATCCCCACGAAAATCCCTGCCAACACCACACCGATAATCAACGAGAATACGCGTATATCCTTTCCTCCAAACGGATCAGGTAAAAACCCCGTACTGATACTTTGAAATGCCAGGGGAAACGGACCTATTGACTGGCCTTGTAGCAGTGCCAGAGCCGACCCTTTGAATACCAACATGCCGGCCAAGGTCACGATAAATGATGGTATACGCGCATATGCTACAAACCAGCCCTGTATCGCACCAATGAGCATTCCTACGAGCAAGGCTACAATAATCGTGAGAGTTACCGACCATTCGTAGTGTACCATCAATATTGCTGCTAATCCACCAATGAAGCCACTGGCTGCTCCAACCGATAAGTCAATATGTCCAGCCACAATTACCAGCAACATCCCCAAAGCCATAACCACGATATAGCTATTTTGCAATATCAGGTTGGTTAGATTTAGTGGTTGCAGCAAAATACCATTGGTTACAATCTGAAAAAAACCGATAATAACGATCAGGGAAATCAGAAGCCCATAATCACGAAGGTTGTTTCTTAAGGTACTGATTTTCATAATTTGGATTCTCTGCTTTAGGAAGCGTTTAAGATTGAACGGAGCTGACTATGGCGTGCATAATACGTTCTTGGCTAGCCTCGCTTCGAGGCAACTCAGCCACGAACTGTCCCTCACTCATCACGTAAATACGGTCACACATGCCAAGCAGCTCAGGCATTTCAGAGGAAATTAACAGAATTCCCTTGCCCTCAGCTGCCAATCCATCAATGATAGTATAGATGTCATATTTGGCACCAACATCAATTCCTCTAGTGGGTTCATCTAATATCAATAAGCTTGGTTGCGTAAACAGCCACTTGCTTAATAGAACTTTTTGCTGATTGCCGCCCGAAAGATTGACCACAAACTGCTCAATGCTTGAGCAGCGTATGCGCAGTGATTCACGAAACCCTTGAGCCACCTTAGCTTCGCTGTTCTCATCAATGACGCCGCGCTGGGAGACCTTGGGCAGATTAGCCAAAGTCACGTTCTTACGGATTTCCTGTTCCAAGATCAACCCCCAACCCTTGCGGTCCTCAGTAACGTAAGCCAGTCCATGGCGAATGGCATCTCCAATAGTTGAGACATTCACCTCACGTCCATCAATAAAAACCTGACCATTAATGCGCCTTCCGTAAGCATGGCCAAAGAGACTCATAGCCAACTCTGTGCGCCCTGAGCCCATCAATCCCGCAATTCCCACAATCTCTCCTCTACGCACATTGAAGCTCACTCCCTTAATTACTTCATAGTCAACATATTGCTCGTGGTAGACACGCCAATTACGTACCTCAAAAATCACTTCGCCAATTTTAGGACGTCGCTGTGGATAGCGATGTTGAATATCTCGCCCTACCATACCGCGAATGATATGGTCCTCCTTGACCAAAGTTTCGGCACAATTGAGAGTCTCGATAGTTGTACCATCGCGAAGTATAGTAATTCGATCAGCCACTTGCATAACCTCATTAAGTTTATGAGAGATTAAGATGCAAGTAATATCATGTGCCTTTAGCTCCAATAATAGCCGGAGTAGCGCTTCACTATCGGTTTCATTCAGACTTGCTGTTGGCTCATCAAGGATCAATAAGCGTACTCGCTTAGCCAACGCTTTAGCAATTTCCACTAACTGCTGCTTCCCTATCCCCAGTCTTCCTACGATGGCTGAAGGTAATTCCTTTAATCCAACCCGGTTTAAAAGCTCTTGTGCCCGGACATAGGCAGTATGCCAATCAATTATCCCAGCTTTAGCCAGTTCATGGCCCAGAAAAATATTCTCTGCAATTGAAAGCATGGGAACTAAAGCAAGCTCTTGATGGATGATAATGATTCCCTGAGCTTCACTATCTCGAATGTCCTCAAAACGTTGCAACTTTCCCTCGAAATGAATCTCTCCTTCATATTGACCATAGGGATACACACCACTTAGCACTTTCATGAGAGTGGATTTCCCAGCCCCATTTTCCCCAACTATGGCGTGAATCTCACTCTTGTATACTGTAAGATTCACATTATCTAATGCTTGAACACCAGGAAAACTTTTGCTGATGTTGCGCATGGATAAAATAGGCTCTTGCGCCACATTACCTCCTAGCAAGCTTGGTGGCACAGCTTAACCCATGCCACCAAGAAGTTTGGCCTTCATTTACTTAAGCTGTGCTTCGGTATAGTAACCACTGTCTATTAGTACCTGTTTCCAATTAGAAGCATTTACCAGTACAGGCTTGAGCAAATAAGCCGGTACAACTTTTACACCGTTATTATAGGTTTTTACATCGTTAACTTCAGGTTTCTTACCACTGATGATTGCATCAATCATATTAGATGTAGCCTTAGCCAACTCACGCGTATCCTTGAAAATGGTTGAGTATTGCTCACCACGCAAAATAGATTTTACTGAAGGGATTTCTGCATCTTGGCCTGTAACAACTGGGCAAGGCTGTTTAGCAGTACAGTAACCTACCCCTTTTAGGGAAGAGAGAATACCAATGCTTAAGCCATCGTATGGGCTTAGTACCGCATCTACTTTCTCTGTTCCATAATAGGCTGATAAAAGATTATCCATGCGAGCCTGAGCTGTTGCCCCATCCCAACGAAGCGTGCCAACCTTGTCCATCCCCATCTGCTTGCTGCGAACCACAAGCTTGCCACTCTTGATATAAGGTTCTAACACGCTCATGGCACCGTTATAAAAGAAATAGGCATTGTTATCGTCAGGCGAGCCTCCAAATAGCTCAATATTGTAAGGGCCTTTGCCATCCTTAAGGCCTAATTTGTCTACAATGGATTGTGCTTGTAAGACACCAACTTTAAAATTATCAAAGGTGACATAGTAGTCCACATAGGGGCTGTTCCTAATAAGGCGATCATAGGCAATAACCTTTATATTAGCATCATGTGCCTTTTGGAGTATATCGGTGAGGGTAGTACCATCTATTGGGGCAATTACTAGAACTTTGGGCTTTTTGGCAATCATTGCCTCAATCTGCGCAATCTGATTTGGAATATCATCTTCTGCATACTGAAGATCAGTAGTATAACCCTTATCTTTTAGATATTTCACAAGGTTATTACCATCAGAGATCCATCGAGCGGAAGATTTGGTTGGCATAGATATACCAACCAAACCTTTGCCTTGTGCATAAGCCATATCTGACAAAGATAGGGTAAAGGCAACAAAAAAGACACTCAAGAGCAGATGCTTCATTGGGATACCCCCTTGACCTTGCTTAACTCAACTTAGAAAAAGGCTTGCCAGCTGTGAGATATCAATGGTCCGATTCTTTTCCTCCTTTCACAAAAGCCCTTAGTGACAGGACGGGTTTTTGCTAGTCGTTCTCCTCTTATGTTCGCGGACGGTCACATTTTTGCTCATACAAACCTATCCTTTAGATTAAAGCTTTCTATCATACGTTTTGTGATCGCTCACATCTTAGCATTGGTTATATAAAGCAGTCAAGACAAACCGGGCTTCGACTCATATGAAGAAGTCGGTTGAGTAAGCAAGCGGGGTAATGATAGGCAAAAACCAGGGGCTTGGGGAAGGTTTACCGGTCAGGCGTTGCCAAGTTGAGGTGGATTGTTGTACCGGGCGATGGCGAAGGCGATAAAGCGCGATTTTGAGCCAGTCTTGGCCTCTAGATAAGACCCGAATGTTCCTATGTTTTTGCCGTATCCACAATCGGCCATTCCCCACCTCGGCAGGGTTGTTGGTTCTGGGAAGCTGAGGATGCAACCAATAGCTTTTGACCTGATCCCAGGCTCGCATCAAGGGTTCCAGGACACCCCGCCATTTGGGTAGCAAGACTTGCCAGAAATAAGCTTCGGCTTGACCAAGGGTCTTCATTGCCAGCAAGACCTGGAGTTCGATTTGCAGTTGGGCTTGTTGAGCAGGCTCAGTCTTGCTGAAACCAGCAGCGAACGTGATTGAGGCCATACCCCAACCACCTCAGGGCTTCCTTGATTTCTGCGGCTCCATCCGAAATCACGCCGGTAGGCAGCCAGTCCACCAGCAAATCCCGTGCTCGGTCAAAACCGCCTCGGTTGGCCAGATCAGCCTGGATTGGACAACCGCTATGCGCTTCCCAGACCCCATAACCCTGACCTCGACTACCCGCCCCGAAGACCCAATCATCCACACAAACCTACTCGATCAGACTTTTGATTTGCTGGTTCTCTACAGCAAACAGGCTATGCCCTCGGTAGCTCCAGGTCTGTGCCCAATCCAGGCGCGTCGCCAAAACCAGCGGATAACCCAACAGATCAGCAATATCTCTTTTGACTGCTTCACTGATGCGGTAACTATCCAATATCGCAAACGAGCCTTGTATCTTTCGGCTATACCAGCGATAGCGCGGGCATTCCTGGGGATACTCCAGCCGAACTTGCCGTTTGCAGTCTGCACAGCGGATTCGTTTGACTCGACTCGCCTCTATCCCCTTCAAGGTTCGTAGCTTCCGATCTCGCTAGCCACCGCTTTCCTCTTTCATACTTTCGCAGTGTGGCTTGTCCATACTAGCCTTGAGCTTCGCTGGGCTCCTCACAAATCCAGTTTAGAAGCCCTTCCCTTTGCTCAACCGAATTCTTTATATGACTCAGAGCATAATTCCCTTGACATTTCTCTTGAGTAGATATTAAAATGTGAGCGATCACATGTTTTTTGCGAAGACAAAATAACAACAATAAAGTGATCTAAACTACGAAGTTAGATTCTAAGTTTATAGAGATTTGGATGCTTTGAAGAAAGATTAGAAGACCGTCCAGATTATTGATCAAATTTCTGTTCATAGTGGCTCTATAAAATTACTCAAATGAGTTGTGTCGAAAGCTGACCATACATAGTTAGATTATAGCCTTTTCCCGCTTTAATAATCATGACCAATAAGACACAAATAAAGCTTTTTTCTATTAGGATGCTGCTATGACAGATTTAAATCAGAAACCAGCTACTATCAACGACGTGGCTCGAGCGGCAGGGGTTTCGTATCAAACCGTCTCCAGAGTCATCAATGATCACCCTTCGGTCAGGGAAGCTACCCGGCAGCGGGTTAAGGAGGCCATCCGCCAGCTTAAGTATCAGCCCTCGAGCGTGGCTCGGAGCTTGGCTACTCAGCGCAGCAATCTGATTGGGGTGGTGAGCTTTGGGTCACCGGAGTTTGGCCCGACCCAGATGCTCTACAACATAGAGCAAGCCGCCCAGATGCGTGGTTACCATGTGAGCATCAGCAGCATTCCTGCCTTGAGCCAAGAGGAATTGGGGTTGGCAGTAAATGCCCTGCGCCGTCAGCGGGTGGATGGCGTGCTTATCATTGCTCCACTGCTGGGAGCAGAAACGGGGTTTTTGCGGGAATGTGCTGTGCCGATTGTACTGGTAGATGCCGACCCTTCGGCTGGGCTACCGGTTAGCAGTATTAATCAGCACTATGGAGCCCGATTAGGGGTAGAACACTTATTGAATTTGGGTCACCGCCGCTTGGCTTTGATTGGAGGACCTCAGCAATGGAACAATGCCCGCCAGCGCCAGCAAGGTTGGAAGGAAGCACTTCTGGATGCGGGGCTCAAGCCAGTAGCACAGGCTTTTGGAGACTGGAGTGCTAGAAGTGGTTATGCAGCTACCCTGTCTCTGCTCGAGACCGGCCAAGCTTTTACCGGCTTGTTGGTGGGCAACGATCAGATGTCCTTGGGAGCCTTGCGAGCCTTACGTGAATTTGGCTTGTCTGTACCAGAAGAGGTTTCAGTGGTGGGTTTCGATAACATCCCTGAATCAGAATTTTTTGATCCGCCCCTTACCACCATTTATCAGGACTTTCCCAGTCTGGGACAAAGCAGTTTAGCCCAGTTGCTAACCCTGATTGAAACTCCCACCGAGGCTGAGGTTGCTCGGGTGATCGAACCCAGATTGGTAGTGCGTTCCAGTACAGCCAGTGTAGGCTCTGGGGTTGGGTTAGAGCTTGTGGAGAGTAAATCGCGCAGACGGAGGAAAGAATGAGCGAGCGGTATACAGTGGGGGTAGACTTCGGCACCGAATCCGGGAGAGCGGTGGTGGTGCGGGTTTCCGATGGACTGGAGCTGGCCAGTGCGATTACCCCTTATCCCCACGGGGTTATGGATGTGGCTTTGCCCAGTGGAAAACCACTCCCTCCGGAGTGGGCCTTGCAGCATCCTGAAGACTATCTTTTGGTTTTCAAAGAGGCGGTGCCGGCAGCTTTGGCGAAAAGTGGAGTGGATCCCAGCGAAGTGGTGGGTGTCGGTATAGATTTTACCGCCTGCACAGTTTTGCCTACCCTTTCGGACGGTACGCCACTATGCTTTTTGCCAGAGTTTATGGACGAACCACATGCTTATGTCAAGCTTTGGAAGCATCATGCGGCTCAGCCTCAGGCCGATCGCATCAATGCCTTAGCCGAGGAGCGTGGAGAAACCTGGCTGCCTCGTTACGGGGGCAAGATTTCTAGCGAATGGCTTTTGGCTAAAAGCTTGCAGATGCTAGAAGAGGCTCCTGCTGTATATAAGCGAGCAGAGCGAATCCTTGAGGCCGCCGACTGGGTGGTTTGGCGCTTATGCGGGCGGGAAACCCGCAATACCTGCACGGCCGGATATAAAGCCATTTATCAGGATGGACACTATCCATCTAGGGAATATTTAGCTGCCCTCAACCCCGGATTCGCCGACTTAGCAGAGACCCGCTTGGGAAAAGAATTAACCCCCCTTGGAGCCAAAGCTGGAGAGCTGACCGAGGAGGCAGCTGCTTGGACTGGCCTAAAGCCAGGAATTGCAGTTGCAACGGCCAACGTGGACGCCCACGTGACGGTACCTGCGGCAGGGGTAGTGGAGCCTGGTCGAATGGTAGCCATTATGGGCACCAGCACTTGTCATATGGTGATGAGTGAGTCTTTGCGCGAGGTCCCGGGGATGTGCGGGGTAGTGGATGGAGGCATTATCCCTGGCCTTTATGGTTATGAAGCAGGGCAGAGTGGGGTGGGGGATATTTTCGCCTGGTTCATCAAGAATGCAGCCCCTCCGGAATATGTTTCTCAAGATGTGAGCGCTCACGAACGCCTCGAGCAAGAAGCCGCTCAACAAAAACCTGGTGAGCACGGCTTATTGGCACTGGATTGGGTGAATGGAAATCGCAGCGTGCTGGTAGATGCTTCTTTGAGCGGAATGATTTTGGGGCTCACTTTGGGAACTCGAGCTCCCGATATCTACCGCGCACTTATTGAGGCAACTGCCTATGGAACTCGCCTAATCATCGAGACTTTTCGCCAAAATGGGGTTGCGATCGAAGAGTATGTGGCTGCTGGAGGATTACCCAAGAATCACATGTTGATGCAGATTTATGCCGATGTGCTGGGTATGCCGATCAGTGTAATTGACAGTGAACAAGGCCCCGCTTTAGGGAGCGCTATGCATGCGGCAGTAGCTGCAGGGATCTATCCCGACATTCGCGCTGCAGCTAAACAGATGGGCAAAGTGCGCAAAAACGCCTATATGCCCATAGCAGAACACCAAAAAATCTATGACCAGCTCTATGAGGAGTATATAACCTTGCATGATTATTTTGGACGCGGTGGTAACGACGTAATGCGGCGCCTTAAGCAACTATCCAAGCAGGTGGGGTCTTAGAAATGTCCAAATCAAACTCGAGGCCTTATGAATGTCATAGAGGGAAACTATGATTCACTTATCCAAGCCTGAACTTTGGTTCGTTTGTGGGGCACAGCATCTTTACGGCGAAGGTCCTTTGCGACAAGTTACAGCTAATGCCCAGGAACTGGCTCGAGCCTTGGATGCCTCTCCTCAAATTCCGCTAGAGGTCAAGTTCAAAGCCCTTCTGACTACCCCTGAGGAGATCTATCAATTGGCCCAGGAAGCCAATGCGGATTTGCACTGTGCAGGCTTGATTTTGTGGATGCACACCTTTTCTCCTGCAAAGATGTGGATTCGCGGGCTATCGGTGTTGAATAAGCCATTTGTTCACCTCCATACCCAATCCAACCGTGACTTGCCTTGGGAAACCATTGACATGGACTTTATGAACCTTAATCAAGCGGCTCACGGTGACCGTGAGGCAGGGTTCCTGCACACGCGAATGCGCTTGAGGCGCAAGGTAGTGGTAGGGCATTACTCGGACCCTGAGGTACAGGAGCGACTGGGGGCTTGGGCTCGCGCAGCCCATGCCTGGCATGATTTGCAGGGAGCTAAGATTGCTCGCTTCGGTGACAATATGCGTGAGGTGGCTGTGACCGAAGGCGATAAGGTAGCAGCAGAGCTGCGTTTTGGCTTCTCAGTTAATGGATATGGGGTAGGTGATTTAGTTGAGCGGGTCAACGCTGTTTCTGAGGCTGCGATTGAGGCCTTGGTAGAAGAATATCAAGAGCAGTACCTCGTTGCGGAGGAATTGAGGAAAGGGGGTGAACGGCATGCCTCGCTACGCTATGGTGCGCAGCTCGAGCTGGGATTGCGTAGTTTCTTGGAAGAAGGAAAGTTCAAAGGTTTTACCGACACATTTCAAGATCTACACGGTCTTCGGCAGCTACCTGGGTTGTCTGTTCAGCGCTTGATGGCTGATGGATACGGCTTTGGCGGGGAAGGCGATTGGAAGACTGCAGCTCTGGTACGAGCCATGAAGGTGATGGGCCAGGGATTACCTGGGGGTACTTCTTTTATGGAGGACTATACCTATCATCTAGAGCCGGGTAAGCCCCTAGTATTAGGGTCACACATGCTCGAGGTTTGTCCTAGCATTGCTGCGGGAAAACCTAGACTCGAAATCCACCCATTGGGGATTGGAGGCAAGGAAGACCCTGTACGCCTGGTTTTTGACGCACCCTCAGGAAAAGCTATCAATGCTTCACTAGTGGATTTAGGTAACCGTTTCCGCCTCATTGTCCACGAGCTCAATGCTGTTGAGCCGCCTAAACTACCCAAGCTTCCAGTGGCACGAGCAGTTTGGGAACCAGAGCCTGATTTCAAGACCGGCATTGCTGCATGGATCTATGCAGGAGGAGCTCACCACACCGGCTATAGTTACACGGTCACTGCAGAAATGATGGAGGACTTTGCCGAAATTGCTGGAGTTGAAATTGCGGTTATTGATAATAAAACTGAGCTGCGAAGCTTTAAGCGCGAGCTACGTCATAATAACCTTTATTACGTATTGGCACAGGGGTTACGGATTTGAATTACTGTTTTCATATAACCGTAAAGACTTAATGCTCTGGTAAGTTAATCATCGCCACTCCTTCTGGGGTACAGGTGGGCCAGCTTGATGCGCGCGTCGGCGGCGGTGAAACGCCACTGGATAACGACCCTTTGCTGGTTCCTACGCTGGGCCCAAGCC
>NZ_QWLB01000007.1 GCF_003574355.1 Meiothermus granaticius NBRC 107808 | reverse complement strand
CCCCCCGCTAGCGTCGAACCCCCTGCGCCCAGCCAAGGGGGCGGGGCCGCCGCGGTGGCCGAGCCCAGGGTGATGCCCGCAGCGGAGCGAATCCTGGCCCAGGCCGGGCTCAGTGCAGCTCAGGTTCAGCCCAGTGGCCCAGGGGGGCGCCTTCTGAAGGAAGACGCCCAGCGGGCTGCCGAGGCCAAGTCGGCCCCGGTCCCGGCTCCCAGCCCTAAGCCTTCCCCTACCATTCCCCTCATCCCCTCAGCCCCTGGCGAGCGCAAGGACGATGTGGTACCCATGACCCCCTTGCGCCGCCGAATTGCCGAGCGGCTGCTCTCGGCCAAGCAAAACACCGCCATGCTCACCACCTTCAACGAGGCCGATATGGGGAGCGTGATGGAGCTGCGCAAGGAGTACGGCGAAGGCTTTCAGAAGAAGTACGGGATGAAGCTGGGCTTTATGAGCTTCTTTGTCAAGGCGGTGACCCAAGCCCTGCAGGAAATCCCCCAGCTCAACGCCGAAATCCAGGGCGCCAACCTGGTGTACCACCGCTACTACGATATCGGCATCGCCGTAGGGGGGGGCGAGGGGCTGGTGGTACCGGTGATCCGTGACGCCGACCGGCTCAGCATGGCCCAGATTGAGGCCACCATCGCCGACTATGGCGAGCGGGTGCGCAGCAAGAAGATCAAACCCGAGGAGCTGATGGGGGGTACCTTCACCATCACCAACGGGGGGATCTATGGCTCCTTGAACTCCACCCCCATCCTCAACCCGCCGCAGGTGGGGATCCTGGGGATGCACGCCATCGTCGAGCGTCCCGTAGCCAAGGGGGGGCAGGTGGTGATCCGCCCGATGATGAACCTGGCCCTCTCCTACGACCACCGGGTGGTGGATGGGCGCGAGGCGGTGACCTTTCTCAAACGGGTCAAAGAGCTGATTGAAAATCCGGTCCGGCTGGCCCTAGAAGTTTAGTACAGGTCACCTGAGGCTTGGAGCGAGGTTGTCTCATGCCAAAACATCAACTCATCGTGATTGGAGCCGGGCCAGGGGGGTACGTAGCGGCCATTAAGGCCGCCCAACTGGGTCTCGAGGTGGCCTGCGTCGAGAAGGAACCGGCCCTAGGGGGCACCTGCCTGCGGGTAGGGTGTATTCCCTCCAAAGCCCTGCTCGACAGTACCGAGAAGATTCACGCGGTGGAGATGAATCAGGTCATCGGGGTGCGGATTGCCGGGGCTGAGCTGGACCTGCCGGGGCTGATGGCTTTCAAGGAAAAAGTGGTCAAGGCCAATACCGACGGGGTCAACTTCCTGTTCAAGAAGAACAAGGTCACCCGCTATCACGGCCATGCCCGCTTTACCGGGCCCCACACGATTGTGGTGGAGGGGCCAGAGGAAGTCCAGGAGCTCGAGGCGGAGCGCTTCATTCTGGCCACCGGTTCCAAGGTAGCCCCCCTGAGCGGGGTGGAGCTGGATTACGACATCCTCGGAACCTCTGACCAGGCCATCGCCTACCCCAAAGTACCCGAAACCCTGGTGGTGATCGGCGGCGGGGTGATTGGCCTCGAGCTGGGCTCGGTGTGGAACCGCCTGGGAGCCAAGGTAACAGTACTGGAATACCTGCCCCGGCTGTTGGGCGGGATGGACGGGGAGCTGGCCAAGGCCGCCGAGCGGGTGTTTCGGAAACAGGGCATGGAGATCCGCACCGGGGTTCGAGTGACCCGGGCCTATGCCCAAAACGGCCAGGGCGTGGTGGAGTACGAGGGCGGCGAGCCCTTGCGGGCGGAGCGGGTGCTGCTGGCGACCGGGAGGATCCCCAACACCGATGGGCTGGGGCTCGAGGTTATCGGGCTCGAGCCCGATCCCAAAGGTCGGATCCCGGTCAATGCCCATTACCAGACCCGGCTGCCCCACATCTTCGCCATCGGCGATGTGATTGCCGGGCCGATGCTGGCCCATAAAGCCGAAGAGGAAGGCATCGCTGCGGCCGAATTCATGGTCACCGGCTACGGCCACGTGGATTACAACTCCATCCCCAACGTGGTCTACACCCACCCCGAGATCGCCTCGGTGGGCAAAAGCGAGGAGGAACTCCAGGCCGAAGGCCTCCCCTATACCAAAGGAACCTTCCCCTTTTCCGCCAACGGCCGGGCCCGGGCTATGAACGACACCGAGGGGTTTGCCAAAGTGTTGGCGCATCGCGATACCGACCGGATTCTGGGCATCCACATCCTGGGGCCTCGGGCCGGTGACCTGATCGCCGAGGCCGCGGTGGCGCTGGCCTTCCAGGCTTCCGCGGAGGACCTCGCTCGAGCCTCGCACGCCCACCCCACCTTAGCCGAGGCGCTCAAAGAAGCCGCCATGGCCGTAGGCGGAAAACCCATTCACATCTAGGCCCTTTACTCTTGAAAGCGCCCCAACCCCCGGAAGCGGCGGTAGCGGTCCTCGAACAGGGCCTCCGGGGGAAGGGGCTTGAGTTCAGCCAGAGTCTCCAGCAGGGCCTGCTTGATATGGACAAAGGTGGCTTTGGGGTCGCGGTGGGCCCCCCCACCCGGTTCAGGGATGATCCGGTCCACCACGCCTAGCTCGAGCAGATCAAACGCCGAGAGCTTGAGGGCCTCCGCTGCTTTGGCGGCTTCTTTGGCATCGCGCCATAAGATGGCCGCACAAGACTCCGGGCTGATCACCGAGTACCAGGCATTTTCCAGGATCAAGATGCGGTTGCCCACCCCAATGGCCAAAGCCCCGCCCGACCCCCCCTCTCCCAACACGATGGCCACCGCCGGAACCCGCAGCCGGGCCATGCGCTGGATGCTTTGGGCAATTACCCAAGCCTGGCCGCGCTCCTCTGCGCTGATCCCAGGGTAGGCCCCAGGGGTGTCAATAAGGGCCACGAAGGGCCGGCCAAAACGGTCGGCCAGATCCATCATCCGCATGGCTTTGCGGTACCCCTCAGGATGGGGCATCCCAAAGTTGCGGTAGATGTTTTCCTTGGTGTCACGGCCCTTTTGGTGCCCCACGATGACGATCGGTTCCCCCTCGAGGTAAGCCAGCCCCCCCACCACCGCGGCATCATCGGAATAGGCCCGGTCGCCGGAAAGCTCGACAAACCCGGTGGTGATCCCCCCAATGACGTCCAGGCTGGTTGGGCGCCCTGGGGCCCGGGCCAGCTGCACCCGCTCCCAGCGGGTGAGGTTCTCGAAGGTGTCGTTTTTGAGCTGGGCCAGCCGCTCGCGCAGCACCGACAGCTCGTCCGAAAGGTCCACCCCACTCTTGGTAGCGAATCCCTCGAGCTCTGCAATCTTGGCCTCGAGGTCAGCGATGGGCTTTTCAAACTCAAGCGCCACACAAACCTCGCCGGTAGATTCCCCGTAGGGCTTCGGGCCCATACCCTGGGCCGCACTCGATACGACGCTCATGGGTCATAGGTCAGTCTCTTGGGTACAACAATTTTAACACGTCGGCCACCGTCTCCTTGAGCTTGCGGCGGTCCACCACCTTATCCACCATGCCGTGCTTGAGCAAGAACTCCGAGCGCTGAAACCCCTCCGGCAGGTCCTGGCGGATGGTTTGCTTGATGACCCTGGGTCCAGCAAAACCGATCAGCGCCCCTGGTTCAGCCAAAATCACATCGGCAATGGCCGCGAAGCTGGCCGTTACCCCGCCGGTGGTGGGGTCGGTGAGGATCGAGATGTAGGGCAAGCGCCGGGCCCACAAGCGATCCAGGGCCAGGGTGGTTTTGGCCATCTGCATCAGCGAGAGCGCAGCCTCCTGCATGCGAGCCCCACCCGAGACCGAGACAATCACCACGCTGCGGTTTTCATTGGCTGCAGCCTCAATGCCCCGGGTTAGCTCCTCGCCAACCACACTCCCCATCGAGCCCCCAGCAAAGGCATAGTCCATGACCAGCAGCACACTGGGCACCCCCCCCACCGTGCAACGCCCCCCCACGATGGCGTCGGGCCGCCCGGCCTCACGTTGGTAGCGCTCGAGGCGTTTGGGATAGGGTTCGGTATCGGTGAAGTTCAGGGCATCTACCGGCTTCAAGCCGGTGGTCTTTTGGAAACTGCCCTCGTCCGCCAACAGCTCCACCCGCTTGTCGGCTGAAAGGCGCATGTGGTAGCCACACTTGGGGCAGACATACCAGTTGGCCTCGAGGTCTTTTTTATAGATTTGCGCGTCGCAGTTAGGGCACTTAACCCATAGCTCAGGCACATCACGGGCCTCGCCCTTTGCCCGGCGACGGCGGAACAGCCGCTCCAAAGCCATGACGCATAGTTTATACCACGCCCCTGGGGTGTGGGGGGCTGGACTCGAGACTCAGCGGCTGGCAGCCGCGCTTACGTAGGGCGTGGGATCCACCGCGGAGCCGTAGCGGTAGACGGTGTAGTGCAGGTGGGGCCCGGTTGAGCGCCCGGTCGAGCCCACCGCTCCAATCCAGTCTCCCTGCTGTATGGCCTGCCCCAGGGCCACTCGAGCCTCCGAAAGGTGCCCATAGAGGGTATAGAGCCCGTTCTCGTGGTTGATCAAAACCATCAGGCCAAAGATGGGATTCCAGCCCACCTGGTCTACCTTGCCTGAAGCCGTGGCGTATACCGGGGTGCCCAGCGGGGCGGGGAAATCCAGGCCGTTGTGAAACTCTGAGCTGCCCCCACCAAATGGGCTACTGCGATAGCCAAACCCAGAGCTGATATAGGTTTGTACGGTAAGGGGCATCCCTGCCGGCATGAACTGGGCCCAATTGGGGGGTTCAGCCCCCGGAGCAGGCCGGGGGCTGGCCCGGCGCACATAGGGGCGCGGCGCAGGGTCTTTGGGCAAGGGGTTCTCGAGCGCCTCCGCGGTCTCCTCGAGGGTCGCGCCAAAGCTGCTCATCTGCGCGCGCAAGCTGAGCAGCAGGTCCCCGGTACTCACCGGCTGGCCGGCTCCCTTGGGGCCACTGGGCACAGCATCGGGAAGGGGAGCGGAAGGCGACGGCACAAGCTGCACCTTGGGCAGACCGGCTTTTTGGCGCAACCGGTTGATCTCGCTCTCCAGTACCCCCAGGTCCTGCTGGAGCTGTACCGCCTCACTGGAGTAGGCTCGGGTACGGCTGCGCTCGGCCTCGAGTTCCAGGGCTAGGGTTTTGGCCTGGGTCTCGAGGGCCCTGAGCCGCTCCGCCTGCTCCCGAGGGCCGCTGCCATACCGGGCGACCCAGACCAGCAACACCACAAAGGTCAGCGGAAGCACGACCGCCACCCACAGCGGCACCCGCACCGTTAGGGCAGGGTTGGAAGGCTGGCGGTGCATATCTCCATCAGTTTAGCGGCCAACTGAACTCGAGCCGGTGATCGCTAACCCGCCATACGCCCCGGGATCCCCACCTCAGGGCTACTGGTTGGCAACCGTTGATTTCCCCCCCTGGGGCAGGGCTTTGGGCTCGCCGGTCTGGCTGCGGCCCACAAACACCGCTCCAGCTTCCACATCCAGCGAAAGGGCCCGGACATCGCCCTCGACCCGGGCCGTTTTGGTCAGGTGCAGCTTGCCTTGGGCGATGATCTGCGCGTTGACCTGTCCATGCACGATGATGTTGTGGCCCTTGACCTGCTCCCCCTCGAGATGGGCTTTGGGGCCGATCTCCAAGTCCCCCTCGGCCATGAGCGAGCCCTTGATCTTGCCGTCTATGCGGGCTGGGCCGCTGGTTTTGAGGTTGCCCTCGAGTTCGCTGCCCTCACTGATATAGGTCAGGGCTCCAGGAGTGGGTTTGCGTCCGCCTAGCATCATGGTTCTCTCCTCTGGGCGGATCAATGATACCCGCCAACTCTAGGAATAAAAGGCCAAATTGGGCTGCGCCCCCCCTTAGTTCAAGAAAGCCCCAGGGTTCACCGCGGTACCCCCCTGGAACACGGTGTAATGAACGTGTGGCCCGGTGCTACGCCCCGTAGAGCCCACCAGGCCTAGGGTATCGCCCCGCTCCACCCGGTCGCCGGGCTTGACCAGAATCTGCGACATGTGCCCGTAAAGGGTCTTGTAGCCATAGCCATGATCCACGATCACCGCCTGGCCAAAGGGGCCGTTCCACCCAGCGCTCACCACCACCCCTGCCCCGGTCGCGTGAATGGGGGTGCCGTAAGGCGCGGGGAAATCCAGGCCGTTGTGGAACTCAAACCCCCAGCCAAAGGGGTTACCCCGGTAACCAAATCCAGAAGCGGTGCGCGTATACCCCAGCAGCGGATACCCAAACGGAACCGCGGCCTCGCGCTGGAGGGTCTCCTCGAGCGCAGGGGAAAGCTCGCCCAGGGTGCCGTTGAGCCGCCGGGCCTCACCATCGGCAAAGGCCAACACCTGCCCCAGGCTTGCGGGAACCTCAGCTCCGCCCCTAGGCCCCTCGTTGCGGGTGGGGGTCAGGCGAAGCGCCGGCATCCCCGCCCTGGTTCGCAGCCGGTTGATCTCCGCCTCGAGGGTCGCAAGATCGTGCAGGATCGCCTGGGCTTTCTGGCTCAGGGTGTTGTTGTGGGTGCGTTCCGCCTCGAGCTGGTTGTTCAGGCTCCGGGCCTGTTCTGAAAGGCTCAGCAGCCGCAGTTGCAGGCTACGCATCTCAGCGGTGCGCTGCCACAACCACAGGTTGAGCCCACTCCAGCCGAGCAGCCCCAACACCACCACCAGCGGCACCCAAACCGGTAGGGAAAGGGTGCGGGGAACCGCCCCGGTGCGGGCCAGCCACAAGGTGTAGCGGACCGGGTGACGCTGCCGTCGCACCGGCTATAAGTAACCCATGAGGGTTGCCCAAGTCAAGCACAATTGCAGCCCTTGGTCAAGGGCAAGCCCTGGGATGGGCAGAAATCACGCCCCAAACGGGAATTCCGCCAACCCCCCGTGCCCCTTAATCCTTGCGTTACATCCGTAACGGGTCTCCTCAGGCAAACTGCTCCGCTGCGGCCAGCGCGACCTCAACCGCGTGCTGTACCGCGGTGGCTTTGGCCTCCAGCACCGGCTTTTCATCCCGGGTGCGCTGGGCGATGATCCCACACACACACGCTGCAGCAAAACCATACACGTTGCCCATCTTGAACAGGGTTCCGGCCTCCATTTCATAGTTGATGACCCGAAGGTTGCGGTACTCTTCCGTGATGCCCTGTAGGGAGCGCATCAGGTGCGGGTTGGCCGAACCGGTGCGTTCCTGGCCTTCGTAAAAGGTGTCCACCGAGGCGGTAATGCCCAGGGCATATCCCACGCCCAGCTTCTGCGCAGCCTCTACCAGGGCTACGGTCAGGAAGGGGTCGGCACTGGCAGGGTACTCCGGCGGGGCGATATCGTTGGCCGCCCCCTGACGGCACAAGGCCCCCTTGGAGATCGCCACCATCCCCGGCTTCAGCTCTTCCTGGATGGAGCCGCTGGTCCCGACCCGGATGATGGTCCGAATCCCGGCCTGCACCAGCTCGTTCACCACGATACTCAAAGACGGGGCCCCCATCCCGCTGGTAGCCGAAAGGATCGGTTTGCCGCTCGGCAAAAGCCCCAGATAGCTGTTGAGCCCCCGGTTCTCCGAGAGGGTTCTGGGCTCCTCGAGCATGTTCTGGGCGATGAACGAGGCTCGGTTGGGGTCTCCGCTCAGAATTGCCAGTGTGGGACGACGCTCGCCAAGATCATGGAGGGAAAACCCGAGATGGTAGAAGTCAGGCATGCTGTAATTATGCGCCATTTGGGCCTTTTTAGAAGGCTGAACCGAACGCGCCTCGAGCGGTATACTGAAGGACGGTGCAACTATGGCTGGACACAGCAAATGGGCTCAAATCAAGCGCAAAAAGGCAGCCAATGACCTCAAAAAGGGCAAGGTGGTCAGCAAGTACATGCGGCTGATCGCCGCCGCGGCCCGGGCCGGGGGCAGCGCGGACCCCGCCGCCAACGCCTCCCTGCGCAACCTGATCGAAGCCGCCAAGTACGAAGACGTCCCTAGCGATAACATCGAGCGCCTGCTCAAACGGCTGGCCGGTGGCGATGAGGAGGGCAGTCACTACGAAGAGGTGGTTTACGAGGGGTATGCCCCTGGTGGGGTCGCCATCATCGTCAATGCCGTGACCGACAACCGCCAGCGTACAGTGGCCGAGGTGCGCCACGTGTTTAACAAGCACGGTGGTAGCCTGGGGGCCACCGGTGCCGTGGCCTGGCAGTTTGACCGCCGGGGGTATATCCGGCTCGAGACCAACAGTGACGCCGCCCAGGAAGCTGCGATCGAGGCCGGGGCCCTAGACCTCCAGGAAAGCGAGGGGGGCCTGGAGATCTACACCGATCCGCATGAGGTCTACACCGTCTCAGAAGCCCTCAAAGCCAAAGGCTTCAAGCCCGAGGATGTCTCGATTACCATGATCCCCCAAAACGTCGTCAGCCTGGGCGTCGAGGATGCCGAAAAGGTGCTGCGGATGGTGGAGGCCCTCGAGGAGCTCGACGACGTGCAGGACGTGCATACCAACCTCGACCCGGCCAGCCTCCCGGTCGAAGCCTGACCACCAGCCGGCTACGACTGAGCCGTTTTTACGACCTTCTCCCGCTCCAAATCCCTGACCTGGGCTTCGCTTAGGCCCAGAACCCCCGTGAGCAGCTCGAGGGTATGTTCCCCCAGCCGGGGTGGGGGGGCGTGAATCTGGCCTGGGGTGCGGGATAAAAACCCCAGCGGCGAGCCCACCAGCGGCAAGAGGCCAAGGGTGGGGTGCCGAACTTCCTGCCGCAGGCCACGGGCCTGGGCCTGGGGATCGGCGAAGGCTGCGGCCAGGTCATTGACCGGAGCACAAGGCACACCGACCGCCTGCAGGCTTGAGAGCCACTGGGACATGGGTTGGGTTCGGGTGATCTCCGAAAGCCGGTTCACCAACTCCTCGCGGTGGGCTACCCGCCCCGGATTGGTCTGGAAACGCGCATCCTCCCAAAGCTCTGGGCGGCCCAGGGCCTCGCACAGCTTTTGGTACTGGGTATCGTTGCCCACTGCCAGAATGATCCAGCCATCGGCCACCGGAAAGGCCCCGTAGGGAACAATCTGGGCATGGGCATTCCCCCGGCGCTGTGGGGCTTTGCCGGTCAAGAGGTAGCTCTGGGCCAGATTGGCCATGGCCGCCAGGCCCACATCGAAGAGCGAGAGATCGAGGTACTGTCCTTGTCCATCGCGTTCCCGCGCCAAAAGCGCCGCCAGGATCGCGTTGGTCGCGCTCAGCCCGGTCAGGATATCAATCCAGGCCACCCCCACCTTCATCGGCGGCCCCTCCGGCTCCCCTGTGACCGACATGATGCCGGTATAGCCCTGAAGCGCCGCATCGTAACCGGGTTCGGCAGCCCGGGGACCGGTCTGGCCGAACCCGGTGATGGAGCAGTACACCAATCGAGGGTTGAGGGGATGCAGGGCCTTATAGTCCAGTCGGTAGCGGGCCAGATCCCCCACCTTGTAGTTTTCGATCAGGACATCGGCCCGACGGGCCAAGCGGCGCACAATTTCCTGCCCACGGGGGTCTTTTAGGTTGACGGCCAGGCTTTTCTTGCCTCGATTAACCGAGAGGTAATAGGCGCTCTCTCCTGCGGCTCCCAGTTTCCAGCCGGTAGAGGCATCGGGCTCAATAAAGGGGGGGCCCCAGGCTCGTGTCTCATCCCCCCAGAGGGGCTCGAGCTTCCACACCTCTGCCCCCAGGTCCGCCAGGGTCTGCGTGCAGTAGGGACCGGCCAGCACTCGAGAGAGGTCCAGAACCTTGACTCCAGCCAGCGCGCTCATAGCCAAAGTTTACCCACTGGGCCTTACCGCTCCCCAAAAACCAGGTCATAACGGTAGAACTGCACATCCCGCACCATGCCGAATTTCTCGTAGAGGGCTTGGGCTGGGAAGTTATCCACAGCGGTCCGCAGCCACATCCGCTGGCTGCCCTGGGCCCTGGCAAAGTCGCTGGCCGCCTCCATCAAGGCCCAGGCCACACCCTTGCGCCGGGCCTCGGGCACGGTAAAGAGGTCGTTGAGCAGCCAGACGCGGCCCAGAGCCACGGTGCTCCAGTGGGGGTAGAGCAGCGTGAAGCCCAGCGGGGTCTGGCCCTCTAGCGAGAGGAACACCACAGCCTCCCCCTTCTCGAGCCGTCCCTGCAGGTACTCGCGCACCGCTTGGAGGTCTGAGGGTTGTTGGTAGAACCGGCGGTAGGCATCCACCAACGGGAGAAGGGGCTCGAGGTGTTCGAGGGTGGCCCGGACGATCTGCACAGGGTCAATCTACCCCACCGGCCCAGGCCTGGCCACCCGCTCGAGGCCCTTCAGGGTAGGTCGGGCTCAGACCGCGACGGCCACCCCACCCGAGGCTGGGCCCGATGGTTCAACCACCGCAGCCAAACCTCCAAGATGCCATACCCCCGCACGCGGAGCTCCGCCCTCGGTGGGCGCGGCCCCGGCAGCAAAGCCGCTTGCCAGGCCCTGGCCAGACGGGTTATCGGCTGAAACTCCAACAGGCTCAGGGGCTCACGCCCGGCCTTGAGAAGGGATTGCGCGCGCAGCAGCCGGGCATACCCGTGCCCAACCGAGAAGCCCCGCCCCGCCGTATGGCTCAGCAGATACTGGGAAAGGGCCAGGGCCTTCTTGAGGTTGTGGGCCTCGAGCACCTCCCCCAAAGCGATCAGGGCATAAAAGTAAAGCGTGGGGTGATGGGCCTGCCGCGCCAAAAACACCGAGCGGCGCAAATGGCTGTGGGCCGATCGGCCTTCATAATGGGCCCGCAAGCCCATCGCCAAGCTGCATAAGGTCTGGGCCTCGAGGTCTTCGACCCCCTCCAAACCGCGCATCAGGCGATCGAGCATGGCGGAGGCTTTTTGGCCTGGGGTCAGGGCGTAGGTCAGGGCCAGATGGGCCAGCAGGATCGGGGTAGGGGCCCGGGCCACCGCCGCTTCCCCAAACTCCTGCGCCTCTTCCAACCGCCCCGACTCCTCCAAAAACCGAAGATAGCTCAGGCTAACCGCCTCGAAGCAGGGCTGCGGGGCCTCCTCCGCCAGCACCAAAGCCCGCTCCAAGGAGCGTTCCGCTTGAGGGAAATCCCCCAGATCCAGGGCCAGGGCCGCCTTGGCTGCTTCGTGGCTTGCACTGAACCAAGGCGGCAACACCTCATCGGGGCCCTCGGCCAGAACTTCCCAAGCCTCTTGAGGCCTAAACTGCCGCCACAAGGTCTGGGCCAGCAGCAGCCGGGCTTGAAACCGCCCTACCGGGGTGGTGGCGGATTGATCCAGGTACATCTCGCACTCGGCCTGAGCCCGGGTCAGATGCCCCTCTTTAAGCCAGCCCCGGGCCAGAATTAGATGGGCGGGGGCCTCGAGATTCCCTGGCAAAACCCCCAGCAATCGCCGGGCCTCCGGTGGGGGCAGGGTACGGGCCAAGGCCAGCCGCAAACGGGGTTCCTGGGCGGATGAAGGGCTGATTCGCAACGGCTCCGGCTGGCCCAGCTCGAGCAAGGCTTCCAGGCGAATGGCCAGGGCTCGCTCGTGCAGGGCCTGGGGGGCTTCGAGCGTTTGCAGCACGAGATCAGCCAGCTCCCGCGCCTCAACGTAGCGGCCTAGCCCCAGATGGGCCTCACCGGCCTCGAGGGCGGCGTTGAGCCGTACAGTGCCCTCCGCCAAGCGCAGGGCCTCGAGGTAACCCAGGATCGCCCCAGGGTAGTTCTCCTCGTTCCAGGCGCTTTGGGCCACCACCCTCCACAAGCGATACGCTGCCGTTACCTCCCCGGCTGCCTCGAGGTGGGTGGCCGATTCGGCCAGACGGCCCTGCCGCTGATACCAGCGGGCCGCTTGCTGATGCCAAATCTGGACCTGCTGCCCCCCAACCTGTCCTAAAGTGGCCTCGCGCAGCCAGGGGATGGCGAAGCGAAGCTGCCCCCGCTCGTCGCCCTCCAAAAACCCCTCGCCCACCAACCGGGTCAGATCGGCCTCCTCCCCCACCAGGTGGCGGACCAGCTCAGGGGGAACCGTGGGGCCCAGCACCGCACTGGCTTGCAGGGCCACCCGGGCCAGGCGGGGCAGGCTATCCAAGCGGGGCTGGTACAGGGGAATCGGCTCTGGTTCACCGGTGTTGGTCAGGCTGAGGGCTTGTACCGCCAGGGGAAACCCTCCGCTGGCCTCAGCCAGGTGCAGGCTGGTGGCTGCTCCCAGCTCAGGGCGGGCCTGAAGCACCAGGGTTTGGGTTTCCTCCAGCGAGAGGGGGCCTAGCTCGAGCGGTACCAAGTCCGGCGCGCTGCCCCAGCGGTTTTGCCGCGCCACCAGCAGCAGCAGCACCCCAGGTGGGGGTGGACGGCGGGTGAACTCCAAAACGGTAGGATCGGCGTTGTGCATGTCCTCGAGCACCAACACCAGCGGCTCCCTCTGGGCCACCCGGGCCACCACCTGCCACCAGGTCTCCACCAAAAGGGCATCCAGCTCAGCGGCGCTGAGCCCAGGGTGCTCATCCAACCCGATGCTGAAGGTCAGAATGGAGCGCAACCGCTCGGGCAGCTCGAGGCTCCGCAGACCAGAAAGCCCTTCAGGAAGGAGCTCTTGCAGACCTTGGCGCAGGGCATAGCGCAGCGCCACCCCGGTGGTGAGCCGAGGGGCCACCAGGCCGCGCCGGCCCGGCCCCAAAGTGGCCACAAAGTGTTGGGCCAGGTGTGATTTCCCCACCCCCATCGGCCCTGAGAGCACCACCCGATAGGCCCCACCCTGGGCCACCTCCTCGAGCAGTTCCTGGAGCCGGGCATACTCGCTCTGGCGGCCCACCATCCCCGGACTCCCCTCGCGCAGCCCCAGGTAGCGAAAGGGGGTAAGGGGTTCGGCATACCCCTTGAGCGGCTGGGGTGGCAGGGCCTCCCCCATGGCCGATCGGACCAGCCGCAGGGTGGTGGCATCCGTCCAAACCTCTCCTGGGGGGGCGGCCTGTGAAAGCCGCTGGGAGAGGTTCACCGCCGGACCCAGCACGGTCTGGTCCCCGGCCAGCCCTCCTCCCAGGGGGGTACGCAACACCAGCCCACTGGCCACCCCAGCCCGGCCCGGAAGCGGGCTCGAGGCCACCATGGCCCGGGCTGCCTCGAGGGCAGCCTTGGCATCTGACTCCTGGCTCCGAGGCACCCCAAACACCGAGAGGAAGCCGTCCCCAAAGAATTTATCCACGTGTCCCCCGAACAGCCGGGCATGCCCCGCAGCGCTCTGCAAGGCGGTGTTGGCCGCGGCCCAGGTGTCCTCGAGGGGGTGGGCCAAGGCATACTCGGTGAAGCGGGAGAGGTCAAAGAAAACCACGCTTACCCAGCGTCGCTCCTGTATAAAGCCGCTGCTGGGCAACAGCGCATTGCCACAATGCGCACAGTTTTCATCACCGGGCGCATTGGTGTATCCACAACGAGGGCAGACCATGTCAACACTGAGCCAAGGGCTGATCCGAAAAATTCACGCTCCCAAGCTGCCGTTCGTCGCCGGGAAAGGAACCCCTAAAAATATACCATGAGGCCCTGTTCTCATGGACGAAACGCCATCAGCGGGGGGGCCAGCCAAGCAGTGCCCTCAGCCCCTACCGGAGGGGGCTCGAGGTCCGCCAGAAGCAGGGTGAGGGCCTCGGCCCCGCCCCCTATGCGGAGCAGAAAAAACGCTCCCCCCAACCGCTCCACCACCCTCCCGCTGACCTGGTAACGGCCCCCGCCCAGGTAGCGCAGGGGGGGGGACATAGGCTCCGGCTCCCAGCGCTCCACTTGGCCGTGGAGCAGGATGGGAGGGGATTCGCCCCCAATGGGCGTCAGGCCGCGGTCAAAGGCCCACACCGGCCCCAATGGGGTCAGCACCTCGAGCAAGGGGCTACCCAGGGGCTCAGGGCTCAGGGGCATCGGCAGCGCATAGCTCGAGAACTGCTCCCAGAAATATTCCAGGCTCTCCTCGAGGACCGGCTTGAAGGTTTTGATCGCGGGGGGAACGTCCTTCATCCAGATCATCATACGGGTCAGGGGGGTACGCCCCCGCCAACCCCGCTCCCCCATGTTAGGATGCCAAGGCAATGGCTCGGGGTAATCTTTTCGTCATGACCGGGGCTTCTGGGGTGGGCAAAGGCACCATCCGAGGGCGGCTGCTCGAGTATCACCGCATGTACTACTCCATCTCCATGACCACCCGTCCCCCCAGGGTGGGCGAAAGGAACGGGGTGGATTACTATTTCGTCAGCAAGCCTGAATTTGAGAGCAAGATCGCCGAGCGGGGGTTCCTCGAGCACGCCTTGTATGTGGACGACTACTATGGCACCCCCCGTGAACCGGTCGAGGCCGCGCTCTCGCGGGGTCAGGATGTCCTCCTGGAGATCGAGGTGCAGGGGGCCTTGCAGGTCGCTGAGGCTATGCCGGAGGCCATTCTGGTCTTCATCATCCCTCCCTCCCTCTCCGAGCTGCGCCGCAGGCTGCTGGTACGGGGAACCGACAGCCTGGAGAAAATCCACAAGCGGCTCAAGCGGGCTGAGGAGGAGATTCGCTTGGCCCACAAGTTTAAATACGTGCTGGTCAATGACCAGCTCGACAAGGCGGTGGGGGAGTTTGCCTCGATCATCCAGGCCGAGCGGCTCAAATTCGAGCGGATGGGTGAGGCCATCGAGCGTTCCCTGCAACGAGACCCCTTGGTCGAAGCGGAGTGCGACGAACTCGAGCGGCGCCGCGAGGGGTAAAAAGCCCACAACCCGATATGATGGGGTGCATGGGTTCCCTTTACCAACAGATCACCGAAACCGTCCATTTCGTGCGCAGCCAGACCGGGTTTGCACCCGAGGTGGGCATTGTGCTGGGCTCCGGGCTGGGGCCGCTGGCGGAGGAGATCGAGGCGGTCGCCAGCTTCCCCTACGCCGAGCTGCCCCACTTTCCCCACAGCACCGCCCCCGGCCACGAGGGACGGCTGATTTTGGGGCGGCTCGAGGGCAAAGCGGTGGTGGCCTATAAAGGCCGGGTACACTGCTACGAGGGCTATACCCCGGCCCAGGCCGCCTTCCCACAGCAGGTGGGGTTCTTCCTGGGAGCCCAGACCTTCCTGATTAGCTCCGCAGCCGGTGGGCTCAACGTGGGCTGGAACGCCGGGGAGCTGATGCTGCACAGCGACTACATCAACTACGCCGGGCTCTCCCCGCTGACCGGCCCTAACGACGAACGCCTGGGCCCCCGCTTCCCCGTCACCTTCGATGCCTACGATCCCGCGCTGCGCGGCCTGGCCCACAAGGTCGCCCGGGCCCAAGACTTCACCCTGCGCGAAGGGGTTTATGCCTGGTGGCCGGGACCCCAGTTTGCCAGCCGAGCCGAGCTTCGGGTGCTGCGCAGTCTGGGGGCCGATGCCATTGGGATGTCTACCGTACCCGAGGTGATTGCCCTCCGCCACCTGGGCGCTCGGGTATTAGGGCTATCCAGCATCACCGATATGGCCATCCCTGAGCGGGAGCATCACGCCACCGAACAGGAGGTGTTGGAGGTTGCGGCTCGGGGCGGGGCCCAGTTCCGCCGGTTTGTGCGGGGCATCGTGGCCGCCCTGTGAGTCCGCGGCTGCCCCGAGGCTCTGAAACCTATGGGAATCGCACGTGTCTTGCAGGGCATTGAGGCCGCCTGCGCTCGAGCCGGGAGAAACCCCGCCGAAGTGCGCCTGGTGGCCGTGACCAAAGGGCATCCGCTCGAGGAGATCCAAGAGCGCGTTCTACAGCAGGGGGTTTTCCGGCTGGGCGAGTCGCGGGTGCAGGAAGCCCTGCCCAAGATGAAGGCCCTGGCTCAGGCCTCCCCCACCCCCATCGAGTGGCACTTCATCGGCCCTTTGCAGCGCAACAAGGCCAAGTTCGCGGTGGCCTTCGACCTGATCCACTCGGTGGACTCGCTTCGCCTGGCGGAGGCCTTGGGTAGCAAGGCCCTCGAGGGGGGCAAACTCCAGCCGGTGCTGATCGAGCTGAACCTGAGCCGGGAGCCCCAAAAGCATGGACTGCTCGAGGAAGAGCTAGGCGAAGCCCTCCCCCGGATCCGGGCCATCCCAGGCCTCGAGGTGCGCGGCCTGATGACCATCGCCCCCTACACCGACCAACCCCAGAGCGTGCGCCCGGTGTTCGCCCAGCTCTCGAGGCTGGCCGATCGGTTTGGCCTGCCGGAGCGCAGCATGGGCATGTCGGGGGATTTCGAAGTCGCCGTCGAGGAAGGGGCTACCCTGGTGCGGGTGGGGACAGCGGTGTTCCAACCGGACTAAACCTTAGGGTGCCTCAAGCCCAGGCCGATGGGGTAATCTAAATCTTGTGGACGCCAACCCCGAGCGCATGACCGGCGAGTTTCGCGTGGATTTAACCCCTCTGGATATCCGCTACCAGGAGTTCCGCCAGTCGCTGCGGGGATACGCGGTGGCCGAGGTGCGGGAGTACCTGGGTCGGGTTTCTGACCGGCTGACCCTGATCCTCGAGGAGAACGAGCGGCTGCGGGCCCAAGTGCGCGACCTCGAGACCCAGCTGGCCGGGGCCAGGGAGGGCGAGGCTGAGCTCAAGCGGGCCGTGGTAGCCGCCGAACGCATCGCTCGAGAGATCAAGGCCCAGGCCGAGCGTGAAGCCGAGATCATCAAGCGGGAAACCGAGGCCGAACGACAGGCCGCTCTGCAAGAGGCGGTGGATCAGATCAAGCGCATGAAAGCCGAGATAGATCAGGCCCGCAACGAACGGGATCTCTTTCTCAGCCAGTTCCGGGCCCTGCTCGAGGGCTACCTGACCTCGCTCGAGCGCTACAAGCGCTAGGGGTCGCCCCCAAGGGCTGGGCGAATCTCCCCTTTACTTAGATTACAAAACTTGTCATTATTATTTTGTGGAGGCTCGAGCCCGTATACTCTCGATCAAGGAGAACCCTTATGGAATACGCCCATCCCGAAGTTCTGGTCAGCACCGACTGGGTGCTGGAACACCACACCGACCCCAGCCTGCGCATTCTGGAGGTCAACGAGGACATCCTGCTCTACGACACCGGACACATCCCTGGGGCTCAGAAAATTGACTGGCAGGGCGACCTTTGGGATCCGGTGATCCGCGAGTTCATCCAGCCTGAGGAGCTGGCCCGGCTGTTTGAGCGGCTGGGCATCTCCAACGACACTACCATCGTGCTCTACGGCGATAAGAACAACTGGTGGGCGGCCTATGCCTTCTGGTTTTTCAGCTACAACGGCCACCCAAACCTCAAGCTCATGAATGGCGGGCGCATCAAGTGGACGCAGGAGAACAAGCCGCTCACCACCGCAGTGCCCCACTACCCCCAGGGGCGCTACACCCCCGGAAAGCGCGACCCCAACCTGCGGGCCTTCAAGGACGAGGTGCTGGCCCACCTCGAGAAGGTTAAGGCCGGGAAGGGGGCCCTGGTTGATGTGCGCAGCCCTGCCGAGTTCAGCGGGGAGAAAACCCACATGCCCGAGTATCCCCAGGAAGGGGTGTTGCGTGGGGGGCATATCCCTGGGGCTCAGAGCATCCCCTGGGCCACCACCGTCAACCCCGACGGTACCTTCAAGAGCGCCGATGTACTCAAAGAGATCTATGAGCTAAAGGGCGTAACCCCGGATAAAGAGGTCATCGCCTACTGCCGCATTGCCGAGCGCAGCAGCCACAGTTGGTTTGTCCTCAAGTACCTGTTGGGCTTTCCCCAGGTCAAGAACTATGACGGGAGCTGGACCGAGTGGGGCAACTCGGTTGGCGTGCCCATCGAAAAAGGCGGGGCCTAAAACCCAGGCTTTAGGCCTCGAGACCTGCTCTCGAGTCAACCCGCCCGAGCCCGGAAAAGGGGGCTAGGGCTTACGCTTGGGATCAAAATGCGGTCCCACCCTTTGGATATACACTAGGAGCCATGTCGCGTGTAGATCCTGAGCCCACCCTCCCCGACCTCGAGCGCGCCGCACTAGAAGAGCTGCTGAAATTTCCCCTCACCGAGGCCTTGTTTGGCCGCCGCAGTCGTCGTTTTGCCCTGGGTGGGGAGATTCCCGAAGGGCCTGTGGCTTACAAATCCCGGTACGAGCCCCTGCCGCTCTCCGAGCTCGAGCGCCTGCTCATCCTCACCGCAGTGGCCGGATTAACCGGCTGGCACAACCTGATCTCGCATCACGCCAAGGCTCAGGGTCACCTGCCCAGCTACTCCGGAATGGCCGCCGGGCGCACCTTTCCCAGTGCCGCTGGGTTTCACACCACCCAGGTCTTTTTCACCGACGACTCCGGCACCTACATCTTCAAAACTCGGGATGCTGCCCCTCCGGTGGAGCGTGGCTCGAGCGGCCAGCCCGAGGTGCTCGAGCTGCTCCTGAGCCACCGGCAGTACATCCACAAGCTCTCCGATACCCGACTCTACATTCCCCCGCGCGAGCCCTTCATGGCCGGACACAACGCCTGGAACGCCAATAAACCCGGTTCCCTGGTCACCTGGCCGGTAGCCGACGTAGCCCAGCACCAACTCCTCAAGCTGCTCTTCATCGCCCAAAACGGCTTCGTGCTCTACGACGACCTCCTCAACCAGGCCATTCCTGGGCTGGAGAAGTTCGCCGACCGGCTCGAGGTGGACAAACCCTATCCCCTCTCAGCCTTTGACCAGGCCACCTTGGCCGAGGTTTCAGCGGAGATCGCCACCGCCACCTTTGCCGGGCACCTGATGCAGCAAGCCATGGGGCTGGGGGGCTGGATGCTCAACGGTCTGGACCGGGTGCGCACCCTGGGCGCCTCGGGCGACCCCGCGGTACCGGGGCTGGGGTTCCGCTACGACTTCAAGCCCGGCTGGTCCCGGCCCAACCCCACCGGGCTCGAGGGGGTTTTCGAGGGGTTCTGCCCCCCGCACTTCAAGGACATGCGGGCCGCGGTGGAAGCCCTGGTAGAGCGCAAGTATCGTCTGGGAGGGCCTTTCAACCCCACAACCCCGGGCCCCTGGAAGGACAGCCCGGCCGTACGGGGGGGAGCCAGGCCCCACGAGGACTGGATGATCGAGGCGGTGGCCCTGCAGGCTCAGTATCTCTTCGACACCTACGGCAAGTTTCCCGCCACCGTGCCCACCATCTACAGCCTGATGTTCCTTCAGACCCATCACCTGGACCTCGAGTACTACGACACCCTGTTTGAACCCGGAGCTTACCTGAGGACCCACAAGGAGCACCTGGAGCGCTGGCATGGGCTGCGGCTGGAAGATTTACCCAAGCGTGGGGAATAACGGCTTACCCCGCCCTCTTGGGCAGCTTTCTCAGCCCCCCCTCGAGGTTATAAACCTGGGTATACCCGGCGGCCTCGAGGTATAGCCCAGCCAGCTCGCTCATCAACCCCCGTTCGCACAAGAGCAGGATGGGGCGATCCTGGGGTAGGTTATGCAGACTGTTTTGGATGTCCTGCACAGGAATACGCAGGGCCCCTGGGAAAGCGGGTTGGCCGGTCAGTTCAGCGGGGCGCACATCCACCACCAGCGGGTCCCCTGCGAGAAAGGCTTCAAGCTCGGTGGGCTTAAGGGTTTTCACCTCTACAGCGTAGGCCAGTCCTGGGCACCCAATTGCGATCCGAACCTTCCGAGCGCCGCAACCCACGGCATGGACTATCCTTGAGGTCAGCCAAACGGTGGAGCCGTGCCTCACACTTCTTTTCCTCCATCCTCTCAGAATTCTTGCAGTGCATGGCCAAAGTCTGTGGCTCGAGCTGTTCCATCCCTGAAGCGTGCCTCTTCAAAGCCCCGTGGCCTTGCACTATAATCCGCATGGCGTAAGCCACATAACGAAACCGGAGGAATGAATGAAGAAACTCCTAGTGTTTGCCGCCGCCACCGCCACCGTCCTGGGTTTAGGTCTCGCACAGGACATACGGGTGGGCATGGCCTACGATGCAGGCGGTAAGAATGACCGCAGCTTCAACCAATCCGCTTATGAAGGGGCTCAAAAAGCTGTTAAAGAGCTGGGCATCAAATACTACGACTTCGAGCCGGGGGATCCCAGCCAGGTCGGGCAGGGCATTCGTAAGTTTGCCGAGGAAGGCTTTGATCTGATCATCGGGGTGGGGTTTGCCAACGAACCCAGCATTACCAAAACCGCCCAGGAGTTCAAGGACAGCAAGTTTGCGGTCATTGACTCCATCCCCTGTTTGGACGAGAAGACCGGCAAGACCACCTGCGATAATGCCGTAGGGCTGGTCTTCCGCGAGCAGGAAGGCAGCTTCCTGGTGGGCTATATCGCCGGACGCAGCACCTCGACCGGGGTGGTGGGCTTTGTGGGCGGGATGGACATCCCCCTGATCCACAAGTTCGAGGCCGGCTACCGCGCTGGGGCCCAGGCGGCCTTCAAAGACCGGGGCATCAATGGCAAGGTGATCGCCAACTACGTGGGCAACACCCCCGCGGCCTGGAACGACCCTGGCAAGGCCAAGGAGATCGCCAACGCCCAAGCCCGCCAAGGTGCGGACATCATCTACGCAGCTGCTGGGGCTTCGGGGCTGGGTGTACTGGACTTCGTGAAGCAAAAGATGTGCCTTAAGAGCAACGAGCTTCCGACCGGGGTCAAGTTCATCAGCAACAACTTTGCGACGGTCAAGAAATACGCCGCCTACAACAAGAGCTGCCCCGCAGCCACCAGCCGCCCGATGTTCATGATCGGTGTGGATGCCAACCAGAACTATCTGGGGGATACCGATAAAGATCCCAGCACCCTCAACCACGTGCTCACCAGCATGATGAAGCGGGTGGATGTGGCCACCTTTGATGTGATTAAGTCCGTCAAGGACAACAACTTCAAATCGGGCGTGGAGGAGTTTGGCTTGAGCAACAACGGGGTGGGCTATGCTCTCGACGAGTACAACAAAGCCCTGATCTCCCCGGCCATCATCACCCGGGTAGAGCAGCTCAAGAAGGACATCATCGCGGGCAAGATCAAAGTCCCGACCCAATAAGCCGATCTGGCGAATACTGGAAACCCCGCCCGAGGGCGGGGTTTCTGCTGGAGCTATGGGGGCGGTATCAGCAATTTGGTAGGTGAGCCAGGCGATTACTCGGTGCGTGGGGGTGGGCAGGGCTGCCGCTCGGGGAGCGGGCAGTCTATGCGCTGAAGTTGCCCGCTCTGGGCAAAAGCTTTGAGCTCTTTGAAGCTGAACAGCATATCCGTTCCCAGGGCCTCGGTATGGCAGAACAAGCAATCGGAGAGCGGGTTGGTTCCGGCTTGAGGCTGCCCCGTGGAGGGATCGTATGCCCCGAAGACCCAGGCCTTGCTCAGGGCGCTCTCGGGCGCGACTTTGAGCATGACGTGCAGTTCGTGTTCGGGCCGATCGCGCACCAGGAAGCCCTTGGAGTCCTTTAGGAACCCACCCCCCTGGGCCTCTTTAGCCCGAAAGGTCTCGAGCACCAGCATCGAGCCCACCGGTAGCTCCTGGCCTCGCCGGGCGGCATCAATTGCTGCAGAGCTGGCGTAAAAATCGCGCGATTTGCCATCCGAGCGGTCGCCCATTCCGTATAGAACCAGCCCCTTGGTGTAGTTCTTGGGAAACGGCGCGACCGGGGCATTCTGGGCCTGCACCGCCCACAGGCCCAGGAGCACCGCCGCACCCATCCAGGATTTCATGTGAGCCCTAGTATAACTATGACTATGGCACAATTCTAGAGATTCCTGGCCGGACGCCGCTCCAGCGCACCTAAGGCTTCTATCAGCTGCTCGAGGCTCGCCAGGTTGTACACCGGAAGGAAGTCGTCTACATAGGGCAAGGCCGCCACCAGGCCCCGGGTCAGCGGCTGGTAGCCAGGGGTGCCCAGCAAGGGGTTGAGCCAGATTAGGCGGTGGCAGGACTTCTGCAGCCGCTCCATCTCGAAGGCCAACAACTGGGGTTCCCCCTGATCCCAGCCATCGGAGATGATCAGCACGATGCTGCCCCGACCTAGCACCCGCTTGGCCCAGGTGCGGTTAAAGGTGTGCAGGCACTCCCCGATGCGGGTCCCCCCCGACCAGTCCTTGACACTCTGTCCGACCTCGGCCAGGGCTTGATCCACACTGCGCCTTTTCAGGGCCCGGGAAATGCGGGTTAGGCGGGTACCAAAGACAAAGGTCTCCACACTTCGAGCCCCCAGGCGGTTTTGCTCGAGGGCAAAGGCGTGCAGGAAGTGCAGCAGCATGCGGGCGTAGCGCTCCATGGAACCCGAGACATCGGCCAGGGCCACGATGGGCCGGGGCTTGGTCTTGCGGGAGCGGAACTCGAGGTCAACCAGCTCCCCCTGGTGCTTCAGGGAGGCCCGGAAGCTACGGCGCAAATCCAAGCGCTCCCCCCCTCCGCTTTTGTAGCGGCGCGATCGGCGCTCCGGTGGGCTCCAAACAAAGCGGTGCAGCAGGCGCTGGGCCGCCTCGAGCTCCCCCTCGCTCATCTGGTCAAAGCGCTTCTGCCGGAGCACCTCCTCAGCGCTGAAGGTCAGGGCCCGATCCACCACCGGCTGCGGTGGGCCCTCAGAGGAGTTGCCGCTCGGCTTGGGTTCGCGGCCCACCTCCCCCGGCTTGGCCTTCGGTTCCCTCTTGGGGGGGAGCGGGGTTTGGTGGAGCAGCTCCGAAGGAAATCGCTCCAAGCCCAGGCTTCGCCAGAACTTGAAAAACACCGCTTCGAACTTGGGGTAATCCTCGTGGCGGGTGATCAGGCTCGAGCGGGCCGCATGAAAAAAGCTTACCGGATCAAAAAGGGGAATTTGGGTCAGGGCACGGGCAAACCACGTGGTCTGCCCTGGGGTGATCACCACCCCCTCCGCCCGCAAATCCCGGCAGAAGCGAACCGCATGGGAAAGGAGTTGTCCGTTAGCAGGCATGGTGTCTTTTCCCCACAAAGCCCCTGGCCTCGGATATCCTCAACCAGAACCGGCGACGGGAGGCTTCCCCTCACATGGGGGTCGGCAGATTGGCCCGAGCCAGCAGTTCCTGAGCCACCCCCTTAGCCCGCACCACATCGTCTTGGTACTTGAGCAGCGCACCCAGGGTATCCTCGACCATCTGGGGCTCGAGCACCGTCGCGTCTAGGGCCATCAGCGAGGCCGCCCAGTCCAACGTCTCGGCCACACCGGGGGCTTTGTACAGGTCCTCCTTGCGCAGCTCCTGTACGAAGGAAACCACCTGCTGGGCCAGCTTTTGCGGCACCCCAGGCACCTTCTCCCGTACGATGCGGTACTCCTTCTCGAAGCTGGGATAGTCAATCCAGAAGTACAGGCAGCGCCGCTTGAGGGCGTCGTGGATTTCTCGAGTGCGATTGGAGGTGATGACCACTACCGGGGGCTGCTCGGCTCGCACCGTTCCCACCTCGGGGATGGTGATCTGCCAATCCGAGAGGAACTCCAGCAAGAAGGCCTCAAACTCTTCATCGGCCCGATCAAGCTCATCAATGAGCAGTACCGGGGCCTTGCCATTGGCCATTCTCAAGGCCTGCAGCAGGGGGCGCTCGAGCAGGTATTCGGGGCCAAAAACCTCACCCCGCACCTTGGTCGGGTCGCGTTCCCCGCTGGCCTCCAAAAGCCGGAGTTGCAGCATCTGCCGGGCGTAATCCCACTCGTAGACCGCGCTGGAGATGTCTAGGCCCTCATAGCACTGCAGGCGAATCAGACGGGTATCGAGCATCTGAGCCAGCACCTTGACGATCTCGGTCTTGCCCACACCCGGCTCGCCCTCGAGCAGCAACGGACGGCCCAGCTTAAGCGCCAGGAACACCGCCACCGACAAGCCCTTATCGGCAATGTATCCCTGGGCCTCGAGGGCCTTTTGGGTGTCCTCAGGGGAGGAAGGAATCATGATGCCTTATTGTCTCATAATCGCCCACCGGCACGGCTATATGCCCCACAATCAAAGCGGTTCAACCACCACCGCCGTACCATAGGCCAGCACCTCGGTAATCCCATCCATGATGTCGTTGGATTCGTAGCGCATCGCAATGACCGCATTGGCTCCCATGGCCTGGGCGTGCTGCACCATCAGGTCAAAGGCCTCTGCCCGGGCTTTCTCGGCCAGCTCGGTGAATAGGGTGATGTTGCCCCCAAAGAGGGACTGCAGGGCTCCCCCCAGGTTGCCCAGGATGCTCCTCGAGCGCACCGTAATCCCCCTCACCACCCCCAGGTGCCGCACAATCTTGTACCCAGAGAGATCATTTGCTGTGGTCACTGCAATTTGGGCCATAGGGGTCTCCTCGAGGGAACATCATACCCGCCCATCGCAAGGGGCCAGGTTCAAAACCTGGCCCCCAAAGGATTAGAAGGCTCATACGAGCCGCAACAGGGCTCGTTTGGCCAACACGTCCACCAGATGGGCCCGATACTCCGCCGAAGCCACCAGGTCGTGGTTGAGCCCTTCCGCTGAAAGCAAGTTTTGGCAGGCTGCGGCGATGGTCTCAGCATTGAGCGGTTTGCCGGCCAAGGCCTGCTCGAGCCGCGAGAGCCGCAGGGCATGCTCTCCCGCACCGGTCACCGCCGCGCGCACCCCCTCCGGCCCAGCCACCACCGCCACCCCCACCACCGCGTAACGCGAAGCTGGATGCGGAAACTTCTCATAGGCCTGCCGGCCCGAGAGGGCGGGGATGTGGATTTCGGTGAGGATCTCTCCTTCCCCCAGCGCGGTGCTGAACATTCCCTGGAAAAACTGATCCGCGTCCACCACCCGGCTCCCGCTCCGGCCTTGGATTTTCATCTGAGCCCCAAGGGCCAGCATCGCCGCAGGCAGGTCCGCGGCAGGGTCGGCGTGGGATAGGGAGCCGCCGATGGTTCCCCGGTGCCGCACCATGGGATCGCCAATGTGGGGGATCACCTCAGTCAGCAGGGGGGCCGCCTTCCTAACCAGGTCGTTGGTCTCGAGCTCATGATAGGTGGTGGCGGCACCAATGATCAGGGTGTTACCCTCCATCCGCACCCCACGCAGCTCAGGCACCTTGGAGATGTCAATCAGGAGCGAGGGGGCAGCCAGGCGCAGCTTCATGGCCGGGATCAGGCTGTGCCCCCCGGCCAACAGCTTAGCATCGGGATGCTGCTGCAAAAGGGAGAGTGCGTCCTGAAGGCTCGAGGCTTTTTTGTAGTCAAACTCAGCAGTATACATGCGACCTCCCAAAGGCTTTAGTCGGCAGCTTGCGGAAGCTTCTGGGCCCCCTGAATGGCCCGCCAGACCTTCTCCGCGGTATAGGGCATATCCAGGTGGACAATTCCAAAGGGCCGTAGGGCATCCAGCACCGCATTGGCCACCGCAGCGGTAGAAGCGATGGTTCCCGCTTCACCAATGCCTTTGATCCCCAGGGGGTTGTGCGGACTGGGGGTGACGGTGTGGTCGTGCTCAATCTGCACCAGGTCATCGGCCCGGGGGATCGAGTACTCCAGGAAGTTGCCGCTCAGCAGCTGCCCCTCATCGTCGTAAACTGCGTTTTCCAGCAGGGCCTGACCCAGGCCTTGGGCCACCCCACCGTGAATCTGCCCATCGGCGATCAGCGGATTGACGATCGGGCCGCAGTCATCCACGGAAAGGTAACGCAGCAGCTTAACCCTACCGGTATCGGGGTCTACCTCCACCACCGCGATGTGGGTGCCGAAGGGATAGACAAAGTTCTTGGGGTCGTAGAAGTGGGTGGCCTCGAGACCCGGTTCCAAGTCCGTGGGGTAGTTATGGGCCAGGTGGGCCTGTAGGGCGATCTCGAAGAAGGTCTTGGCCTTTTCGGGCACCCCCTTGACCATATATTTGCCGTCCTCGTGCACGATATCCTCGGGAGCAGCCTCCAGCAGATGGGCCGCGATGCGCTTGGACTTATCCACGATCTTACGGCTGGCCATCACGATGGCCGAGAGCCCCACCGGGGCCGACCTCGAGCCATAGGAACCCCAGCCGTAGGGCATCCGCCCGGTATCGCCGTGCACCAAGGTCACGTTCTCCACAGGGATTTGCAGCTCATCGGCCACCACCTGGGCGAAGGCCGTCTCGTGGCCCTGACCGTGGCTGTGTGAACCGGTGAACACCTCCACCGTACCGGTCGGGTGCACCCGCACCAAGGCGCTCTCCCACTGCCCGGCCTGGGCCCCCAAGCTCCCCACCAGCGCCGAAGGGGCCAAACCACAGGCCTCGAGGAAGGTGATCGCTCCAATCCCCAGGTAGCGCCCTTGCTTGCGCAACTCCTCCTGTTGGCGGCGCAGCTCCTGGTAACCCACCAACTCCATGGCCTTGTTCATGGCCACCTCGTAGTTGCCCGAGTCGTAGACCAAGGCCACCGGGGTCTGATAGGGGAATTCCTCCGGTTGGATGAAGTTTTTACGGCGGAACTCGAGCGGATCCTCCCCCAGCTCATGGGCCATTACATCCACCAGACGCTCCAGCAGATAGGTGGCCTCTGGCCGGCCCGCACCCCGGTAGGCATCCACCGGCACGGTATTGGTAAAAGGCGCCCGCACCTGGCAGAAAATCTTCTGGGTTTTATAGGTCCCAGCCAGCAAGCAGCCATAGAGGTAGGTGGGAACCGCCGGGGCAAAGGTGGTCAGATAGGCCCCCATGTTGGCGACGGTGTGCACCCGTACCGCGGTGATCTTGTGGTGTTCGTCCACGGCCATCTCGGCCACCGTCTCGTGGTCGCGCCCGTGGGAATCGGTCACAAAGCTCTCGGAGCGCCGTGCCGTCCACTTAACCGGCCGACCCAGCTTCCGGGCCGCGTACAGGACAATTACTTCCTCAGGGTACTGGTAGATCTTCGAGCCGAACCCTCCCCCCACATCCGGTGCGATCACCCGCAGCTTGTTCTCAGGGATACCCAAAATAAAGGCCGCGATTAACAGGCGGTGGATATGGGGGTTTTGGCTGGTAGTCCAAAGGGTGAATTCGTCTGAGGCCTTGGCATACTGGGCCAGCGAGGCCCTGGGCTCCATGGCGTTGGGAATCAGGCGGTTGTTGCGCAGGTTGAGCTTAACCGTCTTGTAAGCCCGCTCGAAAAGGGCATCGGTGCCCTCCTTATCCCCGATGCTCCACTCGAAGCACAGGTTGCCCGGAGCTTCCGCGTGCACCTCAGGCGCCCCAGGCTCGAGGGCCTTGCTGCCTAGACTTACCGCGGGGAGCGGTTCGTAGTCCACCTCCACCAGCGCTGCCGCGTCCTCGGCGGTCTGGCGGGTCTCCGCAATCACCGCAGCCACAATATCCCCCACATGGCGGGCTTTATCCGGGGTGATGGCGTAGTGGGGGGGCAGCTTGATTCCAGGATGCAGCCACCCGGTCGGGATGCCCTTTACTCCGGCATCCAACATCTCCTGACCGGTGATCACCGCCAGCACTCCAGGCAGGGCTTTGGCTGCTTCCGCATTGATGCTTTTGATCTTGGCATGGGCATAGGGCGAACGCACCATGGCCGCATGGACCATCCCAGGCACCTGCATGTCATCGGTGTAGTTGCCGGTTCCGGTGATGAAGCGCGGGTCCTCCACCCGCTTCATCGCCTTTCCCATCAGTTTTTCCGCCATAACGCTCCCTTCGCTTGCGTCTTGGGTCTAGCGTTCTCGAGCTCGAGGTTGACCTGCGGCTCGCGGTCTTAATCGTCCGCTGCGGCCCCTACCGACTTCTTTCCAGACATCTTATCGGCAGCGTACTGCACGGCCCTCACGATGTTGTGGTAGCCGGTGCAGCGGCAATAGTTGCCCTCCAAGCCGTGACGAATCTCCTCCTCGCTGGGGTTGGGGTTGTGGTTGAGCAGGTCTGCCGCCGCCATGATCATGCCGGGGGTGCAGAAGCCACACTGCAAGCCGTGCATCTCCCAAAAACCCTCCTGCACGGGGTGCAGGTGACCCATCGCCCCAATCCCCTCGATGGTGGTCACGCTCGAGCCATCCGCCTGTACCGCAAACACCGTGCAGCTCTTGACCGCCTGGCCATCAAGGTGCACCGTGCAGGCCCCACACTGGCTGGTGTCGCAGCCCACGTGGGTTCCGGTCAGTCCAAGGTGCTCGCGCAGGTAGTGAACCAACAACAATCGGGGCTCGACCTCGCTGGTGTGGGGTTGTCCATTTACGGTGATGTGTACGGTCGCTTTATCTGCCATGATTCCTCCTGAAACGATGCCCACCTGCTTGTACCCATTGCAGCCAAACCCCCCAGGGGGGGCCCTGAGCGCAGCCACAGGGGGCATGGGAGAGGTTCAAGACCTGTCGTCGGAAGATTAAAGCGGCTGGCAGAACCCCTCCTTTTCCCTAAGTCGGTATGCGAATCCGCAATTCAGGATTAACTCATGCCGGAAGGCCTATGGGCGTTGTGTGTGTACTATAGCTCGTATAGCGCAGGCCTGGCAAGAACCTGCCCCAGAAGCCGGTTAGAGCCGGGCCAGGGCCTGCTCGAGGTCTTGGCGCAGATCGCTGAGGTTTTCGATCCCCACCGACATCCGCAGAAACCCCGGGTGGAGCCCCAAGGCATCGCGCTCCCCTGGGCTCAGGAAGCGGTGGGAGGAGGTGGCTGGGTGCGAGAGGGTGGTGCAGGTGCCTCCCAGGCTGAGGGCCATGCGAATGTAGCGCAGGCCGTGCAGCAGCGTATTCACCGCAGTCCGGGAGGGCTCGAGCTCAAAGGAGAGCATGGCCCCTGCGCCATTTTGGAGCACCTTCTGGGCGGTCGCATGGTCGGGGTGCGAGGGCAGGCCAGGGTAGTGTACCTGCCGCACCTTCGGATGAGCCTCGAGAAACCGGGCCAGCTCGAGGGCGTTGGCCGCAGCCCGCTGCATCCGCAGCTCCAGGGTCTCGGCTCCGCGCAGGGCCAACCAGCACTCCTGGGGGTTGGAGACCAACCCCATCCGGGTCGCGACCGCACGAATGGGCTCTAGCCGCTGCTGAGGCCCCGCCACCCCGCCCATCATCACATCCGAGTGCCCATTCACAAACTTGGTCAGGCTCTCCATCACCAGGTCTACGCCCAGCTCCAGCGGACGGCAGTGGTAGGGCGAGGCAAAGGTGTTGTCCACCAGTACCAGCACCCCCCGGCGGTGGGCCAGGTCCGAGAGTCGCTCGAGGTTCGGGACTCGCAGCCGAGGGTTAGACGAGGTCTCCAGCACCAACAACCGCGCCCCTATCAGGGCTTGCTCGATCTGGGCCGGGTTGTCGATCTCCACCGTCCGCGTGCTCACTCCAAAACGCTCCAGGTCGTGCAGCACGTTCAAGGTACTGCCGTAGAGGTCGCGAGAGGCCACCACCGTATCCCCGGCCTTCAGCAGCCCCAGGAACACCGCGCTCAAAGCACTCATCCCGCTGGCACAAGCCACCGCGGCCTCAGCCCTGTGCAGGCCAGCAAAGAGGGCTTCTAAGGCCCGGTGGTTGGGGGTGCCGTTGCGCCCATAGATGGCCCCGGCCTGACGCCCCTCATACACCGCGTCTACTTCGTCTAGGTCGCGGAAGGTCCAGGAAGCCGATTGGTAGATGGGCTGCGAAACCGGCAGGTTAAGGGGTGCCTCCACCCCGGCAATATGAACAGCAAGCGTGGAAAGGGAGTCCATGAACGGATTGTCAAGCGCCCGGGGCTGAACGTCAAATAGGGCCCGGTTTACCCTGGCCCCACCGGGCCTCGAGCCGCTCCAAGAACCTCAGCCCCACCCGCACCGCCGCCTCTACATCCTGCGGCCAGACCGCCTCGTCGGGGTGGTGGGAGAGCCCTTGCGGGCTGCGCAGGAAAAGCAGGGTGGAGGGGCAAAAAGGGGCCAGGATCATGGCATCGTGCCCCGCGCCAGAGACCAGACGGTGCACGGGCAGTTCCAGCTCCTGCAGGGCTTCCTCCAGCAGGTCGTTGAGCCCCTCGTCGCAGGGCACCGCCGGCTGCTCAGAGCGGGTGTGCAGGGCCAGCTCGAGGCCCCGCCGCTGGGCCACCTGCTGGGCCCGGGTCACCATGTAGGCCACCAGCCGCTCACGCACCTCGTCATAGGCATGGCGCACATCCAGGCTCAGCCGCGCCTCGCCCGGGATCACGTTGACCGCCCCCGGTGAAACCTGGAGGGTACCAACCGTAGCGACCAAGCCCGCCTCCCCCCGCGCCTCGCGCTCCACCAGGGTCATCCACTCGGCAGCCCCGGCCAGGGCGTCACGGCGCAGGGGCATGGGGGTGGCCCCGGCATGGCCGGCCCGGCCCCGGAAGATCACCTCGAGCCGGGTCTGCCCGGCAATGGCCTCCACGATTCCCAGCGGCAGGCCGAGGGATTCCAACACCGGGCCCTGTTCGATGTGGAACTCGAGGTAGCCCAGGAGCGCCTCCTGGGCATACGCGGCCCTAGGGATCCAGTCCGGGTCCAGGCCAAAGGCCCGGATGGCCTCTGCCAGGGACAAACCCTCGGCATCCTTGAGCTGCAAGAGCTCCGGGTCGAAGGTTCCGGTGACCGCCCGGCTGCCCAGAAAGGGCATCCGGTAGCGCACCCCCTCCTCCTCGGAAAAGGCGATGACCTCGAGGGCAAAGGGCAACCTACGGCCTTCTAAGCCCTGCACCAACGCCAGGCCGAGCATCACCCCCAACACCCCGTCGTACTTCCCCGCATCCCGCACGGTGTCCACGTGCGAGCCCAGGAGAAACGTCTGGGCCCCTGGGCTGCGGCCTTCATAGCGCCCGATCAGGTTCCCCACCCCATCCACCCGTACCTCCATCCCCAGCTCGCCCATCCAACCGGCCAGCGCGGCCTGCACCTCGCGCATCGGTGGGGAAAGGAACGTGCGGGTGAGCCGGCCAGGCTCCTCAGAGAAGCGGGCCAACACCCGGCAGCGGCGAAGGGCCTCGGCAGCCAGATCTTTAGGGTCCATAGCCTCCATCCTACCGGTGCCCTGGAGCCTCTCTCAGCTCCCTCGGTAGGTGCTGTAGCCAAACGGCGAGAGCAGCAGGGGCACGTGGTAATGCCCTTTGGGATCAGCAATTGCAAATCGGATGGGGATCTCGTCCAGAAAGGGCGGGTCGGGCAGGGCATAGCCTTGGGCCCGGAGATAAGCCCCGGCTTGGAAAACCAGCTCGTACACCCCGGTCTCGAGGAAATCCCCCGTGAGCAGCGGTTCATCGGTGCGGCCATCGGGGTTGGTGATGGCGGCCTTGAGGGCAATTCGGTGACCGCTTGGGCCAAGCCTGAACAGCTCGAGCCCCAGCCCTGCCGCCGGCCGACCCGAGGCCAGGTCTAGAACATGGGTTGAAAGCCGGGCCATCCTTACTCCCTCCGGGCCAAGGCCAGCCGCAGGCCCAGGCCGACGAACAAACACCCCACCACCCGCGATTGCCAGAGGGCAAAGCTGGGGTGTTGCAGCAACCAAGCCCGCAGGCTCGAGGCCGAGAAGGCCAAAATTATGGCGTAGATCACCAGTATGGCCACGGTGATAAACCCCAGCAGGATGAACTGCAGGGTCACCAAGCCGCGCTCGTGGTGGATGAATTGGGGCAAAAAGGCCGTGAAAAACAACGCAGTTTTAGGGTTGAGCAGATCGGTCAAAACCCCCTGGACAAAGGCTTGGCGGGGGGTGATGGGGGCTACGGTTGGGGTTAAGAGGCGGTTCCGCTCGAGCAGGGTCCGAACCCCCAGGTAGATCAAGTAAAGCCCACCGGCAATTTTAACCATTCCAAAGGCCACATCTGAGGCCAGCAGCAGAGCCGAAAGCCCCAATCCCGCCAGCAGCACTACCCCCAACGACCCCACCAGGCTGCCCATACAAGTCGCCAGCCCCACCATCCGTCCCCCGGCCAGGCTGCGCGAGAGCACCAGCATTGAGCTTGGCCCAGGGAGCAGGGCCAGGGCTACGGAAGCCACAATCAAGGCCAGAACGGTGGACGAGTCCAGCATATTGCCTCCTACGGGCCTTTGGCCCCCGCGCGGTACCAAGCCCCCAACAGCGCCCGCTCTTCAGGCTTCATCCCGGTGATGTTTCCCAGCGGCATGTACTGGGTGTTCACCGCCACCTGGATGATCTGGTCTTTAAACTGCATGATCCGCTCCGGGCTATCCAGCAGCACTCCCGCCGGGGCCGAGGCAAAACCAGCCTGAGTAGGCCGGGCCGCATGACAGGAAGCACAGCGCTCATAGACGACCGCCTGAACCTGGGCAAAGGCTACCGGCTGAGCGGCTACGGGGGCATTCTTGGGAACCGAGAGGTAAAAAGCCGCCAGCATCAAAGCCCCAGCCAGCACCAGCAGATAGGGCATGGCCCCCCCGGTTTGGGTGGTGGTGTGGTGTTCCTTCTCCGTGACGTTGATGAAGTGCCGCACCGCCACCCCAGCCCCAAACAGTAGCAGCAGGATCAGCCAGCCCAGACCATTGGCGTAGGTGCTGGGGAAATGATTGGAGATCATGGTGAAGAGCACCGGCAGGGTCAGGTAGTTGTTGTGGCGGGAGCGGAGCTGCACCCAGCTCACAAAGCCCGGGTCTAGGGTCTGACCGCTCTGGGCCGCCCGTATCAGGGCTTTTTGCGAGGGGATGATCACGAAGAAAACATTCCCCGCCATGATGGTGCCGAGCATCGCCCCCACGTGGATAAAGGTTCCTCGCCCGCTGAAGACATGGCCCAACCCCCAGGCCACCAGCCCAACCAGCACCGCTCCTACCAGCAGGAACCAGCCTGGATTTTGCAGCAGCACCGTGCGGGAGAGGCCCACATAAACCCCCCAGGCCAGAACCAAGCTGAGAACCCCCAGGGCCACCGCCATAGGGGCAGAGAGAGGGCTCTCAGGGCTCAGCAAGGTGGTTTTAGGATCGGCGTAATAGACGATGACCAAGAGCAAAAACCCGGTGATCCAGGTGAAGTAGGCGTCCCACTTAAACCAGTGTAGATACTTGGGAAGTGGCTTGGGGGCGGTCTTATACTTCTCGAGGTAATACATACCCCCCCCGTGGATCGCCCAGAGGTTGCCCGAGAGCTCCTCCCGCACCCCCTGGCGCTCGAGGGAGTTTTCTAAAAAGATGAAGTAGAAGCTGGCCCCGATCCAGGCGATGGCATAGAGCACATGGAAAAACCGCACCCCCAGCCCCAGCCACTCCTTGGCTTGGGCCTCCCACCCCCCCAGCCGAGCCAGCAGCAAGCCCAGCCCCAACAACAGCAACAAGGCCAGGATCCAGGGCCAGCGCACCAGCCGCAGGCGGTCTTGATCCAAAGGGTTCAAGCCGCTCCCTCCTCAATGGCTTCCCGCAAGCGAAACCCGGCGATGGCGTAGATTTGCGCCAGGGCGGTCTCCAGCTCCTCTTCTTTAGACCGACCCAGTCGCTCCTCCAGGGCGGCGAACACCTCTTCCTTGGTTTTCCCCTTCACCGCCAGGATAAAGGGAAAGCCAAACTTCTGGGCATACTCGCGGTTTCTGTGTTGCAGGCGCTCGTACTCCTCAGGGCTGAGCTGGTCCAGCCCTGCACCCTTCTGTTCGCTCAATGAAGCCTGGGCCATCTTGGCCCTCGAGCCCAGATCCGGGTGGGCCCGAATCAGGGCCAGCTTCCGTGCGATTGGAGCCCGCTCAACCATGGCGCACATCGCGGCATGGAGTGTGTCCACGTTGTTCCAGGGCCGGGTGGGCCAGGTCTCCTCCGCTACCCAGGGCGAGCCTTCGAATACCCAGCCCAGGCTCTTCACAAAGGCTTCGCGGGATGAGAGGTTGAGCGCCTCGAGCCGCATGGCCCTGATTGTACCGGGGCCGTTCCGGTTTAGGGTAGCCGGAAAGAGGGCCTCAAGCCCGAAGAATCAGCGACCCCAGGTCCCGGGGATACTGCGAGAGTACCCGGCAGCCGGTTTGGGTCACCACCAGGGTGTCGGAGTGGCGAAATCCGGCATATCCCGGCACATACAGCCCCGGCTCAGCGGAAAAGATCATGCCGGGCTGGATGGGGGTATCATCATCCAGGTCAAGAAAGGGGTGCTCATGGCCCTCGAGGCCGAAACCGTGTCCGGTGTGGTGGCGCATTAAGGCGGCCATCCCCAGCTCGTCGCGGATGAAGCTCGAGACCTCGCGCTCCACCTCGGCGCAGGTGCGCCCAGGACGGATGGCCCTAAAGGCCACCTCCTGCGCGGCCAGCATCGCCTCGAAATACTCGGCAAAGCGCTGATCCGGCTCACCGACAATCAGGGTCCGCTCGAGCTCGGATTCATACCCGCCCATCAAAGCATAGGCCCCGGTGACCAGCACATCCCCCACCTGCACACCGCTGTGCTGGTGTAGCCCGTGGGGATGGGCGGTATTGGCCCCTCGAATGAACATGGCATTGGCCGGAAGCCCCTCCCTGGCTTTGGGCACGTAGCGCGGCCCCAAAGCCGCAAGCAGCTCCCGGGTGGCCTCGAGGCTGGCCGCGTGTGAGACCATCAGCTCGCTGGCCCCTACCCGAATCTGGTCTTGAAGTATGCGGTGAGCGCGATCGCCCCAGCGGCAGGCCTCCTCAATCAGGGCGATCTCCGCCGGGCTTTTGACCATACGGGCATCATCGATCAGCTCGAGCCCCTCAGCGATCTGTTGCCCTAGCACCTGGCTGAGCTTGGGCCCGCGATACCCCCAGCGATTTTCGTAACCATCGTAGTCAGCGACCAGTCGCTTGCCCCTAAGCCCCACCTCGGCCAACAGGTCAGCCAGGTGAACCATCGGGTGCTTCCCCGACCCACCCCCAGGGTACTCCGGATAGGTATGGACGGTTGAAATCTGTGGGCACTGGCTGCGCAGGTGCTCGGCCTCGAGGTGGGGAATCAGCATCGCAGGTGGGCCGTTCAGCGGGACCACCAACACCACCGGGCGCTCGGTCTTGGCGAAGAAAAACCCGCTCAGGTAGCTTACCCTCACCGGCCCAAACACCACCATCCCGGCAAACCCCGCCTGCTCGACTTGGGCTTGCAGCCTTTGGACCCGCTGTTGATACTCCTCCACTGAGATTTCCAGGCGCTCCACTTCAGTACATCCTCTCGAGATCAAGCCGATTAAGGAGCGGTTCGCGGTTCAGATAGCGGCGCAGGTTTTGGCAAAACAGCTCGGTGAGTCGGGCGTTCTCAAACGCACTGGTGCTGGCCGAGTGCGGATAGATCGTAACCTTCGGATGCGCCCACAGCGGGCTTTGCGGCGGCAGCGGCTCGACCGCAGCCACATCCAAGGCCGCGTGGGCCAGGGCTCCAGAATCCAGGGCCGCCAGAAGGTCATCCTCGACCACCACCGCCCCCCGGGCGATGTTAATCAGCATGGCCCCCGGTTTCATCGCAGCGAAGGCCCTGTGGTTGATCAAGCCTTCGGTCTCAGGGGTATGGGGGGTGATCAGGCAAACAAAATCAGCCTGAGAGAGCATCGGGTAAAGCTCATCCCAGGCGAAGAGTTGATCTACCCCCAGGGACTCGGGGATCTGCCCATCCAGACGGCGCTTATTGGCAATGACCCGCATCTCGAAGGCCTTCGCCAGCCGAGCCACCTCCCGCCCGATATTGCCCAGCCCAACAATGGCCAGGGTTTTATGGGTTAGCTCTTCGGTGGCAAAGCGCTGCCACAGGTGTTCTTGTTGTTGCTTGCGGGCCAGCGAGGCCTGTTTGACCTGCTCGAGCATGACCATCAGCACGAACTCGGCCAAGGGCCGGGCATGAATCCCACTGGCGGTGGTAAAAACCGCGTTCATCCGCGCATAGCCGTGGCGCCGGACAAACTGCCCAATCCCCGCACTGCTGGCCTGAATCCAGCGTACCCGTGGGGCCCGCTCGGGGAGGGCCGGTATCCCGGTGTAATCAAAATCGAAGAGCACTTCCGCCTCGGCCAGCAAGGCTTCCCAACGGGCTTGCTCTGCAGGGGTGCGCTCGAGCGGAAACCCCACATGGTCAGCGGGGTAGCGCGGCTTGGGCAAGAGTTCGGGAGCGTAGATCACCTCGAGCCGGGAGTCCAGCACACGGATGCGCTCCACATGCTCAGGCTCTAGATAGGAGCAAATCAATACCTTGGTCATGGGCTGTCCTCGATTAGGGTTCACGCATCTGCCGAGCGAAACGGTCTCCGATTTCCATCACCGCCCCAGCCAGCTCAGGGATACGCTCATCGGGAATGCGGCTCAGAGGCCCACACAGGCTTAGGGCGGCCACCACCGCACCTGAGCTGCCCCGCAGCCCTACAGCCAGGCAGCGCACCCCCTCGGCATATTCCTGGTCGTCCAAAGCATAGCCTTGGTGGCGAACGCGCCCCAGTTCGCGTTCCAGCGCCTCTCTGGCGGTCAGGGTATGGGGGGTACAGGCCTCGAGACCCGCATAGGCCAGGGTTTCCTCGAGCATGGCCGAGCGGAAATCAGCCAGAAAAACCTTCCCCACCGCAGTGCAGTGCAGCGGAACCGGGGTGCCCACCGGATTGGAGACCCGTACCATTGACGGGGCCTCGAGCTGGCTCAGGTAAATCGCCGATGTGCCGTATAAAGCGGCCAAGCTGGCCGTCTCACCGGTGACTTCAACCAGGGCCTCGAGGTGCGGCTTGGCAAAGCGGCCAAACTCATACTTGAGCAACATCGCCCGGTTGATCTCGGCAATCCCACGACCCACCCCATAGCGCTTGGACTGCGGGTACTGCACCACGTACCCCAGGCTCATCAAGGTCTGCACCAACCGGTGAACGGTACTGGGGGGCAGCCCAACCTGCGCCGCCAGTTCACTGATGGCCAAAGGACCCCGGCTTCGGGCAAAGATCTCGATGAGCTGCAAAGCCCGCTCCACGGCCCGTACCGTGCTGGAGGCTTCCGAGGTTTCGGGGGATACGCTTCGTGCCATCAGGCCCACATCCGCATACTTTGAACGCTGTTCATGCTACCGTACAGGAAGCTCACAAACTCAGCCCGCCGCTGCCCAGCCCGTTCCCTGGCCTCCCGCACGGCCTCGTCACCAAACCAATAGGAAGCGATGAAGGGCCCCCGGAAGGGGTGTGCCGCAAAGCGCAGGCGGCCCTCGAGCCAGGTTTCCTGTGGGAAAGCCACCTCACGCAGGAATTCCCGTACCTTCTCCAACGGCCACCCCTCTTCCATCTGATACCAGGCCGCGCTGGTCGCGGCAGCCGTGCGCAATCGGCGCAGGGTGAGGTGCAGCGCATCATCGGAGGTCTCAACCCAGTCAATGAGGTGAATCCCTTGGTCGCCAATGCCCTCCTGAATGGCACCCACCACAGTGTTCGCGGTACACAGCAGCACATCTGGAGAGCTTTCGCCGCGCCGGGCGGCTTCCCAGGTGTAGAGCAGTTGGGTGGAGTGCCCTGGAAACACCTCGTGGCACACCAGGTGCTTGAGCCCTGAAGGAGTGAAGCGCAGATCGGCGTTGAGGTCCATCTGACCCTGGTTGAAGCTACAGCGAGCACTGTAGGGCACCCCTCGTACCAGGTTGAGCCGCATGGTGTAGTCCCCAGTTGGAAACACCTGGGCATCGGTGCGTTGCTGGGCCTCGGTCATCAGGGAGTGAAACAGCGATTCAAGCTGCTCTGGCTCCACAAAGCGTTCACCCTCCCAGCGGGCCGCCCGCTGGGCTAGGGGGCCTTGGCGATACCCCATTCCGCTCAGCAGCCGGTCTAGCTCAGACTGTAGCGCCTCGAGTCGATCGGGGGCCACCGGGGCTGCGGGTACCCCTACCAACCGCTCCAGCTTCTCGGCAAAGCCCAGCTCCTGTCCAGCAAAGAGCTGAGCTGCAGCCCGCAGCGAATCGGTCATATCCAAGAGAAACTGGCGCCGGGGCCCCTGAGGATAGGCACGGGCTTCCTGCTCCAAGCCCTCGAGGCGCTCAAGGACCTCTCCCCAACTGGAAAGCGGGTCAGGGGGCACCCATGCGCTGCCCAGGTAGATGGGGACTAAACCTTCCGAGTCGAGGGCTCCCTGACCTCCCGAGAGGTGGCGCTCGAGGCGATCCATTCCCATAGCTAACGCGGTCAGTCGTCGCCCTAGGTCGAAATCCTGCTCTTGGGTTTGGGGCTGGGGGTTGGTCATCAGCAGTCCTCCGCAAAACCAGCATTATTCCGTAGAGTGGAATTCCTATCTCCTTGGAAGTCGTTGACAATCTTACCCTATCTCGGTAAAGTTGCAATCACATCCATCTCAAAAGACTCCTTTTTCACGGAGTGAGATGAGGTATAGAAAGGGAGGAAGCAATGGGATTAGCAATGCGCCTCAAGCCGTTTGCAGCACCCCTGCTGGGTTTATTTATTCTACTAGGCGGAATGGTGTCGGCCCAGGACCGAGGAGGCACCTTGACGGTGGCTCTGGGGTATGATCTCGATACCCTCGATCCCTACGCCAGCGGCTTCCTCACCGACGTACAGTCCACCTTTTTGGAGCCTCTGGTCTACCCGGATGAAAATGCCAAGTTCCAGCCGGCCTTAGCGGTAGAAGTCCCTACCCTGGCCAACAAGGGCATCCGGATCACCGACAATGGCAAGAAGATGATCGTGACCTACAAACTCCGCCCTGGAGTGAAATGGGCCGATGGAGAGCCGGTAACCTCAGCGGATGTGAAGTTTACCTGGGAGGCCATCAAGGATCCCAAGTACCTCGGCCCTGAAAAAGACGGTACCGAAGAAATCGAGCGGATCGAGACCCCCGACCCCCTTACCGCGGTGATCTACTACAAGCAGATCTTCTCAGGGTTTAAGTCGGCCCTGTTCAGCTATGGCATTCTGCCCAAGCATGTCCTCGAGGGCAAAGATCTGAACAAGGATCCCTTTTGGGACAAGCCCTTCGGAGCCGGGCCTTTCCGCGTCACCGAGTTCAAGCGCGGCCAGTACGTAATTGTCGAGCGCAATCCCAACTACTGGCGTAAGGATGCCGCAGGGAACCAGCTTCCCTACATAGACCGCATCATCTTCAAGATCATCCCCAACACCAACACCACCGTCACCCAGCTCAAATCGGGAGAGGTGAACTTCGCCTACAACATCCCTTTTACCCTGGCCCCCAGCATCGACAACGTACCGGGGCTCAAGGTCATCAACGCCAAAACCCTGGCTTTCCGCCACCTCACCTTCAACTTCAAGAATGAGTTCTTGAAAGACTTGAACGTGCGCAAAGCCTTTGCCTATGGGGTTGATCGCGACTCCATCAATAAAGCCTTGGGCGGTTATCTCAAGCCCCTCAACACCTTCGTGGTCTCGAGCTTTGACTTTGCCAGCAACGCGGTACCCATCTACAAGTATGACCCGGCCAAGGCCAAGGCTGCACTCAAGGAAGCAGGGTTCAATCCCGGCCCCGATGGCATCATGGTCAAAGATGGCAAGCGGCTGAGCCTCAAGTTCATGACCCAGGCTGGGCGGGCCGAGTATGAACTGGCACAGCAGGTCATCATCGCGCAGATGAAGGCCGTGGGGGTTGAACTGATCCCCGACAACAAGAGTGGGGCTGCCCTCTCCGATGCCCGGCGCAAGGGCGGCTATGACGTGTGGTACTCTGGCTGGATTACCCCCGCTGACCCAATTGACTCCTACGTTTCGTTTTACACCACCAAGGGCTTTAACAACGGCAGCGGCTACTCCAATGCCACCGTGGACTCCTTCCTCGAGAAGGCCTCCCAGACCCTCGATCCTTCCCTGGTTACGCTCTATATGGCCCGGGTACAAAACCAGGTGCTGAGCGATCTGGCCACTTTGCCGCTTTTCGAGGCCCCACAGATCATCGCGGTGACCGAGAAGCTGCAAAACTTCAAACCCAACCCCACCAATCAAACCAACTTCCGCAACACCAGCGATTGGTGGCTTAAGAAGTAACCGGGGTTTTCCAACCCGCGCGAATCCGAATGAACTTCCCCCTCTACTTGGCCCGCCGGATCCTGAGCAGCATCCCCTTGCTGCTCGGGGTCTCTATCCTTCTCTACGGGGTACTGCATCTGGCCCCCGGTGGGCCGCTCGATGTGTATGCCGACAACCCCTCGGTTTCACCGGAAGCGCTCAAAAACCTCGAGCGTGAGCTCGGCCTCGACCAGCCCGTACCAGTGCAATACCTGCGCTGGCTCGGGGCTTTGCTGCGAGGGGAGTGGGGCTATAGCATCCGTTCTGGACGCCCGGTAGGTCTAGATATTTCCGAGCGGATCGGCCCGACCTTGATTCTAGGCGGCAGTGCCTTCACCCTGGCCCTGCTGGTGGCGCTGCCGCTGGGTATCCTGAGCGCCCTCAGGCGGTATAGCGCCCTTGACTACAGCTTCACCTTCTTATCGTTTCTGGGCATCTCAATGCCGATCTTCTGGCTGGCACTGATGCTTCAGGCCCTGTTCGCCGTTCGGTTACACCTGTTGCCTTCGGCAGGGCTCGAGACCATCGGGGATGGCAGCTTCCTGGATCGGTTGCGCCACCTGATCCTCCCGGCCTGTATCTTGGCCGTTGCCAACATCGCCAGTTGGGGCCGGTTTGTGCGCAGCTCAATGCTGGATGTGCTGGGATTGGACTACATCCGCACCGCACGGGCTAAGGGCCTTTCGGAGCGGGTGGTGGTCTACCGCCATGCTTTGAGAAATGCGCTGGTTCCTGTAATCACCATCATCGCCCTGGACTTTGCCGGAATCCTCTCCGGTGCCGTGGTCACCGAGACCATCTTTGCCTGGCCAGGCATGGGTCGGCTCTTCATCGAGGCCATGAACGGACGCGATTACCCGGTGCTGATGGCCCTGTTGATGATCGGGAGTCTAGCCTTGATCGCCACCAATGTCCTTACCGATTTGGTGTACTCCCTGGTTGACCCCCGGATTCGCTACGAGTAAACCCCATGAGCCAAGCCGTGCCCACCTCCCCCCCTAAGCTGCGCCCCAACGAGTCGTTTCTGGGCCAAGCCCTGCGCCGCTTCCGGCGCCACAAACTGGCCCAGGCTGGGCTGGTGGTGTTGATCCTGCTGGCCTTGATGGCGATCTTCGCTCCAGCCCTAACCCCCTACACCTTTGACGGGCAAGACCCCGCCTTGTTAGGCCAGCCCACCCCCCCTAGCCTCAAGCACCCCATGGGTACCGATCAGCTCGGGCGCGACAACGCCACCCGCATTTTGTATGGGGCTCGAGTATCTCTTTTGGTCGGTCTTTCCAGTGCCTTGGTGGCCACCTTGTTGGGCACCTTGATTGGAGCTCTTTCGGGGTTCTATGGCGGCTGGATCGATACCGCATTGATGCGCTTCACCGACATGGTGCTCTCTATCCCGGTGTTACCGCTGGTGATTGCCCTCTCGGGGTTTCTGCGGCCCAGTCTAGGGCTGTTGGTGTTGATCATCGGAGGCCTGGGCTGGATGAGCACTGCTCGACTGGTACGCAGCCAGTTCTTGAGCCTGCGCTCGAGGGAGTACGTCGAGGCTTCGCGGGCTCTAGGGGGGAGCAATGCTCGCATCATGTTTCGCCACATCTTGCCCAACGCTCTAGGGCCCATCGTAGTCAGCACTACCTTGGCTGTAGGCGGGGCCATCCTGCTGGAATCGGCCCTATCGTTTTTTGGCTTGGGTGTCCAGCCGCCCACCCCCACCTGGGGCAACCTGCTCAACGGTTCCTCAGACTGGCTCGAGACGGCTCCCTGGCTGGCCGCCTTTCCAGGGCTTTTTATCCTGATCACGGTGCTTTCGGTGAATTTTTTAGGAGATGGACTGCGAGACGCCCTCGACCCCAGGCTGTAACTCCACTCCAAACAAGGGAGGCAGGTTTTGAAGATCACAATTATTGGTTCTGGTGCGATCGGTGGCTTGGCGGGGGCTTATATGACCCGTGCGGGCTACGACGTGGTGTTGGTGGATCAGTGGAAAGAGCATGTGGAAGCCATGAATACCCGTGGGCTCTACATTGACGGCATCCGCGGGGAGATGACCCTCCCGGTCAGAGCCCTGACCCCGGATCAACTGCCGGCTCACGTGGAGAGGAACGGCCCGCTCGAGGCGGTCTTAATTGCCACCAAGTCTCAGCATACCGAGGGGGCACTGCGGCAGATTCTGCCGCTGATCTCCCCCGAAACCTTCATCGTCAGCTTCCAAAATGGCTTCAACGAACCCCTGATCGCTCAAATCCTAAGCCAAGCCGGGTTGGGCGGGATGGAGCGGGTGGTGGGCTCGATTCCCAACTACGGTGGGGCTTTGGTGGACCCCGGCTATCTGGAGTTCGTCCACGAAGGGCCGATTCAGTTGGGCGAAATGAGCACACCGGAGTTCACCTCCAGACTCCTCCAGCTATCCCAGATGCTCGAGTCGCTGACTCAGGTCCAGCTCTCCTCCAATATCTGGGGGCAGATCTGGGCCAAGGAGGTCTACTCCCAGCAGGTGGTGTTTAGCGCTCTGGCCGACGCCCGAATTCATGAAACCCTGGGGGTCGAACGCTACGCCCGCATTGCAGGGGCGGTGGTGCGCGAAGCGCTCGAGATCGCTGAAAAAAACGGGATCGCGGTGGAAGCTTTTGATTTCTTCGATCCGGCCAACTACAAGCCCCAAACCCCCGCCGATACCCAGAAGCTCATTGCCAACATTCAACACGCCATCTGGCTGCTCAAAAAGGACCAGAACCCCACCCGGCATGAATTCAAGAAAAAGGGCTCGGGAATCTGGTGGGATATTGTCTACCGCAAACGGCCTTCTGAGGTAGGCGCCATGAACGGCAAGCTGATCGAGTATGGCCAGCGAGCCGGAGCAGATACGCGGTTGGTAGAGAAACTGGCCAACATGATTTTTGAAATTGAGCAGGGCCGGCGGCAGCTGGGGTTCCACAACTACGATGAGCTCGAGGCCTATGTCCGCAGCCTGGGAAAGGAGCTGCCATGAGCACAAAGCGGCTGGGTGTGGGGGTATTGGGGGCCCATGCCTGGGCTGAAAAAGCCCACCTGCCGGGATATGCAGCTTATGAGCGGGCTCGTCTGGTGGCCATTTGCGACCTTATACCCGAGCGGGCACAGGCCATGGCTCAGCGGTTTGGCATCGAGCGAGTGTACACCGATCCCCACGAGTTGCTGGCGGATCCCGAGGTGGAAATGGTGGACATTTGCACCCCCACCGACACCCATCTTCCCCTCAGCTATGCCGTGATTGAGGCTGGGAAGCATGTGCTGTGCGAGAAGCCCTTGGCTCGAGAAGCCAAAGATGCCTTCGCTGTAGCCAGGGCGGCCCAAGAGCGGGGCGTGCGAACCAAGCTGGGCTTTACCTTTCGCTATTCTCCTGCCATCCGGCAGATACAAAAGTGGATCGCAGACGGCACCCTGGGACAGATTTTCCACGTGCATGGGCTCGAGCAGAACTCACAGTTCCTCGATCCCTATTTCCCTCTGCGCCAGGTTCCTGAGGGGGCTGACTGGAACAGGCTTATCCCCAGCAGCATCGTCGGCTATGGGTCGCATCTTCTCGACTTGGTGCGCTGGTGTGTGGGGGAGTATAAGAGCGTGGCCTCAACCATGCGCAACTTCGTCCCTGAACGGGTGGTTCGGGGCTATGGGGACAACCTCCAGCGCATCGAGGTCGAGGATGGCGCTGTGGCCATCGCTGAGTTTGTCTCCGGGGCTCATGGGATGCTCCAAACCTCATACGTCGCTGTGGGCAACTACCCTGGGGTAGAGCTGCGGGTCTATGGCTCCAAGGGGGCGGCGGTCGCCCGGCTGGTCACCGAGTTTGGGGTGGCCGAGACCCTGCACTTTGCCACCCCGGATGAGGTGGAGTTCAAGCCTGTAGAACTGCCGGCCTCGGCCTATCCCCCTGGAACCGACCTACACACCCCCTGGCCTGAGCTCTATTACCGCAACTTGGTGCGGCACTTCGTAGACGAGATCCTGGATGACACCCCCGCAGAATGTACCTTTTACGACGGGGCCAAGAGCCAAGAAGCTGTAGACGCCATCGTACAGGCCCATCTCGAGCGGCGCTGGGTAGATTTGCCCCAGGAGAACCCCTCTTGAGCCTAGCTGTCCTGGTCGAGCAATTCCTGAGGCTGCATGCCGAGTTTCATCCGGTAGATGCAACCTTCATGGGCTTGGATGGACACGACGGTCGCCTGCCTCCGGCGGATACCGAGGCCCTCGAGCGCGAACACTCCATGCTGAGCCGGCTGGCGCAGGAAGCGGGGCGTCTGCCCGCGGGATCCTCGAGTGCGGAACGGTTGGAGCTCAAAATGCTGCGGGCTCAAGTTCACGTGGCCATTCGGGAGCTTCAGCATCGTCCGCGCTTCCACAACCCCACCTGGTATACCGGGGAAACCGCCTTCGGGATCATCTCGCTGCTCTTGCCCAGCGATCCGCCCCGCCATCCTGACTCCTTGCGGCAGCGGCTCGAGGCCATTCCAGGGTTTCTCGCCTCGGCCCAGTCCTGGCTGGGCCAGCGGGCCATCCCCCGCGACTGGGTGAGGCGGGCTAGGCTCGAGTGCGGCGCAATCGTTCGGCTCTTGGAACAGGGATTGCGGCTGCATCCCCTTTGGTCGGAGGCCCTCGAGCCCCCCATACGGTCTGCCTTGGCATCGGTTCGCCAGTTTACGGCCAATCTCGAGCATCACCCAGAGGCAAACCCCGCCAGCGGTGAGGAGTACCTTGAGTTTCTAATGCGCGAGGCCCATGGGCTGCCCTTTGGCCCCCAAGAAGCAGAACGGCTGGCGCTGGAAGGCTTCGAGCAATACCAAAGCGAGCTCGAGGCCATGGCCGCCAGGCTAGACGCTTCTCGCGGCTGGCGCGAACAACTGGCGGCTCTGGAAAACCAACATCCCCCCCTGGAGGGGGTCATCCCAACCTACGAATTCTGGAACCAGCAGGCCCTCGAGGCCGCCGAGGCCGCTGGACTGGTGACCCCGGCTCGGGAATACGGCCTGACCTTCCAAACCCTGCCCGAATGGGCTCGAAGTCTGGCCGGAGATCTTTATTTTCTCTTTTACCGCTCCCCTCCCGCCGGACGTGCCGGCTCGGGAAGCCCTTACTGGGTTTTTCCTCCAGCAGATCCCCTCGAGGCCTACCTGCGCGGACAAAATCTCGCCAGCATCAAGATCACCCACGTGGTTCATCATGGGTCCATCGGCCACCACACCCAAAACGCCCGTGCCAGGGCTTCTGGTGTGCGCTTGGGTCAGCTGGCTGGAACCGACTGCGCCTCGGGGATCGCCTTTCTGTCCGGCGGGACGATGATTGAGGGCTGGGCTTGTTACGTTCAAGACCTCATGAAGGAGGCCGAAGGCTTTTACACCCCCCAGGAGCAGCTGATGCTCAAGCATGCCGAGCTGCGCAACGCAGCCATGGGCCTGGCCGATATCCGGCTACATCGCGGCACCTGGGGGCTCGAGCAGGTGCGTCGCTTCTACCTCGAGGCGGTGGGGATGGCGGAGGGGCGGGTCTGGGCTGAAACCACCCGCAACTCCATCTACCCAGCTACCCGGCTCATGTACTGGCTCGGCACCCAGGCCATCCGCCAACTCAGACAAGCGGTCGGTGGGGAGCCCCGCGCCTTCCACGACCGACTGCTCTCCTTTGGCTCGCTACCGGTGGGCTGGGTGGCCGAGGAGTTGCACCGGGGCTAGGGCGGGTCCGTCTCGTTGGCAAAGCGGTAGACCTGACCAGGATTCATCGTCACAAAGCTGCCCGTCAAGGCCTCTTGGCTTTTCCTAAAGGGAAGCCTCCGGTTTCAATTTTCATCCGCCCACGAGCCATTCCTTGGCGGCCCCGGCAGGATTCGAACCTGCGACTTTCCGCTTAGAAGGCGGGTGCTCTATCCACTGAGCTACAGGGCCATGCCGAAGCAGTATAGCGCCCCCAACAGGGCTTAGCAATCTAGGACAGCAAAACCCGTCAACCCCTTGGGGTTTGCCTCTGCCCCAGCATGTGCTACACTTTTAGGGTTGCCTGACCCGAGTCGGGGCAGATTGTTTTCGGAGGAGTCATGAAACGCACCTGGCAACCCAATAAGCGCAAGCGAGCCAAAACCCACGGCTTCCGTGCGCGCATGAAGACCGCTAATGGCCGTAAGGTTTTGGCAAGGCGCCGCGCCCGGGGCCGCGTCAAGTTGACCGTCTCGAGCGAGCCCCAGCTCAAACGCTAAGCGGCTCGAGCTGAGCTTCCTCCCCGAATCGGGGAGGATTTTTCTAAGGGTGCGCCCATATGCCTTTTTCCTCTCTCAAAGGCGAGAAAGCCTTTCAGCGCATCCGGGCCGGGCGGGCTGGACGAGGCAGGCTGGTCTCGGTGCGCTGGTTTCCCCTGCGACCTACGGTAAGAAATCCTGTACGCATCGGAATCGTGGTCTCAAAAAAGGTTGGAAAAGCGGTGGTGCGGAACAAAATACGGCGCCGCCTGCGGGAGATGCTACGCCAGATGTATCTACCCCCTTGCGAGGCAGTGATCACCGCTCAGCCCGAAGCCGCAAGCGCCACATATTGGGAGTTGCTCCGCGACCTAAGCCATGCTTTAAAAAAGAGTGGGCTGGTACAATAGCGCGGGTCGGCTTGCTCTACCTTAATACCTGACCTTGGAGCCTGGTTTGTGAAACAACTGCTGATGGGCGGTATCCGCTTCTACCGGCGCTTTATCTCGCCGCTGAAGCCGCCTACTTGTCGTTTTTATCCGAGCTGTAGCTGTTATGCCCTCGAGGCCGTAGAGCGCCACGGTGCCCTGTGGGGCACTTATCTGGCAGTACGCAGAATTCTGAAGTGTCACCCTTTTCACCCCGGTGGCCTAGATTATGTACCCAGCCAGCGCCCCAGGATTCGCTGGAATCCTTTAGACGGCGTGCAAAAAATGGAGGAATGAATGAAACGTTGGTTGTGGTTGGTTAGTTTGGCTGTCTTTTTCGCTCCCGCCTTCGCCCTCAAGCCGGAGTGGCGACAACAGGATATCAACGCCGATGGCAAGGTGGAGCAGGTGGCTGTCACCAACCTAGCCGACATTGCCTTTAATGAGCAAGGCCAGATCGTGGGATGGTTTGTCAAGACCACCCGAGCTCAGGATTTCAAGGGGAACTATGGTCGCGCTGCCAATCTGGTCAAGGAGGGCATCACCCTGCCCGGAACCCTCTCCGACTTCAAGCCAGAGAAAAGCGAGTTTCTCCGCAGCGATCCCAACGATCCCAATGCAGACTTTATCGCCCGTTTCATCCAAGGCCCCACGGTACTGACTTACTCCATCCATCCGCGCTATCTGACCATAGACGTGGATGTCAAGACCCCTACCGCGCGTACCCTGACCTGGACCGGAATTGACCACACCACCACCCCCGTTACGAAGTGGTTGGCTCAGGGCAGCCAGCAGCCCACCGCTTCGGGTAGCGGGCTGGCCACCTACGTCTCCTGGCAAACCCAAGCCAAGTCCGGGTTTGCCATGGTGGTCCGGCCTTCCAGCCCCACCAACATCAAGATGAGCGTGGTGAACGGGGCTGGAATTGCCGAGATCCAAATCCCTGCGGGAGGCCTCAACCTCAAGGTCTATGGTGGAGCCAATGAGTTAGTACGGCTGCACGTCGAGCATTTCTACAGCCTGCCTGGGCTCTTCCAGCCCAACATCTGGGGCCAGATTTCACTGGGACTGCTGTGGGTTTTGGAAGAGTCGCACAAGATCGCGGGGGGCAGCTGGGTGTTGGCCATCGTGATCGTGACCGTGTTGCTACGCCTGCTGATGTGGCCCTTGATGCACCAGCAGTACAAAAGCATGGCGGAGATGCAAAAGATCCAGCCGCTGATGAAGAAAATTCAGGAGAAGTACAAAGACAACAAGGAGAAGCAGCAAGAAGAAACCATGAAGCTCTATCAGGAGCACAAGATCAATCCCTTAGCCGGATGCTTGCCGCTCTTGCTGCAAATGCCAATCCTTTTCTTGATGTACCGAATTATCGTGGGCTACGAGTTCGGCCAGGGCTTTTTATGGGTGCCAGATCTGGCCCTGCCCGATCCACTCTATATCCTGCCTGTGCTTTACATCTTGGTCTTGCTGGCCTCGACATGGCTTTCCTCAGCCGGCAACCGCGACACCCTGCGCCAGGGCATCCTGATGAACTTGGTGTTTGCCTTCCTGCTCTTTAGCTTTCCAGCCGGGGTCACCCTTTACTGGGTACTTTCAACCATCATCAGCGTGGGACAGCAATGGCTCATCAACAAGCAGCTGGGGATCAAGATGACCCCTGCCAAAAGCTGAGTCCAAAGCCAGCCGATTTGGGAATGCCCAGGTAACCCCAACGGTTTCGGTACATCCTCGAGGTCGGCGCTATTCGGTGCTGACCTCCTGAACTACCTGCTGATTGGCGGGTACGACCATGCGGAAGTGCAGGGCCGGGTCGGCCAGCAAGCGCAGCAAGCGCTCGGCTTTTTCGTCGCGCTCGGCCTCCCGCAGGGCATCCAAGTAAGCGCTCATCAGCTCGCGTACGTCGGCTATTCCTCGTTCGTCGAGGGGCTGCACCACCACCTTGGCTCCCTTCGCCAACCGGCGGCGCATCGCTTCCTCGGTGAGGCCCATCTCCTTCCAGTAGCGCAGATAGACGCGCCCACCGGTCATTCCTGAGCAAATCCAGGGGCCGGGGTCACCCAGCACCACTGCCCGGCCCCGGGTCATGTACTCGAAGGCAAAGCCCTTGGCCTGGGCCCTCGCGGCGATGTTCCCCAGCTCATCCTGTACGGGACGCTCGGGCTCCCCCGCCAGCACCACATCGGCCCCTGAAAGACGAATGCAGAAGCGGCTATCGGCCTGCCCCTCTACAATCAACATCCCTCCGATAGCTCCATAGGCAAAGGATTTGCCCACACTGCCGTCTACGTACTGCCCAAAGGGGTTGCGTCCTTTGAGGATGGCCACTCTGCCGCCATACGCGTTCTTGGCGATGCCGTCCTGAGCCCCGCCTTCGACGATGACCTCGAGCCCCTCCACGTTGAAGGCCGCCATACCGTTACCGGCCACCGAACCCGCATCAAAGCGGAGCTCCACCTTGGCTTCCCAGCCTTTGCCATACAACCGGCGGCGGGCAATCTCACCGGCCAGGTGGGTTCCCAGGGCCCGATCGGTGCTGCCTACAGGCCCCTCTTGGAACAGGAGCTCGCGCCCCCCTTCGGCATAAGCCTCCGTCACCACCTCGGTGATGCTGCGGGTGAGCTGGTTGAGCGGCTTGCGCAGGACATGCGCCGAGCGCTCCTCGAGCCACTCCGGAGCGGAAACCGGGGCAAAGAAGTAGGAGAGGTCCAGCGCTTCGGTGTGGGCTTCCTGGAACAGCAGATCGCTGCGCCCAACCAACTCCTTGAGCGAGGTCGCGCCCAGAGCGGCCACCAGCTTGCGCAATTCGGCAGCTTTGGCCGAGAAAAAGGCGACCAACTGCTCCACCGCCCGTTCGCGGTCTTGGGGCACGAAGCGCTTGAGGCCGTGGGACTGGGCCTGCTCGAGGGTTTCAATCTGGGTAGCAATCCCCACATGGCAGGTATCCATCTGGCACTGCCGGCAAATGGTACAACCGATGGCCACCATCGCCATGGTCGCCATCCCCACCCGATCGGCCCCCAGCAGGGCCATGCGCAAAACATCATAGGCAGTTTTGAGGCCTCCATCGGCCCAAAGCTCCACCCGGTCCCGCATCCCCGCGCGCACCAGGGCTCGGTGGGCCCGGCGCACCCCCAGTTCAACCGGCATACCGGCATACTTGAGCGCATGCCACCTTGCCGCCCCCGTACCGCCCTCGAATCCTGAAAGCGCAATGACGTCCGCTCCCGCTTTGGCGATCCCCACCGCGATGGTGCCAATTCCTGGGATCACCGGAACCTTGACCGAGACCTTGGCCTTGGGGTTGATCGTCTTTAGTTCCTCGATCAGCTGGGCCAGGTCCTCGATGGAGTATAGGTCATGGTTGTTCGAAGGCGAGATCAAATCCACACCGGGTACGGCATTGCGCGCCGCAGCCACCTTAGCGGTGACCTTCTTACCCGGCAGATGCCCCCCCTCGCCGGGCTTGGCTCCCTGCCCAATCTTGATCTCAATAAACCCAGCGGAGTTCAGCATGTACGCATGCGCCCCGAAGCGCCCAGAGGCCACCTGCTGACCGCGCCAGTGGGTGTATTTGCCCAGCATATCGGGGATCTCTCCCCCCTCGCCGTTGATGCAGACCATGTTGAGCTGTTGTACCGCCTCGACATAGGCCCGGAAGCTGGCCTCCCCCTGGGAGCCAAAGCTCATTGCGGTGATGACAAAGGGCAGCGAATGCCCCCCCACACTTAGGTCCACCTCTTCGGGGCCCACCTCGGATTTATCGAGGAACCGCACTCCCAAAAGCTGGCGGGCCGCCACCGGGGACTCGTGCTCGAGTCCCCGCACCTTTTCCTGAAAGTGCTCATAGGGCGACTCCCCCGCAGAGACCTCCATCGCGGCCTTGAAGATGCGCGAGTTAAAGCGGAAGTCCTTGGCCGGCAACACCTTCTCGGCATGCAGCCAGTTCAGGCGCTCGAGGGCGGTGCGCTCGAGCTCATGCAACCCGTACCCGGCCTGCTCCGAACCCAGGAAGTTGCGAACCCCCAAGATTTCGGCCAGATCCGGCTTGAGCCCAATGGCGCTGAAGATGCGCCCATACCCGCGCACCTCGTGGATGCCCATGGTCGAGATGACCTTTTCCAAGCCCTTCTTGAGGCCCTCGAGAAGGTTTTGGAGTCCTAGGGTTCCCCTGAGGGCCTGGGCTTTATGCGCCATCAACCAGGGGGTCACCGCATCCGCGCCCAAACCCAAGCAAACCGCCACATCGTGCAGGTTGCGAACCCCACCGGAGTGAACCAGGATCGAGGTGCGGCGGCGCAGGCTGATTCCCTCAGGGTCTCGAGCCTCCTCGAGGGCCCTCCCTACCGCTGAAAGCGCCAAGTAGGCATCCAACCAAACCCCACCCTCGAAGGCCTGGCGGTCCGACAAAACGATCAGCTCCGCCCCACCCCGAGCAGCCTCTATGGCGGTCTCTTGGAGGCGCTTGAGCCCAGCCGCAACCCCCTCCTCAATCGAGAACTGCAGCGGAATGATCACATGCTGGAAGCGCCGAAGGGCCTCTTCATGGGTAAGCGTGCCCTGACCTTGGACGATGGCGGCCACACTCGGGGCCGTTTCCTCGAGCAATACCGGCACCACCAGCTCTTCCACATGCCCGGCCCCACGCCCATCGGGAAGCGGGCGGCGCCCCAGGAGGGTGCGGGTCGAGAAGTGTTCAATCTCGCGCTCGCGGTCAATTGCCGGGTTGGTGACGACCGCCACCGTCTCTTTGAGGAACTCCGAGAGGTTGGGCTTCTCAGGGTTTAGAGCAGCAATGGGTCCATCGTACCCCAGCGAGCCAATCGGCTCGTTGCCGCTCTCGCTCAAGGCCTCGAGGTACCCTGCATCCCACCGATCCCAGCCATAGGCCCGCTCGAGGTTGAGGCTCGGCGGGGCCGGCTTTTCCTCAACTGCGGCCTCGCTGCCGCCAGCAAGCGGGGGTATGGATTCATAGCGGGGGCCTCCAAGGTGGGCGGCGTAGCCCTCGAGGCTATGAGCCTTGGAAAGTATGCGCTCCAGCACCAACCGCTGGTGGCGATCATAAGGGAACAACCGGGCACCATCAGGGGTCAAGCGCAGATAGGCCTTCTCCCCGGGGGCGAAAGGGCGTGGCTCCCCCACAAACTCCTCAACGGTGAATACCCCACGCTCGCTGCTGAAAACGTACTCCTCCTCGGTTTCCACAAACCATAGCGGGCGCAACCCCATCGCATCGGTGGCGAAAACCGCCTCCTCACGGTGACGGGTCACCAATGCCGCCGGGCCTTGGGCCAAGGCCCCCAAGCGCTGGCGCAGATTCATGTAGAGGTCTTGCAGGGCCGGGCTGTAGTTCTTGATCTCCCCTAGAATCGGCGGGAAGGTGAGGTCTATGGCCTCAGGCAGGGAAAGCCCAAAACGATAGAGCAACCCCTCCAGCATCCGGTTCAAATCCTGCGAGTCTGAACCTCCGGTGAGCGGGATCCCCAGGAAAGTCCCCTCCCGGCGCAGGCGCTCGATGGTGTTGATCTCACCGTTATGGCCGAGCAAACCAAATGGCTGCACCGCCTCAAATGTGCTCATGGTGTTGGTGGAGTAGCGATTGTGGCCTAGGGTGATGGCCGATTTGAACTCGGCTCGAGAAAGCTCAGGAAAATAGCGCTTCAGGATTTCAGCCGAGCCCCGCACCTTGTACACCACGCTGGCCGTTGAGAGCGAGACCACATGGACGGGGAAACGCTGCTCGAGCAAAACCCCCAGCTCCCACAGTGGCCCATCCCCATCGCTGGAGAGCCCCGCAACCTGATAAAACAGGGGCTCCGTGCGCCTGCCCACCGGGCCCAGCACCCGGGCGTTGGTCTCTCCTTTGCGCTCGGTGAGGAGTTTGATCCCACGCTTGCTGCCCTCTACCCGAAACAGGTCAAAGAGCTCCTGCACCCGGGCCCCTTCGCTCCGGGGCACAAAGAAGTGCCCCACGAAAAAGCGTGGGTTCTGGGCTAGATTGCTATCCAGCCCGGCCTCATAAAGATAGCTCGCCCAAAGCTCCCGGGGAAGGTCGGTTTGGATGCCGGTCCCATCCCCCTCCCCTCGAATTAGCCCCGCTCGGTGGGCCATTTTGTAGAGGCTGTCGAGGGCCCGTTGCACGTTGGAATGGCTGGGCTTGGCACTTTTCTCCACGACCGCAATGATCCCGCAGGCGTCTCGGCCATTTGGTATACCAGGATATGCTTTACTGAACTCGGTCACTCTTGCCTCCGGGCGCGCTTCAAGTTGAAGGGGGATGGCCGCGCATAAGTTTGCGCGGGTTTGAAGCAGTATACGGAGGGGTTTTTATCTCGTCAATCGCAAGCCGATAAAAACCCGCCCAAAGCCCGTTCTGCAAAACCCGGGGCCATCCAGGGGCACACTCAAAAACCCGAACCTGATCGCATTTTGTTGACAGTGGTTCAGCTCAGCCCCTACAATGCACTTATTTAGGATAAGGAAGCGTTGCGCCGAGGAGGTATCGTGGAAACGCTGCGCGTATCTGGCAAGTCCCGTCCCAATTCCGTCGCCGGTGCCATTGCCGCGCTGCTACGCTCACAAAGCGAGGTCGAGGTCCAGGCCATCGGCCCTGACGCTGTGAACCAGGCTGTCAAGGCCATCGCCATCGCTCGAGGTTACATTGCCCCCGATAACCTGGATTTGGTGGTCAAGCCCGCTTTTGTCAAGCTCGAGCTCGAGAGCGAGGAGCGTACCGCGCTGCGCTTCACCATTCGCAGCCAGCCGCTAGCCCCCTGAGGCGGGGGCATTTGTACCCAATCCAGCCTAGTAAGCTGGGTCTCAGCGAGCTGACCCCACATTTGCTACCGTATAGCTTGGGAGGTGATAGACAATAATCTTTACACCTGCATACCTGCTGGTCATCTTGGTTTTTATCGCCACACTGATCATCCAGTTTTGGCTACAAGCCACCTATGCTCGATACAGCCGGATAGCCAACTCGAGGGACCTAACCGGAGCTGAGGTCGCCAAAGCCATCTTGGATGCTTACGGTCTACAAAATGTTCGGGTTGAGCCCACCCCAGGGGCCCTCACCGATCACTACGACCCCACCACCAAAACCGTACGCCTCTCTGAACCCAACTACGCCTCACCCTCGGCTGCGGCTTTGGCGGTAGCGGCCCACGAGGTCGGGCACGCCATTCAAGATGCTAAGGGCTATGCCCCGTTGCGCATCCGTCACGCCATTTTGCCGGTGGCCAACCTCGGCAGCACCCTGGGACCCTGGATCTTCATCATCGGCTTGTTCATGAATGCTACCGGGCTGATGAGCATCGGCATCTGGTTGTTCGCGGCCGCCGCTTTGTTTCAGCTCATCACCCTACCGGTTGAGTTCGATGCCTCGAGCCGAGCCCTGGTCAACCTCAGGAAGATGAACTTCCTGAGCCCCGGTGAGATGGGAGGGGCCCGGGCCGTGCTCACCGCTGCGGCCATGACCTACGTGGCTGCGCTGGCCAACTCCTTGGCCCAGATCCTCTACTACGTCTCGATTGTGCAGGGCCGCCGGGAGGAATGAGCCGGTAGGCGCGGAGCTTCCGCAAACCCAATTCGCCGCTCCGTCCGCCCGCTGAGGCGGACGGTTTTGCTGAGGGTCCCTAGGGCCCCTCCTGGGCCGACGGCTGCTCCTCGAGCAGCTGGTAGAACCCTCGAGCGTTGTGCAGATAGTGGGCCAGAATCCCCGGAATCAAGCTACCGGTAAGGTGATAGGTGGCCCCAAACAACAGCCCACCCAGGAAGATAAACACGGGGTAGCTCCAGGCTCGCCGATCGGTCACGGGGTGCAGCAGGGCAAACACCCCCGCCTGAAGCCCCACCCCCACCCAGCCCCCGAACAGCGCGTTCTGAAGCGCTCCCCGGAACAAGGTTTCCTCGCCCAGCCCAGAAGCCAGGGCCAGAATCAGGGCCTGGGGGTGGGTCATGCCCTGGGAACGCAGCACCGCACCGATCTGGGCGTGTAGGGCCTCGGAAGCCTTAAAGCTGTTGGGAAACAACCGGGAGAAAAGCCGCTCGAGACCCATTAGGCCGTAGAACAGCAGGAGAAAGGCCACCAGATCCCGCAGCGGGTCGGGCCTCCCCAGCACCGGGTATCCCGCCAGGGCCATCCAGGTTGAGCCCAGCAGAAATAGCCCCAGCTGAAGCAGCGAGAAAATCCGAAACATTGGCCTTGTGCGCCCCCCAGCTTAGGGGCTAAGCCCCCTCTGAGCCGATATTGAAGCCCTGCTCGAGCAGCTTGTTGGGGTATGCCCGAAACGCCAACAGGGTCTGGGTTCGGGCAATTCCCTTGAGCTTGCGCAGCCCCAGCGTCACAATGTCGTCCAGCTGTTCAAAATCCGCAAAGCGCAACACCGCCACCAGATCCCACTCCCCGGTCACCGAATAAACCTCGGCCACCCCAGGAATCTCGGCTACCGCTTCGGCGGTCTCGGCGGTGGCATCCCGTGCAGTCTGGATCAGCACAAAGGCGGTAATCATGTGGCCATGATACTTCTGCTTCCGGGCTTATTCGAGCTCCGGTAGCTCAGGACCAACCTGACCCCAGCGAATCCGGGCCTCGATGAAGTCTTCCTCCTCCGCCGGTATGCCGGCCAGATCACGAAGCTGAAGGAGTTGCCCAATTCGGGCCATGGCCTCAGCCAAAGGGCCTTGCAGCACCCGCAGCAACAAGTCATCCGAAAGGTCGGCCCGATTGGAAAGCTCGTGATCGAGGGCCTCGAGGGTGGTGTAAAAGCGTGCCGTCTCCCCCGGAGGGTCTAAAGCCCTGAGGTCGGTATGGTAACCATAATCGCCGGTCTGAAGCACCAGCAGAGCATAGATCAACCCACTGTTGGTCTGTTGCAGGATACCCTGAGGGGTAGGAGCCCCATCCCGTCCTTCGAATCCCCAGAAGCTTTCGGGTATGCCCCGAAGGGTCCGCCGCATCCGATAGGCCAGGGTTGCCAGGATATGCCGCAACGCCTCCTGTCCGTTCATGAGGCCCCCTCCAGAATCAATTTTGGCCTGAAGCGCAGCACATCGGCAGAAACAAAGTGCAGGGGAATCCCGTTCCAATCCTGCGGTAAGCGGGCCGGGTCCGCCCCATGCAAGTGGCCGTAAACCACACAGGAGGGTCGGTAGGCATCGATCAGCTCGGTGAAGCCGGTAGGACCGCCGCTGGCAGAGTAGGGTGGGTAATGCAGGGCCACCACCAGGTGTTGATAGGCCAGAGAGCGGGTGCTGGCTAGGGAGAGCTCGAGGCGCTCGAGCTCACGCCGGTAGATCTTCTGGTCTTCCTCCCCAAAACCATAGCTCCCAGGGGTGTCCCAGCCTCGGCTTCCCGCAATCGCCAGATCCCCGATCAGCAGGGAATCGTTTTGCAGGGCGTGCATCTTGGCGGGCAAAATCTGGCGCAGCCGGGTGATGGAGGGCCACCAGTAGTCGTGGTTCCCCCGCAGCAAAACCTTGGTACCGGGAAGCTGCTGAAGGTCCTCGAGGTCCAGCATGGCTTCCTTTAGCCTCATGGCCCAGGAGATGTCCCCGGCCACAATCACCAGGTCGTCCTCTTGCACCACCTCGCGCCACCGGCTGAATACCGCCTGAGGATGGCCTTCCCATAGGGGTCCAAACACGTTCATGGGCTTGGGGAAACCCCTCGAGAGGTGAAGATCGGCAATGGCAAATACACGCATAAGCAGGGTTCGGGCCTGGGCTCGGCGGAGCCCGAGAGCGGGTTTTAGTGTGGTGGGCCAGGCGGCCAGAGTCAAGGGCGGTTATGTAATGGTCAGAACCTGGCTCGAGCGGTAAGGTAGAAGGATGAAGGACGAGGGCCCTGATGCGCTCTTCCAGTATGCCATTCGGATCCTGGCCGCACGGGCTTACTCCGAGGCGGTGCTGCGGCGCAAGCTGACCCGGCGGGCCCAGCCTGAGGTGGTCGAGCCGGTGATCGGCCAGCTCAAGGCCCTGGGCTACCTCGAAGATGCTCAGTATGCCGAGGGGTACGCCCGAATGTACGCCGGGCGCTGGGGCAGGGCCAAGGTTCGCCGAGGGTTGCTGCAGAAAGGGGTCAGCCCGGCGGTGGTGGACCGGGTGCTGGACCAGCTCGAGCCTGAAAACGACCCGGTGAGCCAAGCGGTGGGGCTGCTCGAGCGCCATCAGGCCCGCTACAAGGGCAACAAGTCCAAGGCCATTCGTTTTTTGGTCGGGCGGGGCTATGCCCTGGGAGAGGCGCTCGAGGCCTGGCAACGCTTTACCTCCCCTGGATGAATCGCTGCGCGGTAAACTGCTGGGGATATGCCTACCGTGCGATCGGAACTGTTTATTCCCCAGCCTCCAGCCCAGGTGTACGCCGCCGCTAAGGATCTAGAAGGGCTCAAGCCCTTCCTCAAGGACGTGGAGAGCCTGCGGGTCCTCGAGGCCCACGGAAGCCGCTCGAGATCAGAATGGGTGGCGGTAGCAATGGGCAAAAAAGTGCGCTGGATTGAGGACGAGGAATGGTTTGACAGCGAGCTGCGCAACACCTTTTCCAGTGCACAGGGGGATTTCGACAAGTACCAAGGCGCCTGGCGTTTTCTGCCCGAGGGCCAGGGCACCAGGGTGGTGCTCGACCTCGAGTATGAGCTCAATATCCCCATCTTCGGGGGCCTTTTGCAGAAGCTGATCCTCAAGCTGATGCAGGAAAACTGCGATGGGCTGCTGCAAGGGCTTAAAGAACGCTGTCAGGCGGCGTGATGTGCTACACTTGAGGGCATGATCTTTGCTCCACGATGTTAGGCTGGCCCTTCCGCCGGGGTCATGGTGTGCCTTTTGGCCTCCATCCCGGCGTTTTTCATCTACCCAGTGGCCCTTGGTACCCCCGTTTGGAGCGTTTTATGCCCTTGCAGATTTACAACACCCTCACTCGGCGCAAAGAGGAGTTTGTCCCTGGAACCCCCGGTTATGTGGGCATCTATGTCTGCGGTCCCACCGTTTATGGCGACCCACATCTAGGGCATGCTCGAGGCCCCATCACCTACGATGTGCTGCGGCGCTGGCTGCGGCGGCAGGGGTTGCGGGTGCGCTTCGTCAGCAACATCACCGATGTGGGGCACCTGGTAGACGATGCGGATGAAGGCGAGGATAAAATCGCCCGGCGGGCCAAGCTCGAGCAGCTCGAGCCCATGGAGGTAGCCGAGAAATATACCTGGAGCTACTTCGATGAACTGGCCGCCCTCAACGTGCTCCGTCCGGACATCGCCCCTCGAGCCACCGGACACATCCTCGAGCAGCAGGCCCTGACCCAAGAGCTGATCGCCAAAGGCCATGCCTATGAGGCCAATGGCTCGGTGTACTTCAGCGTGAACAGCTGGCCACAGTACGGCAAACTCTCTGGCCGCACCCCTGAAGACGAGGAGGCCGGGGCACGGGTCGAGGTGCGGGAGGAAAAGCGCGACCCGCGCGATTTTGCCCTGTGGAAACGGGCCAACCCCGAACACCTGATGCGCTGGCCTTCCCCCTGGGGGGTGGGGTTTCCTGGTTGGCACATCGAGTGCTCGGCCATGAGCCTCAAGTATCTGGGCGAAGGCTTCGACCTGCACGCCGGAGGCATAGACCTGCAATTCCCCCATCACGAAGCCGAGATTGCCCAGGCCGAGGCAGCCGGGCACGCCTTTGCCCGCTATTGGATGCACCACAACCACGTACTCCTAAACGGGCAGAAGATGGCCAAAAGCACCGGAAATCTAGTGCTGCTCAGCCAGTTGCGGGGCAAGCATGAGCCCATGTACGTGCGGTTCTACCTGCTGCAGGCCCACTACCGCAGCGTGCTGGACTTCACCGACGAGGGCTTGGAGGCTGCCAAGAACGGTTATCTGCGGCTGCTCAACGCCTATCGTGAGGTGCACCATCGCCTTCAGGCGGCCCCCTCGGGCCACCATGCGGGCCTCGAGGCAGCCCTAGACATCCTCGAGCGCGACTTCGAGACCGCCCTAAACGACGATCTGAACACCCCTCAGGCCATTGCCGCGCTATTCGCCTTTGTCACCGAGCTGAACCGAGCCCTGGCCGAGCGCCCAGGGCGAGAGAGTTTGGCTCGAGCCGAGCGGGTTTTCACCGAGCTGGGCGAGGGGGTGCTGGGGCTGTTCCCGGCCAGGGTGTTGGAGCACCAGCTGGGAGGGGAGCTGCTCGAGGGGTTGGTGCAAATGCTCCTGAGCGTGCGGGAAGAAGCCCGGCAAAACCGCAACTTCAAGCTCTCCGATGCCATTCGGGACCGCCTGATCGAGCTAGGGGTACAGGTAGAGGACACTCGAGAAGGCCCCAAATGGAAGGTGGGGGCTTAGTTGACGCGATAACCTCGCCCCCACCGCTCTTACTTGTCGTAGGGTTTTCCCACCGCCGCAGGAGGCCTGCTGCGCCCGATGAACCCGGCCAGAACCAACATGGTCAGGATATACGGCAGGGCCTGGATGATCACCGAGGGCAGAATCTCACCGCCTTGAAGCTGAATGGCCAGGGCCTGGAAAAAGCCGAACAGCAGGGTTGCCCCCAGCACCCCCAAGGGATGCCACTTGCCAAAGATCAGGGCGGCCAGGGCGATAAAGCCCTGCCCAGCGCTCATGTTGCGCACAAACTGGTTAAGGAAACCGATGGAGAGGTAGGCCCCGGCAACCCCCGCCAGCACCCCAGAAAGGATGACCGCTATGTAGCGCATCCGAATCACATTCACGCCCATGGTCTCGGCTGCCTCCGGGTGCTCCCCCACCGCCCTTAGGCGCAAGCCCCAAGGGGTCTTGAACAACACCCACCAGATCAGCGGAACCAACAAAAAGGCCACAAACACCAGAATCGAGAGCTGATCCCCCAGCAAAAAGACCGTGGGAAGACGGTTCACCACTTCCTGGGAGGTGGAGGTGTTGTTATAGAGCACCTGTAGCAAGATGGAGGGCGCCCCCAGGGCCAGAATGTTGATCGCGGTACCGGAGACAATCTGGTCCGCGCGGTACTTAATGGAGGCCACCGCATGAACGGCCCCAACCAACCCCCCCATGGCCGCCCCCAACAAAAGCCCCACCCAAGGAATCCACCACTCCTGAGCCCCACCGGTGAGCACCTCGATCCGCTGCACCCCGATCGCCGAAGCCGCCGCCCCGAAGAGGATCATGCCCTCGAGGCCGATGTTCACCACCCCGCTTCGCTCAGAAAACAGCCCCCCCAAGGACGTGAACAGGAGCGGAGTGGCCTGCCGCAAGGTAGAGAAAAACAATGCGATCGCGATTTCCATGGCTTAGTCCCCCACGACCTTCGCAGCCTTGGCTGCCCCTTCATCCTGGCGGGCCCGGTCTTCCGTCTCGATCTGGGCCGCCCGCAGTGGATCGGTGAAGTAGCGCGGCAAAAGCCCACCCACCGCAATGAACATGATGATCAAAGCTTGCAACACCGTGACCAGATCCCGGCTGATCCCGAGCTGCACGTTGAGGGTCGTAGCCCCGGAGAGCAGCACCCCAAACAGGGCTGAGGCCAGAAAAATTCCCAGTGGGGTACTCTGCCCCATCAGGGCGATCGCGATGCCGAAAAACCCAGCATCGGTAGGCAGGCTCTGCTTGAGGCGGTAGGTCCCATCTACCCCACCCCCCAGCACGTAGTGGGTAGCCACCAATCCGGCCAAGGCCCCCGAGATCAGCATGGCCAGGATGATCTTGCGGTTGAGGTTGACCCCGGCATACTCAGCCGCCTTGGGGGCTAACCCGGTAGCCCGCAGTTCGTAGCCGCTCGAGGTGCGAAAGAGAAAAAAGTTGTAGAAGAGCAGGGCCACCACCGCCAGCAAAAAAGAACCGTTGAGCAAAATCGAGTTCAGATCGCTGCTGACCTTGACCGCAAAGCCTGGGATCAGCGCCCCCAAGAGGTAACCGACAATCACCGCGCCCGTCGCCCCCAGCAAGCGTCGCCCCAGCTCGAGCCGCCTCAACCCCACATAGACCCCGATCCCCGCAAGCACCGCCAACGGCAGGGCCCAGGAGAAATGCCCCCCAGGAACCAAAAGATCAATGATCTGAGGGAGGCGTGCCCCCGGTTGGATCTCGGCGCTGCGCCCCTCAAACCCTGGGGCTTTGAAGGGTAGGGTGACGGTGCGGCCAAAGAACTTATAGGTGTTGCTGGCGATCAAAAATAGCAACACCGAGGCCGCAATGTAATTGAGCATGATGGTGTTGATCACTTCGTTGGCCCCAAAACGGGCCTTCAGCCAGCCCGCGATCCCCGCCCACAAAGCCCCCCCCGCCATCGTGGCTATGATGGCCAGCGGTAGAACCACCCAGGCCGGGCCGGGGACATAAACCCCCACCAACATCGCAGCCACCGCTCCCAAGGTGATCTGCCCTGGCCCACCGATGTTGAACAACCCGGCCTTAAACCCGAAGGCTACGGCCACCCCGGCAAAAATCAGCGGGGTGGCGAAGGAAAGCGAGGAAAAAATCCCGGTCAGGCTGAGCACTGGGCTGAAGAGGATCTGGTAGGTATAGGTCACAAGGTCCAGTTTGGCCGCTAAGAATTCCCGCAGGGCCACACCTTGCCCACCGGTCAGGCCTAGCCCTGGGCGCAGCACCGCTACCACCAGGGCTCCGATCACTATGGCCAGGATCAAGGCCACCATCGGCACGATCAGCCCACGGTAACGGACCAAAAAAGCCCGCCCACCCGCCAGTTGAAGCCGGGCCAGAAGCAACAACCCCAGGGCATAGAAAAGGCCCACATAGGCCCCCAGCGAAAGGGAAAAGCGGCGCAGGGGGGGACGGCGGGCTCCAGCCGCTACCGCAGCCTGGTTGGCCGCATCCATGGCCTGATAGAAGAGGATTGCCTCGAGAGCAAACAGGGCCAGCCCCACCCCCCCCAGGATGTACAGCACCCTGGCCCGGTTGCGCTCATCCGGCAGGAACAGGGCCCCGCTGGCCACAATCAAAATCAGTACCCATAGGCCAAACGCCGGCGTCAGCCAATCCAGGTTAAGCGGTGGCAGCTTGAGCCCAGCCGGATTAATTGCCCCAAGGGGATTGAGCATATAGCTCGAGCCGTCAAACTCACGCATCGGCACGCCCCAAGGGCTTACCAGCATCAGCAGCAGCACCAGCAGATTCACTCCGAGAAACCAGTACCGACTCATCTTCACCCCGTATCGGGGGGATTCTACACTGTACCAGGCTCAAACGGTAAAGTCTTCAAGGGATAACAAACTCTTCATCAGGGCAGCTCGAGCCAGATCTGCCCACCCTCCTCTTTGGCCCGGTAGGCCTTCACCGGGCGGGGGGCAGGCAGGGTGGCCTTGCCGGTGCGCAGATCAAACCGGGCCCCATGGCGGGTACACTTGATGCTATGGCCTTCAATGGGTCCATCTGAGAGTGGATTTTTGTCGTGGGTGCAGATGTCCGAGATGGCAAACAGCTCCTCCCCTACCTTGAGGATGAGCACTGGGGTCTTCTCGCCCTCCACCCTAACCACCACCCGACCGTTCTCGAGCTGTTCCACTCGAGCCACTGCAATCCAGGGCATGCCTTCACCACACTCCGCAGGTATCCATACGGGGGTCGCTCCCCTGGCGCTCAGAGCCGGACTTTTTCCTCGATGATGTGCTCGATGTGCTCACGCAGCGGTTCGATGGGAATGCGGGTCAACACGTCGGTGAGGTGGGCCTTGACCAGGATCTGCTGCCCAACGTGCTGGGGTAGACCACGGCTCATCAGGTAGAACAGCTCCATGGGGTCTACCGGAGCGGTCGAGGAGCCATGGGAGCACTTCACATCATTGGCCGCGATCTCGAGCTGCGGCACGCTGTCCGACCTGGCCTCTGGAGACAACAGCAGGTTGCGGTTGGTCTGGTAGGCATCGGTCTTCTGAGCCCCGGGCTCGAGCTTGATGAGTCCGGCATACACCGTGCGGCTCCCATCCTTGGCCGCCCCCTTGTACAGCACATCCGAGTAGGCGTGATCGGCCACGTGGTGCTGAAGGGTGTAGTGGTCTACGTGCTGGGTTCCCGAGGTGAAATAAAGCCCCAGCATCTCCGAGTAGGAGCCCGCTCCCAGCATCTCCGACTGCACCTCGGCCCGCACAATCGAGCCGCCCATGTCCACGACCAGATCGTTGAGGGCGGCGTCGCGGTCTAGGTGGGCCCGCTGGCGGTGGAAGTGGTAGAAGCCCTCCCCCAAGGTCTGGATGTGGGCATGGCGCAGCTTGGCCCCCTGCGCCAGGATCAGCTCGGTGGAGGAGGTGTTGACCGAGGCCGGCACTTTAGCGGGAGAAATATACTCCTCGATGTAGACCCCTTGGCTGTTCACGTCGCCCACAATCAGGGTGCGAGAGCTCGAGAGCTTTCCCAGGGCATCGCTTCCGCGACCGGCTACGCCGGAAACCTGGCCCTCGAGGTACTTAAACACCCCGATGGGTTTGCTGAACTCCACGTTCTTGGGGATGTAGAGGAACACCCCGTGGGTAAAGAGGGCGGCGTTGAGCGCGGGGATCTTGGAGTTCTCCCGCCGACTGGCCTGGGCTCCGACCAGGTCGTTCCAGTTCACGGCCTTGAAGAGGTTGGCCTCAACCTGCTCTGGATGGGTGCGCAGGGCTTCATGCAGGCTGGTGAGGACCACCCCTTGCTTGGAGAGCTCCTCCGGCAGCTCAGCGTAGACCAGATCGGCCCCCACAAACACCGCGAACCCTGAAAGCTGGGCCTGTTCCAGACGGAGCTTTACCTCAGCGGGCAAGGCCTCGCGGGTCAAGGACTGGCCTACTGGAAGCTCGAGGGCCAGCTCCTCGAAGGGCACCTCGGTGATATCGGTGTACTTCCACTCCTCGGTGCGGGGGGTGGGGTAGGGCAGTTTGGTGAAGGTCTCCCAGGCCAAGAGGCGCTTGGCCCGGAGCCAGTCGGGTTCATTGAGGGTGCTGGAGACCTGCAAAACCAGGTCGCGGGAGAGGGTTGAGGTCAGTTCCATCTTAGCCCACCGACCCTTCCATCTCGAGCTCAACCAACTTGTTGAGCTCTACCGCGTACTCCAGCGGCAGCTCCTTGGCCACCGGCTCGATGAAGCCGCGCACGATCAGCGCTGCGGCTTCGTCCTCGGGCAGGCCCCGGCTCTGCAAGTAGAAGATCTGCTCGTCGTTGAGGCGGCTCACGGTGGCCTCGTGCCCTACCGTAGCGGTGTTGTTCTCGATCTCCATGTAGGGATAGGTGTCGGTACGAGACTCCTCATTAATCAGCAGGGCATCGCATTCCACATTCACCTTGGCGTGGTCGGCATTCTCGTAGATCTTGATCTGCCCACGGTAGCTGCTGCGGCCCGAGCCCTTAGAGATGCTCTTGGAGACGATCGAACCGGAGGTGTGGGGGGCCGCAAAGATCAGCTTTCCACCCGCATCCTGATGCTGGCCCGTGCTGGCAAAGGCGATGGAGAGAATATCCGAGCGAGCCCCCGGCTCAACCAAGTAACTGCTGGGATACTTCATGGTCAGCTTGGAGCCCAGGTTACCATCCAGCCACATGTGGTAGGCATCTTTCTTGACCAAGGCCCGCTGGGTGACCAGGTTGTACATGTTGTGCGACCAGTTCTGGATGGTGGTGTAGCGGCTGCGGGCACCCTGGTTCACCACAATCTCGATCACCCCGGAGTGGAAGGAGTCGGTGGTGTAGGTGGGGGCGGTGCAGCCCTCGATGTAGTGCATATCAGCGCCCTCATCCACCACAATGATGGTGCGCTCGAACTGGCCCAGCTCGGCGGTATTGACCCGGAAGTAAGCCTGCAAGGGCAGGTCTACCTTGACCCCCTTGGGCACGTACACAAAGCTCCCGCCCGACCAGACCGCCGAGTTGAGCGCGGCGTACTTGTTGTCCTCGGGGGGGATCACGGTAGCAAAGTACTCGCGGAAGAGGTCTTCGTGGTGCTTGAGCCCCTCCTCGATGGAGACGAAGATCACCCCCAGGCGTTGGAGCTCCTCTTTGACCTGGTGGTAGACCATCTCCGAATCGTACTGCGCACCCACCCCGGCCAGCACCTTGCGCTCGGCCTCGGGGATGCCCAGCTTCTCATAGGTGCGGCGAATCTCCTCGGGCACCTCATCCCAGCTCCTGGCATCGCGCTGCTCGGTAGGCTTGGCGTAGAAGTAGATCTCGTCCATGTTGAGGCCACTGAGATCCCCTCCCCATGTGGGAACGGGTTTGGACTGATAGATCTCCAAGGCCCTCAGCCTGAAGTCCAGCATCCACTGCGGCTCACCCTTGTGGTATGAAATCGCCTCCACCACCCGCCGACTGAGCCCTTTTTCGGCTTTGAAGACCGGTTTTACCTCGTCGCGGAAACCATATTTGTAATCGCTGCCAATGGTGGCAACATCAAAATCGGACATTATGCATCCCCCTAAAGCGTTGCGCTACCCCGCTGCAACGGCCAGCCCTTTGACCCACTCGTAGCCCTGTTCCTCGAGCTTCAGGGCCAACTCCGGCCCACCCGAGGTGACAATTTTGCCCTCCACCATCACATGCACCACATCCGGGGTGATGTAGTTAAGCAGGCGCTGGTAGTGGGTGATCAGCACCGCCCCAAAGCCCGGGCCACGCATGGCGTTAACCCCTTTAGAGACCACCTTCAGGGCGTCAATGTCCAGGCCGCTGTCGGTCTCATCGAGGATGGCATAAGTGGGCTCCAAAACCATCAACTGCAGGATTTCATTGCGCTTCTTCTCGCCCCCGGAAAAACCATCGTTGAGGTAGCGGGTCAGAATGCTCTCGTCCCACTCGAGGATCTGCAGGGCTTTTTGCAGCTTACCGTAGAACTCCATCACGCTCACATCCTGCCCCAGCTTGGCCTGCAAGGCCAGCCGCAGGAAGTTGGCATTGGTTACCCCTGGAACCTCTACGGGGTATTGGAAAGCCAGAAACAGCCCGTGCCGGGCCCGCTCGTCGGCCTCCATCTCCATCACGCTCTGGCCATCCACCAAGATCTCCCCTGCGGTCACCTCATAGCTGGGGTCGCCCGCCACAATTTTGGCCAGCGTTGATTTCCCTGAGCCATTGGGCCCCATAACGGCATGGATCTCGCCTTTAGGCACCACCAGATTCACGCCTTTGAGAATTTCCTCGCCGCTTTCGATGCGGGCATGCAGGTTTCTGATCTCGAGCTGATTCGCCATCGTGATTCCTCCTGACCCTTACTGCGAGTCATTCGCAACAGAGTATACGCTGTAGCCACCAAATGTACAGTGGTTTAGTCGGGATTCTCTCCCGGCCCGACCCGGCGGCCCCTTAGCACAACCTCGAGCGCAGCAAGGGGTAATTGTTCGTGGATTATTCGGCCTTGGCCTGCCGTCCCATCAAGGCCCCGATCTGCTCCGAGGGATCCGCGTCCTCATAGATCACCCGGTACACCGCTTCCGTAATGGGCAACTCGAGCCCCGTAGCCCACCCCCAGGCATGCAACGCCCGGACCGTGTAGATGCCCTCGACCACATTTTTTTGCGCTTGCAGTTGGGCCAGGGTCTCCCCCTTAACGATGCGTTCCCCTGCGTTGCGGTTGCGCGAGAGGGGGCTGCTGGCGGTTGCAATCAGGTCACCCAGGCCCGACAAACCCATGAAAGTGGCCTCACTGGCCCCTTGGGCCACCCCAAACTGAATGATCTCCCGCAAGCCCCGGGTGATGAGTGCGGCTTTTGCGTTGTCGCCTAAACCCAAGCCATCCACCATACCCGCTGCCAGAGCGATCACATTCTTGAGCGCTCCCCCCAATTCCACCCCGATCACATCTGAAGATGTGTAGACCCGAAAGCTGGCCCCAGAGAAGACCTGCTGCACCTGCAAGGCCAGCTCAGGGTCGCGGGAGGCCACCACAGCTGCGGCAGGCAAGAACCGGGCGATTTCATCGGCCAGATTGGGCCCCGAGAGCACCGCGACCCGGCCTACCCCCGTGACCTCTTCGATCACCTGGCTCATGCGGAGGAGGTGATGGTCGGTAAACTGCAGGCCCTTGGTGACCGAGACATACGCTGCAGCCCTGGGCAGCCAGCCCAGCGTTTCCCGGATCGCTTTGGAGGGCAGGGCAACCACCGCCAAGCGGGCCTCATGCAGGGCCTCTTCGGCCTCGGCGGTGGGGTGGAGGCTTTCGGGGAAGAGGGCTCCCGGCAAGTATTCGCGGTTTTGCCGTTCCTCCTGCATGGCCTGGGCATGCTGAGGCCGCCGCGCCCACAAGCTCACCGGCACCCCTTTGGACGAAGCCAGCAGGGCCAGGGCCGTGCCCCAGGCCCCCGCCCCAAGCACCGCAACCTTGGCCCCCCCCTGCCGCTCGAGGGATTGGGCTTGGGATTCTCCCTCAGGGATCAATAGGGTCAGCGACATGGCTTAGCGCACCAAATACAGCACCTCAAAGGCTTCGTACCAAGCCCCAATCAGCAAGAAGAAGGTCCCCAAATAGGTGGCCAGGGCCAGGGCCCGGATCCCAGCCCGATACCCCTCCCCTTTCATCACCTTGTTCAAGAGCACCAGGCCACCAAACGTGCCCAAAATATAGGCTTGCAGCTCGATGATCAGGGTGGGAATGTGAGCGATGAAGGCCCCGGTCGGGAGGGCTACCGGGCTCAAAGCAAAACCAAAGATGAAATAGCGCACCGCATTGATCAGCAGGGCCGGAATTCCCAGGGCCATCCCCGGAAGGGCCGTGGTCAGGAGGAGGCCTCGAGTCAGGTTCCAGTAGAAAATCACCAAGGCCAACCCCAGGGGCCCTGCGGTCGCCGCACCCCCTATCCCGACCTGCTCCAGAGCACCCCCTACCATCTCCTGGAGCAACCGCACCAACCGGGGCTCAGTGTATGCCAGCACCGAGCCCAGGATGTAAAGGCCGTACAGCAGCAGGTTGAGCCCCAGGTAGGTTCGGCGGTGTTCCCGCACCAGGGCCCAGCCCTCGCGCCACCAGCGGCCCAAGGGGGTACGGCCGCGCAGCAACCACAACCACGCCAACGTAATCCCCACAAATAGCGTCCAGGCCACCGGGCTGCGAATCCAGCCGGGCAGCTGTCCACCTTGGGGAATAAAGGAAATACGCGTGACCTCCCCAGCCCGCAAGGTGACCCGCACCTCGCCCCCCAGGGTTCCTACCGCGGCGGGAAAACGCACCAGGGTGCCGTTTGGGGTGGCCTGGACTTGCGGCTCACCCAAATTGACCGAAAGCCCAGAGGGCGGCGGAGCAAAGGCTATGCTGCGCTCGAGCAGCTTGATGGCCTCCTCGGGGGATTTGCCGATGGCCTGAGCAGGGTCCAGGCTGTACTTTCCGGCTTGCCAGTCCTGCACCGCCTGGCGGGCAATCTCGGCAGGGGCCTGGGCTAAGGCCACCGCGGAGCCAAACCACAAGCAGAGCAGCAGCTTCCAGATCACCGAGCGCAAGCCCGGAAACCAAAGGGGCAGGCCGCCCCCCAACCCCAGGCCCCAACGCCAGTCGCTCAACATACCCAACAGCCTACGCGAAAACCCCACCTCTGGGCATCCTCTTGGCTCACACCTCCTGTAAGGGCACCCCCTGGGAGCACAAAGGGCAGTCCTCAGGGGCATAGGTGGGAAACTCGAGGCGCGTGAGGACCTTAAAGGGCACCCCGAAATCAACCCCTTGGCTGCGGTCAATGATGGCCCCCACCGCCACACATCTGGCCCCTTTCGCTTCGGCCGCTCGGATAGCCCTTTGCACCGATCCGCCCGTTGTCACCACATCCTCGACCGCTAAAAACCGCTCACCGGGGTGGAGCGTGAGCCCTTCTCGTATCCCCATCTGGCCCTCCCCCTCTTTCTCGGCGAACAGGGCCCGCACCCCTAGGGCCTTAGCGGTCACAAAAGCCAGCACCACCCCACCCATAGCCGGGCCGATCACGAAATCGAGGTCCAGGTCATCGAAAAGTTCCCCCAAAGCCTCCCCGATGGCTTCAGCGTAGATGGGGTGCTGCATCAGCGTGGTGGACTGTAAGAACTTGGGGCTATGCAGCCCTGAACGCAGCAGAAAGTGGCCCTCGAGGTAGGCCCCGGTCTCACGGTAGAGCTTCAAGACATCCACGCCGCCTATCGTACCCTGGGGTCTGGATCAAAAAGCCCTGGCTGAACGGCTTGCCCAGGCACCCGGAAATGCTCGGTGCTGAGCTGGGGTCTGGCCCTGGGCAGCCCGGCTCTGCGGCAGGCCGACCGGTGCAGGGCACGAATCTGCTCCGCGTAGGGGCCCTCCCCCACCATGCGGTAGCCAAATCGGGGATCGTTGAGCTGGCCTCCCCGCACGTCTCGGATGCGCCCCAAGACCTTGTTGGCTCGGTCAGGGAAGTGGCGCTGCAGCCAGTCCACAAAGAGATCTTTGAGCCCATAGGGCAGATGCAGGATGTTGTACCCCACCCAGCTCGCACCGGCATCTGCTGCCGCCTGTACCAGGGCCGGGATTTCCCGGTCGGTGAGGCCAGGGATGATCGGCGCATTGAGTACCCCCACCGGAACCCCGGCCTTGGCCAGCAGCTCTACGGCCTGGAGGCGGCGCTTGGGCGAGGAAGTGCGGGGCTCCATGACCCGCCGGAGTTCCTCGTCGAGGGTGGTCAGCGAAAGGGTTACGGCGACGCCCTGGAACTGGGCGAGTTCTCTGAGCAAGTCCAGATCGCGGGTCACCAGGTAGTTCTTGGTAATGAGCGCAACTGGGTTGCGAAATTCGAGAAACACCTCCAAGCAGCGGCGGGTTAGCTCGAGCCGCCGCTCTACCGGCTGGTAGATATCGGTCACCCCACTGAAGGCTACCGGCTGAGGCTGCCAGCCCTTGGCCGAAAGCTCCCTGCGCAGGAGCTCGGGGGCCTCGAGCTTGACCAGAATGCGGCTCTCAAAGTCCAGCCCCGCGGAGAAACCCAGGTACTCGTGGGTGGGACGGGCATAGCAATAGGCGCAGCCATGCTCACAGCCTCGATAGGGGTTCGCAGAAGCCCGGAACCCAATATCCGGGGAATCGTTGTAGGTGATTAGGCTGCGGGTACGGTCGTGAAAATAGTGGGTCTCGGTTTTCAAGTCCTGCGGTTCGAAGTAGTCATCGGTCGGGTCAAGGCTAGCCTGGAAACGCTCAAAACGAGGGCTCGGATTCGAAGCAGCTCCGCGTCCCACAAGGGTCTTGTGGAGTTTTACCGATGGGCCCATTTTCACATTTTATCATACTTCAGCTTATTTATCTGTTTATAACGTATAAACCCTCCGGCTCAGCCGCTGCTCTAATCCGTCGCGGTTGGATAAGATGAGGCCCATGTCCCACCCGCTCTACCTGCCCGGCGAGATCGCTCCAGCTACCGCACAACCGCTCCCCGAGCTGCCTCTGCTGGTGCTGGTGGGCCTTACCGGCGTGGGCAAAAGCAGCCTACTGAACGCGCTTTCCTACCCCGCACTGCCCGATCGCCGTGCGGTGGTGGATCGCTATGTGCTCCCCCTGTTTGGCCATCCATCCGACGCAAGCCTGGACCGAACCGAGCGCTTTGCTCTGACCCGCCGCTTCCGCCAGGAATATCCCGGCGGGGTAGCCCAGGCCCTAACCAAGGCTAGAACCGAGCCTGACTGGCCCCTGCTTTTCGACGGGCTGCGGGGGGAGGAGGAGGTGCGCTACGCCTTGGAGCACCTACCCAAGAGCCATTTTGTGGTGCTCGAGGCCCGCGATCTGACCCGGCTAGCCCGGCTTCTGGAGCGGGCCGACCGCTTTGACCGGGTGCGGCTCGAGCACAGCGACCTGGCCACCCTGCGCGAGCTGGCCCAGGGGGTGTTGAGCCAAGCCGAGCTTCAGGAAGCCTTGGGCTGGAAGGTGCCCATTGCGGAGCTCACCGCTAAGCTCAAGATTGTGGCCGAGGAGCGCAAAAACTACGACCCCGCAGGGGCTCGCAGGGCACTACAGGGCTCACCGCGCGCGCTGTTTCTCGATACCGAAGCCCTCAGCCTGGACCAAGAGGCCGAGGCCATCCGAGGGCTGGTCGCGCAGATCGCCCGGCAGGAAGCGGTGTAGACTGGCAAGACCTGGTGAGGGTTTATTCTGTAATCTGCTCGGTTTGTACGGCATAGGTTCTCTTCCCTATAGGGCTTGCGGCATTCACAAGTTATGGCTGTCATTAAGCGCATCACCCCCCGTCCGTTTCGCCTTCCGCTGCGAGCCGCGCTGCGCTGGGGCAAGTCCTCCGAGCTGGCCGCTTTGGAACACCTGCTGCTCGAGGTCGAGCTCTCCGATGGCTCGATCGGTCGGGCTGAGATCCCCCCCCGCCCCACCATCTACGGCGAGACGGTGAGTACCGTGCGGGCGGCGCTGGACTACCTGACCCCGCAATTGCTGGGTCTGGAAGCCGAGGATACCGAGGCCGTTCAGCAGGTGCTGAACGGCTTTCCAGGCCACCTCACCACCAAAGGTGGGCTGGATATCGCCCTGTGGGAAGCCTGGGCCCACAGCGAGGGGCAGGAGCTCCCTCAAGTGCTGCGGCCCCAGCAGCATCGGGTGCGGGTCAGCTACATCCTGGGCATCGCTGATGAGGCCGAGATGCTGACCGATGCCCAGGCGGTCTATCAGGCCGGGGTACGGGTGCTCAAGGTCAAGGTAGGGCGCGATCTAAAGGGCGACCTCCAGCGGCTACAAACCCTGCGCGAAAGCTTTCCCGAGATCGAGCTGTACGCTGATGCCAACGAGACCCTGAAGGCCGACCAAGCCTCCGAATACCTAAAAACCTGGGCGGAAGCGGGGCTGCTCTATGTGGAAGAGCCCCTGCCCATCGAGCAGGTCTCGGCCCGGCAAGCCCTGCGGGCAAAGGGCCTCCTCCCCATCATCGCTGACGATTCGGCCTTTACCCTGCGCGACCTGCAGCGCGAGCTCGAGCTCAACACCTTCGATATCCTCAACATCAAACCTGCCCGCAGCGGCTACACGGCCAGTTTGCAGATGCTCGAGCGGGCCAGGGCGGCGGGTAAAGGGGTGATGCTGGGATCACAGGCCCTCTCGAGCTTTGGCGCCTATCAAACCGCGCTGCTGGCCTTCCAGGGGGGGGTCAGTGCGCCCAACGAGCTGGCCTTCCACCTCAAAGCCGAGGGGGGCTTCTGCAACTTCCCCGCCCTGCGCGAGGGCTGGCTGTATTGGGGGGACCTCGAGGGATGCCATTTTCAGCCCGAAGCCTTTGAGCGATATGCCCTATGATCCTCCTTCCGGATAAGATCACCGCGGCCCTTAGGGTACTGCTGCACACCCTGGACCAAGGGGTGGAGTGGGCGATCAGCGGAAGTCTGGCCCTGGCCCTCTACGGCCTGCCGGTGGTGCCTAAGGACATTGACCTTCAAACCGATCGCTCCGGAGCCGATGCCCTCTCGCGGCTGCTGCAGGCCTATCAAGTCTATCCGCCGGGCCTGCACCTGGGGGTGCGGTTAATGCGCTCGTATCTGGCCCAGTATCGGATTGAAGGGGTGGTGGTTGAGGTGATGGGGGACCTCGAGTATCAAAGCGTGGACGGAAGCTGGCACCGAGCCCCAGATTTCAAGCTCCAGCGGCGTACCCAGGAATACCTGGGGATCAGCGTACCGGTGATCTCGCTGGAGTATCTCCATGAGTTCTACCTTCAGCTTCAACGCCCCGCACGGGTTGCCCTGATCGAGGCGAAGCTTCAAGACCAGCAGGCCAGCGGGGGGGGCTCCAACCCCCAGTAATACCGGATTCGGTCCGCTTGAATCCGGTATCAGGCTTGGCTACCGCTCCAGATCCTCCAGCCAATCCCACAGTTTGGGATCCTCGAAATCAGCAACGACCAGCGTCGCCCCAGCCGCTTCTAACCCCTCGAGGGCGTGCCCGGTGCGAAGGGCAACAGTGCGAATGCCCGCCCCTACCGCCGAGCGCACCCCCGAGGGGGAGTCCTCAAAGGCAAGCGCGGCTTCTGGAGCCACCCCCAGCGCCTGTAGCGCTGTGCGGTAGGGCAGTGGGTCAGGCTTGCCGGCCCCAAGCTCCTCGGCAACCACCCTCACGGCAAACTCGAGACCCAGCATTGCGATGAGGTGTTCTACGTTGGCTTGGGGGGCGTTGGTGACCAAACCCAGCCGCAGCCCTTTGGCTTGTGCCCAATCCCAAAGGCGGGCCAGGCCTTTGGTCGGGAGCAACCCCTGGGCCAGTTGGCGAAAGCGCTCCTCCTTGCCTTGCAAAAAAGCGGCCGCTTCGGCCCCAGAAAGCTGGGGCAGGACGTCGGCTACGATATCGGGATTGAGCCTCCCGCTCACATGGGTTTGGTAGTAGGCGTGATCGGCCCGGATGCCGTAAGAGGCCAGGGCCTCGAGCCAGGCCTGCTCATGCAGGCGGTCGGTATCTACCAGGGTGCCATCAAGATCAAAGAGCAGGGCGCTGAGTGGCTTCACTTTGCCTCCGCAAGAGCTGGATCAAGAGGATCAGGAGCAGCATAATCCCCAGGATACCCAGGGGAATCGCCGAGACCGGGAGCAGGGCAAAAGCCGCCGGAATCAGGTTGGCCCCCACCGAAGAGAAATAGAACACATAGGCCAGCGCAAAATACCCCACCCGCTGGTGGGTAAAGCCATAGAGGGTGGGAAAAGTCGGGCTGATCAAGAATCCAGCCAGCGGAAACAAAAAGGCCAGCCCAGGCACAAAATAAACCCCTATAACCCCAAGCGTAAGGGCCAGCAGAACACCCAAACGGCTTAGGGTTCGCTGGGCAATAAACCCAGAAAGGGTTACCCGGCCCAGCGAGAAGGCAATCCAGTGCAACGAAAGCAAAATCCCCACCAGGCGGGGGTCATACCCCAGGTGGCGCAGGTAGATTCCGGAGAAAGTAGCCAGGACCACCTCGAGCGCCACATAGGCCACCAAGGTCAGGAGGATCAGCGGGAGCAGGGTGGGGTGCGCCTGAGGCCGGTTGGAGTGGGTCTCGAGCTGCGGCGGGGGGGCCTGCCACAGCAACCCAGCGGTGATGAGGGCCAGCAGAGCGAACAACGCATACCCAACCCGCCAGGGCAGCAGCGTCACCAGCAACGGAGCCAACACAGATCCCACCCCAAACATGGCGTTGATGCGATTGAGCACGGTAAGGCGCCCTTCCGGGTATAGCTCAGCGGGCAAGGTATTGCTGTGAAAATTACAGACCATCAGCCCCAATCCCAGGAAGGGGGCAGCCGCCAAAATGCCCTTGAATTGGGGTGTAAGCGCTACCAACAAAAGCCCCGCCCCCTCGGCAATCAAGGCCAGCGACAACCAGGGGTGGCGGTGGCGCATCCGGCTCCCCAGAAAGGTTCCCAGCAACCCCCCCACAAAGAGCAGGTTGAAGTACCCGGCAATTTCACGGCTAACCCCAAACTCTGTGCCCCATTGCGGGATCGCGCCTCCCGGTGCAGCCCCGATAATTCCACTGACCAGAAGGGCCAGCCCGCTGCCAAGCGTAAATCGAAGACGCACCGGGTTATTCTATGGGCTTCTCGGCATCCTGTGGATACTCATTTTCTTCTTCACGAAACGTTTACCTAAGGGGGCTCGAGGTTGTGCCCCCCGGAAAAGACCGGCTATCCTCCCTAAGTGGGGAGGTGGGTATATGCGGTCACAAAACCTCGCAGTCTGGAGCTGGAGTTCAGCCCTGCTCCTGTTGGTGCTATCGGGCTGCGGCAGCACGCCCTCGGTAGGTAGCCAGCCCCTCACGCAAGCTCAGGCCAACGACCTCAAGACGGTGGCCCCGTATCTGGGCAGCGCACTGGTGAGCGGGTTACGCGGAGGCGGGAAGGGCGCGGTGGGCCAAACCCTAAAGCAGAGCTATCTGGGTGGCACCTGTAGTGTAAGCGCTCCAGCCAATAGCGATAAGGACCAGGACGGTATCCCGGTCAATTTCAAGGCCAGCTTCCAGGACTGCACCGAGGATAAGCTGCTGTTCATTCAGGTGACCAACGGTAACGTGAGCATCAACGATGCCAACGACAACGACCCCCAGAGCGGCTTTACCTCCAAGGCCACCGATCTCCGCTTCGATTTCTACGCCAATAAAGGCGGAGGGAACAAAGGCCCTCAGCTTTTTCGCATGGTGGATAACTGGGAGGTAACGGTCGGGGTCACCTCGGCAAGCGCCAGCGTGGACTACCAGTTCAGCGTGGCCTTGACCCATTTCAACAACGGGGTGGCGGACAAAACCTGGAACGGCTCCCTGCGGTTCACCGGCTCGTACATTCCCGAAAACGACGGCAACCTCGACCGCTTTGATGCAGGAACCCTCAACTTGCGGGGCACATTGGCCTTGGGCGAGTTTGTCCTCAACGAAACCGTGAGCGACCTCAAGTTCAACTCGAGCTGCACCGCTGGCCCCATCGCTGGCAAGATCCGCTTCGACGATGGGCTGGGGAATTTCCTCGAGCTCACCTACACCGGCTGCAACAGCGGAACCTTTACATATAACGCCAGCGGTTCCGGCAGCTTCTAAGCTGGGCCCTGCGGGGGGTGGCCCGGCCAGGTTCAGATTTGCCCCTTTGCCCTGACACAACCCAGTACCATGGGCCTATGCTCCGATTCCTAGCCCTGCTGATCCTGCTCCTTGGCTCGAGCCTGGCCCAATCCCTGCTCTCGCTGGCCCCACCGGGCGCGGTGGCAGGGGTTTCCTTGGGCAATTTGAGCAACAGCCGCTACCTCAAGGGCATCGCCGCCGACTGGAAGGAAAGCGGGATGGAAGCCCTGCTAAAGGGAGAGGTACGCAAGGAGGCAGGGAGCGATGCTGACCTGGTAGGAACCTTTGCGGGCGGAGCCGCGGTGGCCCTATACCCTGATGGCTTCTTTCTGATCGCCCGGCCCAACGCCGCGGCCATGAATCTCATCCGCAAGAATACCAAAGGCCTCAAGCCCCAAGCGGGCTGGATGGTGGGAGGGGACAAGGACGCGCTAACCGGGTTTAGCCGGGACTTAGTGTTCATCGCCACCCCCAGAATTGCTCGGTTGTTTCTGCAGAATAAGCGCGGTCTACAGGCTCCGATCTCCGGAGACTTCCTGATCTGGGGCGCTCCCCCCCAAAACCTGATCCAGTCCTTGCAGCTTCCTCCCCGCACCAATGGGGCCGCCCGGGTGATTCGGCGTTTCAGCTTTGCCCTCAAGCTGACCGAAGGGGGATACACCTCAGAAACCCGCCTCGAGGTCAACCCCGCCCCCGATGCCGCCTTTGCCAGCTTTTTTCTACCGCAAGGGCAGCCCTACGACGCGGGTGAGCTACCCCAGGGGCTATCGGTCTCCACCGGAATCCTTGACCTGGCCAAGCTATCCCGTTACCTCAGTGCTATCGCCCAGGAGTTGGGGGCTAAAGTCAACCTAGACCTTTCCGCGTTTGGCAGCCGCTACGCTACCGTCAATGTGCAGGGACCACCCCCGGCGCCGGATGGGCGCAGTTCAGACGTGCTCGGGCACCTTCTGGTGTACCTCGAGGTCAAAGACCCGGCCACTGCAGAAGCCAACCTGCTGGGGCTGCTGCAAAACCTGGCGGCCTTCGCCACCCCCCAAGGTCAGGGTGGGTTTAAGGTGCTGCCCCCGCAAGGAGAGTTCAAGGCAGTGCAGCTTGGATCCATCGGCAAGCTCTACTACAAGGTGGAAGCCACTCGCATGGTTATCGCTACCAGCACCAGCGCACTCGCTGCCGCCAACGGCCCTACCTGGAAAACCGACCCCAACTATCAGAAGTTCCGGGTACGCATCCCGGCCAACGCGGTGGGCTATAGCTTCAACGATGGTGGGGCAGCCCTGAGCATGAGCGCGGCCCAAATTGGCGAGATGCTGCCCCAAACCATCGGCAATCAGGCCGATGCCAAGTTCTCCAGAGACCTAGCCAAGAGCCTGAGCAACTTCATGGGTCGCCTGGCCCAGCGCTTTGGTTCAGGGCTTTCCTACTCGACCGTGGAGGGCAACACCCTGATTGGCCGGGGGTTCTATGAGGTGCGGTGGTAGCTCGAGGGCTTGAGGTCCACTCAGCAGAGGTCTCGAGCTTTTGCGTTTGGTCTTTTGCATTGTTATGCTCGTACCGCTATGGCTTACAAGCATATCCAAGTTCCGCAGGGCGAGAAGATCTCGGTCGAAAACGGCAAACTGCACGTCCCCGAGCACCCCATCATTGGTTTTATTGAAGGGGACGGAACTGGCCCGGACATCTGGCGAGCCTCACAGCCCGTACTGGATGCAGCGGTTGAAAAAGCCTATGGTGGGAAGCGCAAGATTGCCTGGGCCGAGATCTACGCCGGGGATAAGGCCAATGCGGTCTATGGCGAGGTGGTCTGGCTGCCTGAGGAAACCCTGGAGTTCATCCGGGAATACTTAGTCGCCATCAAAGGCCCCCTGACCACCCCGGTAGGCGGGGGGATCCGCAGCATCAACGTGGCCCTGCGCCAGGAGCTCGATCTCTACGCCTGTGTGCGCCCGGTGCAGTGGTTTGAGGGGGTGCCCAGCCCGGTGCGCCACCCCGAGCTGGTAAACATGGTCATCTTCCGAGAAAACACCGAGGACATCTATGCTGGGATCGAGTGGGCCGCGGGCACCCCTGAGGTGAAGCAACTGCTCGAGTTCCTCAGGAGCAGCTTCCCCAAAGCCTACGGCAAGATCCGCTTCCCTGAGACCGCTGGGATCGGGATCAAGCCGATCTCGCAGGAGGGCACCTACCGGCTGGTAGAGGCGGCCATTGACTATGCCATCGCCAACGACCTGCCCTCGGTAACGCTGGTGCATAAGGGCAACATCATGAAGTTCACCGAGGGGGCTTTCCGCGACTGGGGCTACCAGCTGGCCAAGGAGAAGTATGGCTCGAGCGACCTGGAGGGCGGCCCCTGGCAGACCTTCAACAACCCCAAAACCGGAAAACCCATCGTGATCAAAGACATGATCGCCGACAACTTCCTCCAGCAAATCCTGCTGCGTCCGGCGGAGTACAGCGTGATCGCTACCCCCAACCTCAACGGCGACTACATCTCCGACGCCCTGGCGGCGCAGGTGGGTGGGATTGGCATCGCCCCAGGCTCCAACGTCAACTACTACACCGGACATGCGGTCTTCGAGGCCACCCACGGCACCGCCCCCAAGTACGCGGGCAAAGATCAGGTCAACCCCTCCTCGGTGATCCTCTCCGGCGAGATGATGCTGCGCTACTTGGGCTGGACTGAGGCCGCCGACCTAATCCTTCACGCCATCTCCAAGACCATCGCCCAGGGCCGGGTCACCTACGATTTCCACCGGCTGATGGTGGCCGAGGGACGGGCCGCCACCCTGCTCAAGTGCAGCCAGTTCGGACAGGCTCTGGTCGAGAATATGCAGTAACACACCGCTTGTTGGGTCAGCTATTGATTCCTCATGGCCCCACTGCTTAGACTGATTCCGTACCCCTAGCACTCCCCGATGGGCCTGCCTCAGGACTCACAGCGCGGGAAGCGGGTACTGCCCAAGGAGGGCCAAATGGCAAAAATCAAGCTCGAGCACGTGTACAAGCGCTACGGCGGTAAGGTCACAGCGGTCAAGGACTTCAACCTCGAGACCGAAGACGGTGAGTTCGTGGTGTTCGTGGGCCCTTCGGGCTGCGGGAAGACCACCACCCTGCGGATGATCGCGGGCCTCGAGGACATCACCGAGGGCCAGCTCTTCATCGGCGACCGCTTGGTCAACGATGTCCCCCCCAAGGATCGGGACATCGCCATGGTCTTCCAGAACTACGCCCTCTACCCCCACATGAACGTCTACGAAAACATGGCCTTCGGCCTGCGGCTGCGCAAGGTACACAAGGACGAGATTGACCGCCGGGTCAAGGAGGCTGCTCGGATCATCAAGATTGACCACTTGCTCCAGCGCAAGCCGCGCGAGCTCTCGGGTGGGCAGCGCCAGCGGGTGGCCATGGGCCGGGCCATCGTGCGCGAGCCCAAGGTGTTCCTCTTCGACGAGCCCCTCTCCAACCTCGACGCCAAGCTGCGGGTGGAGATGCGGGCCGAGATCTCCAAGCTGCAGCGCCGGCTGGGGGTAACCACGGTCTACGTGACCCACGACCAGGTCGAGGCCATGACCCTCGGAACCCGCATCGTGGTGATGAAGGACGGCGAGGTGCTGCAGGTAGATTCCCCGCTCAACCTCTACGACTTCCCCGAGACCAAGTTCGTGGCTGGGTTCATCGGTTCGCCCTCCATGAACTTCATCCGCTCGAGGGTCGTGACCGAGGGCGAGCACGTCTATTTCACCGGCGAGGGCTTCAAGGTTCGGGCCAACCCCACCCTGGCGACCAACCTGCGGGCTTACAACGGCAAAGAGGTCTGGATGGGGATCCGCCCCGAACACCTGGGCCACAAGGGCTGGACTCCAATCCCCGAGGACAACAACGTGGTACGCGGCAAGGTCGAGGTGGTCGAACCCCTGGGTGCCGATACCGAGATCCACGTGGACGTGATGGGTGGGATGGTCACGGCCAAGGTGGATGGCCATGCCATGGTGCTGCCCGGCGACAGTGTGGAGCTTCTGGTGGATACCTCCAAGCTGCATGCTTTCGATGTGGATAGCGAGAAGGCCATCGGGCACGCCACCCTGCCCACAAGCCGCGAAAAGGCCAAGGTCTAGCCTGGTATCTTTATGGGCGGGCCCAGTGGCCCGCCTTTTTTTATTCGCTGCGGCCCAACTCCTCGGCGTGGGCTTTGGGTTAGACTAAGGCCACCCTTATGCATGAGCCGGTCTGGTTTCCAAGCGAGGCCTACCAACGGGGTAGCCATGTTGAAGCCCTGCTCCAGCGCCTCAAGCTAAACAGCTATGAAGCCCTCTACGCGTATAGCCTGGATCACCCCGCGGCCTTTTGGGAAGCGACGCTCGAGCTGCTGGGGGTAGAGTTCAGTAGGCCCTATTCCGCCGTCTTAGAAACCCCCGAGGGACCTCAGTGGCCCCAGTGGTTTGTGGGGGGCCAGCTCAATCTCACCCACAATGCGGTGTTTCGCCACCTGCGCGAACGCCCGGAAGCCCCGGCCCTCATTTGGGAAGGGGAAGAGGGCCGCCAGCGCAGCCTGAGCTTTGCCGAGCTGGCCGAGGCAATTCAAGCAGCCCAGCGCGATCTGAGCGCGCTGGGGATCCGTCCGGGCGACCGGGTAGGGCTCTTCCTCCCAATGCTGCCCGAAACCGCGGTGGCTGTGCTGGCAGTGGCGGCTTTAGGGGCCATGGTGGTGCCCATCTTCTCCGGTTATGCGGCTGAGGCCGCGGCTACCCGGCTGAACGATGCCGAGGCCAGGCTGCTGATCACCGCCGATGGGTTTTACCGGCGGGGCTCGAGGGTGGCCTTGCTCGAACAGGCTCGAGCCGCTGCCAAGCTGGCTCCCAGCGTAAAAACCCTGCTGGTGATCCGCCGCTTCGGCGATGTTCCTTTGGCTGCGGGCGAGGTGGCCTGGGGTGAGGGCCCCGGCTCCTCTTCTCCTGGGCCTGTCCCCATCCCCTGCGACAGCATGGAGCCCTTCATGCTGCTCTATACCTCGGGCACCACCGGCAAACCCAAGGGAACCGTGCACTACCACGCCGGATTTCCCCTCAAGGCCGCCCAGGACCTGGCCCAGTGTTTTGATTTACGCGTCGGTGACCGGCTCTTCTGGTTCACCGATCTGGGCTGGATGATGGGCCCCTGGGCCATCTTGGGGGGGCTTACGGTGGGGGCCACGGTGGTGCTCTACGAGGGGGCGCCGGACTACCCGGGCCCCGACCGGTTGTGGGCCCTGTGCGAGCGGCACAGCATAACCCACCTGGGCCTCTCCCCCACGCTGGTGCGGGCCCTGCTGCCGCAGGGTCCATCCCCCGTCCAGCAGCATGATCTCTCGAGGCTGCGGGTTCTGGGTTCAACCGGTGAACCCTGGAACCTCGAGCCCTACCTGTGGTTTTTCCACACCGTGGGGAAGGGCCGGCTGCCCATCATCAACTACTCCGGGGGCACCGAGATCGGGGGAGGGATCCTGGGGTGCACCCCCTGGCGGCCCATCAAGCCCATGGGGTTCAACACCGCAATTCCGGGGATGCGGGCCGAGGTGCTCGATGCCGAAGGGAACCCCGTGCGGGGTGAGGTGGGGGAGCTGGCCATCCTGGCCCCCTGGCCGGGCCAGACCAAAGGCTTTTGGAGAGCCCCTGAGCGCTACCTCGAGACCTACTGGAGCCGCTTTCCCAACGCCTGGGTTCATGGGGACTGGGCTCTGCTGGATGAGGATGGGCATTGGTTCATCCAGGGCCGCAGCGACGACACCCTCAAGGTAGCGGGGAAACGGGTGGGGCCAGCCGAGTACGAGAGCGCAGCCGTAGGCCACCCAGCCGTGAAGGAGGCCGCGGCCATCGGGATACCCCACGAGGTCAAAGGGGAAGCGGTGGTGGTGTTTGTGGTGCTCAAGCCTGAGCATACCCCCAGCCCTGCCCTGGAGCAGGCCATCACCGAGGAGATTACCCATGCGCTGGGCAAGGCCCTTAAGCCGGAGCGGCTGCTTTTTGTGGCCGATCTCCCCAAAACCCGCAATGCCAAGGTGATGCGCCGGGTGATCCGCGCAGCCTTTTTAGGGCAAGCCCCCGGAGACCTCTCGGCCTTAGAAAACCCCCAAGCCCTCGAGGGCATCGCGCAGCACCGACGATCCTCCGGGAGCTAAAGGTAGGCCCCCAGAGCCCGCAGGGCCCCGCGCAGCTTGACCCCATCCACCCCCCGCACCTCGAGCCCCTCCTGTGCGCACCAGGCCGCCGCCAGGCCCGCCGCCTCGCCCATGCTGTGGCAGTTTTGCTGCACCCGAATCGCCGACTGGGCCTCGAAGGTGGCGCTGGCGCAGCGCCCCGGCACCAGCACGTTGGACAGGCCAAGGGGAATCAAGCTGCGGTAGGGAATCTCATGGTAGGCATCCGGCGCAAAATAGGGCAGGTTACCCGAGCGCTCATGAAGCAATTTCTGCCCTCTGGGGGTGTGGATATCCACAGGGTAGTGGTTGCGGCAGATGGCGTCGGGGAAGGTCCGGCAGTAGAGGATGTCCTCGAGGCTCAAGAGGTATTCCCCCACAATCCGCCGGGTCTCGCGCACACCCACCATCGGGGCGTAGCTGGCCAGGAAAGACCGCTCACACCCCTCAAAGTACTTTTGCAAGAAGCGAATCAGCCGCTCAATCGCGGCCCTGCCGTCTACCTGAGCCCGCGAGAGCGTCCAGGCCTCGGCCCCATCGTTGAGTTCGGCGGCCAGGCGGGGGCAGTTAAAGCTGATCACCCCCGGCATACCCGGCACGCTGAAGCCCTGAAAGTAGTCCCCATCCCGCTCCCACAGCAACCCCTCCGCCACCCCTTGGCGAAACAGCGGCTCCAGGCTCGAGCCTTTGTCCCAAACCATCCAAAAATGCATGAACTGCGGGCTCCCTTGCGGCTGACCCCACCGCCGCAAAAAAGCGCTCAGCCGCTCGGTATCCACGCCCCCCAGCAAAAAGCGCAGGCTCAAGGCCTGATGCAGCCCGGTCTCATCCCCGGCCTGAAAAGGGGCACCCGCCCGCACCGCCAGGTCGGCGTCCCCGGTAGCGTCAATAAAGGTATGGGCCTGCAACCGCACCAGCCCGTTTTTGTTGTGCACAACGATGGCCCGAACCCGCTGGCCCTCCAGCTCCGGCGCCACGAAATGGGTGTGGTAGAGGACTTCCCCCCCCGCCTCGAGCAGCATCTGCTCGAGCACATACTTCATCCCCTCGGGGTTGAACCAGTTGTCGTTCCCCCCCGGATCGATGGCCCCATCTTCACGTTCGCGCAACCGCCGTTTGAGTTGGTTGGTCAGGCCTTGGTTGAGGTTGACCCCACCGCTCACGTTGCGCATCAGCGGGGTGACCTGGGCGTTGGTTCCGGTGCCCCCCAAAGCGCCCAGGGCTTCCACCACCAGGGTCCGGGCCCCGGCCCGGGCCGCGGAGATGGCCGCCATAGCCCCAGCAGTACCCCCCCCCACCACCAGGACCTCCCAGTGCCTGGGCTCGGTGTGGATGGGCAGACTGATGGTCTCCATGGCTCTTAGGTTATCCCTTGACCGCCCCCTCCAAGCCCCGCATGAAGTAGCGCTGAAACACAAAGAAGAGGATCAGGATCGGGATGATCTGAATCACTGCCCCAGCCGAGATCGCTCGAGTGTTGGTGGCGAAGGTCCCCGCCAGATCCAGCAGCCCTGCGGCCAGCGGGTACAGCTCACGGTCACGCAGAATGATCACCGGCCACAGGAAGCTGTTCCAGATCGCCACAAACTGCAAGATGCCAAACGCGGCAATGGTCGGCATAGCCAGCGGCAGCATAATGCGCCGCCAGATCAGGAGTTCAGAAGCCCCATCCATCCGGGCGGCCTCGAGCAGCTCCGAGGGCACCGAGAGGTAGGCCTGGCGCATCAGGAACAGCCCCACCGTGCTGGGCAGGGCCGGCAGGATAATCGCGGCGAACTGGCCAACCGCCCCCAGTTCGGGCTTTAACAGCCCCAGCTTGGCGGTGGTCACGTAGTTGACGATCAGCCCCGCCTCATTGGGCAGCACCAAGGTGGCCAGGATGGCGTAGAAAATGAAATTGCGCCCTGGGAACTCCATTTTGGCCAGCGGGTAGGCCGCCAGGGTGCAAAACAGCACGCTCAGGAAAACCCCAAAAAAGCTGAGGATCAGGCTGTTTAAGAACTGCCGGGCCAGGGGGACCAGCTCGAGCACCGCGGCGTAGTTGCGCCAGGAAGGGGCCTGCGGGAGCAGTTTGGGGGGGAACTCGAAGATGCCCCCCTGGGTCTCGAGCGAGGTCACCAGGGTCCACAAAAAGGGGTAGAGCGAAACCACAGCCACCGCGATCAGCACGGCATACACCAAAAGATTGGTCAGGGCGGCCCGCCAGCGCTTGCGGCGGACGCGGGAGGCCTCGAGGTTCTTCACGAGGCCTGACCTCCTCGAGTCAGCCGAAAGTTCAACAACCCCAACCCCAGGCTCACCCCCGCCACCACCAACCCCGCGGCAGCCGCGTAGCCGTAGCGAAAGTTTTGAAACGCTGCACTATAGACGAAAAACATCGCCGTGTAGGTGCTTCCAGCGGGCCCACCGCCGGTCATCACGAAGATCTCGTCAAACACCTTGATGGCGCTAATGGTGGAAAGTAGGCTGCACACCAAAATTGTGGGGCGCAGCCCCGGCAGGGTAACGTGTCGGAACACCTGCCACCGGCTCGCACCATCCATGAGGGCGGCCTCCTCGAGGCTACGGTCTATGCTCTGCAACCCCGCCAGATAGAGCACCATGTAGTACCCAAGGCCCTTCCAGAGGGTCACAAACATCACCGCCAGGAGCGCGGTTGCGGGGTTGGAAAGCAGGCTGCTGGGGTTTTCCGGATTCAACAGGTGCAGCCGGGTCAGGATGAAGTTCACCGGCCCAAAGGCGTTGTACATCCACCCCCACATCAACCCCACCACCGCAAAACTCGTCACCACCGGCACATAGTAGGCGGTACGAAAGAGGCCAATCAGGGGGATCTGGCGGTTCACCAGCATGGCCAGGCCGATCGAGAGGATCTGAATCAGGGGGACCACCAGCACGTACTTGAGCGAGTTGATCAGGCCATACCAGAAATCGCGGTCGGGGCCCCGACCCCCAAACGCCCCAACCCCGAAGAGTTCCTCGAAGTTCCGCAGCCCCACCCACCTGGGTGGGCTGATAAGGTTGTACTCGGTGAAGGCCAGGTAGGTGCCGAAGAGAATCGGCCAAAAGGTATAGACCGCTTTCACCCCCAGCAGCGGCAACATGAAACCATAGGCGATGAGCAGGGTGCGAGCCCATCGCGGATTCCTCTGGCCCCCCAGGTTCACCGAGCCTCCGGCGGTACGCCATCCAACAGGCTCAAGCCCAGCAGCACCGGGTTGGCCGGGCCGCCGCTGCTCTCGAGGGTAATGCTTTGAATCACCTTATCGGGATAGGGGTTCACCCAGACCCAGGTGTTTAAGCCCACCTCCAGACCATTGGGGGTCTTGCCTCGCCAGGCAGGGATCAACTCCAAAGAGGTGGCGCTTACGTCGGTCCAGGAGACCAGGTGGCGGCCATACTCGAGCGGCCGCCGCAGGCGGGTTCCATCGGCATAAGTAAAGGTGTAGGCCCCCACCACATCCTTGGGCACGCTGCTGATAAACCCGGTGGTCTGTAGAAAGGCGATCGCCTTGGCCCCCACCCCCAGGGGCAGGGTCAGGGTCTGCGGCAGATCCTCCGTTCCCGCACGGGAGCCCTTGAGCATGAGGGCCCTGGAGAGGGCAAAGCTATACCCGCCGAAGCGCTGTACCCCGGTGGGGAGGTTGGAGAGATCGGTATCAGGTCCCCGCCCCAACCAGCCGGTCCCGTCTGGGTCGCTGAGCTTACGGGTGGCGAGCCGGCTCAGGTCTACCAGCCAACCCGAGATGGGGGTGTAGGGGGCGGGTCGCCAGGCCTCGCGGTAACGGGCCTGAAGATCCTCTGGGACAGGCGCCAGGGGGTTCCAAGCACTGCTGGCCGCACCCAGATAGGCCAAGCCCTGCCGCGCCTCACCTCCCAGCAGGCTCAGGTTGCCAAAATACCCCGACCAGCGTGTCTGCAATAAGCCCACCCCCCCAGCCCTCAGCACGGCCTGGGCCATGCTCTGGGCATTGCCCGGCTCGTACCAAGAGCTGCCGACCACCGCGAAGCCCTGCCCACGAATCGCGCCGAGGGCCGGGTAATCCGTGGCAGGGCTGTAGTTCCAGTAGGTCACCAGGATGTCTTTGGGCAGCAGCGGAGCAATCTGCCCACCATAAGCCTCGCCAAAGGCCACATCATGCCAGATCATGGTGCCCACCCCCAGGCCCTTGAGGTGGGTGTACAGCCGCAGAGTGTCCTCTACAAAGAGCTTGGGCAGCCCCGCCTCGAGGCCCTGGGGGGTGGCAGGGAAACGGTTAACGTTGGCCACCTCGTCATGGCCAATATGGACATACTTAGGCCGGAACACCTCCACCGCCTCGCTCAGCACCGGCAGCAGCACTTGGTAGGTGCGCGGGTTGAGCGGGTCGTAGGCATAGGGGGTTTGGGCCTCAGGGTCAGCCCAAAGGTCTCGGTTCTGCCCGCCATAAAACATCCACCCGGCATGCCCTAAGGTCTCGATCAGCGGAATCGGCTCCATCCCATACTCGCGGATGAGCTGGGCCACCCGCTCGGCCTCAGCCCTGGAGGCCCCGCTGGGATGCCAGAGGTTGCGGGTGGAGTTCCACTGCACATAGTCGCACATCACCAGCAGGTGGCTAAACTTATACTTGGCCAGAAGGGGAATCAAGGCATTGTTGACCGTAGGGGAGTCTTTATCAAGGTAGATCATCGCCATCCGCAAGGGCAATTGCGGCCAGTCGCGGATCTGGGCAAAGCGAAATCCGGTGGGGGTCAGCAGTTGGCGCAGGGTTTGGATCCCCCGGTAGGCCCCCAGTGGGTCGTACCCCACCACCGCCGCCCCCTGGGCGTCTACCCACAGCCCGTACCCCTCGGGCCGGTCGGGCAGGAGGTTGCGGGAATGGGCTTCAGCGGCCAGATCGGGGTCTTGTAGGGTGCCGATGCGCAGGGGTTTGTCGCGGGGCACCGAGGACAGGGTGAAGCCCAGCCGGGTTTGGATCTCCGAGTTGAGGTCGCGGACGGCCCAGCCGAGTTCGGGAGCGCTGCCGATGCGCTGTAGGGATAACCCCTCGAGCCCCAGCACCCCAGGCCCGTAGCGGGCCTCCTGTGGGGGAGGCAGAATCGCCCCTGGAGGAGCGGCTTGGTACACGTCGGGGGCAGAGGCCATCGGCAGGGACTGGGCCCACGCCCCCAGCCCCACCCATACCCCCAAAAACACCAGACCAACGCTTCGCAATGCGCGGGGCACCTCTACCTCACAGGTTGGCATTCCAGAACTTCACAATGTCGTCCAGGGCTTGTTTGGCGGATTTTTGCCCGAAGATGGCCGCCTCGAGGTTGTCCTTGAACACCTTGTTCAAAGCCGCTGAGTTGGGCACCGAGACGCTGAGATCGCGCCCCAGGCGCATGGTCTTGGCCGCCGCCAGACGGGCCTGGGCGTTGAGGTCGCCCCCACCCGAGCTGAAGTATGGGTCTTGAGCCGCCTTGACGGTGGTGGGAAAGGTGGTCTCGGTGCGCTTGGAGAAAAGGAGTTGGTTTTGGTCATCGGTGAGCCAGGCCGCGAGCGCAGCCGCGGCTTTGGGGTCGCGCACCCCCTTGGGCACAGCATAGGCAAAGGTGCTGGCCTGCACCACCTGCCCCGCCCCCACCGGATGAGGCGCTACGGTGGTCACCTTCCAAACGGCGTTGTTATCCTTCTCGAGCCGAGGCATGAACTGCGGGCCGATGATGATAATCCCCAGCTTTCCCGCGGTGTATAGCTCGTAGGCTGCAGTAAACCCCCGGCGCATCACATCCTCGGGGAAGTAGTCCTTTTTGCGCAGATCCACATACTGCTGCAGGAGGGCCACGTGGGCAGGGCTATTGAACACCGCCTTTCGCCGCTTTTCGTCAAAGATCGGCAGCCCGGCCTCCTGGAAGGTTTTGAGGAAATCCACCCCCGAGATCAGCGGAGCGAAGCCATAGATCCCGGTTTTGTCCTTAATGGTTTTGGCCCACTCAATAACCCCCGGAATGGTCTTGGGGGGGTTGCTGGGGTCGAGCCCGGCCTTCCTCAAAATCTCGGTGTTGAAGGCCACAATACGGGTGCTGGCATAGTCTGGCAAGCCGTAGATTTTGCCCTCAAAGGTAAACGCCTCCAGCGAAGGCTTTTGGTAGAGCTTGAAGGTTTCAGGGGGGAGCAGCTCGTTGAGGGGCAGCAGGGCTCCCTGCTGCGCCAGCACCAGGATCTGATCGGAGTTCATCTGGACGGCATCCGGTGGGTTTCCCGTTGCGACCCCGGCCAAAATCTTCTGCTGGATGGCATTCTGGGGCAGGTCCGTCCACTTCAGGCTCAGGCCGGGATTGGCCTTCTGGAAGCGCTCCATCAGGGGATTAAAAAAATCGGCGAAGGTCTGCAGGTTGGTGGTGACGAACTCGAGGGTGCGCTGGGCCAGGGCCGAGGGAACCCCGATCAACCCAATGCTGAGGCCAAACACTAAAAGCCACCGGTGGTTCATACGCCTCCTAAGGGTGTCCGCATGATACCGAATATGGGCTCAGGAACAAGCCCAAAAGCCTTAATCTCAGATTCCCCCGGCCGGGCCTCGAGCCCCAGGTGTAGCCTGAGTTGCATGGATGCGGCACTGGCTGGAAAACTCATCGGCATAGACCTTCCCGGCCCCTCCCTCGACGACCTCACCCGGGGCTACCTCGAGCGCTACCGCTTCGGCGGGGTCTGTCTGTTCCGCAAAAACGTGCGCAACCGGGAACAGGTCGCCCGGCTGGTGGAGGAGATCCGCGAGGTGCTGGGGCCGCAGGCTTGGATCGCCATGGATCAGGAGGGCGGAGCGGTACTGCGCACCTCGGACCTACCTGAAGCCCCTTCCGCGATGGCGCTGGGAGCGGTGGGGGATCTCGAGCTCGCCCAGGCCATAGGGGCCGCTGTGGGCCGGGGGCTGATCTCCCTGGGGGTCAACTGGAACTATGCCCCCTCGCTGGACGTGAACACCAATCCAGACAACCCGGTGATCGGGGAGCGCAGCTTCGGCGGTGACGCGGAGCAGGTTGCAGCACTGGGGCTGGCCTGGGCGAACGGCCTACAGAGCGCTGGGGTGATCCCCACCGCCAAGCATTTTCCCGGCCACGGCGACACCCACCTCGACTCGCACCTGGCCCTGCCCCGGGTGGACAAGCCCCTGGAAGCGCTGGAGCAGCTCGAGCTGCTCCCCTTTCGCCGGGCGGTGGAAGCCCAGATCCCCGCCTTGATGACCGCGCATATCCTCTACCCCGCCCTGGATCCCCAGCACCCGGCTACCCTCTCCAAGGCCATCCTCACCGACCTGCTGCGCCAGGAGTGGGGCTACCCTGGGGTGATCGTCACCGATTCCATGGCCATGAAAGCCATCGCCGATCACTACCCGGCGGGGCACGCCGCGGTGCGGGCGGTAAATGCCGGGGCTGACGTGGTGCTGGCCCTTGGAAGCTGGCCCAACAAGCTCCAGCAGGCCGAAGCGATACGGGCCGCGGTGGAGTCGGGCCAGATCAGCCCAGCCCGCCTCGAGCAGAGCCTGGAGCGCCTCGAGCGGCTTGCCCAGCGTTTTCCTGGGCAAGCCAAACCCTACCCCGCCGACCTCGAGCGCCAAGATCGGGGCCTGATGCACCGAGCGGCCCAGCGCAGCATCACCGCCTATGGCAGGGTTACCCTCCCCCAGACAGACGCCGCGGTGCTGCTGGTGGCTCCGCGCTCCACCAGCGGTGAGAACGTCTACGAGGCTGGCCCCGATGCCCAAACCCTGGGCCGCGCCCTTTCAGCCCGCTTCCCCCAGCTCAGCGTCCTCAGCTATCCCCAGGAACGCCCCCTGAGCATCCTGGAGGAGCTGCAAACCCGGGCGGCTGGAGCCGACTTCCTGCTCTTCGGCAGCCCTACTCGAGGCCCCTTGAGCGAGGAGGAACTCCAGCTCGGGCAACGGCTCTTTGGTCTGGGCAAACCCGCACTCCACCTCGCGGTCTGGAACCCTTACCATGTGCGGGCCCTGGGTCAGCCCGCCCTCCTCAGCTATGGCTTTCATCCCCCAGCGCTGGAAGCCCTGGCCCAGGCTCTGGCCGGAGCCCCGGCCCCAGGCCGCTTGCCGGTTGGCTTCTAGTCTCGCCACCCCCCTTGCGCCCCCCTGACGGGTCTGCGCTATTCTGAAGTTTGGAGTATGGCCACTTTGCCCCGCAACATTGCTTGGCGCGTTCCACGTCCAGGAGATTCTTACCGGGGGTTCCCTAAAGCCTGGCTTCGCTTCGGGCTGGTCGTTCTGAGCCTGGCCTGGTTGCTATCGTTTCCCTTTCCCATTGCGCAAGAGCCCCCCCAAAACCCCAGCCTGCGGCAAATCTGGAGTTACCTGCCCACCCCCCGCCGAGAGGCCTTGGTGCGCCAGTTTCTCTCGGTAAAAGCCTCGGCCCGCCTGTTGATGGGGGATGACGGAGCGGCGGCAACCGGCCGGCTGCTGCGGGCAGAGTTTCTCAACCAGTCCCTCCGGCGCCCCGCCACCTACGCCGAGCCCGAGGCCGCGCTCGAGGAGGCACAGCGCTGGCTCAACGTGCTGGACGTGCTCAAGCACGGGGGGTATCCCGACCTCTCTGGCTTGCCTGTAGCGCCCCGGCACGTGCTGCCCTTTAGCCTGGACCTGACCAACGCCGCTGCTGCCATGGGGATCCCCAAGGGCATCCTGGCAGCAATCGTGGACAACGAGCAGATGGGCGGGGATAAGGCCCTGGGGCTCTCGAGGGGGATACGCGAGGTCGCCAATCAGATCGCCCAAGATCTGGCCCAAACCGCCGGCACCTCCGGGGGGGTGGGAGCGGTCTCCCATACCGTCGGGCTGGCTCAGATGTCCTGGCAGGATGCGCTCAAACAGGAATCGCGCATCCGGGCCTTCGGGGCCTGGGATCCCCAGCAACCCTTCCTGCGAAACGAGGCCGAAGCCCGGATCGCCCTGACCAACCCCTATCTCAACTTCTTGCTCACTGCCAGCCGCCTACGCGGCTACCTCAACAACAAGCTCGGCCTTGCCCCCAACGACACCCGCCCCCTTAGCGGTCATTGGCTCTACTATCTGGGCCCGGCCTGGCACAACTGGCCGCCTGGAGCCGATGCGGTCGCCACCTGGCCCTACGCCTTCCACGGGTTTTTCAAGGGGCTGCTGTACGAGAGCTTGCTCTCAATCCAGAACTGAGCGGGGATCCCCGCTCATTCCCACTCACGGATGGGCACCAGCTCTCCCCCCTCCACCACCTTGCGCTTGGGGCGATACCCCCGATCAAACCAGATCTCGAGCACGGCTCGGTCCAGGCTCTTGGGGGCCACAATGCTCTTGCGCACGTAGTAACCCCCCTCGTCGGAGCTCGAGATCTCCCCGCCTTTGGTCAGGCGCAGCTCGACGATCTCCCCGCTTCTCGCGGTCCGTACCCTTACCCGAAACGCCCGATCGCCCTCTGGCCGCACATGCTCATCCCGCCTACCGAACAAACCCAACATTTGAAGCCCAGTCTACAGCCTGAAGCGGTACAAACCCACCCGGTGCCCCTACTGCACCGGCGTGATCTGCCCTCCGGTGAGCTTCAGCAGTTCCTCAGGGCTCAGCCCAAAGATCGCATTGGGGGTTCCCGCAGCAGCAAAAATGCGATCATGGGTCAGCAAATCCGGATCTATCCGCACCTCCATGGCCTCGGCATGGCCCACCGGCGGCACCCCACCGATGGCAAAACCGCTCACCCGGCGCACATACTCCGCATCGGGCTTCTCCAGCGGCTCCCCCAGGGACTCCTCTAACCGGTGTGGGTTCACCCGGTTCAGCCCGGAAACCAGCAACAAGTAGGGCTTTCCGCTCTGGGCTCCCCGAAAGATCAACGACTTCACGATCTGGCCGACCGTGCAGCCAATGGCTTGAGCCGCCTCCTGGGCGGTACGGGTGGACTGGGGGTACTCGCGCACCTCGAGATGGGGATATCCGCGTTGGGAAAGCACCTCCTGAACCTTTCGAGCGCTGGGGCTGAGGGTGGGGGGTTGGGCGCTCATGCTTCCCTCGAGAGCTCATTCAAGAGCCCGGCCAGCAAGGCCGTGCGGGCCGGAATTTCTCCCACCACCACATGTTCGCTGGTCTGGTGGGCATCGCCCCCAAAAAGCCCCAGCCCATCCAGGGTAGGCACGCCCAAAGCGGCGGTGAAATTCCCGTCTGACCCCCCCCCTACCCGGCCTGCGCCCAGCCGAAGCCCCAGGCCCTCACCGATTTTGCAGGCGGCCTCAAACAACCGCAGCGAAGCCTCGGTGGGCTCCATTGGGGGGCGGTTGAGCCCTCCCGTGAGGCTGAGACGGGATCCCGCAAGCACCGGCTCGAGGGCTTGCATCGCAGCTGCAACCCGCTCGTACTCGGCCAGGCTCCAGACCCGAACATCAATCTCGGTGCAGGCCTCAGCCGCCACCACGTTAGTAGCGGTACCGCCGACCACCCGGTTGGGGCCCAGGGTGGTGCCCTGGGTCGGGTCTTGCAGGGCTACCACCTTCGGAATTTGGTGGGCCAGCTCCACGATGGCATTAATGCCCTTCTCCGGCTCCACCCCCTGATGGGCCGGTTTGCCGTGGGCATAGAGCTTGAGCACCCCCACCCCCTTGCGCGCTACCTTGAGATCACCGTTGCCCATGGGCGGCTCGAGCACCAAGGCCACCGCATTGCGCTTGGCCGCAGCCTCGATGGCCTCGCGCGAAGCCAGGGAACCCACCTCCTCATCGGGGGTGAAGAGGATCTCGAGGTTGGGCCATTCCAGCCTCAGCTCTCGCAAGGCCCACAGAGCCCACCAAAGCTGGATGATTCCCCCCTTCATGTCATAGATGCCGGGGCCATAAGCCCGGGGGCCCTCGAGGCGAAAGGCGAAGGCCCCCCGGGGGTGTACGGTGTCAAAATGCCCCAGCACCAACACCCGCTGGCCCTTCCCCGAAACCCGCAGGCTCAAAAGCGGGCCATTGCGGGTCTCTCGGCGCTCCAGAGTTCCCCAGGGGGCAAAGCGCTCGGCGATCCAGGCCGCAACCTGGTCCAGGCCCGCCAGATCGAAAGAGGGCGAATCGAGGCTTACGATGGCCTCCAGGTCAGCCAAAATCTCGGGGAGGTGGGATTGGAGAGGCTCGAGGCTGCTCACAGCCCTATCTTATTACGGGTGCCCTGGGGCGGTATGCCGAAGCGCAATCCCCTATGTTCGGTGGGCCCAGAGTGCTTGTGCAAAGGCCAGGAACCGGCTATCGTCTTAAAGGCTGATGGCCCAGACTGGGTTTTCAGCCCTATTTTTATGACTCGAAACACCCCTTTGCACCTGTTTCCCTGGCTGCGCTGGCTCGAGGCCCGGGGCCCTTACGCCTGGGGGGCATGGTTCTACGGCGGATTCTGGGGGATTGTGGGGGGCTATATTGGCTTCCTCAACGTGTACTTCGTGCGCTCGGGATTCTCGGAGGTGGCGGTTGGGGTGCTCAACGCCCTACCCCCCCTGATGATGCTGGTGCTAACCCCCCCGGTCGCCGCCTGGGCGGACCGCCGGGCCCGGCGGGTGGGGGTGGTGTTCTGGGCCCTGCTAGGAATGGGGATCTCGCTGCTGGTGATGTTTTGGGTGAACGACCGGGTGGGGTTGGTGGCCGCTTTCGTGGGGCTTTCCCTCTCCTATAGCCTGGTGCTGCCCCTCAGCGACGGATTGATCGCCCGGCTGGCCGCCCACCACGGCCTCGAGTATGGCCGGATGCGCTCTTGGGGCAGCCTCAGCTTCGCGGTTTGTGCGGCCCTATTTGGCGGACTGTGGGGCTGGGTAGGGTACGAGCCGATGTTTTGGATCACCGGAACCCTGCTGATCCTGCTGGCCCCGAGCGTGCTGGTGCTCGAGGAAACCCATCCTCCCCCTCCAGGAGAGCGCTTCCGCCTGAGCCACCTCTTGCGCGACCGGGGCCTGGGGGTGGTGCTCTTGGTCTCGCTGTTTTTTGGGTTGGGGCTGGGGTTCACCGATCCCTTCGTGGGGGTCAGCATGGAGCGGTTGGGCGGCAGTCCGTTCCTGATTGGGCTGCTGTACCTGTGCATTGCCCTACCCGAGCTGCCCACCATGCAGCTCGAGGGCACCCTGGCCCGCCGCCTGGGCAACGCCCCCACCTTGATGCTGGGTTGTGCGGTGTTTGTGCTGGGCTACACCCTCTTGGCCTTGGTGCGGGCCCCGCTGCCGATGCTGTGGGTCGCCCCGCTTGTGGGCGTAGGCTATGGGCTGCTCTTTGTGGGAACCGTGCGGCTGGTAGATGCCCGGGTGACGCCTGAGCGCATCAGCACGGTGCAATCCATCCGCCACGCGCTGGCTTTTGGCATCACCCCCTTGCTAGCCGGGCCTATCGGGGGGGCCGCCTATCAGCACTTCGGACAGCAGTTCTACGGGCTGACCGCGCTCTGCATGGGGGCTGCGCTGATCGTCACCCTACTGGGACGGAAGGAACTGGAGCGTCCAGCCCCCCAACCTACCTAACCCCGCGCACCCTCGAGACAAACACCGTTCCCAGAACAAAAAACACAATGGCCACGGTAAACAAAATGGGATATCCGCCGTTCGGTAGGGCTCGGTTACCTGCGTCTAGAATTTGCCCAAATATCCCCTGAAACAACTGCGGGAAGACCAAGGCGATATGCCAAACCCCCATGTCCCGAGCGTGCTTGGTCTCGTCGGGGAGCACCGAGGTCGCCAGGGCCCAGTCCACGCTGATATAGGCCCCATACCCCAGCCCAAAAACCAGCGCGATGAGTACCGCCAGGGCAAAGGAGTGGGTCAGAGCAAAGCCCAGCGCCCCAGCCGCGGTAAGGGCTCCAGCCGCGTAGATCACCGGCTTTTTGCCCGCCCGATCGGAAAAGCGGCCGGCAACGATGGCGGTGGCCGCCGCGGTCACCGAGAGCAGCATCAGGATGGCCGCCAGGGCTAGGCCCGCATTGGGAATCTTCAGCGGGCCAAGCTGAAAGGTGCCGATCACATCCCGCAGATAGAACAACAAAAAGGGCTGCACCGCGAAGCGCCCCGATTCCACAAACGCCCGCGTCAGGAACACCCAGCGGAAGTTGTAGTAGGCGGGTTGGAAGTACGCTCGAGGGTTCAGCGGCTGACCCGGATCCCGCCGAATGCCCGGCTCGGGTACATAGTGCACCGTGATAAAGGTCACCAGGGCCAGCACCAGGATGATGACCAGGAACTGCCCTTCCCGGTTGCCCCCCAACGCAAACGCCGCAACCCCACCGGCGATCTGGCTGGTGAGCTGAAAAAACCCCATGGCTCCGCTGGCCGCGCCTCGCTCCTCCCGGGGCACCACGTCGGGGATGAGGGCGGTATAGGGGCTGCTGGCCACCGAGTTGCCGAGTTGTACCAGCAGGTATCCTGCGGCATACACCCAGTATCCTGGAGCCCAGAGCATCACCAACAGGCCCACGATATTGACCGCTGTGCCCCCCAGCAAAAAAGGCATTCGGCGGCCCACCCGATCCGACCAAGCCCCTACAAACGGGGGCAGCAGCAGCGGGACCAGGGCCAAGGTCCCGGCCAACCAGCCCAGATAGGCTCCCTTATTGGCCTCCCCTACAAACCGCTCCACATCCGCAGGCATCAGAATCGGCAGCAGCAGAAACCAGTGAAAGGAAAATCCGAACCAATAGGCCGAAAGAGGAAAGAAGCGCGCAAGACGGCGTGCAGGGCGGGTTGTGGTCATTACCGGCAGTATAGAGGCTCTGGCTACGGAGGGGGTAAGCGATAGCGGCTGGCCAGGTCGCTGACCGCTGCCCAGGCTGCCTCCGCTAGATTTGCCGCCGTCGCCCAGTCCAGTTCCCCCTCGAGTGCCGGGGGTGGCTTTCCGTAGAGGCTCGAGTACAGTACCTTGGCTTCGAGGTATCCCCCAATCAAGCTGGGGTGCACTTCATCGGCATACAACTCCAGCTCGGGGTAGCGAGCGTTTAGGCTGGCCCAAGCAGTACCCACTGGGGCCACGGCTAAAGCCAGGAGGTCGGCCAGGCTGAAGGTCTGTGCATCGAGGGCGGACTGGGTAATCTGGGGATGCTCGCGGTTGGGCCAGTTCAAAAAGAGCAGCCCCTTAGGCCGGTGGGCCGCGGGGCAAGCATTCATCCATTCGGTAAAATCGCCTACTGCCTGGCGGAAGGCTGCGGTTTCCACTATCGGGGTATAGCTGCGCTCTTGCAGCACCACCACATCCCAGCTACACTCGGCAATCTTGCCTCGAGCGGTCTCCGGGCCAATCCCGGCGTTCCAGTGATCGCTGAGGCTCTGGCCTAGGCGAATCACCCGGTCGCTCTCCAGTCCGCGGGACTCCCCTGCCGCCTCAGCCAGCTCCATCACCTTGCCCGGCAGGTCGGGGTACTCGGTGAGGCTATTACCAATAAACAGCACCCGCAGCGGCGGGGAAAAGGAAGCCGGCGTCGCAAGGGAGTAGTGCAGGGCCTCGCTCTCCCCCCCCGGCCCCCAAGCCCGCAAGCGGTAGGTATACAGGGTCGTGGGCAACACATCCCCGTCGGTAAAGCGGGGCGTCAGGCCGTCATAGAGGAGGATAAAGCTCGAGGGGGTAGCTCCCAGGCCCCGCTCGAGCCGATACCCCGAGAAGGGCCCCCCCTCCCCTGCTGGCTCCCAGCTCAGGTCTATCTGGTGAGCCGTGCTCGTCCCCCTGAAGCCCCACGGCAAGCCCGGAGGGACAGTGGGTGTATGCAGCGTGCGCAGGAGCCGTGGGCTCTCTCCGCCGGCGTTGCGGGCCCAGAGTCGGTAGGTGTACACCGTACCGGCTTCCAGGTTTTCATCGGAATACAGTGTGGCCATGGGGTCGAGGGGCAGATCCACATACCCACTCTCAGCTTCGCCGACCGTGCGCTGAAGGAAGTAGGCGGTAGCCCCGGTTACCGGAGCCCAGGTCAGGTGAACCTGGGTGCTCGAGACCACCGTTGCGGTGAACTGGGCCGGGGCAGCGGGAGGGGTGAGGGCCTTTACCTCCACCGTCCCGCTCACCCCACCGGCATTAACCGCGAGCAGGCGGTAGGTATAGGCCCTACCCGCAGACACCGTGGTATCGCTGTAGGTGGTGCCGAGGGCCCTGCCCAAGGGCTGAAACCCCTCCGCATCGCTCGAGCGCTCGAGGCGGTACTCTTCCGCCCCAGGGACAGCCGGCCAGCCCAAGCGAACCTCCTCTTGGGACACCCTCAGCACCGAGAGGGTCCCTGGGGGTGGGGGCGGCGTGGGCACCGATGGGG
>NZ_QWLB01000069.1 GCF_003574355.1 Meiothermus granaticius NBRC 107808 | reverse complement strand
GTGGAGGGCGGGGTCGGGGGAGCGGATGGGCTCGAGCTGGGGCCCAGAAGGCTGAGGCTCGGCAGGTTGGTCCGGGGCAGCCAGGGGTGGTTCTTCCTCCAGGGTCTGGGGATCAGCTACTGGAGGGCGGCTGGGCTCCTCGAGGGGAGGCGGGGGAGCGGGTTCGGTCGCTGGTGCTGGAACCGCAGGGGCAACCTCGGTGGGCATGGACTTGGCCCGGAGCACATGACCCTTGAGCGACTCCAAAAACGCCTTCAAATCCTCTTTCTGAAAGGCTTTGGGCGAGATCTCCATCAGGAGGCCGCTCTCACCCGAAACCTCGACCCTACCGTTTTCCTTGTTGACCCCGATGCGCTTGATTCGGGCCAGACGCGCTGTTTGTGCGCTGTTGTCGTCCACATAAAATAGCTCTCGGCTGCTGACCGCCAAAAGGCCACCCGGGCCTTCCAAGCGGCTTATAATTTCCGCCGGGGTCAGGCTTTGGAGCTGGGTGTCATATTTGCTCATGGTTAGAAGTCTACACCATGCTCCTGGTGCCAGATCGGTCAATTGGCGCAGCGAGGAGGGATCTAGCCCAATACCAGCCTAAATTTCCCCACATTAAAGGGAGGTTGTAGCATGCAGATGCCCCATCCACTTCTCCTGGGCCACCGGGGGGCACCCCGCCAAGCCCCTGAGAACACCCTCGAGTCCTATCGCCTGGCCCTACAGGCTGGTTTGGATGGCCTCGAGTTTGATGTGCAACGTACCCGAGATGGCGTGTTGGCCATTCACCACGACTTCGACCTAGAGGGCCAACCCATAGCGGAGTTGAGCTGGGCTGAACTGCGGGCATCCGCCCCCGAGATCCCCCGGCTCGAAGAGGTTTTGGCCTTGACCCAGGAATTTCCCGGGATCTGGCTCAACCTCGAGCTCAAGAGCCAACCCCCCGATTCTGACGGGCGAGAGGCCGCCCTGGCCGAGCTTTTACAAGCCCAGCCCAACCTCGAGCGCCTCTGGATCAGCAGCTTTGATCCCTTGGCCCTGATCCGCCTGAAGCATCTGGGGGTAACCGTTCCCCTGGCCCTTTTGGCCTACCAACAGGAGATGCTGGAGCTGCTGCCCTGCCTGCCGGTGCAGGGGGTCCACCCCCACCATAGCTTGCTCAACGAGGCCAACGTATCTGAGTTCAAGGCCAAGGGCTGGTTTGTGGGGACCTGGACCATCAACGACCCCGCCCTAGCCCAAACCCTCCTGCGCTGGGGTGTGGATGTGCTCATTGGTGATTTTCCCGAGCGGTTGCTGCAGACCCGTAGCTGAAATGCACCGAGGCCGCTCCTGGGGTGCGTTACTCTGAAACCATGCAAGGGATGCACTTCAAACTAATTTCCGCCAACGATCCAGATGTCTTTCAAGATCGTCTGAATCGTTTTGTAGAAGGGCTACCGGATGAGGCGCTCCTGCTCGAGATCAAGTTTTCGACCGCCACCACCGGCTCCCAGACCGCCTACTCCGCATTGCTGCAGTACAAGGCGGTGGAGGAGTGGACCAGCTGAGCGCTGGCCTAGGCGATCTGCAGGGCTTGCTGAATGCGCTCCAGGGCTAGACTGACGGCATCATCGGGCAGGTCGCGGTGGGTGACAAAGCGCACCCGGTTGCCCAGCGGATTGGCCAGCACGCCCAATTCCCCCAGCCGCTGGGTGAAATTGGCGGGGCTGGGTACCCCGACATAGACCATGTTGGTCTGCACTGCCTGCAGATCCACCTCGAGCCGCATCCGGAGCAGTCCTTCCGCCAGAGCCCGGGCCATCTTGTGATCCCGGGCCAGGGCCTGGGGGCCTTCGGTGAGGGCTACGATCCCAGCCGCTGCCAGTACCCCGGCCTGGCGCATTCCCCCGCCCAACATCTTGCGGTAGCGATGGGCTTCTGCCCTCAGGGCCTTGGGCATCAACAACACCGAGCCTACAGGGGCCCCCAGGCCTTTGGAGAGACAGATGGAGACCGTATCGAACCCCTGGGCCACCGCTCTGGGCTCGACACCCAGGGCCGTGGCAGCGTTGAACAACCTTGCCCCATCAAGGTGGATGGGCAGGTTGGCCTCACGGGCTACCGCTTGAATGGCGGCCTGCGCCTCTAGCCCCACCACCGTTCCCCCCGCGCTGTTGTGGGTGTTCTCGAGCTCGATTAAACCGGTGGGGGCCTGATGAATTGAGTGGTGGATCGCGGCCCGAACCGCTGAGGGGTCTGGGGCGCCGTAGGGGGCTTCAACCAGGCGGATGGTGCCGCCGGCGAGCACCGCCAAAGAACCGGGCTCATATTCGTAGATATGGGCTCCTTGGGGAGCGATCACCTCCTGACCGCGCCGGAGGTGCACCATCAGGGCTACCTGGTTGGTCATGGTGCCAGAGGGCATGTAGAGCCCAGTTTCGAACCCCAGCATCTCGGCGGCCAGGGCCTCGAGGCGGTTCACGGTGGGATCTTCGCCGTACACATCATCGCCCACCTCGGCCTCGGCCATCGCGCGGCGCATGGTGGGGGTGGGCTTGGTCACGGTATCGGAGCGGAAGTCGAGCGTAGGCATGCGCCTATGCTACCGCTGTGCCCCCTCATTGAGCACCTCACCCTCGGCTTCGATCTGGAAGGCCTCGCCCTTAGCCACCTGGAGCTGGCTAGTTTCAACCCTCACCCGGGCATTGCGCACGATTAGACCGCTGTTCGCGCTGGCCTGTAGCCCCTCGAGCCAAACCTCGCGGATAGGGCGCTCCGGTAAGCCTATTATGAACCCTAACCGATTGGCATTTTGGATGGTGAGCCCGCTCAGGTAAATGTTGTGGAGGTTTGGGGTAGTGGAGGAGATAGATTGGGCGGTATCGGTAGGGGGGATGCGGGGATAATATGCTGAGAAGGAAAAGGCAGTCCCTACGTCCTGCATATACAGGTTGCGGAAGGTGATTTCCTGAACCTCGCCCCCCTGCCCTCGGGAAGTCTTGATGCGGAGGCCGTTTTGGGTCCCCTCAAAGGAGCAGTTCTGAACGGTAATATCGCGTACCCCCCCTTGGGTCTCGCTGCCAATGGATACGCCGTGCCCATGCAAGAAAGTGCAATCTGTAATGGTGATGTCTGAGCTACCCGCCGCAGGATGAGTGGGGTCTATTGCCCCTGATTTGATGGCGATGTTGTCATCCCCGGTATCTATGGTGCAGTAGGAGATACGCACGTTGTGTGTAGACATGGGATCTATGCCGTCGGTGTTGGGGGAATCTGCGGGAGCCCGAATGGTGATGTTGCGAATCTCCACATCTTCCGCAAACGCAGTCACCAGATGGAAGCTAGGTGAGTTGCTCAGGGTCAGACCTTCTACCCGCACCTGCTGCACGTGGGAAAGCTGGATCAGGCGAGGGCGCTTTGGCTCGACAGTCCCAGCCTGCCGGGCAGCCCGTACCTTGGCCCACCAGGATTGACCTTGGCCATCTATGGTTCCCGCGCCGATAATGGCAATGTTGTGTGCGCCTTCGGCATTGATTAAGGCCCACAAGGTGCCGTTGGGGCGCTGATAGACAGAAGGGTCGGAGGTGCCAAGCAAGGTAGCGCCTCGGTCGAGTTCGAAGGTAATGTCGCTGTGTAAGAATAGGGGACCGCTGAGATAGGTTCCGGCTCCCAGCCGCACTACCCCGCCGCCCTTCTGGCTGCAGGCCTCGATCGCAGCTTGGATGGCGGCAGTGTCGTCATGGGGCACTCCTAAGGCCCCGAAGCTTTGCGCGGTGCATACCGGCGCGGCTAAGCCCAGGGAGACCCAGACCAAAGCGACCCAGGTAGCGTATGGCTTTACTCCTAACATGCCCCCAAGCTAAGCCAGAACCCTGAAGTGGTACTGAACCGATGGGCTCTGGCATAATCGGGCTGTGCAATCTTCAGGTATTGCTGGCCTCGAGAAGCCCCTATCCCGCCTGGTGATGGGTGTGGACAATCAAACCACCTTGGATCAAGCTGCCCGTATGTTCGACGACTATGTGAGTCGGGGAGGCAACGTTTTTGACACCGCCTATGTCTATGGCAAAGGGGTGTGTGAGGCGGTGTTTGGGGAGTGGCTCGAGTCCAGGGGCTTGCGTCAGAAGGTGGTGCTCATCGGCAAGGGGGCCCACACCCCCCACTGCACCCCCGAGGCCCTAAGGGCGCAGCTGCTCGAGAGCCTGGGGCGAATGCGTGTCTCCCACGTGGATATTTATTTTATGCACCGCGACAACCCGGAGATCCCGGTGGGTGAGTTCGTGGATGTGCTCAACGAGCACCATAGCGCCGGGCAAATCGGCATATTTGGCGCTTCAAACTGGACGCTGGAGCGGGTACAGGCGGCCAATCAATACGCAGCCTCTAAGCGTCTGCAGGGGTTTAGCGCGGTGAGCAACAACCTGAGCCTGGCCCGGATGGTTGAACCCCCCTGGGTGGGTTGTGTCTCCAGCAAGGACGCGGCCTTCAGGGGTTGGCTCGAGGCCACTCAAACCCCACTGTTTCCCTGGTCGAGCCAGGCTCGAGGGTTTTTCACCCGTGCCCATCCCGACGACACCCGCGACCCTGAGCTGGTGCGCTCGTGGTATAGCCCGGATAATTTCGAGCGATTAAACCGGGCGCGGGCCTTGGCCACTCAAAAGGGTGTGGAACCGATCCATGTGGCGCTGGCCTATGTGCTCTACCAGCCCTTTCCAACGTTTCCGCTGATTGGCCCTAGAACCCCCGAAGAAACCGCCAGCTCGTTTCGGGCCCTCGAGGTCTCGCTGACCCCACAGGAGGTGCGGTGGTTGGATCTTGAGGCCGATCAACCGGCCTAAAGCCAGCCCTTGTCCCGGGCGATTCGGGCGGCTTCCACTCGATTAGAAGCCCCTAGCTTGTTGATGGCTTCGGATAAATAGTTGCGTACGGTGCCCTCGGAAAGCCCCAGCTCGGTGGCAATCTCAGCGCTGCTGCGCCCATCCCCTGCGAGCTTGAGCACTTTGCGCTCCCGCTCGGTCAAGGGGTCGGGTGCTCCCCAGGCTTCAGCCGCTAGGTTCGGGTCAATGGCCCTTCCACCGGCATGGACCCGCCGCACCGCCGCAGCTAGCTCAGAGGAGGGGGCATCCTTGAGCAGATAGCCGCTGGCCCCGGCTTCTAGGGCCCGCCGCAGATACCCGCTGCGGGCAAAGGTGGTCACGATGATCACCCGGGTTTTTAGGCCTAACTGCTGGATTTCAGCAGCTAACTCGAGCCCCCCCATCCGGGGCATCTCGATATCGGTAAGGACCACATCCGGTTGCTGGGCCAGGGTTAGCTCGAGGGCCCGGCTTCCGTCTTTAGCCTGAGCGACCACCTTGATATCCCCCTCGAGCTCCAAAAGGGCCGCCAGTGCTCCCAGCACCAGGCCTTGGTCTTCGGCGATGAGAACGCGGATCATTGGGGTTCAGGAGAGGCTGGGGCTGGGATCGAGAGGTGAGCGATAGGGCTTTGCGAGCCCTCGAGCTGAGCCGGGAAGGGGAGATGAAGGGTCAGGGTGCAGCCGTTGGCGTTCACCAGAGCCAGGGTTCCACCCAGGGCTTCAACCCGGGCCCGCATTCCGGCCAAGCCAGAACCCTCGTGCAGTTGGCCCCCCTTGCCATCGTCTTGGACCACGAGGCGCAGTCCATCACGCTCACCGACGAGCTGCACGGTGCAGTGTCTGGCCCCCGAGTGTCGGATCACGTTGGTCACGGCTTCACGGAGGGCCAGGGCCAGTACCGATTCCTGGGCAGGGGAGAGCCTGACCGACTCGATGTGGGGGTCGAGGAGAATACCAGCCGCCTCCAGCGCCAGCTTCACACCGGCCAACTCTCCCGATAAACCCCGCGGCTTGTAGCCCTGCACAGCCTCCCGCACCTGCTGGGTGGCCTCCCTAGAAATGCGCTCCACATCGCGCATTTCTAGGGCCGCTCGAGCAGGATCACGCACGATCAGCTTGGTGGCCAGCTCAGCTTTGAGGGTGATCACGGAGAGGGTGTGGCCCAGCAGGTCATGTAGATCTCGAGCGATACGTTCTCGTTCGGCGATGGCTGCCAGCCGGACATTTTCTTTCTGGGCTTGCTCGAGCCAACGGGCATAGCGCCGCCGCTCGGCCCCCTGGAGGCTGGAAAACCCGGCGATCAGACAGAAAAATACCCACAGCAGGCCGGTGATGGCCCGCTCAGTCCAGCTAGAACCCGTGAATAAGGCTGCGGCCGCACAAACCAGCGCAAAGAACGCCACCATGCGCTGGGCGGCCTGAGGAGGCTCGAGATCGCCGATACAGGCGGCTGCGTAGATGATAAAACTGCCGGTCATCCAGGGATTGAAGGGCAACATTAACAGCCCCATCCCCACCATGATCAAGGTATAGGTCAGCAGTGGGCGGCCGGTAGCCCCATAGGCCTGCAGATACACGGGCACAAATACCAGAACCGCAACCAGCGAAACCCCCCAGTCCAACACCGAGGCTTCAGGGCCGAGCAAAGGAAAAAAAGGAAAGAGCAAGAAGCCCAGGCTGAGGTAGTGCCAGCCGTTGTGCTCCGGCTTTGCCTTCGAACCTTCCTGCCGAATCCTCTCCATACGCTCCAGTGTAGCCCCCTCAATCGGAGGACGGAGGGTCCAAGCTGGCTCGGCTTTTCTGCAACAAGCCGAGGTTGTAAACAGTGAAATAACCCATGAGCAAAAAGAATAAGGCCAGGGTGAGGGGGCTCGAGTCAAATCCCCAGCCGAGAGGGCTACCAGGAGTATGTACCGCAGAGGGCATGGTCAACAGGCGATAGCCAAAGCGAAGCACAAATACCCCAAACACTGCGAAACCGATGTAGGGGTTGGGGACGTAGTAGCGCAATCCATTTCGGGTTTCAAAGCGGGTATGCACTAGGCTATACCAGGCCAGGCCCCCACCTAGGGCCAGACCCAGCAGGTCGAACAGCCAATCGAGACCCAGGCTAAAGGTGGTGACCCCAATTAATACCGACAACACCCCGTATATCACCAGCCTAACAATCAATGTGCCTGGTTGTAGCAGTTGTGGCCCTAGGCTGCGCTGATAACGCCGAATGAGAAAAAAAGCCCCTAAAGCCACGATACCAAGGATAGAGTAGTCCACGGTTGCTCTCCTCAACTCCAGGATGCCCCAAGCCGGCGATGCAGCCTGAGAAGGCTCCCCCTATCCTCAGCTAAACCGCTGCCCCTGATCACGGCGGTAGCCCCAGGCCGCCAGCACCCCAAACAGCACGGTGTAAGTGGCGAGACCGATAAAAGCCCGAGCCTCCCAAGCACCCCCGGTGACCGCAGGCCAGACCAACTCGCCCCATAGACGGGTAGGGGTATGGGTTGAGATTTTCTGCAGCACTGCCGGGAGTTGGTCCGGTGGAACCCACAGCCCACCTAGAAACGATAGCGGCAAATATAAAAGCTGGGCCAGCGTCCCGGCTCCCTTGGGCGAGGCGAAGTAACCGATGGTGAAGCCTAACAGGCTGATCGGCAGCGCCCCCACCAGAAGGGCTAAGATCAGGCGTCCCCAAGCTAGGGATGAAAGATGGGTGGGGGTGGTCAGATGGGCGGCGACTGCCAGCACCAGGCCTGCGAAGGCCGCGAAGGTGAACCCATTCAAGACCCTCGAGACCATCTGGGCTAGTGGCGAGCCGGGCAGGGTGCGCTCGTAGATGGACCAGCTGCTGGCCCGGTCATTGGCAATTCCTACCGCAAAGCCAAAGAACAAGGAGCCCATCACCGCGAAGATCATAAACGAGCCCATGATGAGGTTGGCGCTGAGCCCATCCTTGGCGTTGGGGGGACCGAAGAATAGGAAGAACACTGCTGGAAACACGATAGACCCCACGAAGTAGCCGGGGTTACGGGAGAGGCTGAGCAGGTTGGCTTTGTACTGGGCTAGAACCAGGTTCATAGGGACCCTCCTCAACTGCGGCTATTGCCCTCAGTGAGGGCAATAAAGGCCTGCTCTAGGCTTACGGGGGTCACCTCGAGGTTGCTGAAGGGAACCTCGAGGGCCACCAGCTGGCGAAGCACCGCGTCGGAATCGGGGGTATAAAGGGTCACTACCCCGTTTTCGGTCTCACTCCGGCTGACCCCGGGGAGCTGCGGTACCTCACCTGCGGTGAACCGCACCTGCCGCAGTCCTACTCGCGCCTTGATCTCAGCCACACTGCCCTCTGCGATCAGGCGGCCCTTGTTGATCACAGCCACCCTCGAAGCGAGGGCCTCGGCCTCCTCGAGGTAATGGGTGGTTAGCAATACCGTTCCGCCCCCGGCCCGGTAGCGCTTGATTCCCTCCCATAGCGTCCTTCGGGCCTCCACATCTAAGCCGGTGGTGGGCTCATCGAGAATGACCAGCTTGGGGTTTCCGGCAAAGGCCAGCGCTACCGCCAGGCGGCGTTTCTGCCCGCCAGAGAGCCCGCCGCACTGCCGCCCTTCCAGACCTGCGAGGCCAAACGCCTCGAGCAGCTCACCCTTCGGTTTAGGGTCAGGATAATATGCTGCGACCAGCTCGAGCACCTCACGGACCCGCAGCTCGTTGGGAAGTCCGGTTTCCTGTGGGGTTACCCCCAGTCCCACCCGAGCCGAGGCTTCGCAGGGGTCTTGGCCAAAGAGCTGTACCCTGCCCCTGTCCGGTCTGCGTAGCCCAGCCAGCAGACCGATGGCGGTGCTCTTCCCTGCACCGTTAGGACCCAAAACGGCCAGAAGCTCGCCCGGATGGATCTCGAGGCTCACCTCATCCAGCGCCAAGACCTGGCCGAAATGTTTGGAAACCCGATCCAAACGAGCCACCGCGAGGTTCTCGAGGGCGGCAGCGGAAGCAAAAAGGGCTTGAGTCATCGGTATTCTCCTAAATTTCAGGATGTCAGCGGCGGCCCGGCTTGCATAGTGGAGGGTGTCAGGTCGGTGGGGTGACAACTGTAAGGAAGAAGGGCCATCCCTCCTGCCTGAAGGGGGTCTGTAAAACGACAAAAGCCCATGCGATGTAAGCCGGCACCGTACCCCTTGAAAAACGCGCGGTCGAAGCCCCGTTGGGGTGTGGCATAAGATGCAATTGCTATGGACGGGCGATCGTATTGGCAACTCGATCCCGACCTTCGGGCGGTATTGCCCAAGGCTTGGAAAACCTGGGAACTCTACCGCGAAGACCTGGTGGGGGCCTGGGCTCTGGCTCAGGAGGCCGAGGAGGGCTCTGCCTCGAGCCCAGGGGAGTGGCCTCGGGGGGAGCCCCAGCGGAAGGCGCTGCTCGAGGGGCTGTCTCCCTTAATCCGGGCTCCGTTCGAAGGGCGGGGTTGGCCTTACCTGTTCACCGCAACCTACTTATTGGGAAACCCCGCCCTGAGTTACTGGCTCTCTAGCATTAGCGGGATGGTGTTTTTGCTGGGCAAGTATGCCCCTGAACTCAGCTCCTTTAGGACCCAGATCCAGGGGGGGATGACCTGGGGAGCAGCTTGGCTGGGCGGGCGGGCCCAGGGCTATGCCCGCGACGAAGCTTGGCGGCTGAGCGGGAAGTTCAGCCTGGTGCCAGGGGTAGGGGTAGCGCAGTATGTGTGGCTGGTTGCTGAGCACGGGGGTGAGGCCCAAGGGCTATTCTTGTTGCCGAGCCACAACCGCCGGAAAGGGCCAAACTACCGCATTGAAGCCCGGCCAGGGACCGAACGCCTGTATGTGCCTTATGGGGCCGCCGAGCTGGAGATGAGCGAGGCATACCTGTTGGGGCATGCGGAGGAGGGGCATCACTATGCGGCTGAGGGGCAGGCCATACAGCAGATGGCCCAGGCCTTGGCTTGGGCTGGATGGGGCCGCCAACTGCAACAAGGAGCCCTTCAACTGCCTGAGGTTTACGCTTCGCCGAGCCCTGATTTGCGCCATACCCTAACAGACTGGGGGGTTCGGCTGGCCGGGGCTCTGGCGCTTGGTTTTCGTGCGGTAGCGGCCTGGGACCGTACCCGGCAGGAATACCCCCCCTATGAGGGTCAGCATTTTGCCCAGTTTTTGGCACTTTTGGCGAAAGCTCGAGCTCAGGAGCACACCCTGGCCATAGCCCACAGCCTAGCCCGTACCCTGGGGGGAAATTTGCTGAGATGGCCCAAGCTGGCCTGGCGAATTGAAGGGGTTGAGCAGGCCCTGCCTTGGGAAACCCCCGCCCACACCGAGGCCGAGCGGGCCAGAGAACTGCTGCTGCAGAGGCGTGTCGGAGCCAGGTTCCAGGCCGACTTTGTAGGACGGCTGCAGATGGTCCGTCGCCGCGAGGCCAGCCTGGCAGCCGAGGTGATCTCAAAGGAGATAAGCCAGCTACAAGCCTCCACTCCAGCCGAGGCTCTTTGGGTTATGCCGCATGCCCTACGCCGAATGGCGGATGCTGCCGCGGTCGCTTTGCTATACGACCTCGAGGCCACCGGTGGGGAACGCTACGCCCGCTTGGGAGAACTCTATGCTCGGCGCTTTTTGCTGGGCGAGTCTTACCCGACTTGGGTTATGAACGAACCTCAGCTATGAGGTGGGTATAGAACAAAAAGGACCCACCCCCTAGGGGGTGGGTCTGGAATCGGGCACAGATTGGGCGAACTTCTTCCCTTGTTTCCAAGGGCGAGCTCCTTAGAAAGGAGGTGATCCAACCGCACCTTCCGGTACAGTTACCTTGTTACGACTTAGCCCCAGTCATGAGCCTTACCCTAGGCGCCTGCCTATAGCTCCCGGCGACTTCAGGCAAAACCCAC
>NZ_QWLB01000068.1 GCF_003574355.1 Meiothermus granaticius NBRC 107808 | reverse complement strand
GGTGGGTTCCATTCGGCATGGGGTGCTGTGGGACGGTTTCTTGAAGAGCCTTAGGGTGATGGAGATGACCCCCGAGGCTCGAGTGCACCGGATCGAGGGCCCCGAGATTTTTGGTTTCATCCACGCCTACGGAACCAGCGGGATCATGACCGAGCTCGAGGTCAACCTGGCCCCGGCCCTGCCCTGGGAAGAGGCGCTACTAAGCTTCCCCGATTATGCCAGCGCCCTGCGCTTTGCCCATGCCCTGGCGCTCGATGCTGTGGAGCCCAAGCGCCTGATCTCGCTGCACGAGTGGCCCATCCCCAGCTTTTTCAAGCCGCTGGTGGAGCAGGGTGGGATCCGGGCGGGCTGGGCCGCGCTGCTGCTGGAGCTGGCCGACGGACACACTGCCGGGGTGGCCGAAAAGGCCAGGGGGTATGGGGGGGTGCTGACCTACAGTGCCCCCGCCGAGCGCTACCACAAAGGCAAGTTCTGCCTCACCGATTTCACCTGGAACCACACCACGCTCTGGGCCATGAAAGCCGATCCCGGCTGGACCTATCTGCAGTCCACCTTTGCCCCTGAGCCTGAGGCGGCCCTCGAGCAGATGGCCGCGCTGCGGGAGTTTCACCGTGGGCGGGTGGCGTTTCACCACGAGTACATCGCCCGCAGCGGAGAGATTCAACTGGTCGCCCTCGACCTGATCCAAGACCAAACCCAGGAGGGGATTTACGCAGCCATTGCCCAGCGCGAAGCCTTGGGCATTCAGGTTGCCGACCCCCACACCTACTATCTTGACGCCGACCCGCGCTGGGGAGGCCAGGCGGTGCTGGCCGCGAGGGCCAAGTATGACCCCGATCGGTTGCTCAACCCTGGAAAGCTGAGCAGTTCGGCCACAGAAAAGGCTCGAGCGGGATGACCTCTACTTCCCTCAGCCCAGATGGGTATAGGCGGGCAGGGTCAAAAACTCCTCGAACTGCGGCTGGAGCACCAGCGAGTCCAGCAGGTCCGCAGCCTCTTGCAACCGTGGCAGCCCGCCCAGCTTGGCGGTTTCCTCGGCCTTAAGCTGCCGGTACAGCTCGGGGGTCAGAGGGCGCCCATCCTCGAGCACCGCCCCTTTATGGATCCACTGCCATAGCTGTGAACGGGAGATCTCGGCGGTGGCGGCGTCTTCCATCAAGTTGAAGATGGCCACTGCCCCGGAGCCGCCCAGCCAAGCGGCGGTGTACTGTAGCCCCACACTGATGTTGTTGCGCACCCCAGCCTCGGTAACCTTGCCCCCAGGAATGCGGAAATCGAGGAGCTGCTCGGGCTGCACCCGGACTTCCTCGCGCAGGCGGTGTTTTTGGTTGGGGGCCTCACCCAGAACCTGGTTGAACACCTCGAGGGCCACCGGGACCAGATCGGGGTGGGCTACCCAAGTGCCATCGAAGCCATCGCCGGATTCACGCTCTTTGTCGGCCCGCACAGCTTTTAAGGCCCGCTCGTTGACCTCGGGGTCGCGCCTGGAGGGGATGAAGGCGGCCATCCCCCCGATGGCGTGGGCCCCCCGTTTGTGGCAGGTGCGCACCAGGAGTTCGGTATAGGCCCGCATAAAGGGCACGGTCATCGTAACCTGAGCGCGATCGGGGAAGATCACATCCTGGGTAGCGAACTTTTTGATGCAGGAGAAGATGTAGTCCCAGCGCCCGGCATTGAGCCCCGCCGCATGCTCCTTTAGCGCATAGAGGATTTCCTCCATCTCAAAGGCGGCCAGCACCGTTTCGATCAAGACGGTGGCCCGCACCGTACCCCGGGGGAGGCCCAGGGAGTCCTGGGCAAAGTTAAACACCTCGTTCCAAAGGCGGGCTTCCAGATGATTTTCCAGCTTGGGGAGGTAGAAATAGGGGCCGCTGCCCCGCTGCAACAGCTCCTGGGCGTTGTGAAAGAAGTACAGTCCAAAATCAAACAAGGAGGCCGAGACCGGCTGGCCATCTACCCATACGTGGCGCTCGAGCAGATGCCATCCCCTGGGCCGTACCACCAAGGTAGCGGTCTGCTCGTTCAGGGTGTATTCCTTCCCTTCCGGGGTGGTGAGGCGGATGGTTTTGCGCACCGCATCCTTGAGGTTTTGCTGGCCCTGCACCACGTTCTCCCAGGTAGGGGAGAGGGCGTCCTCGAGGTCGGCCATGAACACTTTGGCCCCTGAATTGAGGGCGTTGATCATCATCTTGCGCTCTACCGGCCCGGTGATCTCGGTGCGGCGGTCGTTGAGGTCGGGAGGTGCGGGGGCCACGCTCCAGTCACCCTCGCGGATGAACCGGGTGTGCTCCAGGAAACGCGGCGTTTCCCCAGCCGCAATCCGGGCAGCCATCTCACCGCGCCGCTCCAGCAATCCTCTGCGTACCGCCCCAAACTCCCGCTGTAGCCCGGCCACAAAAGCCAGGGCTTCCGGGCTTAAGATGGCGCTCGAGGCAGGCAGCTCTGGCCCTAGAATCTGAACCCCTTCAGGAATGGCATGGCTCATGCCTAGAGCCTAGGGGGTGGGGATGCGATTTGTCAAACAGCGGGCATGTTTTGCGTGTATTGAAAAATAACCGACTGCCCCCTAGAGTGCAGATATGGAGAACAAGCGTCGTCCGGGGCGCAGCCGCAGTGCCGAGGTGGGAGAAGTTCGCACGCTCGAGCGCGGCTTGCACTTGCTGGAAACTTTGTCGGAAGCTGAGACGCTCTCGCTCTCGGAACTCGCGCGGAAGACCGAGCTTTCACCGAGCACCGCATATCGGTTGCTGGAAACCCTGCGCCGGCGGGGCTTTGTGGATTGGGACGAAGGGAAGGGGCTTTGGAAGGTGGGCCTGAGGGCCTATCAGGTCGGCTCGGCCTTCCTGACCCGTGGCGGCCTGGTAGACGCAGCCCTGCCGGAGATGGAACGGCTGGTGGACGAACTCAACGAAACGGTGAACCTGGCGGTCTTGGACGGCAACGAGGCGGTGTACATCGCCCAGGTCGAGGGGCGGCAGCTCATCCGCATGTTCACCCGGATCGGGGCCAGGGCGCCGCTCTACTGCACCGGCGTAGGCAAAGCCCTGCTGATGGAGCATCCCGAGGCGGAGGTGCGGCGGATCTTGGGGAGCGGCCCGCTCAAGGCTTTTACCGCGCACACCCTGACCTCCCCCACAGCCTTCCTAAAAGCCCTCTCGGAGGCTAAAGCCAAGGGGTACGCCCTGGACAACGAGGAGCGCGAGGACGGGGTGCGTTGTATCGCCACCCCGGTGCGCGACAGCCGGGGGAAGGTGGTGGCCTCGATGTCGTTGTCGGCTCCGGCCAGCCGCGTGCCCGACGAGCGGGTGGAGCGTTTGGGTCGGAGGGTCAAACAAGCGGCCGACGCGGTCTCAGCCCGGCTGGGCTGGGCCGAGCTTTGAAAGGGGCTTGGTTATGCGTAGTGCTAGTGCTGCTGGGCGCGACCACGGGTTTGCTGAGCCGCAAGTTCCAAAAGCCCTGAGCAGGGATGGCTTAGCGACGGGCTTCCGGGTAGGGAAGGAGCTGGGAATTCAAGCTCCCTTCGCAGCGTTCCTAAAGCGCTGTAGGGCCTTCTCTGCGCTGTCTGCGGGCAGTACCCCCAGTTTGACCAGCGCTCCACCCCCTCGAGCCCCCAAGGGCTGGAGCACCTCTTCCCATAAGGCCTGTAGGTTTTCGGGGCGGCTGCTGTGCTTGAGCAGCACATAGCGGGTTTTATCCCCGCTGGGCGCAACCAGCAAGGCCAGAACCCCCGGCCACTCGGCCAGGCGCTTGCCCACGGCGTCCAGCACATTTTCGGATACCTGGGCATGGATGGTGTGCTGAGGGAATTCGGCCAGAAGCTCGCGCATGATCCGTTCGGCCAATTCGTCCTTGAGGGCGGTGTTTTCTCCCCGCAGGTTGTACCAATCGCTGCGCAGATTGGCGATAGGGCGCTCCACCTCGAGCGGGGCAGAACTGAACTGCTCCCCTAGGCGGGACAGGATGCTGTGCTCGAGGACGAAGGTCTCGAGGGCCTCCCACCCGGCCATAAAGTAGACCCGTGTGCCCCCCTTATAGCGCTCGTACTTGACCACTTTGATGGGGCCGGCCTCCCCCGTGCGGGCGACGTGCGTCCCGCCGCAGGCCACCTTATCCCACCCCTCGATCTCAACCACCCGAATCTGTCCCCGGACCTTGGGGGCCCGCCGCAGGCCCTCCTGCTCCACGGCTGCGTCGCTGATCCAGTAGGTCCTTATGGGGGTGTTGGCATACACGGCCCAGTTGGCCAGGGCTTCTCCCTGACGAACCACCGCCTCATCGGGTTGGCCGGAGAAATCAATGGTGCAGACCGGGTTGCTCATGTTTACCGCCAGGGTTTCCCAGCCCGCGGCCCGCCAAAAGGCCTGGGCTAAGGTGTGTTCAGCGGTATGGCGCTGCATGTGGCGATACCGGCGCTCCCAATCGAGCTTGCCCTGAACCTCGGTGTACTCCGCGATGGGGCTTTCCAGCACATGGAGAATCTGGCCGGTGGCCTTGTCCTCCTCCCGTACCTCCAGCACGCGAATGCCGTTGAGGGTGCCGGTATCGTGGATTTGTCCTCCGGCGGTGGGGTAGAAGAGGGTTTGGTCCAGTACCGCATAGTGCGTGCGGCCCTCGCTCCAGGCGCGCTGCACCCTTGCGGAGAATTCGCTGTCGTAGGGGCGCTGATAGTACAACCGCATCAGGCTACTATACCGGTTTTGCCCACCCTCGCCGAATGCGCGTCAAGCCCCTTCGGCGTACTGCAGCTCATAGAGCTTGGCATAGTAGCCGCCGTGGGCGAGCAGGGCCTCGTGGCTGCCTTCCTCGATCAGCTTGCCCTTGCGGAAGACCAAAATGCGATCCACGAAGCGGATGGTGGAAAGCCGGTGGGCAATGACAATGCTGGTGCGGCCTTCCATTACCCGGTAGAGGGCTTGCTGGATTTTAGCCTCGGTCTCGGAGTCTACATTGGCGGTGGCCTCATCCAGAATCAGCAGGATGTCCGGGTTGTGCAGGATGGCCCGGGCCAGGGCAATCAGTTGCTTCTGGCCGGTTGAAAGCCCCCCTCCCCGTTCGTGAAGCACGGTCTGGTATCCCTGCGGGAGCCGCTCGATGAACTCGTCAGCCCCTACGAAAGCACAGACCTCCCGCACCCGCTCCATGCTGAGGGTTTCATCCCCCAACTGCAGGTTATAGGCCACCGTTCCGCTGAATAAGAAGGGGTCTTGCAGCACCACTCCGATGGCTCGGCGCAGGTCGCGCTGGGCGTAATCCCGCACATCCACCCCATCGATTTTCACCGCGCCTTTTTGCACATCGTAAAACCGGGTGATCAGGCTGATCACGCTGGTTTTGCCCGCTCCAGTCGCCCCCACCAGGGCTACTTTTTCACCGGGGGCGATGTGAAAATCCACCCCCCGGAGGATCCAGTCCCACTCTTCCTCGAGGTGAGCGGCGGTTTCTGAGCCTTGCCCTGCTGCGGTGCGCTCTGGCTTTGGGGTTCGTTTGTTGTAGGCGAACCAAACCTGCTCGAAATCAATCTGGCCGCGGAAGCGCTCCACCGGTCTGGCCTGGGGTTTGTCTGCCACTTCTTCGGGGGTATCCAGCAAGCTGAAGATGCGCTCGCTCGAGGCCATTGCGGCCTGGAAGATGTTGAACTTGTCGGAGAGGTCCTGGAGGGGCTGAAAGAGCTGCCGCACGTAGTCGGTGAAAGCCACCAACAACCCCAGGGTCAGGGCCCCTTGAATGATCTGCCCCCCGCCATACCACACCACCAAAGCCACCGTGACATCCCCCATGAGCCCCACCAGGGGAAAGAACAGGGCATACCAGCGCACAATCTGCACCCAGGCGTCTCTGAGGTTCAGCGACAGGGCATTGAACTGGGCCTCGTTTTTGGGTTCGCGGTTGAACAGCTGGGTGGTCTGTACCCCGGCCAGGTTTTCCTGCAGCGAGGCGTTAACCCTTGAGAGCCGTAGCCGCATGGTGCGGTAGGAATCCCGCATCCCATTCCGAATCCAACTGGTCACCCCCAGAAACACCGGGGTGATGGCAAAGGCCACCAGGGCCAGCTTCCAGTCCAAAACCAGCATGAAGCTCACCAACCCGAGGATCAGGAAGAAATCCGCGATCAGCCCCACCAGCCCCCCGGTGATGAACTGGTTGATGGCGTCCACATCGGAGGTGATGCGGGTCATGAGGCGACCCACCGGGTTTTTGTCAAAGTATCCCAGGTGCAGCCGTCCCAGCTTGGTGAACACCTCGCTGCGCAGGTCAAAGAGCACGTGCTGCCCCACCCAGTTGATCAGATAGATCTCGGTGTAGTTGGCCGCGAAATCCACCAGACGGACCAAAAAGAACAGCCCGGCAACCACCAGGAGAACCTGGTAGCGGACTGCGGCTTCAACAAACTCCTTGGGCGCAATGGCGTTGTCAATGGCGTACTTGAAGAACAGTGGGGTGGCCGAGGCGGTCAAGGTGGATACGACCAAGGCCAAAAGGGCCAAGGCAATCTGCTTCCAGTAAGGCCGTACATACACCAGAATGCGCTTGGCTAGGGCCGCGTCGAAAGTTTTCTTAAAGGCTTCTTCTTCATGCATAAAGGGGTTGGAGGGGCTGGGTGGACGGGCTCAGGGTTTTGCACCTCAACTCTCGAGGCTTGACTCGGTTTCCTCGACATCCTCCTGTAGGCGCTGGATGCGGTCTAGCTCGGCATAGATGCCGCCCGCTTCCAGGAGCATCTCGTGGGTTCCTTCCTCTACGATTTTGCCGTGAGCCAATACGATGATCCAATCGGCATGGCGCAGGGTTGAGGTGCGGTGGGCGATCAATAGGGTGGTCTGCTGGCCCAGCATGCTCTTGAGGCCGGCCAGGATCCGACTTTCGGTTTCGGTGTCCACAGCGCTCATGGCCTCGTCGAGGATGAGCACCTTGGGTCGCAGGGCCAGGGCCCTAGCCAGGGCGGTGCGCTGGCGCTGCCCGCCCGAGAGGGTTACGCCCCGCTCGCCCAGGTTGGTGTCGAACCCTTGGGGGAAGCCCTGGATATCCTCGTAGATTCCAGCCAGGCGGGCGGCCCACTCCACTCGAGCCCGATCCACCGAGCCATCGGGGAGAGGCGGGAGCCCGAAAGCGATGTTTTCGGCGATGGTCTCAGAGAAGAGAAAAGGCTCCTGGGGGATCACCCCCACCGCTCCCCGCAGGGAGGCCAGCGAGAGGGTCCGCACGTCGTGGCCGCCCAGGTAGACCCTTCCCTGGGTGGGGTCAAAGAGGCGCGGGATGAGGCTTACTAGCAGGGTCTTGCCGGACCCGGTATGCCCGGTGATGCCCAGGGTGGTGCCCTCGGGGATGGTTAGGGAGATGTCTTGCAAAACCTGGCGCCCACCGAGCTCGAGGCTCACCCCCTCAAAGCGCACCTCTCCGCCAAGCTCGGCGGGGCTGAGCACCGTGGCGCCGGGTGCATCTTGAATCTGGGGGATTTGGTCCCAGAATTCCTTCAGCCGGGCGTGGCTGGTCGCCCCGCGCTGGAAGACGGTGAGGGTATAGCCCAGCCCGATGATCGGCCAGGCTAGCATGGTGACATAGGCGTTGAACTGGACAAACTGCCCGATGTTCAGCTCACCCCGGACCACCATGCCTCCCCCCATCCACAGCACCACCAACACCGCAAATCCAATCAGAATCCCCATTAGCGAGCGGGTGCTACCGTCTATGGTGGTGAGGGCCAGGCTGCGGGCAATGTACTCGCGGTTGAGGGCCTGGAACTGGGCCAGTTCGCGATCCTCGAGGGCAAACCCCTTAACCACCCGGATCCCCGAGAAGTTCTCCTGAGCCTTAGTGGAGATGGCGTCGAAGGTGCGCTGGCTGGCCCCGTAGCGCAGGTCAATCAAGCGCAGCACGTGTTGCATGATCACAAAGATCAGCGGAAAGATCACCGAAAGCACCAAGGCCAGCTTGAGGTTGACCAGATACATCGAGAGGATGGCGAAGAGCACAAACATAGCCAGGCGGCTCCCCATGTTGACCCCGCCGCCCAGCATCTCGCGCACCGCATTCAGATCGGTGGTGAGCTTGTTCATGATGTCGCCAATGCGGTGCTTCCCATAAAAATAGGCATCCAGGGAGAGCGCTTTGCGAAACAGGCTCATCCGCAGATCGTGCTCGATCAGGCGGCTGGCCTTGACCAGCAGCTCGCGGTTGGCCCAGGAGAAAAGGGCGGCGGCCACCGCCGAGAGAAAGAGGGCCAGCACCCAAGGCAGATAGTGGCCCTTGGCCTCGATGGCATTCACCGCGTGGCGCAGAAAAAACGGGGATAAAACCCCCATCCCTACCGAGGCGATCCCCGCCAGGGCGCCCCAGAAGTACTGCAGTTTATAGGCCCGCAGATACGGCCACAGTTCTGCCAACGGCCCCAGCATTTTATTCAAGCCTCCTCCTTTCGCTCGCAGTATAAAACTGACCGTTCAGTCTCCTCTTGCACTCTAAAACCCCTGGGCTCGTGCCTAGGGTGAGCGCGCTTTCGGTTGGGCCCCGGAGCCGCCCCACCAAACACAGAAAGCCTAGCTTAGCAAAGCTTTAGAGGCTTGGCTAGACGTGGAGCTGGGCGGTCAGGTTGGCGATAACCCCCTCCCAGGGGCCGCTCGAGCCCGCCAGAACCCACGGCTTGTTCGGCCCTCCACGGCTTACCAGCTTGCGCAGCGGGTTGGGCAGGGGGGCTACTTCTGCGTCGTGCAGGTAAAGGATCCCCCGAACCTTGCCCAACCGAGCCAGGTAGCGGTGCATTCCAGCGGCCTCGAGATCGGTGGGAAGCTCCAACCCCAACTGCAGCTTGTCCCCCTCGAGGCGCAGCTCCTGGGGCGATTTATCCGCCCGAAACAGGTGCAGGCCTTGCGCCTCCAGGCCCAGGGCCAGCTCCTTTAGGGCCAGAGCCTCGAGCACGAAGGGCTGGGCCACCACCCCTACAAGGTGGGTTGAGGGTTGAGGCGGGGCTTTGTATTCGGAGGTGAGGAGGCTGCGGGTCCGCTCCAGGGCTCGCCGGGCGGTCATGGGGTTGCGGGTTAGGGTCTGCCCTACACTGGCGGCCAGCCCCGCTACCCCCTCGGAGAGCTCTGCGGGCACCACGATGGCGGGGGGAAGGCCAGGGATGGCCTGCCGCAGGCTGGCTTCGAGGCTCACCATCCAGGGGGAGGGGCTGCCCCGGGTGGGCTCAACCCCGAGCTGGATGTCCGGCAGCAGCAAGAAATCCACCCCCTGCACCTTGAGACTCGAGGCCTCAGCGATCACCTGTTCTACGATTGAGACCGGTATGGAGGGGAGCTGTGGACGCACCACCTCCACCTCCAGATGGCGCAGATACGCCTCCCAAAACGGCAGATAGCGATCTGCCAACCAAGTGTTCAAAACCCCGACCCGCACCCCGACATCCTACACCGTGAGGGGTACGGGGGCTCTAGCTGACCAAGGCGTAGGGAGGGACCGCCTCCTCATCCTCCTCGGTCTCGGCCAGGGTGGGGCCTTGACTGGAGAGGAACTGAGCGAGGGCCTCGAGGTTGTCGAACTGCAACAGGGTTTGGCCCTGCTGTGGCTTGAGCACCGCCCAGATCCCCTTTTCGTCGCGCCAGATTTGGAGCAGGTAACTGTGTCCCTGTGACATCTCCCTCACCTCTGGACTGAGCCTAGCAAGGGAGGCGTTATATCTCCGTTACAGTTGGGCGGAGGGGACTTGAAAGCGCTGGGGCGGGTTCTAGCCCCCCTGGAGGCGCCGTACCAGGCCATGTAGGGCCCGCGCCCCCAGCTCGAGGCTGGCCGGCTCCACCCATTCCTCTGGGGTGTGGGCCCCACCCCCGCGGTACACGCTGAGGGTGAGGGCCGGGATCCCGGCCTCGACCCCGGCGGAAGCATCGGTGGAACCGGCGGTGAACTGCGCTTCCAACCCCACCTCGAGCAGCGCAGCTCGAGCCGCCTCCAGCATGGCAGGGGTCGCGGTCATCCCCGCTGGACGCTCACCCAACACCTCGAGCTCGAGCCGCACGCTGTGTTTGCGGGCAGCCTCCATCAGGAGGGTCCGGACGCTCCGGCTCACCTCATTGAGCTGATCGGGCTCGAGGGCCCGCAGATCCAGCTCGAGCCCCACCTCGCGAGGGATGGCGTTGATGGCCTCCCCGCCCCATAGCCGCCCCACGTTGAGGCTGGTATCGGCAGAGCGGGGCAGGGCATACATCTGGGCCAAGGCTTGCCCCAGGGCGGGAACCGGCGAGGCCGCCTCGCGGTCCCCCCAGGCATGACCCCCAGCCCCCATAAACCGGGCCCGCAGCCGATGAGACCCTACCGAGCGGCTGACCACCCCAGGCAAGTAGCCATCCACCGCGATGACCTGCGCGGGCTTTAGGGCCTTGACCAGGGCCCGGGCCCCCCGCAGGTTGCCCAGCCCTTCCTCACCGACGCTAAAGGCCACGGTGCAGCCCAGACCGGTCAGCTCAGCGGCCAGGGCGATCAACACCGCTACCCCCGCCGAGTTGTCCCCTATGGAGGGCCCATACCAGCGGTTCTTATCGCGCCGGATGGGGCCTGGGCTCAGTACGGTATCCAGGTGAGCCATGATCAGGAGCCCACCGCTCCCCGCCCAGACATCTCCGAGCTCATCGCTGTGGGGCTCGAGGCCCATCTGCCGCAGCTTGTTCTGCACCCACTCCCCACGGGCGGCGTCCCCCGCAATCTGGCCGATCTCAGCGAGCAGCCGGGTGGATAGGGGGCCGAGTTCAGGAATTCGGATTTCGCTCATCTCAGCGCCGATGATACAGGGTTATTGCTGGAGAAAAGTGCGCTGGCCGTCCAGAGCTCGAGCAGGAGCCGGCTCGAGGTCACTCGTCTTCGGGTTGTTCGGCCAACCCCTCCCGCAGTGCGTACAGCGCGGCCTGGGTGCGGTTGTTGAGGTGGAGCGTTTGGAAGATATCCGATAGGCGATTCCTCACGGTCTTTTCCGAGAGCGAAAGCTCGGTGGCAATCTCCGAGTTGGTGTAGCCTTGGGCGACCAGCTTGAGGATCTGCACTTCCCGCTCAGAGAGCTCGGCGTGGGGCTTGGGGGCATCCCCCTGCTTGGACTTGAAATCTTGGATGATCTGCTCAGCCATCTCTGCGTCTAGGAGCACTTCTCCGGCCTGCACCCGCCGAATGGCCTCGAGCAGCTCCTTGGCGTCGGCATCTTTGAGCAAATACCCCCTGGCCCCGGCCTTCACCGCCTCGAAAACATACCCGTCTTGGCGGTACATGGTGAGCATGATGACCTTGGCTTGGGGCCATTCCTTGAGGATTTCCTGGGTGGCCTGTACCCCGTCTAGGCCGGGCATTTGGATGTCCATGAGGATTATGTCGGGATGGGCCTCGAGGGCATGGCGTAGGGCCTCGCGCCCATCCTTGGCCTCGCCCATTACCTTGAAGTCGGGTTCGGCCTCCAACAGGCTTTTCAAACCTTGGCGGAACAGCGCGTGATCGTCGGCCAGCAGGATGCGGGTCATGCCCCTAGTGTAGCGCCTGTAGGGGAGATGCTGGCGCGGATCTTGTTTCAGGCAGGGAGGTCGGGGGCGGGTGAGGGGTTTTGGGTTAGGCTTGAGGCGTGCAGCCTGAGGTCAAGGAACAGCTCGAGCGGCGTCTGGGCATGCCCCTGTCCCCGCTGGTGGGCGGGGCGGATGGCCGTACCTTTGCTG
>NZ_QWLB01000067.1 GCF_003574355.1 Meiothermus granaticius NBRC 107808 | reverse complement strand
GGCTTGGGCCCAGCGTAGGAACCAGCAAAGGGTCGTTATCCAGTGGCGTTTCACCGCCGCCGACGCGCGCATCAAGCTGGCCCACCTGTACCCCAGAAGGAGTGGCGATGATTAACTTACCAGAGCACTAGTATCAGTCGGGCTCATCCCAGCGCATGGGCCGGATGGCGGTACACCGACCGCCCTCGAGCACCAGCTCGGTAGCACAGAACATGGCCCGTCCCTCCGCCGCCTTGAAGCGGGTCGGGCGTTGGGTCAGAAAGCGGCCCAGAAAGCTCCCAATTTCTCCCCCAATGATCGAGTGAATGGGGCCGGTCATCCCCACATCACACTGGATCGCGGTGCCCTTGGCCAAAAATCCCGCGTCCGCCGTCTGGACATGGGTATGCGTGCCCAGCAGGGCTGAAATTCGCCCATCAAAATAATGCCCGAGGGCATACTTCTCGCTGGTGGCCTCGCCGTGGACTTCCAGCAGGGCATAGTCGAAGGTCTCCTCGGCCAAGAGCGCATCCACCGTGCGGAAGGGGTCATAGAGGTTTTCAACCATATAGACCTGCCCCATCACCTGCACAACCAGTAGCCGCTCCCCCTGGGCCTCGAGGATCCAGTGGCCTTTCCCAGGGGTTCCAGGCGGGTAATTGAAGGCCCGGATGACCGGTTCGCTCTCCAGCAGCTCGAGCACCTCCGGGTGATCCCAGGCGTGGTTGCCCAAGGTGATGAGGTCAGCTCCAGCCTCCCGCAGCTTGCGGTAGGTGGCCTTGGAAAGGCCCTTGCCCTTATGGGAATTCTCCCCGTTGACGATGACCAGGTCATAGTTGGGGCGCAGGTCAGGCAGGTGCATGGCCGCCGCCCTTAAGCCCGCTTCACCGAACACATCCCCCACAAAAAGAACGCGCATATCCGCCCTAGCTTATCCCGTCAGGCTGGGTTTCCTGGGTAAACTTGGCCCAGCTCCCCCCTCAAGGCCCCTAGGTCGGCCACGGGCAAGCGGCAAGCCCCTTGCTGGCACAGATAGGCCAGCCCCGCCTGGCGCCCCTCCAACACCGGGAGGCAACCGGGCGGGCCATACACCAGCGTGGTGAAGGGCAAAAACAGGGTTTTGACCTCCTTGTACAGCCCGGAGGGCGCAACCAACGCCAGCTCTGTGCCCCGCGCCCCCACCAAATGCGCGTTCAGGAGCCCGGGGTATCCGAAGGCTCCCTGCACCAGGTTCTGCCCATAGGCCTCCACGGCTGAAAGGGCTGCAGCCTGCCATTCAGGCCGCTCGTACAGGGCCGCCAGCCTAAACAGCAGCTCCGCCGCCAGGCTCTGGCCGGAAGGGTAGGGGCCATCGTAGGCATCCTTGGCCTGGACCGGGAGTCCGGCTTCTTGAGCATCCCGGAAGCCCCCGTCCGGGTCACGGAAATGGGTCAGGAGGCCCTCAGCCAGGGACCTGGCCCCCTCGAGCCACTCCAGCTCGCCGGTCGCCTGGTATAGCTCGAGCAGCCCCAGTCCGTAACTGGCCTGATCGCTCAGGTAGGCCTGAGGCTTCAGGGTGCCTGCCCGCCAGGAGTGGCGCAAGAGATCGTCCCTAAGCATCGTTCCCAGCACAAACCGGGCGTTGTTGCGGGCCGCCTCGAGGTAGCGCTCCTGCCCCAGCAACCGCCCCGCCTCGGCCAAGGCCCGCAGGGCCAGGCCGTTCCAGTCGGCCAAGACCTTATCGTCGGTCAGGGGCCAGACCCGCTGTCTCCGGGCCTCGTAGAGCCTGTGGCGCACCCTGCTTACCCAGGCCTCGTACTCGGGGTAGTCCCAGCCCAGCTGTTGGCATAGGGCCTCATCGGGAAAGCGACGCTCGAGGATGTTGACCCCCTCCCAGTTGCCCGCTTCTAACACCCCAAAAAGCCGCCCAGCGGCCTCCGCCTCGTCCCCCAGCACTGCGCGGAACTCTGCCGCGCTCCAGACGTAGAACTTGCCCTCCATCCCTTCAGAATCGGCGTCTTGGGCCGAGAAGAACTCGCCTCGAGGCCCGGTCATCTCGCGCAGGAGGTAGTCCAAGGTCTCGCTGGCGATCCGACGGTACCTCGGCTCCCCCCACAGCTTGTAGGCCCCGGTATACACCCTGGCCAGTTGCGCGTTGTCGTAAAGCATCTTTTCGAAGTGGGGCACCCGCCAGATGCTGTCGGTGGCATAGCGGTGAAACCCACCCCCTACCTGGTCGTAAATACCGCCTTGCAGCATCTGCTCGAGGGTCAGCCGGAGGTGGTCACGGGCTGGTCCATCCCCCAACCAGGCCTGGGCCAGCAGGTAGAGCAAGGCCGGGCTGTGAGGGAACTTGGGCGCACCGCCAAAGCCCCCGTAGCGGAGGTCGAAGGCTCGAGACAGGCTGGCCAAGGCTGCGGTGTGCAGTTCGTCGGGCAGGGAAGCGGTGCGGGGTTTGAGCTGTTGCTGAAGGTGGGCGGTGAGCGCTTTCGCGTTCTCGAGTACCTCTCCGCGCCGGTTGGCCCAGGCCTGCGCTACCCCCACCAGCACCCGCCGAAACGCCGGATGGGGCCCTCGGTCCTCGGGAGGCCAGTAAGTTCCCCCGAAAAAAGGCCGCAAATCGGGCATCAGAAAGAGGTTCATGGGCCACCCCCCCGAGCCGATCATGGCCTGTAGGGCCGACATGTAGACCTGATCCACATCCGGCAGTTCCTCCCGATCCACCTTGATGGGCACGAAGTGTTGGTTGAGAAACGCCGCCACCTGGGGGTCCTCAAAGCTTTCGCGCTCCATCACATGGCACCAGTGGCAGGTGGCATACCCTACCGAAAGAAAAATCGGCTTGTCCTCGGCTTTGGCCTGGGCAAATGCCTCCTCGCCCCAGGGATGCCAATCCACCGGGTTGTGGGCATGCTGGAGCAGGTAGGGGCTGGTCTCGTGGATCAGGCGATTGCTCATGAGCAAAGCCTAAGCCGCGCGGTCTTAATCAACCGTAAGTTGGGGAATCTGAGGGGGGGTGCTCGAGGGGCAGCGCTTAACATCAACATCATGTCCTACGCCTCGGTGCGCCGCCGATTTGCCGCGTATCTGGTTGACTGGATCTTCAAGGGCCTGCTTGCGCTAGGAATCACCGCCTCGGTAGAACAGCTCTTCCCCACAAGCAGCCTGCGCGACCTCTTTGATCTGGGGTTCTTTGCCCTGGCCTTCTTCGCGTATGAGATCGTCCCCATTCACACCCGTGGGGCCACCCTGGGCAAACGGCTGCTGGGGATTCGGGTGGTGGGGGCCGAAGGCCGATTCATCAGCCTATGGCATTCCTTTATGCGAGAGGTGATCGGTAAGTGGATCAGCGGCCTATTCTTCGGCCTGGGCTACTTGTGGGCGATATGGGATCGGGATAAGCAAGCCTGGCACGATAAGCTGGTACAGACCCATGTGATACGGAGTTCCGGAAGAGCCCGCTCCTGACCCCTCTGCCACGGGAACGGTTTCATGCCAGCAGCAGGGCTACCACCCCGCCCACGGTGGTGGTCAGAAGGTTGGTCAGGTCGTTGGTCCATCCCTCAAAGCGATCCTCGAGCAAACCCAAGAGGGTGTCCGCTAAGGCCCCAGCCACCCCTCCGGCCCAGACCGGCCAGCCAGGCACCTCGAGCCACCCCGCCCAGGGCACAAAAATCAGCGCCCCTAGGCCAAGCGCGAGGGTGCCCCTCAGGCTAACCGCCGCATTGGTTCCGCTCTCCACCCAGCCCTTGAGCGGATGCCAAGCCCTACGGCTCCCGGCCCCAATCTCGCTGGCTAGGGTGTCTGCACAGGCCGCAGCCAGGGCCCCCAGAAAGAACACCGGTGAACCCAGGGCGATGCCCAGGGCGGCGGGCAATCCATTGGCCAGAATTTGCAGCGCCGTGCGCCCCCTGCGGTCTCGGGAGCTTGGGTTCCACCGGCTGGCCAGGCTCCCCACCGCCACAAAGAAGAGCACCGCCAGCGCGGCTGGGATCCCCCCCGCCCACAAGGGCAGGCCGCCAACCAGGGCCGCCGCCCAGGCTGCTCTAGGGCGTAGCCAGCCCAGCCGCTCGGCCAAAAGGCCAATCCCAAGGGCCACCAAAAGGGCCGCTGCAATCGCCATGGGTGCATCTTACCGGGCTCGAGGGCAGACCGGCCCGCCGCCCACTTTAACTTGGCACAAAACGTTGGTATAAGGCCAATTAGCCCCCTGGCCTTCACGATACCCTGACCCATGCACCTCAAGGTGGAGACCCATAACCTAGTCGCCCGAACCCACGAGGTCAAAGCGGGGGTTTTCCCGGTGCAGATCTATCAGGAGCATTCGCACGGGCTCTATGTTGAGCGCGATTTCTACGGCCACCCGCTGCACAAGCACTGGCAGGCCCACATTCTGCCCGAGCTGAACCTGCAAGTCTGCCGCTATACCCCCCACAGCGGCGATCCAGAGTGGGAATACTACATAGACGTGGTACAAGTCAGATCCCAAGCCCACCTCTGGCAGGTGCAAGACCTCTACCTCGACGTGGGGGTGCTGCCCAACCGCAGCCTGCACATCCTGGACACCCATGAAGCATTGGAAGCTCTCCAGCAGGGACTTATCACCCTCGAGCAGTTTGCCCTGGCCCTCCTCACCACCCATGAACTGGTCAACCGACTTTCGCTGAACGGCAACGACCTGTCCCTGGCCCTGGCTGCCATTGGCATCGTGCTGAACTGGGATTACACTCCTCCTTCCACCCTCTGATGGCCTGGGTTGACTTTAAGCCCCGGCTATAATACAACTTAATCGGAAAAACGTTTAACTAAGGTTCTGGCCTATGCCCACCATCAAGGATGTGGCCAAGTTGGCAGGGGTTTCCATTGCCACCGTATCGAACACGCTGAACGGTGGGCGCTATGTCAGCCCGCCCCTGCGCAGCGCGGTGTTGAGCGCGGTACGCAGCCTGGGATACGTGCCCAATGGGGTAGCCCGCAGCCTGCGCCGGCGCCATACCCAAACCCTGGGGTTTCTCGTACCCGACATCACCAATCCCTTCTTCAGCGGTCTGGTCAAGGCGGTGGAACGGGCCGCACGAAAACAGGGCTATCAGGTGCTGCTCAGCAGCAGCGAAGAGAACCCCGAGCTCGAGTTCGATCTCACTTTGGCCTTGGCCAGCCGTCAAGTGGACGGACTCATCGCCGTTCCGACCGGGGACTCCACCGAGTATCTGGAGCACCTGGGGTTACCGGTGGTGCTGCTAGACCGCATTGGCCGTTCGGAGAGTCTTGACCGAATCGGCGTTAACAACGCACAAGCCGCTCAAACCGGAACCGAGTACCTGCTGGCCCAGGGTCACCGCCGCATTCTGCTCCTGGTGAGCACCCTCGAGCTGGCCAACATCCGCGAGCGGGTTGAAGGATACCGCCGGGCTTTAGAAGCGGCCCATCTCCCCTACCACCCGGAGTGGGTGGTGGCGTGTGGGCGCGAGGCCAACTCGGTAGAGGCGGCCATAACGGCAATTCAAACCCACCGCCCCACCGCCCTCTTTGCGGCTACCAACCGCCTCTCGTTGATAGCGGTACGGGCCATTCGCCATCTTCGGCTGGCTTTCCCCGAAGAAATTTCGCTCTTAGGCTTCGATGACTTCGAGTGGAGCACCCTCTTAGAACCCTATCTGACCACCGTGGTACAGCCGCTAGAAGCCATGGGCAGCACCGCCCTTGAGCTGCTGCTGGCCCGCATCAAGGACAACGATCATCCGCCCCAGACGCTGTTATTGCCCTGTGAACTGGCGGTGCGCCAGTCGGTAGCGCGGGCCTAAGGAGGTGAGAGGTTGATCTGACAATGGCCATTACAAGCACGGGGAAGGTGGATCATCAACGATTCCCCGCAAGAAACGTCTCGGCCCTCCTAAGTGGTTAATGGACAAACCTTACCGGAGGAACATATGCGCCTGAAATTCCTAGCTGTTGCAGTCCTTGCCGCCGGAAGCCTGGCTCTCGCCCAGCAGGTCACAATCGCTGCCCTGATGAAGACCACCGCCAACCCTTTCTGGGGTGCGATGGAGGCGGGAATCAAGGAAGCCGCGGCCAAGGGCAAAGTCAATCTGATCTTGCAATCGGTGGCTTCGGAGACCGACGTAGAGCCGCAGCTCAACGCTTGCCTCAACCTCTTGCAGAGAAAACCCCAAGCTCTGATCGTCGCAGCAATCAACTCAGTGAACCTGCTGCCTTGTCTCAAGCAGGCCAACGCCGAAAACATCCCCATAGTGGACTTAGACGGAAACTTGGACCCCGCTGTACTGCAAAAGGAAAACATCAAGATTGCCTTTACCATCGGCTCGGATAACCGCAAGGCTGGAGCGCAGGCAGCGGAGTACGCGGTGAGCAAGCTCGGCAAGGACTTTAGGGGCAAGGTGCTGGTGATCGAAGGGCTGGCCGGGAACGTGACCGGAGCCGCGCGGCGCGACGGATTCATTGAGACCCTTAAGGCGATGGCCCCCGGAGCCCAGATCGTAGCAACGCTGCCGGGCGACTGGGACCGGCTCAAGGCTGCAAATATCACCAATGACGTTCTGCAACGCAACCCTGATCTAGCCCTAATCTACTGTGCCAATGACACCATGGCCCTGGGTGCGGTGGAGGCCGTTCTGGCCGCAAACAAGAAGGTGCTGGTGATCGGCACCGACGGTAACTCCGACGCGGTGAAGTCAATCCAGGCCGGGCGCTTGAACGCCTCTGTAGCTCAGCTGCCCTATCTGGTTGGCAGCCGCGCGGTCGAAAACGTGCTGAATCTGCTCAAGGGTGGCAAAGTCGAGAGCAGGATCGTGGTGCCCACGCTGGTAGTGGACAAGGAGGTGCTGGACAAGAAAAGCGACCCACTGCTGCAATACCTGAAGTGATCTCCCAGCAAGAGAGCCCTTACAACCCCGACCATGCAGACCTTCCTTCCACCCCGTCCCTCCCAGAGCCCCACAGTAAGACTCGAGTCGGTCCTGGTGCTCGTGGGGCTGGCTCTGGCGATGGCCCTCCTCGCACCCAACTTCCTCAGCCTAAGCAACTTCCTCAACATTCTGCTGGCGACCTCGGTGATCGGGGTACTGGCCATTGCTGCGACCTTCGTGCTGTGTGCGGCCGGGCTTGACCTCAGCCTGGGCTCGGTGTTGGCGGTGGCCGGGGTAACGAGTGGGGTGCTGTGCGTCAATCTGGGCCTTCCCTGGCCGCTGGGACTTTTGGGCGGGCTGCTGGCTGGCGGACTGCTCGGCCTTGTGAATGGACTGCTGGTGGCGCGGGCCGGGATTCCCGCTTTTATCGTCACGCTAGGGATGCTGAGCGTGGCCCGGGGCCTGGCCCTCATCATCGCTGACGGCAAGCCAGTTTATGGGCTCCCCTTGGCGATTACCTTTCTGGGCCAGGGGCGCTTCTTGGGCATACCGATGCCGGTATGGGTTTTCCTGTTTCTCGTCATTATCTTCCACCTAATCCTGAGCCGCACCCGCTTCGGACGCTACACCTTGGTTATCGGTGATAACGAGATGGCCGCCAGGGTCACGGGGATTGATGTTTCCAAGCATAAAATCCGCCTCTACATGCTCTCCGGCGCCCTGGCTGGGCTAGCCGGGCTCCTCTTCGCCGCTCGAGTGAACGCCGCCGATCCCACCGCCGGGGTCAGCTACGAGCTTTCGGCCATCACTGCCGCCGTGATCGGTGGAACCAACCTGTTTGGCGGGCGGGGAACGGTGATCGGGACCTTGATCGGGGCACTCATCATGGGCGTCCTGCAAAACGGGTTGAACCTGATGGCGGTGCCCTCGTTTTACCAGCAGGTCGCCATTGGAGCCATCCTGGTGCTGGCGGTATGGCTAGACCGGGCGCGGGACCGGAGGCGGGTATGAGCAGGCCGCTGCTCGAGCTACGCGAGGTTACCAAGCGCTTCGGTGCGGTAGAGGTGCTGCAAGGGGTAAGCTTCAGCCTGGAGCGGGGGGAAGTCTTAGGTCTCTTGGGCGACAACGGAGCCGGAAAGTCTACGCTGATGAAGATCATCACCGGGGTCTATAGCCTCGACAGCGGTGAGATCGTCTTCGACGGGACACCGATTCCCTATCCACAGCACAGCCCGCGCGAGGCCCGCAATCTAGGAATTGAGATGATCTATCAGGACCTGGCCCTGGCTAAGCAGCAGGATGTGGCAGCCAATGTCTTTCTAGGCCAGGAACCCGTCTACCGATTCCTAGGCTTCTGGCCAATGATAGACAAGCCCAAGATGGAAGCTGAGGCCCAGGCCGCGATTACCCGCTTGGGAGCGCGGATTCCTTCAGTCCGATATCCCGTAGGGCAGCTCTCGGGCGGTCAGCAGCAGTCGGTAGCAATTGCTCGAGCCCTAACCTTTGGCCCTAAGCTGGTCATCATGGACGAGCCTACCGCCGCGCTCGCGGTGCGTGAGGTGGAGCATGTGCTCGAGCTAATTCATAAACTTAAAATGCAGGGCATCAGCATCATCTTGATCAGCCACCGCCTACCCGATGTGTTCGCCGTGACCGATCGCATCCTGGTACTGCGTCAAGGAACTGTAGTGGCCGACGAGCGCACCTCCCAGACCAACATGAGCAATGTGGTGGCCCATATCGTTGGGGCACACTAACAACGCCTTGCGGCACACAAGAGATAGGGATCGTAACGGAGGAACCATGGCGAGATTTGGAGCACACGCGTTTATCTGGTCAGCAGACTGGACCCCCCAGGCAGCAGAGAAAGTGGCTGCTGGAGCTGCTGCGGCAGGCCTGGATTTTGTGGAAATCCCCCTGCTGCGGCCCGAAGCCTTCGATAGCACACTCACCCGCAGGCTTCTGGAGCACCACGGTTTGGGCTGTACCTGTTCCTTGGGGCTGCCGACCGAGGCCGCCCTGCCCGACCACCCCCAAGCAGCCGCACGCTTTCTCATCCAGGCCTTGGATGTGGCCCACCAGATGGGAAGCCCGGTGCTCTCCGGCGTCACCTATGCCACCCTTGGCGCCCTCTCCGGAAGGCCCCCCACCGAGGCCGATTACGAAACCCTTGCCAAGACCCTCAAGCCAGTGGCCCAACATGCCGCCCGGTTGGGGATGCGGCTGGGCCTCGAGCCAGTCAACCGCTATGAGACCTACCTGATCAACCTGGGTTCGCAGGCCTTAGACCTGATCCAGCGCATCGGAGAACCCAACGTCTTCGTTCACCTCGACACCTACCACATGAACATTGAGGAAAAGGGCTTTAAGAATCCCATTGTGACGGTGGGAAAACACCTGGGCTATATCCACCTCTCCGAGTCGGATCGGGGCACACCAGGTTCCGGTAATGTCCATTGGGACGAGGTTTTCTCCGGCCTCCAGGCCATCGGTTTCCAGGGCGATCTGGTCATGGAATCCTTTGTGGCCCTGAACCCCGACATCGCTCGAGCCACCTGCATGTGGCGCGATGTGGTGGGCGACCCTAAAACCCTGGTGCACGACGGTCTGGCCTTTTTGCGCGGCAAGGCCCGGGAATACGGACTGCTGTAGACCCCTCAGTCCTCGAGGAGCCCCACAAAGCTCTGGGGATCAGGGTCTAGGCGCAGCTTGGCCCCCCGCACCGGCGGCAGGCCCGCCATCAGCTCGTTCAGGCGCGCTTCGCCCGCTTTGAGCAGCAGGTGAAACACGTACTGATTTCGTACCCTGGCAATCGGGGCAGGGGCTGGCCCTAGTAGCTCGCCGGGCTGGGCCTTGGCCCGCAAAACCTCCGCCAGCCGCTCAGCCGCGTCCCGCGCCACGGGCTCCTTGGAATGGGAGACCTCGAGCTTGACCATCCGGGTAGCCGGAGGATACCCCAGGCTGTGGCGCAGGGCCCACTCAAACTCCATGAACCCCGCTGCATCCGCGGTCTCGAGGGCCTTGTGCGCGGCCTGGCCTGGCTCAAATGTCTGTAGGGCCAGCAGCGGCTTGCGCCGAGGGTGCAGATCGGTCAGGCTCCACAATAGGCGGTGATAGCGCTCCGAGGCCCGGAAATCCGATTCCAGCACGAAGCCATCGGCATAAGGCAGCAGCACCAGGGCCAGCTCAGGCAAGGTAGGCCCCCGCAGGAGTGCGGTCGTACCCACCAACACCCCCGGCTCCCCCAAAAGCAGCTTGTCCAAATCGTCTTTGGCCTGAGCAGTATAGCGATAGCGCGGCAGCTCAGGAACCCAGGCTGCCAGGCTTTCCAGGAGCCACTCCACCCCCGGTCCCTTGGGGTCAAACACATCAGCCTGGCAGTTGGGGCAGAGCAGGGGGGCTTTCTCCTCGTAGCCACACTGATGACACTGCAACAGCCCAGTCCGTCCCCCTTTGTGGTAGCGTAGGGGCAGGGCACAGTTGGGGCACATAGCCTTCCATTCGCAGCGCTGACAGCGCAGAAGGGCGCTGTACCCCCGGCGGTTGCTGAGCACGATGGCCTGGCGGCCTTTCTCGGCCACCTGCCGCAGCAAGGCCAACGCCGCTCCACACAGGGGCCAGCCTTGCTCCTGGCGCATATCCAGCAGGTACAGCCGGGGCTTGGCGGTTGGCAGGGTGTGGCTGGCTTGATCCCAGACCTCCACGCTGGAAACCTGGGAAACATAGCTGATCGGGCGGCTCAGCATCCGCGCCCGCAGGGCAGCCAGCCGGGGGACAAAGGCCCGGCTTCCAGCGGAGAGCTTGTAGGCCTCGGAGGATTCCTCGACCACCACCACGCGATCTGGGGTAAACGGCAGCAGCAAGCCCTGATAGGTCGCCAGCACCAGCTCAGGGGGGGGTTCCGCTCCCAGGCGTTCCCATATCTTGCGCCGCTCCTGGGGTTTCATCTCGCCGTGAAACCGCACCGCCTGGGGCAGGTGCTGAGCAAAGTGCTGCAACAGCCAGACCTCTGGGAAGAGCACCAACAACCGCTCGCGGCGGGCCAGCCCGAGGATGGCCCGAATCCGTTCGGCCAAGCGCCCACCTTCTAGGCGGGGGGGGAACGGATCTAGCTCGAGCCCCCCGAGCAGCGGCGCCGGTCGAGGCGGGGCCTCGAGCTCAGGCTCAACCCATTCCGCAAATCCCTGCTCCACCAGGGCTTTGACCGCGCCCATTCCCACCCCAGCGGCCTGGGCCAGCTCGGTCAGGCTCTGGCTACCCCCAAGCTCCATCAGGGTTTCCAGGGCTGCACGGGCCTTGGGGCTTAGGCTGGGATCCGGGGGTCTCCGGGGAACCAGTACCCTGCGCACCGTGCGCCGTTCGGCCACCGTTTCCTCCAGCACCCCCGCCTCGCGCAGGTAATCCAGCAGCTTGGGATCAAAACCGCGGGCGGTCTGCCAGTCCAGCAAAGCCTCCATGCCCCGGGGCAACAGGCTGGGGGCCGCGCCAGGGAGGAGCCGAACCCGGTGCTCGAGGGGGGGCTCGAGGAAGGGGATGAGGTCCCCCAATAAGCTGCCCAAAGGGCTGAAGCTGTCATGGGCCGCCGCTTGCAGGAAGGCGATCTCTTCGGGGCGCAGCCAGGGCTTAGCCTCCAGATAGGCGACCGCCTCACGCAGCGCAAAGCCCTTGCGCTCCCCCTCCTCGAGCCCCACCACCACCCCCACCCGCAATTCCCCGCGCCAGGGCACCGCTACCCGGTGCCCCAAAGCGGCCCCTTCCCCCCCATGGGGAGGCAGATACGACATCGGCTCGAGGGGCAGGGGCAGGGCCACCTTCAACACGTGCACCGACCTACTTTACCGGGTCTGGCCCTGACCATGAACGCAGCCCCCCGCCCTATGCCCATCCCCCCCGGTAGACTCATGGAGTGCGCGCGGTGCTGCTGCCCTCCGGGGTCTTGATCTACATTGCCCTCTACAGCGTGATACCCACCCTTCCTGCCCTCGAGCGCCTCTTTCAGGCGGCTCCAGGAAGCGCTGGCTTAGGCATCAGCCTGCCGTTTTTGTTGCTGGTACTCCTGTCCCCGCTGGTACCCCGGCTGCGGCTGCCGGT
>NZ_QWLB01000066.1 GCF_003574355.1 Meiothermus granaticius NBRC 107808 | reverse complement strand
GGGGAGGGGCGGCGGCGGGAGGCGAGAAAAAACTGGAAGAATAGATCGTCAAACCCCCGCTCCTGTTCAGGGGTTTTACATAAGACCAGCTTGAGCGCCTGCCGCGCCTCCTGTACGTTGCCCAGACGTACTGCCTCGAGGGCGAGAAGCCCGTCCTGCACCTCTTGTGGCCCCAATTGAAACCCGAGGGGTACCCGGCGCAGGTGGTCACAGAACGCGGTCAGGTTTTGGTCCAAGCAGCCGTAGGGAAACGGGGTTTGATCGGCAACCCGCCACATGCCCTACGACTCCACCAGCTCGAGCAGCCTGCGCTTGTGCCCCTGGATCAGGGCCAGGTCCTCGCGGTCTTTGAGAATGACCCCCAAGGTGGCCTCAAAGGTGTGCGGGTCCAGGGCTTCTTGGTGCAGCGAGACCAAAGCCTGAGCCCAGTCCAGGCTCTCCGCCACCCCAGGAGCCTTGTTGAGGGGGAGGTCACGCAGATGGGCCATCAGTGTGGCGATCTTTTGGGCTAGCCGCAGGTTGATCCTGGGTTGTTGGGCTCGCAGAATCTCCACCTCCCGCTCGAACTCGGGGTAGTTTTGCCACAGGTACAAGCAGCGCCGCCGCAGGGCATCGGAGAGCTCACGGTTGCGGTTGCTGGTCAGGATGACATGCGGGCGGTGCTTGGCTCGAATGGTGCCCAGCTCGGGGATGGTCACTTGAAATTCGGCCAGCAGCTCCAGCAGAAAGGCCTCAAACTCCTCATCCGCCCGATCAATCTCATCGATCAGCAGCACTGGGGAGCGTTCCGGTTCGCTGAGGGCTTCCAGCAAGGGGCGCCGGAGCAGATAGGGTTCGCTGAAGATTTCCGCTTCTCGCTGCTGTACCCCTTGCGCGGTGCCTTCGGTGAGGCGGATGTGGAGCATTTGCTTGGGGTAGTTCCACTCGTAGAGCGCGGTAGAGACCTCCAGCCCTTCATAGCACTGAAGGCGAATGAGCCGGGTGTTCAGCACCTCGGCCAGGGTTTTGGCAATTTGGGTTTTGCCGACCCCGGCGGGCCCTTCCACCAAAAGCGGTTTGCCCAGGGCCATCACCAGCCGCAGGGCTGTGGCCATGGCCAGATCGGCGATGTACCCTCGTTCACGCAAGGCCGCTTGAATGCCCTCGACGGTCTCTAGAACTGGATGCTGAGGGGAGGTCATACGCTCGAGCCTTGGCTAAGGTACTGGCTGGGGTCTTTTTGGAATTTGGCCTTGCAGTGGGGGCAGCAGAAGTAGTAGAGCTGCCCTTCGAACTCATAGCGGTGCCGGGCCGAAGCAATCTCGACGCTCATGCCGCAGACCGGGTCCAGTGCGACCGTGGAGGCAGGGGCTTGAGGCGCGGGGCTTGGGGAGATTGCAGTGGGGGTTGGGGCCTCGAGCTGCTTGCCTCGCTTGAGGGCTACCATCTCGGCCAGGATGGAGAGGGCAACCTCCTCTGGGGTCTGCCCCCCCAAGTCCAGCCCCGCCGGAAACTTGAGCGGGGCCAGAGTCGCGCGGGGCACCCCCATCACCTCGAGCGTCTCTAAGACGGTATTTCCCCGCTTGCGGCTGGCCACCAGACCCAGGTAGGCCGGGCAGGGCATGGCTCGCAGGATTGCCGCCAGCGCATCCTCATCGTAATGCCCCTGGGAGGCTACCACGACGCTGGTACGGGTGGGGTTGCGCCCCGTGAGCCAGTCCCCTAGATCTTGCCGGGGGATCACTTGAACCCCGTCTCCTAAGGGGACACCCTCCAGCTCGGAGGCTTCGCAGGCCAGGGTCACGGGGTAGCCGCTCACCCCAGCCAGATGTGCGGTAGCCACCGCGATCCTCGAGGCCCCCACCACCAGCAACACCGACGGGGACCCCTGGGGCTCGATATACACCTCCACCGCCCCTTCGCTGGCACAGGTCATGGGGATGACCACCTCATCGGCTCGAGACAGGATTTCTTGAGCGGCGACCTGGGGGGTGATCTTGACCAGCCGAGGCTTTCCGGCTTGGAGCGCTTCCAGGGCTTGCTTACGCACGATCTCGCGGGAGCAGGCTCCCCCCACGTATCCCTCGATACGCCCATCCTCAAAGATCAGGGCTTTATCCCCCAGATGGGAAGAGACCGGAGCTTGGCGCATGACCACGGTGGCCAAGGCGAAACTTTCCCCCCGACGCCGGAGATCTGCAATTTTGCTGTAAAGGTCCATTTGCTTACCAGCCTAGCGGTGAGTACACCTAAACAATCCCCCTCCGCTCACAAAAGAGCGGCTTGGATGGCTCCTGATCAAGGCCTAGCTGCTTAAGAAGGCTCCGCCATTTTTTTGCCCATGTTCTCAAACACGGTGGTGATCAACCGTTTGGCTTGAGCATCCAGCACCCGTCCGCCCACGGTAGCGGCTGGGCCGCTTACATTGGCCTCGCCTTGCCAATCCAGAAGGGTGGTTTGATCGGATTGCCCGGTAATGTCCGCACTGGCCGTGAGATCCACGGCGCTGCCCAACCCACCGCCTCGAATCCGCACCAACATCTTGTTCTGCTCGGGCTGGGGATCCAGTTGGATGTTGAACTTGAACCGCCCGCGCACAGGCCCCACAGCGACCCCCACGGTGGCGACCATATTCTTGTCATCCTGGATCTGCACATCCTGCACATCCGGTAGACAGGAGGCCACCTTTTGGGGATCCTTGATGAAGCTCCAGACCTTTTCTGGGTCTGCCTGCACTTTTTCTTGGCCGTTGTAGCTTAGTTTCATGCCTTCTCCTCAACCCCAGCCCCTTGCTGTTTAGAGCTGGGCTAAAAACTGTCCACCCCAGCCTGGCGCAGCACCTTCCAGACCTTCTCACGGGTGATGGGCATGTCGATGTGCCGTACGCCCAGATGGGCCAGGGCATCCACCACGGCATTCACATAGGCCGCCGGGCTACCCACCGTGGGGGACTCGCCCACCCCCTTGGCCCCGATGGGGTGGTGGGGGCTGGGGGTTACGGTGTAGCCGGTCTCCCATTTGGGGGTCTCGAGCGCGGTGGGCAGTAGGTAGTCGGTGAAGTTCGAGGAGAGGTGGTTGCCCTGCTCATCGAAGGCGATCTCCTGCATGAAGGCCATGGCAAAGCCCTCGGTTAGACCGCCGTGTACCTGCCCCTCCACGATCATGGGGTTGATGATGGTGCCGCAGTCGTCAATGGCCACAAAGCGCCGCACCTTGACCGCACCGGTACCCTTGTCTATGTCTACCACGCAGATGTAGGCCCCGTTGGGGAAGGTCAGGTTGGGGGGGTCGTAGTAGTAGGTGGTCTCGAGGCCCGGCTCCATGCCGGGGGGCAGGTTGGTGTAGGCCGCAAAGGCCACCTCGTTCATGGTCACGCTCTTGCCGGGTACGCCCTTGACCACGAACTTCTTGTCGGCCCACTCCACATCGCTCTCGCCCACTTCCAGCAGGTGTGCAGCTATCTTTTTGGCTTTCTCACGGATGCGCCTTGCCCCCAACGCCATGGCACCCCCCGCGGTGGGGGTGGAGCGGCTGGCATAGGTGCCCAGGCCGTAGGGAGCGGTGTCGGTATCGCCCTCCTCCACGATGATTTTGTCCACATCCAGGCCCAGCTCCTCGGAGACAATTTGTGCCCAGGTGGTCTCGTGGCCCTGGCCCTGGTGGCGGGTGCCCGCCCGCACGATGGCTGAACCCGAGGGGTGCACGCGGATCTCGGCTCCGTCGAACATCTTGATGCCCAGGATGTCGAAGTCCTTACTAGGCCCGGCCCCCACAATCTCGGTGAAGGTGGAGATGCCGATGCCCATCAGCTCGCCTTTGGCCCGTTTCTCGGCCTGTTCCTTGCGCAGCTCGGCGTAGCCGATGCGCTCGAGGGCCACCTTGAGGGTTTTCTCGTAGTCACCGGAGTCGTAGGTCCAGCCTAGCGCCGAGGGATAGGGGAACTGCGAGGGCTGGATGAAGTTCTTGAGGCGCAGCTCGGCAGGGTCCATCTTCAGCTCGTGGGCCAGCACGTCCATGCTGCGCTCGATCAGGTAGCTGGCCTCGGTCACGCGGAACGAGCAGCGGTAGGCTACCCCACCGGGGGCTTTGTTGGTGTAAACCGCCTCGACCTCAGCATAGGCTTTCTGGAAGTCGTAGGAGCCGGTGCAGATTGAGAACAAACCTGCCGGGTACTTGCTGGGGTCGGCGGCGGCATCGAAGGCCCCGTGGTCGGCCAGGGTGTAGACCTTGAGTGCGGTTACCTTGCCGTCTTTGGTGGCCCCGAGTTCGACATCCATATGGAAGTCGCGGGCAAACCCGGTGGTGGTGAGATTCTCGGTGCGGGTCTCGATCCACTTCACCGGTACCCCCAGCACGATGCTGCCCACGATGGCGCAGACGTAGCCCGGATAAACCGGCACCTTGTTGCCGAACCCACCCCCGATATCGGGCGAGATGACCCGGATGTTGTTCTCGGGGATTTTGGTCACCAGCGAGAGCACCGTGCGGATGGCGTGGGGGGCCTGAGTGGTCATGTAGACCGTGAGCCGTCCGGTGGCCGGGTTCATATCGCCGATGCAGCCGCAGGGCTCGAGGGGGGCCGGGTGGCTGCGGGGGTAGACCATGTGCTGCTTGATCCGGATCTCGGATTTTTCCAGGGTCTTTTCGGCTTCGTCCTTGGAGCCTACATCCCAGGTCCAGATGTGGTTGTCGTGGCGACGGGGGCCGTGCGCCCCGGTCATGTGGCCCTTGAGGTCCTCGCGCAAGACCGGGGCGTCAGGGGCGGTGGCCTTGTAGGGATCTACCACCACCGGCAAAGGCTCGTACTCCACCTGCACCGCGGCGGCCCCATCGGCAGCGGCCTGGCGGGTCTCAGCATAGACCGCCGCGACCTCCTGGTACTGGTAGAGCACCTTGCCATCGGCCAGCACCATCTGCTTGTCGCCGGCCAAGGTGGGAATCCAGGAAAGCCCGGCGGCGGCCAGGTCTTTTGAGGTGATGACCGCCTTGACCCCGGGGATTTTGAGGGCTTCGGAGGCGTCAATGTTCAGAATCTTGGCGTGGGCGTAGGGGCTATGCACCAGGGCCATGTAGATCATCCCCGGCAGCTTGATGTCGTCTAAGTAGTTGCCGCGACCCTGTATAAACCGAGCGTCTTCCTTGCGCTTGATGGCTTTGCCGAGCCCCTGGATGCCCTTGGGCTCGAGGTTGGAGGTGTCCATCGCCATATTTGCTCCCTTCTAAGGCTTAGTCATCGGCTGCGCTGCCCAGGCCTTCAGATTTTTTCCCCATCACCTGGGCGGCTTGCTGTACGGCTTTGACGATGTTTTGATAGCCGGTACACCGGCAGAGGTTTCCCGAGAGGGCAAAGCGAATGTCCTCCTCGCTGGGGTTGGGATTGCGCTCGAGCAAGGCAATGGAGGCCAGCATCATTCCTGGGGTGCAGTATCCGCACTGAAGCCCGTGCTGGTCGTGGAAGGCTTGCTGGATGGGGTGCAGATTCCCGCCCTGAGCCAGCCCCTCCACGGTGGTGATGGTGTGGCCTTCCGCGCTGACCGCAAACATGGTGCAGCTTTTGACCGGGGTGTTATGGTCCAGCAAAACGGTACATACCCCACAAGAGGAACTGTCACAGCCGATATGGGTTCCGGTCAGGCCCAGATCGCGGATGGCATGGGCCAGCAGGGTGCGGGGTTCCACGTCTAGCTTTCGGTCCTGACCGTTGATGTTGAGGATGATTTCCATAGGCTCCTTCCAGTCTTTTTAAACCCACAGATGCGCTTTTAGATGGGCTAGAGCTGCACCCCCAAACGACCCAGGGCCTTGATTAGCCCACGTCCGACCAGAACCCGGGCCATGTCCCGCTTGTACTCTTTGGAGCCCCGGGCATCGGGGTTGGGATCGGCAATCTTCGCGGCTTCTTCCGCGGCTGCGCGAATGAGGTCTCGAGTCGGCTTTTGGCCGCGCAATAGCCTCTCCCCCTCGGCTACCCGCAGAGCCTTCAGGGCCACCGCGGTCACCCCAATGCCGACCTCCTGGATGCGGCCATCTTCCGTCAGCTCGAGCTGGACCGCTGCCGCGGCGGTGGCGTAATCGCCCACCTTGCGCTCGATTTTTTCATAGGCGCCCGAGGTGCGGGGCCCAGGTACGGGAAAGCGGGCCTCCACCGCAATTTCGCCCTCTCCAATGGAGGTGGTGAAGCTATCCACCAAGAAATCGTCAATGGCCTCGGTGCGCTCCCCCGCGGGACCACGGATCACGACCTGGGCCCGGGAGGCCAGGGCGGCGGCGGTCCAGTCTCCGGCGGGATCGTTATGGCACAAGGAACCCACCACCGTACCGCGGAAACGCACGATGGGGTCAGCCACCACCCTCGAGACATCGGCAATAAGGGCATAGCGCGACTGGATGCCCGAATTGAACTCCACATCGGTGTCGCGCACCAGGGCTCCCACCCGCAGCATCCCGCCCTCTTCGCTGAGCTGGTTGAGGCCGGGTAACCGGTTGATGTCCACCAGTACCGCCGGTTGGGCCAAGCGGTAACGCATGGCGGGGATCAGACTCTGGCCCCCGGCCAGGACTCGAGCTTCGAAGCCGTGCTGGCCCATCAGCGCGACGGCTTCCTCGAGCGAGGTGGGGCGATGGTACTCGAAGGCGCCTGGAATCATGCTTCCACTCCTCCTGTTAGATTTCTAGCCTCTAACAATGGTTATCAAACTATGTCCGCGCGAAACTGTCAATCTCGTACTGGACTACATTGGCGTTACATTCATACAATAAGCCCTATCTTTATGAATGCCCTGATTTTAGCCGCCGGCAGGGCAAGCCGTCTGGGCTTGCCTAAAGCCCTGCTTCCGGCGGGACCGGGTCGGGTGCTCCTGAGCGGGGTGCTCGAGGCGGCCCTGGATGGGGTGGAGGGACGAGTGGGGGTGGTGACCGGGCGCGCGCATGCTGCGCTGGGCTATGTGGTCGAAGCAGAGGCGCGCTCTGCGGATGCGGCCCGTGTGCGATTGCTATATAACCCCGACTACGCCCAAGGGCTCAGCACCTCGTTGCAGCGGGGGGTGGAGGGGCTGGGGGAGACCGAGCCGATGCTGGTCTTGCTGGCCGATCAACCCCTGCTCGAGGCCTCGAGGGTACGGGCTTTGGTGGAGGCTTATCCGGCCCCAGGGGTTTGGGCGGTCTCGGCCACCGAAAACAGCCAACCCAAGCCGCCGGTGGTGCTGGGGCCGGAGCTGCTGCGGCGCGTAGGGAGCCTCGAGGGGGACCAGGGGGCCAAGCCCCTGCTCGTGCGGTATGCGGAGCGGGTGCGGGGGCTCGAGTGGGGTTCGGGCCCCTGGTTTACCGATGTGGATACCTGGGAAACCTACCGGGCTTTGGCCCGGCTCCAGGGGTGGGACAAGGAGCGGTTTGAGCCCCTGAGCGCCCTGTCCAGCAAAGAAGATCTCGAGGTTCACCTGGACACGATTCCCGAGCCGAGGGCCTACCTCGAGGCCCTGCGCCGGGGGGTGCTGACCTTGCTGAGCCGGGGCTCCTAATGGGGCACGCTGTGCACCTCGAGCCATGCCTGGGGATCAGGGTTCCCCGGTTAGGCGCTCGATCATCTGGTTCTTGAGGTCCCACAGCCGCGGTGAGAGCGAGACGTGGTAGGTGTGGGGGTTTACCAAGCGGCGCACACCGGGGTCCAGGCGCTCCACATCCTTTTGGCGGCGCTCCCGCCAGATGCCCAGGGTTTCGCTTTGGAGCTGGCGATGCCCCTGCCAGACCTGACTGTGCAGGGGCTCGAGCTGGGTTCCCTCCAGGCGCACGCGGCGAAGTTTGGCTGGATCGGAGGGGTGGCGCAGGGTCAGCACCGACTTGGTCTGGGGGTCTTCCTCGGAGAGGGTGAGGAGATCGGCGGTCGCCAGCCCGCGCTCATCGTAAAGCCGCCAGGCCTGCTTGTGCCCAGGGTTCAACACCTTCTCGGCGGTCTCCGAAACCTTGATGGCGGGTTTCCAGTTGCCCTCATCCTGCACCGCGACCACCTTGTACACCCCCCCCAGGGCCGGCTGGCCCCAGCTGGTCACCAGTCGGGTTCCGATGCCGTAGACCAGCCGCCGAATTATCCGGTCGGCATCCAGCCCATAGCGCCGGGCCTCCTGCTGGATCTGGGTTTGGATTTGCCAGATCACCAGCTCGTCGAGCTCGGAGGAGAGCACGATGTTCACATCCTCGAACCCGGCCACATCCAGCAGCTGGGCCGAGCGGATGGAGAGATACGCCAGGTCGCCGGAGTCGAGGCGAATGCCAATCGGCTTATGCCCCTTGCGCCGCAGTTCCTCGAAGACGGTGATGGCGTTGGGCACCCCGGACTCGAGCACATCCACGGTATCCACCAACAAGGTGGTGTTGTCAGGGTAGATCTCGGCATAAGCCCGGAACGCTTCCAGCTCGCTCATCCCCAGGGCTATGAAGGCCTGTACCAGGCTGTGGGCATGGGTTCCCGCCGCCTGTACCCCCAGCTCATAGGAGATGCCCACGTTCGAGCTCACGTCGGCCCCCCCGATCAGCGCGGCTCGGGTTGCGGCATTGCCGGCCCCGCTGGCCGCACGGCGCAGTCCCATGTCGAGGATGATGGCGTGATCTGAGACGTCGCGGATGCGGCTGGCTTTGGTCGCGACCAGGGTTTCAAAGTTAAGCTTGTTCAGCAGGGCGGTCTCGAGCAGCTGGGCCTGTAACAGCGGCCCCTCTACCGCCACCAAGGGCACCTGTGGGTGTACCACCCGCCCCTCGGAAACCGCCCGCAGCGTGAGCCCATCGAAGGGGTTGCTGCGCCCCAGCCACTCGAGGAAATCGGGTGCGAAGAGCGGTTTGCCGGTGCGGGTTTTCTGGCTGCGCAGCACCTCGAGTTCAGGCTCACCGAAATGGGCCTCTTCCATCCAGTCCAGCAGGGGGTTGAGGCCGGCAAAAATGCAGTACCCCGCTTGGTGCTGCCCGTAGTCGGGGTTTTTGCGGTAGAAATACTCGAACAGGGCAGGTTTTTCATGCAGACCCAGGCGGAAGTAGACCTGAGCCATGGTCAGTTGGTACTCGTCGGTAAGCAGGATGCCTTCGGTCAGGCTGGACATGGCCCTAGCATACCGGTTCGCTCTGGGCCATAAAGCCGGACCCGGTCGGAGTCCACCTTTGCTCCCAATTGAGGGCGGGGTCTGTGGCACAATACAGGGCGTGAGCGGTTTGGTATACCGAGATTTCTTCGCAGAGCAGGGGCTTGAGCCCCTCTCTTCCCAGGGGTATCGCCGTGAGGAGCGAGCTGCCGCGTTTCCCTACCTCAAAGCCCTCTCCCAACGGGTACTGGTCTTTGACGGGGCCATGGGAACCGAGATCTTCAAGCACGGCTTGAGCGACGCCGATTTTGGCGGGGCACCCTACGCCGGCTGCCCGGAGATCTTGAACCGCACCCGCCCCGATGTAATTGCCGCCATTCACCGCAGCTACTTTGAAGCTGGGGCGGATGTGGTGGAGACCAACAGCTTTGGTTGCCTTGCACACGTGCTGGCGGAGTACGGCTTGCAGGATGAGGCCGAGGATCTGGCTTACCGGGCTGCACAAATCGCTCGAGGGGTGGCGGAGGCCTTTTCCACCCCGGATAAACCCCGTTTCGTGGCCGGTTCTTTGGGGCCAGGCACCAAGCTTATCAGCCTGGGACAGATTGGCTGGAGCGCCCTGTTTGCGGCCTACCAGACCGCAGCCAAGGGGCTGATCCGGGGGGGCTGCGACCTGTTGATCCTCGAGACCAACCAGGACATCCTGCACGTGCGCTGCGTGGTGTTGGCGGCACGCCAGGCCATGCGGGAGGTGGGGCGGGAGGTTCCGCTGCAGGTGCAGGTGACCATGGAGTCTACCGGCACCATGTTGGTGGGGACCGATGATACTGCGGCCCTCACCGCGCTCGAGGCCCTTCCGGTGGATGTGGTGGGGCTCAACTGCGCTACCGGTCCGGACCTGATGGATTCCCACATTCGTTTCTTCGCCCAGACCAGCACCCGCTGGGTGGCGTGTATGCCTAACGCCGGCCTTCCCCGCAACGAAGGCGGGCGCGAGGTCTATGACCTAACCCCGGCGGAACTGGTGCGCTGGCAGGAGAAGTTTGTGCGGGAGTATGGCCTGAACGTGGTAGGGGGGTGCTGCGGCACCGGCCCGGAGCATATCCGGCAGCTGGCCCAGGCCTTTTCCCAGCAGGCGCAAAGCCCGCGTTCGGGCACGTCTTTAGCCGGGCAGGTGGCCAGCCTCTACAGCAGCGTTCCGCTCAAGCAGGATACCGGCATCTTGATCGTGGGGGAGCGCACCAACGCCACGGGCAGCAAGAAATTTCGCGAGCTGCTCTTCAAGGGGGATTACGCTGGGATGCTCGAGCTGGCCCAGGAGCAGGTGGCCGAAGGGTGTCACGTGCTGGATGTTTCGGTGGCCTGGACCGGTCGCAATGAGCTGGCCGATATGACCGAGACGGTGCGCCGCTTGGCCACAGGGGTTCAGCTTCCGCTCATGGTGGACTCCACCCAGCCTGAGGTAATGGAAGCGGCCCTGGAGCACCTGGGGGGGCGGGCCATCCTGAACTCGGTGAACCTCGAGGATGGCCTGCCTAAGTTTGATCGGGTGGCGGCCCTGGCCAAGCGGCACGGGGCGGCCCTGGTGGCCCTTACCATTGACGAGGACAAAGAGGCCGGGATGGCCAAAACCCCGCAGCGCAAGGTGGAAATTGCGCTGCGGATGTATGAGCGCCTGACCCAGTTCCACGGCATTCCTGGTGAAAGCCTGCTCTTCGACCTGCTGACCTTTCCCATCACCCAGGGTGACGAGGATACCCGCAAACTGGCCCTCTGGACCATCGAGGGGATTCGCCAGCTCAGAGAACGCCTGCCGGAGGTGGGGTTCATCCTGGGGGTTTCCAATGTCTCGTTTGGACTCTCGCCCTCGGCTCGAGTGGTGCTCAACTCGGTGTTTTTAGACGAGTGCGTCAAGGCCGGGCTCAGCGCGGCCATTCTCAACGCCGGGAAGATTCTGCCCATCCATCAGATTCCCCAGGAGCCCTATGGGCTGGCCCTGGATCTGATCTATGACCGCCGGGAGTTTGCCCAGGACGGCTCGGTGGTCTATGACCCGCTGTTCGCTTTCGTGGACTACTTTGCCAAGCACAAAAGCGAAAAATCGGCTGCGGTGGACCCCCTGGCCGGGCTGGGGGTGGAAGAGCGACTGCAGCGGCGAATTATCGAGGGGCGAAAGGGGGGCTTGGAAGCGGACCTAGAAGCCGCCTTGGCCTCTGGATACTCCCCGGTGGAGGTGATCAACCAAATCCTGCTCGAGGGTATGAAAACCGTGGGCGAGCTGTTTGGTGCAGGCAAAATGCAGCTTCCTTTTGTCCTGCAGGCCGCTGAGACCATGAAGGCTGCGGTGCGCTACCTCGAGCCCAAGATGGAGCGTCTGGAGGGGGTGCACAAGGGCACCCTGGTGATCGCTACCGTCAAGGGGGATGTCCACGATATCGGCAAGAACCTGGTAGACATCATCCTCTCCAACAATGGCTACCGGGTGGTCAACCTGGGGATCAAGAAACCCATCGAGGAGATCCTGATGGCCGCTGAGCAGCACCGGCCCAACGCCATTGGGATGAGCGGTCTTTTGGTCAAGAGCACCGTGGTGATGAAGGAAAACCTCGAGTACATGGCGGCTCGAGACTACGCCATTCCGGTGATCTTGGGTGGGGCGGCCCTCAATCGGCATTACGTCGAGCATGACCTGCGGGCCACCTATCAAGCCGGTAAACGCACCCAGGCCGAGGCCCCGGTGTTCTATGCATCCGACGCCTTCGATGGGCTGCAACTGATGGACGAGCTGTGCGGCCACGCCCCGCCTAAACTGACGCTGCGGGAAACCTCCCGCCTTCAGGTAAAAACCGCCTACGAGATCCTGCAGGAAAAGCTGGCTGCCGGCACGGTTTACATCCCCTCCCACACCC
>NZ_QWLB01000065.1 GCF_003574355.1 Meiothermus granaticius NBRC 107808 | reverse complement strand
CCGGTACCCCGCCCAGCAGCACCCCGCGCCCCCCGTGAGGCTTTTCTAAGGCCGCTGCACCCACCTGTGGGGCCATTCGGCCCGCCACCTCGCTCATGGGAACCAACAAGGGCAGCGAGCCATCCTCGAGCTGTACCGTCTCATAGGCAATAGCGGTGGTCCCCCCGCTGAGAAGGGCCTTGGTCAGGGCCTCATCCGCAGCCAGGTGCAAGTAGGTAAAAAGGATGAGGTCAGGGCGGAGAAACCGGTATTCCTGGGCGATGGGCTCCTTGACCTTGACCACCAGCTCGGCCCCCCAGGCTTGCTCCACCGAGACCAGCTCGGCTCCCGCCTTGCTGTACTCCGCATCGCTGAGGCCAGAACCCAACCCCGCTCCGCGTTCCACCAAAACCCTGTGCCCCCGCCGGATCAAACTGGCTACCCCCCCTGGGGTAAGGGCCACACGGTTCTCGAGCGTCTTGACTTCCTTTGGAACTCCAACGGTCATGACCAACCTCCTGTTTTTCTGCCAGTGTAGAACCTAGGCCCCGGCAACGGAAGCGAAAACTTAAAGCCAAGCTCGAGCTTGGCTTTCTGCTCATAAGGCATAATGCTCCTTATGCCTTCCGAACCCAACCGCTTGCTGGATCGGGCCAACCTGGCCCTGTTGAATGAACTGCAAAGGGAAGCCCGGCTCTCCTACAGCGAGCTAGGCCGGCGGATCGGGCTCTCCACCCCTGCCGTGGCGGAGCGGGTGCGCCGCCTCGAGGATGCCGGGGTGATCCGCGGCTACGGAGCCCGCCTAGACCTGACCGCGCTGGGGTACAGCGTCACCGCCCTGATCGAGCTGGCGGCCCCACCTCCCCGCTATGCCCAAGTGCTCGAGTATGCCCAGAACACCCCCGAGGTACGGGAGTGCTACTTCGTCACCGGGGAATCCTCGTTTGTGGCCCGGGTGGTGGCCCGCAGTATTGCCCATCTACAGGAGCTCATCCAGCAAATGAGCTTGCTCGGCAGTACCCGCACGGCCGTGGTGCTCTCAGCGCCCATCATCAAGGAGACCTTCGAGCTCGGCCAAGGGTGAACCCGCTACTCCTTGAAGACCCGTCGGATGCGCAGCTTGAAGCCATCGCCCTCCGCAATGGCTATCAGCTTGCGCCCAGGGGCCAGAAGCGCCACCGGCCCCTGGGCCGGGATCGGCAAGGGCACCCCCTCCATCACCCGCCGGGCCTCCGGAAGGGAAAGCTCCACGCTAGGACAGGAAAGGGCCTCGAGCACATCCACCTCTCGAGCAGCGTCCAAGGCCTCCACGCTCTGGGCAATCTCCAAGCCGATCTTCCCCACCCGGGTGCGCACCAGCCCCGATAGAAAGGCCAGGCTGTCCAGCCGCTCACCCAGGTCGCGGGCAAAAGCCCGCACGTAGGTCCCCGAGCCCACCACCAGACGAATTACCGCGGTTGGATAGGCCCCCAGCACCGGGGGCAGCTCAACCACACGACCGCGCTCATCCAGGCTCCACCCCACCGCCGAAGGAGCAATGCGATAGGCGATGGGCGCGGGATCATAGGCCAGCAGGGTGGCCTCGAGGTACTTTACCGGGCGGGGAAGCAGCTCGAGGGCCTGGCCTTTGCGGGCCGCCTCATAGGCCTTAACCCCCCCGACCTTCACCGCCGAGTAGGCCGGCGGTACCTGCTCGGTCACCCCCAGAAACCCCTCCAGGGCCTCTGCCACCTCGCGCCGACTGGGTCGCCGAGCGGTCTCCTGGACTATTGGCCCCTCGGCGTCAAGGGTTTGGGTGGTGGCGCCGAATGAAACCCAGGCCAGGTACTCCTTGTCCTCGGCGGAGAGAAAAGGCACCAGCTTGGTCGAGGCCTCGGTAGCCAGAACCAATACACCCGTTGCCAACGGGTCAAGGGTACCGGTGTGGCCCACCCGGCGGGTGGAAAGCACCTTGCGCAGGGCATCTACCAGGTCGTGCGAGGTACGGCCCAAGGGTTTGTCTATGGCATACAGAGCCATGCGTAGGGGATTCTACACCCAAGGGTCGCGCCGTAGGGGCTCAACTTTTCGCCTTAGGCCGGCCCTGGCGGGCATACCACCGGCTTTGATGCAGGAACCCCCGCAGAAACTGCACTTCTCCCGGGGTTAGGTGGGCTTTATGCAGCAGGCGGCGAAAGCGACGCACCGCATAGGGCTGCCGGTTCGGATCGCTGAACCCGGTCTCGAGCACCCACTCCCCCAGATCCGCAAAAAGGGCCTCGAGGGCTTCGCGGTTGGCCTGGGTTGGGGCCGCCGGAGCCGGGGGCTCCTGGGCCGCCATAAAGAGCTCATACCCCAACACCACCACCGCCTGAGCCAGGTTAAGGCTGGGCTGTTTGGGTGCGGTAGGGATGCGCACAATGAGCTGGGAAAGGTCTAGCTCTTCGGTCCTAAGCCCATCGGCTTCTCGGCCAAAGAGAATCGCCACCTTCCCGGTTTGGGCTTGTTGCAAGGCCGCTGAGGCCATCTCTCGCGCGTTGACCAACGGCCCGGTATAAATCTCCCGCTTGCGCACCGTGGTGCCGATCACCAACTGCACCCCGGCCAGGGCCTCGAGCAAGCTCTGCTCTATCGAGGCCCGCTGCAAAATTTCCTCCGCGTGGACCGCCAGGCGATACGCCCAGGAATGAGCCCCCAGACCAAGATCGGCCACCACCCGGGGCTCCGGGTCCACCAGGCGCAAATCAGAAAGGCCAAAGTTCTGCATGGCTCGAGCAGTCGCGCCCACATTCATGGGTTCCTGCGAGCCAACCAAGATGATGCGGATATTCTCGAGCATGATTTTAGAAAACCCCCTGCCCTACCCAGGGCACTCCTGGCGGGGGGGCGGGCCGGGCCTAGTTCCCATTACAAGCGTACTGGCTCACTCGGTTGGCAGCTACCTGCAGCCAGACCACCCGGTCGGTCGGGGTGTCTGGGCCAGCCAAGCAACCGGTCTGTTGGTCAATGGCCACGGTTTGGTAAACCGGGGTGCTGGCCACCGCAGGACCTACGCTGGCAACATAGCTGGGCGCGGGTGGGGTGTCCTGGATCGCGGCCTGCTGGCGTTGGGTCTGGCTGCTGGGAAACAAGGCCTGCACCCCCCCACTGCTGGTTGGGTCCCCGGTGAGGAGGTCCATACCGCTGCTGATCAGGCCGGAGGGCTGAGGGAAATCCCCCGCCGGGCGGCCCCGTAGGGCTTCTTCCACGAAATCGTGCCAGATGATCGGGTTGACAATCGAGCTGCTGGGCTCTACCCCGTTCATCCGCTGCGGCTTGTGGTCATCCCGGCCTACCCAGAGCGTAGCCACCAAACCCCGGGTGGCCCCGGCGAACCACAGATCCACCGCATCCTGACTGGTTCCGGTCTTGCCCCCGACAATTCGCCCGGGAATCTTGGCGTCTGCCGCCAGGCTGCTGCGGAACCCTGGAGGCACGTCATAGACGTAGCCTTTGAGCATGTCCCAGACCTGGTATGCCACCTGTGGGCTCCACAGCAAAACCTTCTTGGGCTCGGGTTGGTAGACCACCCGGCCCTTGCTGTCCTCCACCCGCAACACCAGTTGCGGTTCAACCCAGTAGCCACCGTTGACAAAGCTGCTGTAGGCCGCCGCCAACCCCAGCGGGGTGATATCGGCCCCACCGCCGATGGCGTTGGCCAGCACCGGAAGGTTGTTGGTGATGCGGAATCCCGCCGCCTTGAGCTTGTCCCCCAAACGCCCCACCCCGATCGCCTCGAGGGTCCGAATGGCCGGCAGGTTCAGGCTGCGGTCAAACGCGTAGCGGATGGTCACCGCTCGGTTCAAGTAGGTGTTGTCGAAATTCTTAGGCCGCCAGACGCCTTGGGGCGTGGGGTACTCAAAGGGGGCGTCCAATACAGTGCTGGCCTGAGTCCAACCGGCCTCTAAAGCGGTGCCGTAGGTAAAGGGCTTGATGGCCGAACCGGGGCTGCGCCAAGCCTGGGTAGCCCGATTAAACTCCGCGCCGGGGTCGGTGCCGGGCCGGGCCCCCACCATGGCATACACCTCTCCTGAAGCAGGATCCAGGCCTACCAAGGCCAACTGGGCCCCATCGGGCAGCTTGCGCCCGGTGACGGCCCGCTCGGCGGCAGCCTGCATCTTGAGGTCTAAGGTGGTGTACACTCGCAACCCCCCCTCCGCCCGCAGCTTGTCGGCTCCCAGCTTCTCCTTGAGGTAGCGCTGCACCTCGAGGACAAAATACCGGGCCGAGCGGATGTTGAGGTCGGGCATGATCCGGGCTTGGGGATCCACCAGCTTGGCCTTGAGAAGGTTGCCGGACGTGTCGTACTGCGCCTCCCAGCCCCGCGGAACCAGGGGCTGTTTCCAGGCCGCATCCGCCTCGGAGCGGCTGACCCAGCCGTCCACCACCATGTTGTTGAGCAAGATGTGCATCCGCTTACGGGTCGCTTTGAGGTCGAGGTAGCGGGTGTTGGGAGCGGGGATCAGCACGGCCAGATAGGCCCCCTCGGCCAGGCTGAGCCTCGAGGGGTCTTTGCCAAAATAGGCCTGGGAGGCCGCCCAGATGCCCTGGGCATTGCCCCCCCAGGGCACCACGTTGAAATACATCTCGAGGATCTCCTCCTTGGAGTAGCGGCGCTCGAGCTGGATGGCTAGGGGAAACTCCTTGAGCTTGCGCTCGAGGCCCGCCAGCCCCGAACGCTCCCCCGCCAGGTTCTTGAGCAGGGTGTTCTTGACCACCTGGGTGGTGATGGAAGACCCCCCCTGCACATCCCCGCGCAGGGTGTAGTACAGCCCACCAAACAAGCGGATGAAATCCACCCCGTAGTGGCGAAAGAAGCGCTGGTCCTCCGAGACCACCACCGCCACCACAGCCGCCGGAGAGACATCGGAAAGCCGCACCAGTTGCCGGGCGATGGCCCGCCCATCCTCCACCGTACCCACATCGGCAATGGGGGTGCCATCGCGGGTATAGAAGGTTGAGGTAGCGGTGAAGCGCAGCTCGTCCAAGGCCTCGAGGCTGGGCAAGTCGTGTAGCAAGTTGTAGATCACATACCCCGCCGCCCCTACCGCGCCTAAAAATCCGGCAATGAAGATTACCCGTAAAATCCGCAGCGCCATCCGCACGAAGTTCAGTGTAGCAGGGCTGGATGAGGCCATATGTAAGGGTGGAATGGGGACAGGGGTCCTACCCCCTTATCAATTCCAAGCCTTATACCGTATGATTCCCTTCGCCGGTTATGCGTCAATCCATTCAAATTGCCCCCTCGGTGTTAGCCGCCGATTTCGCCCGCCTAGGCGAGCAGGTGGCTGAAGCCGAAGCCGCCGGAGCCGAGCTGATTCACATCGATGTGATGGACGGGCGCTTCGTTCCCAACCTCTCGATGGGGCCGGTGGTGGTCGAGGCCTTGCGCCGGGTAACCTCGCTGCCGCTCGAGGCGCACCTGATGATCCTCGAGCCCGAACGCTACGTGAGCGATTTCGCCGCCGCTGGGGCTAGCTGTATCCTGGTCCACCCCGAGGCCACCCCCAATGTCCACCGGGCCCTGCAGCTCATCCGAGAACACGGCCTAAAAGCGGGGTTGGTGCTCAACCCCGGCACACCCTTGACCTATTTTGAAAACCTCCTCCCTGAGATCGAGCAGGCCCTGCTGATGACCGTAAACCCAGGGTTTGGGGGCCAGGCTTTGATCCCCAGCAGCCTGGAGCGGCTCGAGCGGCTTCGGGCGCTGCGGAACCGGCTCAACCCCACCTGCCCAATCGAGGTGGACGGCGGGGTCAACACCGAGACCGCCCTCGAGCTGGTGCGCCGAGGGGCCGATATCTTGGTGGCGGGCTCAGCGGTGTTTAAGGGCGAGGTTGCCCGCAACATCCAGGCCCTGCGGGAGAGCTATGGGGCCTGAAATCTTCGCTCCAAAACGTCTTGTTTTCGATTTATCCGAGGGGGTGCACGATGCGATTGAGGGTTGACCTGGTTCCCCAAGAGGGGTTGAGCTACGCCGATGTGGTGCTGGTGGTGGACGTGATCCGGGCCACCACCACCGCGAGCGCCTTCCTCGAGGCGGGGGCTAGAGAGCTTTACCTCACCGCGCTCCGTGAGAGCGCCCGCAGCTTTAAGGACCACGACGTGGTCCTGGCCGGAGAGGAAGGGGGTTTGAGGCCGGCTGGGTTCGACTACGGCAATTCCCCCCGCGAGGCGCTCGAGGCCGCGGTGGGAGGGAAAACCGTGGTGATGAGCACCACCAATGGCACCAAAGCGGCCCACCTGGCCGCCCGCACCGCCAAACACGTGCTGTTGGCCTCACTGTACAACGCCCACGCCGCAGCCCGGCTGGCCCATGACCTGGCTTCGGAAGAGGTCGCCGTGTTGTGTGCGGGCAAGGAGGGGCGCATTGGCCTGGACGATACCTACACCGCCGGGGTGCTGGCCGAGTTTTTACAGATCATGGGGGGGTACGACCTCGAGGATGGGGCCCTTACCGCCCTGGCCACCCGCCGCACCTACCCTGACCCCACCGAGCCGCTCCACCTTTCCGCGGCCGCCCAGGCCCTGCGGCAGGTGGGCCTGGAAGAGGATGTGACCTTCTGCGCCCAGATTGCCGCTTCCCCAGCCGTGCCCCTTCTGGAAGGCCGGGTAGGCGAAGCCCTAATCTTCCGGCGAGGACAACGCAACGGCAGCCAGAGCCAAATTCCCACGCTCTAAAGCATGTTTTACGCTCCTAGAGCTCGAGACCCGAAAATCCAGGAGGTTAGGCATGAGCAAGGGGCGGATGGAAGCGTTTAGCGATGGGGTTATCGCCATCATCATCACCATCATGGTGCTCGAGCTAAAGGTGCCCCACGGGCAGGACTTGGCTGCGTTACGCCCACTGGCTCCAGCGTTCCTCAGCTACGTGCTGAGCTTTGTTTATGTAGGCATCTACTGGAACAACCACCACCACCTGCTGCAAGCCGCCCATAAGGTGAATGGGCGGATTCTCTGGTCCAACTTGTTCCTGCTGTTCTGGCTCTCCCTCATCCCCATCACCACGGCCTGGATTGGCGACAGCCAATTCGCACGCTGGCCGATCATCCTTTATGGGATGGTGCTCCTGATGGCCGCCATAGCCTATACCCTCTTGCAGCTCCAACTGATCGCTCAGGAGGGTCGAGCGGCTCCTCTGGCTCGAGCCATCAACTCAGATCTCAAGGGCAAGGTCTCTTTGGTGTGTTATGCCTCAGCCATTCTTCTGGCCTTCTGGAATCCCTTGATCTCGCTGGGGCTCTATATCCTGGTAGCGATGATCTGGTTCATCCCGGATCGGCGCATCGAAAAGATCCTTGCGGAGTGATCCCCCGCTGGTCTAGCCAGCCTGCTTGGCAAACTCGAGCAGGAAGTTTCTGCTGGACTCGATGGCCTTTTCGAAGTTGATAAGGTCAAACTTCTCGTTGGGGGAGTGCAGGTTGTCATCGTCCAGACCAAAACCCATCAGAACGGTGGGGATCCCCAGCAATTCCTGGAAATCCGCCACAATAGGTACGCTGCCGCCCATTCGATTAAACACGGCCTTTTTGCCCCAAGCGCGCTCGAGCGCGACGGCTGCGGCTTGCATAGCCGGGGAGTCCAGTGGGGTGATCACCGGCTTGCCCTCGCCCAGCGGCACGATATCCATGCGGTACCCCAGGGGCAGTATGGCCTCTAAATACGCCCGGGTGAGGGCATGGATCACCGATGGGTCCTGATCGGGAACCAGCCGCATGGAGAGCTTGAAACCGGCCTTGGCCGGGATAACCGTTTTGGAGCCTTCCCCTTGATACCCTCCCCAGATGCCGTTGACATCCAGGGTAGGCCGGGCCCACACCCGCTCCAACAGGCCATACCCCTCCTCGCCGGGCATGGCCGTAGCTCCGATGGCCGCAGCAAACGCCCCCTCATCAAAGGGGAGTTGGGCATACAGGGCCCGCTCATCCGGAGAAATGGGCCGCACGCGGTCATAGAACCCAGGGATTCGAATTGTGCCGTCTTCCCCCTTGAGCTTAGCGATCATCCAGGCCGCCGCGTGGATGGGGTTAGGAGCACCCCCCCCGTAGGTGCCGGAGTGCAGGTCGCGGCTCGCCCCCTGTAACCGAACCTCCATCAGCACAATGCCCCGCAGCCCATAGGTGATGGCGGGCTGCCCTGGGGCCAGCATGGAGCTATCCGAGACCACCAGCACATCCGCCCTCAGGCGCTCCACATTCTCCTTCAGCCAGGGCACCAGGTTGCCGAAGCCCACCTCCTCCTCACCCTCGATCACGAACTTGACATTGACCGGCAAGGCCGATCCCAGGGCCTCTACCGCCGCAATATGGGCGAAGATCTGCCCCTTGTCATCGGAAGAACCGCGGGCATACAGCTTCCCGTCGCGCACCGTAGGCTCAAACGGGGGGGTTTCCCAAAGCTCGAGCGGATCGGGGGGCTGCACATCGTAGTGCCCGTAGATCAGCACCGTAGGCGCGGCCTCTCCCACGTGCTTTTCGGCGTACACGATGGGGTGGTTGGCTGTGGGCGCCACCTCTACGCTAAAGCCTAGGGCCTGCAGCTTGGCCTCGAGCCAGGCCGCGGCACGCTTGGTGTCTTGGTTGTGGGCAGGGTCAGCGGATACCGAAGGGATGCGCAAAAACTCGATCAGTTCGGAAAGGGCTTGGGTCACAGGGGCAATTATAGTCCCCTTTGGCAAAGGGCCTCAACCGGCGTTGGTCTGGGACTGGGCCGGGGTGAGTTCGCGCAGCAAGGCCATCCGCAGTCGGGCAATCTCGCTCTCGAGCCGGTTCTGCTGGGCATCGAGCTCGTCGCGCAGCCGGATGATCTCCTCTACCCCCGCCAGGTTCACCCCTAACTCCTGGGTCAGGCGGCGGATCTCCCGCAGCTTCTCCACATCGTGTTCGGAGTAGAGCCGGGTCTTGCCGGAGCTGCGTTTGGGGGCTACCAACCCCTTGCGCTCATAGAGGCGCAGGGTCTGGGGGTGCATGTCCACAATATCGGCTGCCACCGAGATCACATAGACCGGGCGCTCTTTATCCCCATTCTTGCGGCCCTTCTTGGCCTCCCCGGCCCCAGGGGGGGGCAGGGCAGGGGTGGCCTTGAGGGCCTCGAGCCGCTCCCCCAGTTCCGCCTTGAGCCGCTCAGCCTCCGCCCGGAACTCGGTCTCGAGCTTCCACAGCTCGTCGCGCAGCCGGATGATCTCCTCCACCCCCGCCAGGTTCACCCCCATCTCCTGGGTCAGGCGGCGGATCTCCCGCAGCTTCTCCACATCCCGCTCAGAGTAGAGCCGGGTCTTGCCCCCGGAGCGCTTGGGACGAATCAACCCCTTGCGCTCATAGAGGCGCAGGGTCTGGGGGTGCATATCAACCAGCTCGGCAGCAACCGAAATGATGTATACCGGGCGGTCTTTGTTATCCATAATCCACTCAGGCGCAAACGCCTTGACATAGATAGTATACAAAACTTTATCCGATCCACAGGGAGGATCGGCACACGTTCAGGCGCCCCCCGAAAGTGCTAGCGCCGCAGCCACAAGGCCAGGGCAAATACCGCTGCCTGCACCAACACGATGGCACTTCCGGCCGGAACATCCAGCTGATACGCCACCATCAAGCCGGGGATTACCGAAAGCACCCCAAAGCTCACCGAGAGCAGGGTCATTGCCGCAAAGGTACGGCTCAGCAGGCGGGCTGCCGCCGCCGGAATCACGATAAAGGCCGCAATTAGCACAATCCCCACCACTTTGACCGCGGTCACCACCATCAGCGCGACCAAGCCTGCCAGCAAGTAATCGTGCAGGCTCACCGGGCGGCGGTCGGCCAGGGCCAGCTCTCGATCAAACGTGGCATAGGCCCAGTGCTTCCATAGCGGTGCGGCCAGCACCACCAGGAGGGCTACCGCGCCCACAGCCAGCAAATCTGCCTTCGTAACCGCCAGGATCGAGCCAAACAGGTACGCCACAGCATCGGGAGCAAAGCCCTGGCGCAGCGACATGAACAGCACCCCCAAAGCCACCGATACCGCAAAAAAGATGCCGATGGCGGTGTCGTCGCCCAGGTTGCTGCGCTCACGCACCCAGGTGATGGCCAACGCAACCGCTACCGCGAAAGGGAGCGCAACCCATAGGGGCTCGGTGTGGAAAAACAAGCCCAGGGCAACCCCGGCAAAAGCGGCGTGGGCCAGGCCGTCCCCTAAAAAAGACAGGCGACGCTGCACCACAAAGACCCCTAGATAGCTGGCCAGCCCACCCACCATCAGGCCAGCCAGCAGCGCGCGCTGTAAGAAGGGAAACTGAAGGGCCTCGAGCATGCAACGTCCCGCCTATCTAGCGCCCCATCACCAAGCTGTGGGCATGCCCCACGTGCCCAAACGCTTCGGCCAGGCATTCATGGCAAAGCACCGCCTCCGGCCGACCATACCCTACCACCCGGCGGTTGAGCAGCAGGACCTGCGAGGCGTGGTGCTGGGCTGCTTCCCAGTCATGGGTAATCATCAAAACCGTCACCCGGGCTGCACCCTGGCTATGGGCGCTCTGGTAGGCCTCGAGGTGCCGGTATAGATCGGCTTCCCCCACCGCGTCCACACCCGTAGCGGGCTCATCCAGCAGCAGCAATCGGGGCTCGCGGATCAGGGCTCGAGCCAGATACACCCGCTGCAACTCTCCCCCGGAAAGGCGGCCCAGGCGCCGCCCCGCCAGGTGCAGCGCCCCTACCTGCTCGAGCATGGCCTCAGCCCTGCGTCGCTCCTCTGGCCGAATGCGCAGCGGCCAACTGCGACGCAACCCGCTCACCACCACCTCCAGCGCCAAGGCCGGGAAGCTGCGGTCAAAGCCCTTAACCTGAGGCACATACCCCATCCAATCGGGGGGAACCTCACCGGGATCTTTGCCCAGCACCCGCACGCTGCCGCTAATCTGTACCCGGCCCTCCTGGGGTAGGCCCTGGGTCAAGCCCAGCACCGATTTGAGCAGGGTGCTCTTGCCCGCTCCGTTGGGCCCGAGAATTGCCACAAAGCTGCCCTCTTCCACCCCCAGCGAGATCTCCCGAAGCACCTGGAAATCGCCAAAGCGAATGGAGTAGCGATCGAACTCGAGGGCGTTCATAAGGTCCAGCTATTGAGAATAGGTTATCACTTTTTGCCTGGACGGATCTAGCTCACATTTACCCCAGGGATCTGGGCCTTTCAGGGCTTGGGCAGGGGAAGGTCGTCCTTTGCGGCGGTCTGCTCATTTGGGGTTCCCCCCCCTTCCGCCCCCTGGCCTGCCGCCACCACCTGTGCGACCGTCTCGTCCGAGACCTCAGGGCGATGCAAAACGGCCAAATACACCTCTTCATACAGGGCTTTGATGATCAAGGCCAGGGGAACGGTGAGGAAAACCCCCGCCAAGCCGAGCACCGCCCCAAACACCAGCACCCCGAGCAGCATCGAGGCTGGATGCAGTTCGACCGTGCGCCCCATCACCAGCGGCCCAAACACACTGTTGTCGAGTTGCTCCACAATCAGCAGCACCCCAATCGCCAGCAGGGCCATCTGCCAGGAGCCATCGGATAAAGCGGAAAACACCGGCAAGGTAATCCCCAACCAAGGGCCCAGAAAGGGGATCGGGTTGGTCAAGCCATTGACCAGGCCAAAAAGCAGGGCATTCTCAAACCCTACCAGCCGCAGGCCGATGCCCATCAGCGTGCCCTTGATCACCGAGAGCAGCAGGGTCGCCAGCAACCACTTACCAAGCTGGGCCCCGATCCGCACCAAGGTACGCTGCACGATGGGGCGGGTCTGGGGCGGGATCCCGCTCATCAGCCCCCGCACGATGGGCTCAGGGCTCATCAGCAGGAACAGCACCACGATCAGGAGCAAAAAGGTGGAAGCGACCAGGCCTACTGCAGAAGAAGCTACCGAAAACAGCCCGGTTAGGGTCGAGCCATTCAGCAAACCGCCAACCAGTTTGCTGAGGTCTCCGGTAGGGATCCCCTTCTGCAGAGGGGCTAGGGCCGGGTAACGCTCAACCAGGGCCGATAGATGGGCATTGACCCCATCGAATAGCCTCGGCATGTTCTGGGAAAAATGCTGGCCTTGGGCGACAAATAGGGGCAGCACAATCGCAATAAATCCCAGAAACGCCACCAGGATACCCAGCACCACCACCACCGCCCCCATCCGGCGGGGAAGGTGCAGGCGGTTCTCGAGCAGCGCCACCAGTGGGTTGAGCCCCATGGTGAGCACCCCGGCCAGCAATATAAACACCAGGGGTTCCACCACCGCCGAGGCCACTCGAGCCAAGAAAAGCAGTCCAAAAACCAAAAATACCGTATTGAAGAGCACCCGCTGAAAACCCTTCAGATCGAAGGTTGGAGGCATACCGGGGGGCTTGGACATGAATATGACCTCATCCAGCCTACGGCAGAAGGGCTGACCCTAAGTTGAGGATGAGCTGAGGCAAGGTTGAGGTGGGCAGCCTTTGGGGAGGGGTTTGAACCCTGCATTGTCATTAGCGTGCCCCTTATAGGCCTAAGAAATTCCAAATTGTATGGACAAGTAGTCCAAGAATAGGGCTCACCAGTGGAGTAGAACGCGGATGCAGATGAGGAGGAAGGCGAAGACCATCAGTCCCCGGTAGTTATCGGCTTTGCGTTCGTAGCGTACGACCAGGGCGCGGTA
>NZ_QWLB01000064.1 GCF_003574355.1 Meiothermus granaticius NBRC 107808 | reverse complement strand
CTTCGGGGAGGGGAGAGGGGGGTGGGGTTTGGCCTTGGTGTAACCGCTCGACAAGCTCTAGGGTCTCAGGCAGTGGCTCGAGCGAGAACTCCCGCCAGAGCAAGGTTCGGTAACGCCGGTAGCGCTCTAGGGCTGCGGCAGCGCCCTGGAGCCCGGCAATCAAGGTGAGCAGCCTACGCAGCAGGTCTTCCTGAAAGGGATCGGCTGCCAGAATGCGCTCGAGCAGGGCCTGGGCTTCCTCAGGCTGGGTAGAGGCTAGCTCTTGAGCCCGCTTACGGGCGGCCTCGCGCCACAGCCCCTGCCAGTGCTCACGCTCCAGGAGGAGCCAGTCCTCGAAGGCCGGGGCCCCCCGCACGCTAAGCCCAGCAGCAAACTCTCCTCGGAACTGGCTCAGCACGCCTTTCCAATCGGTCTGCTCGCGGCAGTGCATCACCTCGAGTAGGTCTGAGGTGTGCTGGGCCAGAGCTAGGGTGTCCGGTTGGACCACCAACAGGGCTTCGGCAGGGCTGCCGCGCAGGCGGTAGAGCTCTTGTCGCAGGTTACCCCGGGCTCGTTCCTCATCGGCCTGGCTCCACAGCAGCCCGGCCAGGGTTCCCCGCTCTACGGGGTGCTCTTGAGTGGCCAGATACCCCACTATGGCCCATAGCTTGCGGGTGGGCAGCGCAAACTTTTCAACCCCGCGCACAACCTCGGGGGAGCCCAGCAGACGCAGGGTAAACCGGGACATTCCCGGCTCTAGACTAGCAAATCCCGGTGGGGTTTATCCCAGCGCAGCCGGTAGCTCGGCGAACACCTTGTCCAGGTCGAAGCCGCCTCCCTGGGCCAGCGCTCCCTTGCCTCCTCCGCGCCCACCGGCTGCTTCAGAAAGCCTGCGCAGCACTGCACCCGCATCCAGGCCCTTTCCCTGGGCCTTTGGGCTCAGCTTGATCACGAGGTTTGAGCCTGAACCCACGGCGACCAGGTCGGCTTTGTGCTTTTCCAGCAACTCATCGGCTGCGCTGCGCAGCGCGCCCGGCTCGATGCCCTCGAGCCGCACCGCCAGATAGCGGTATCCGTTGGCCTCTTGCAGCGATACGGCAGAACCGCCGCCGAGCTGAGCCCGGGCCAGTTCCAGCTTGAGCCGGGCAATCTCCTTCTCCTGCGCCTTCAGCTCATCATGGAGCTTGCCCACCCGCTCCGGCAGCCCCTCCGGGCTGATTCCCAGTTCCCGGGCCAGGGCCGAGACGCGGTCTAGGCTTTCGCGCACATACTGGGCGGCAGGGACCCCGGTGAGGGCCTCGAGGCGGCGTATCCCTGCGCTCACCGATTCCTCGAGGCGGATCACGAACATTCCAATCTCGCCAGTGCGCCGGACATGACAGCCCCCGCACAGCTCTTTGCTGCTCACCCCGTCCACCGAACCCTCAACGCTGACCACCCGCACCACATCGGCATACTTCTCCCCGAAGAGGGCCATGGCCCCCTCGCGCTTGGCCTCCTCGAGGGGTTTGTAGGCGTAGGTAACGGGGAAATCCGCCATAATCCAACGGTTCACCAGCCCTTCAATCTGGGCCAAGTCCTTGGGGCTGATGGGTTCGGGGTGGGTGAAGTCGAAGCGCAGCCGGTCGGGGCCCACATAGCTCCCGGCTTGCCGCACATGGCCCCCCAGCACCGCCCGTAAGGCGGCGTGCAGCAGGTGGGTGGCGGTATGGTTGCGCTCGATATCACGGCGGCGGGGATCCACCAGGGCCCGCACCACCGTACCGGCCTCGAGGGTTCCCTCTCGCACCGTGGCCAGGTGCAGATAGATGCCATCGGGGTTTTTCTGCGTGGTGGAGACCTCGGCCCAACCACCCTCCCACTCCAGCACCCCTGAGTCGCCTACCTCCCCCCCGCCCTCGGCGTAGAAGGGGGTTTTATCCAACACCACCTGAACCCCAGTGCCGGCAGGGGCTTGCTCGAGGCTTTGCTCATCTACCAGCAACAGCTTGACCTGAGCCTCGGCCTCGGTTCGCTCATAGCCCAGGAAGACGGTTCCGCCGTAGTCTTTGGCCAGGGCCGAAAGGGCCTCGTTGGACTTCTTGAACAGGTTGCGATCAAAGGCTGCGTTGCGCCGGGCCAGCTCTTGCGCCTCTTCCAGGGCCTTCTCGTAACCCTCAGTATCCACCTTCACCCCCCGCTCGTCGGCAATCTCCAGCGTGAGATCGAGCGGGAAGCCGTAGGTGTCGTAGAGGGTGAAGGCATCTCGCCCGGAGAGGGTATCGCCCGGCCTCAACCCCGAAAGTAGCCCATCCAAGCGCCGGATGCCCGACTCCAGCGTCTCCAAAAAGCGCTCCTCCTCCAGCCGGATTTGCCGCTGTACCCCCTCCAGGTTCTCCCTGAGTTCGGGGTAAACCCCGCCCATCACCTCGGCCACCACCTCGGCCAGCTTGTACATGAAGGGCTCCCGCAGCCCCAGCAGGTAGCCAAAGCGCACCGCCCGTCGCAACAGGCGGCGCACCACGTAGCCGCGCCCGGTGTTGGAGAAGTGGGCCCCGTCGGCCAGGATGAAGGTCACTGCACGGGCGTGTTCGGAGATGACCCGGTGCGCCACCGAGCTGGGGCCCTCATAGCTGACGCCGGTCAGCTCCACAATTTTGGCAATCAGGGGCTGGAACTCGTCGGTCTCGTAGAAGTCGGTCACGCCCTGCAACACCATGGCCACCCGGGCCAGGCCCATCCCGGTGTCAATGTTGGGCTTGGGTAGGGGTTCCAGGATGCCGCCGTCCTTGCGGTCGTACTGCGGGAAGACCAGGTTCCAAATCTCCACAAAGCGGGTGCTCTCGCGGGTTTCGTAGTAGTCGGCCCAGGTGTCGGAGCCAAACTCGGGCCCCCGGTCGTAGTAAATCTCGCTGCACGGCCCGCAGGGACCATTGGGGCCTTTGCTGGGGGCATCCTGAGGCCAGAAGTTCTCGTCGGCGCCGAAGCGGTGGATGCGCTCAGGCGGCACCCCTACCCGCACCCAGTGTGCAAAGGCCTCATCGTCCTCTTCATATACGGTGACGTAGAGGCGCTGGGGGTCCAGGCCCAGCCACTTGGGGTCGGTCAGGAACTCCCAGGCCCACTCGATGGCCTCTTTCTTGAAGTAGTCACCAAAGCTGAAATTGCCCAGCATCTCGAACACGGTCTGGTGGCGGTTGGTGCGGCCCACATTTTCGATGTCGCCGGTGCGCACCGACTTCTGGCAAGTGGTGACCCGGTGCCACTCCCCCTCGACCCCTGGAAAAACCGGGGGTTTACCCATGAAATAGGGCTTGAGGGGGGTCATGCCCGCGTTGATAAAGAGCAGGGTGGGGTCATTCTGGGGGATTACACTAAACGAAGGCAGGCGCAAATGCCCCTTTGACTGGAAGAAGCGGAGGAACTTCTCGCGGATTTCAGCGGTTTTCATGATGAACCTTTCAAACTAAGACAGCATAAAAAAAAAATTCCCCTGGGGCAAACTCGAGCCTTGGCAAAAGGCAGTAACGCAGATATAACGTGCCCCTTTTTAAGCTTTATTTGGGGCTAATGCCCGTGGAGGAGCTATGCCAAAAACCGCATTCTGGATGGCCGTCGTGCTGATTGGGGTGGGGGTTGCCCAGGTGGTGCAGAAGCAGTTAAGCCTGATGATCAATGGGCAGCCGAGCGGGGCCAAAGCCCTTGTGGTGAATGGGCAAAACTATGTTCCGGTCAGCGCGCTTAAGGACCTGGGTATTACGGTGAGCCTTTCGGGGTCTACCCTAAGCCTTTCGGGAGCCGCCGCAGGAGGGGCCAACCAGCGCGCCAGCCTCGAGGCCTGCGTGAATGAGTTCGCCTTCAACGGCATCTGGCGCATGCGCGTTACCAAGGTGGAACCCGGCGAGGCCTTTGGTCAGAAAGCCTGGGTCGTGACCGTGGAGCTTCGCAACGGCACCAACCGCACCCTGGAGCCGGGCCAGACCGGGATCATGGATAGCTCGGGCCTCAGCCTGGCCTTTCCGGATGGATCCACCGCCACAATCAATGCCAGCGCCCTCGCCCGGGAGTACGAGACTGAGCTGCGCGGCAAGGCGATCCCCCAAGGTGGGTCGGTCATTTACCCCATCAAGTTCGATACCCCGAAACCCGATGCCCCCACCAAGCTGTTGGTGCAGATTGATCCTGCGCGCCTACAGAGCAACCTCGGGGTGGGCTACACCACCCCAAACCCCAGTTTCCGCTTTAATTTGAACTGCTCAAAGTGAAAGCCGGCTCGAGCGACCCCCAGGCCAGAGGGCGGGTTTTGCCCTCTGGCTTTGGATTATTTGGCATACTCCACCGCCCGGCTTTCCCGCACCACCGTGACCTGTACCTGGCCGGGGTAGTTCATGTCGCGCTCGATGCGCCCAGCGATTTCTCGAGCCAGCAGGGTGGCCTTGGAGTCCGAAATCCGATCCGGTTTAACGATGACCCGCACCTCTCGACCGGCTTGCACTGCGAAGGCGTTATCCACGCCGGGGAAGCTAAGGGCAATCCGCTCGAGCTGCTCCAACCGCTGGATGTACTCCTCCAGGCTCTCCCGCCGGGCTCCCGGCCTGGCCGCGCTGATGGCATCCGCCGCCGCCGCCAATACCGAGTACACCGTCTCGTTGTTCTCGGGGTCGTGGTGATGGGCGATGGCATCAATTACCTCCTTGGGCTCACCAAAGCGCGAGGCCAAGGTCACCCCAATCTCCACGTGGGTGCCCTCGATCTCCCGGTCTACGGATTTGCCGATGTCGTGCAGGAGCCCCGCCCGCCGCCCCAGTGCGGCATCTAGGCCAAGTTCTGCTGCCATGATCCCGGTGAGATGGGCCACCTGAATCGAGTGCTTGAGCACGTTCTGGCCGTAGGAGCTGCGGAAATGCAGGCGACCCAAAAGCTGTACCAGCCCCGGCTTGAGCCCGACCACCCCGGCCTCGAGCGCGGCCTCTTCGCCCCGCTCGTAGATGAAGGTCTTCATCTCGTTTTTGGCCTTTTCCACCACCTCCTCGATGCGGCTGGGGTGGATGCGCCCGTCGGCGACCAGTTGCTCGAGGGCCATCCGAGCGATCTCCCGACGCACGGGGTTGAACCCGGAGAGCAGCACCGCCTCGGGGGTGTCGTCAATGATCAGATCCACCCCGGTCAGGGCCTCGAAGGTGCGGATGTTGCGCCCTTCGCGCCCGATGATCCGACCCTTCATGGCATCCGAGGGGATAGGCACCACTGAGACCGCGAGCGAGGCGGCGGTCTCCGAAGCCTGACGCTGAGCGGCCTGAGCGATGAGCTTCTGGGCCTCGCGCTTAACTTCCAAGCGCACCCGCTCGAGGTTGGCCTTGACCTTGAGGGCCTTTTCCTCCTCGAGTTCGGCCTCCAGCCTCGAGAGCAGCAGGCTGCGGGCCTCTTCGCGGCTCATCCCGGCCACCTCTTGGAGCTTGAGGTCAATGCTGCGCTCCCGCTGGGCGAGCTCGGCTTCTCTGGCCTCGAGGCCCTTTTCAAACCCGTCCAGCTTTTCTTCCTGTTCATCCAGGCGCAGCGCTCGGGCATCGAGCTGCTCGCCGCGCCGGGCCAGCCGCTCGGTTTCGCGTTTGAGCTCCTCTCGCTCGGCCCGCACCGCGGCCAGATCGGACTGTAGCCGCTCCCGCTCGGCCTTGACCGAGTTGCGCTCGGCGGTAAGGGTTTCGCGCTCCGCCGCGAGGGTGGTGAGCATCCGCTCCCGCTCCTCTTTGGTCTGAGTCCGCAGGCGCTCCTCGCTCTCACGCCGCAGGCGTTCAACTTCGGCCTGGGTGTTCAGGCGGATCCGGTCCGCGTCGGACTGGGCCGCCTCGCGCAGGGCCCGGACCTCGCTCTGGGCTCCCTCGCGGATGGCTCTGGCTTCGGCCCGGGCCGATTCGATGAGGGTTTTGGCCTCGGCTTTGGCCGCCTCGAGCATCTGGGCTGCTTCGCGTCGGGCCGCCTCGAGGTCGGCCTTATTCACCTCTCCCAGGCGGTTGATCCGCTGGAGCAGGGTGAACGCGAAGGCCCCCACCACAATCAGGGCTAGAATCAGGATCAAGTCAAACACAGGCATGGGCACCTCCAAAAAGAGGAGGTTCCCCAAGAGAAGGTCTGGCGTCGGCTACTAAGTCTACAAAGTGCCCTTAAGCAGGTACCGCTCAGCGCAAGATAGCCGCTGCAAGCCATACCAGAGTTCGAGTGCCCCCGCCAGGGGTACGTGTCCTGCTGGTTTCCGATCCAACCAAGTTGCCCTAGCCCCTAAAGGGCTAAACGTTTTTTTGGCTTCCTGGCCCCTCATTCTTGGAGAACCTCGCTCGTCTTTAAGCTTCAGCGGCAGCAGCGACCGGAGCTTCCTCCTCCTCGCCGCCTTCGACCACTAGGGGTAGTTTACCAGCCTGAGCCAAAACCTTCTCACGGATTTCCTGAGCCATGACGGGGTCGCCTTTAAGGTACTCAGCGGCTTTCTCCTTACCCTGCCCTAACCGGGTAGCTCCATACGATAACCAAGAGCCCGATTTCTCGATCACCTCAGCCGCGATGGCTACCGAGACCAGATCGGTCATGGGGTCAATCCCCTTACCGAAGTACAGCTCAATCTCGGCCTCACGGAAGGGAGGGGCCATCTTGTTTTTGGTCACTTTGATCCGTATTCGGTTGCCTACGGCGTGATTCCCCACCTTGATGGGCTGGCCTTGGCGGCGCACCTCGAGGCGCACCGAGGCATAAAACTTGAGCGCCCGCCCGCCGGTGGTGGTTTCGGGGTTGCCGTACATCACCCCAACTTTCTCGCGGATCTGGTTGATGAAGATGGCGGTGGTGTTGCTTTTGGACAGCGCGGCGGTGAGCTTGCGCATGGCCTGGCTCATCATTCGGGCCTGTAGGCCTACAAACGCATCGCCCATCTGACCCTCGATCTCGGCCTGGGGGACCAAAGCCGCTACCGAGTCCACCACGATCACATCCACCGCCCCGCTGCGGGTGAGGAGCTCCACGATCTCCAAGGCCTGCTCACCGGTATCGGGCTGGGAGATCAGCAGCTCATCAATGTTGACCCCCAGGCTTTTAGCGTAGTTGGGGTCTAGGGCGTGCTCCGCGTCCACGTAAGCCGCAACCCCACCGGCCATCTGAGCCTGGGCCACGATCCCCAAGCACAGGGTGGTTTTGCCTCCGGATTCCGGGCCGTAGACCTCGATGATGCGCCCACGGGGAATCCCGCCAATACCCAGGGCCATATCCAACCCCAGGCTACCAGTGGAGATCACCTCAACCTGTTGCCGTGGGGCCTCGCCCAGCCGCATCACCGCACCCTTACCAAACTGTTTCTCAATGGATTTGAGGGCACCATCCAGCGCTTTTTGTTTCTCTTTATCCATACCTCACCCCTTCGCAGGAAAAACCCATGTGAACAACCACAACCCACTTCATAGAGGAAAAACCTCGAGGACTTCGTATTTTGAACCGGACTTCTCCAATCTGGATTCCACCAAGCATACCGCCTTGGCTTGGAATCTCAGTCCCAGCACCTGCGGGCCTATTCGTGGGGCAGGGCCTTTTTTGCGGGCCAGGGTCAGATGGGGGTGAAACCGCTCTGCGCGTTCAAACTCGGGCAAAGCCCGGCGCAGACCGCTGGCTAGGGGCTCGAGCCCCTCCCCCTCGGCTTTGACAAACCAGACCCGAGGGGAACCGCTGGCCGGGAAATACCCGGTCCCCCCGAGCCGGACCTCGAAGGGGGGCACCGATCTCGCTACCGTCCGGCCCACTTGGGAAACGTGCTCCAGCCCCTCATTGTGCACTTCCCCGAGAAACAGCAAAGTGATGTGGAGCTGCTCGGGCGGTGCAAGTTTCCAGCCCTTGTAGTGCCTCAGCGCTTCCTGAGTGGGAACCAAGGCCTGCTGGATGGCCTTGGGAGGGAAGATCGCATAGAAGAGCCGCATCCTTACCTCACCGTAACTCCCCTTGAAGCAAGGCCAAGGCGGCATAGGCAGCTCGAGTTCGGATGAACTCGCGCCCATAAGGGGGAAAGCGGTAAGGACGAACCTGGGTTTTCTGCGGTCCGGCCAGGGCTACAAAAACCGTGCCCACGGGTTGGCCCTCGAGCTCGTCCGGGCCGGCCACCCCGGTGGTGGCCAGGGCGTAGGTGGCCCCCAAAGCCTTTCGGGCGGCCTCGGCCATGGCCCGGGCGCAGGCCTCAGAAACGGTGCCCTGGCTGAGGGCTTCGTCTGGAACCCCAAACCGCTGCTTGGCCCCTACCGAGTAGGCCACCATCCCCCCCAGGTATGCCCTGGAGGCCCCAGCCACCTCGGTCACCAGGGCTCCCAGAACCCCCCCGCTAAGGGACTCGATGGTTGCCAGGGTGGCCCCCCTGGCCTCGAGCCCGCGCAGGACCACCCCCGGCAGGGTGTCTGCATCTTCTCCCCACAGGTACTCCTGGAGTTTCGGGGCGATCTCCTCCGCCAGGCGCTGTACCGCTTCGGGCTGGCCGCGCACGGTCACCTCGACCCCGTGGGCCTTGGCGTAGGTGCCCACGGTGGCCGGGCCTTCCCGCTGAAACAACCCCCCCAGCACCTCGACAATTCGAGACTCCCCAATGCCGAGGGTTTTGAAGGTCTTCTGGGCATAGGCCTGGCAGGGCAGGTCCAGCTTGGGCAGAAGCTCCGCCCACATCGGCCTCCACTCCGCGGGTGGGCCGGGCAGGGCGATCAGATCGCGGGGGGCCGGAGTCTCCTGATGCACCCACCACCCGGGCGCGGTTCCCCTGGGATTGAGAATCCAGGTGGCCGAGGGGATTTTCATGGCTTGCTTGCGGTTGGACTCGGGCATGTTCCAGCCTCGAGCTGCGAAAATCGCGCGGATCTGGTTGAGCATGGCCTGGTCTAGCTCCAGCGCCTCTCCCAGCGCAGCCGCGATGGCCTCACGGGTGATGTCGTCTGGGGTAGGGCCCAACCCACCGGAGAGCACGATCAGCCGGGCGGAGCTCCAGGCCTTCCGCAGCTCGCTCGAGAGGGCCGCCAGGTCATCGGCCACCCGCAGGGTGCGAGGGATGTTCAGGTTGTAGGGCTGTAGGCTGCGGGCCAGCTCGGCGGTGTTGGTGTCTACCGTCTCACCGTAAAGCAGCTCGTCCCCCACCCCCATGATTTCTGCTATAAACATATCAACCTCTATACATTACATTGATGACGAATAATTGTCAAAAGGAATCCAGCGGCAGCCTGGCCACCGTGGCCGACCAGCCCTCAATCTCGACCTGGTCGCCAGGGCGCAACTCCTTGCGCAATACCCCAAGGGCGATGGCGCCCCAACTGGGGGACTCCACTGCGGTACCGACCTTGCCAACGGGCTTGCCAAAGCGAAAGACCTCCGCCCCGGTGCGCAGATCGCGCTGGCCCAGCAAGGCCATCAGCTCATGGCGGGGGTTGCCGCGGGCCTCGAGCCGAGCCATGATCTCTTGGCCCAGGTAGCAGCCTTTTTTGAAGTTGACCCGGCCCTCCCAGCCCACCTCCTGGGGCAGCTCGCCCAGGGCCTCCTCGAGGTCGGGCACCCCTTGCTCCACCCTCCAGACCAGCCAGGCTTGACGCCCCACCAGCCGGGCCCCGGCCTCCAGCAGGCGCCGCACCAGGGCCTCGGCCTCGGGGGCCTGGGGCAAGAGCCACAGCCCCTGCTCGTCCCGAAGAAGCCAGTTGGGTTCAGTGCTGGAGCCACTCCAGCGGCCCGGAATCTCGCCCAAGGCCTGGGCAACGGCTGTTGCCCCGTGTCCCTGTAGGCGCAGCACCAAGCGCTCGGGCACCTCCTCGATTTGGACTTGATCGAAGATGATGTACCGGCGGAACCGTGCGGCCAGCCCCGAGGCGTTTCTCGAGACCACGATCAGGCGCTCTCCCGCATTGAAAACTAGGCCTGCGTGTTCGATCTGGCCTCGGTTGTTGAGGAACAGGGTCTCGAGCCAGGCCCCCTCAGGCAGACCCTTGATCTCAGACGTGCATTGGTTGTGTAGAAACTCCTTGCGGTCTGCGCCGCCTACCGCGATCACCCCATACTCGCTGAAGTCCAGCAGGGCTGCGCCATACTCGAGGGTCTCGAGTTCCTCCTGGGGCGGCCCGAACCGCCAAGGTCCCTCCGGCCCCTCCGGCTGCCACTGTGCCCCCAGACTCTCATACAAGGCCCGCAACATGAGTGTAGTTTAACCTTCCCTCCCTTCTGGATTTAGGCAATACTGCACATCTTGATCCCGGTGCTTGAAGTTTGACCGGCGTAGAATGACCCCATGGATACTGGGGCCTTATTGGAGCGTTTTCATGCTGGAGAGGTGCGGGCTTTGGCCCGGGCCATCACCTGGGTGGAATCGGGCTACCCTGAGGGGCAGGACTTGCTCAAACGCCTGCGTCGGCGGGGAAACGCCAAGCTGATCGGGCTGACGGGCAGCCCAGGGGCTGGTAAAAGCACCCTGTCCGACCGCTTGATTGAGGCGCTGCGCAAACGGGGGGAGACCGTGGCGGTGCTGGCGGTGGATCCCAGCAGCCCCTTTACCGGTGGGGCCATCTTGGGGGATCGCATCCGCATGATGCGCCACCACGGCGACCCAGGGGTCTACATCCGCTCGTTGGCCAGCCGGGGAGCCCTGGGGGGGTTGGCTGGAGCCACGGTGGCCTCGCTTTCGCTGCTGGAGGCTTTTGGTTTCGATCGTGTCCTGATCGAGACCGTGGGGGTGGGGCAAAGCGAGGTGGATATCGCCCGGGTGGCCGACACCACCGTGCTGATCCTCACCCCGGCTGCGGGAGATGCGGTACAGGCGTTCAAAGCGGGGGTGATGGAGATCGCCGACCTTTTCGTGGTCAACAAGTTCGATCTGCCCGGTGGGGAGCGGGTAGTGCAGGAGCTTAAAACCACCCTCGAGCTGGCCACAGCCCGCCCTGGGGGTTGGAAGCCCCCGGTACTCACTGCGGTGGCCCCCAAAGGCGAGGGGATCGAAGCGCTGGTGGAGGCCCTGGATGCGCATTATGCTCACCTCCAAGAGCGCGGGCTTCTCGAGGCCGACCGCCTGGAGCGGGCCCGCTTTGAGGTGGAGAGCGTTATCCAGGAGTGGGGTCGGCGGCGTACCCATAGTCACCCCAGGCTGATCGAACAGGTGGCCGCCGGTCAGCTCAGCCCCGAAGAGGCCGCACAGCAGTTGTTGGGGACGGGGTCGCTGGAGGGGGTTTCCCACTGAACCTACTGGGGAAGGCTCCTAGAGCCAGCGGCTTCAGACAGATGCTCCTTAAAAAACTCCAGCACCCGGTTCCAGGCATCTTGGGTGGCCGCCTCGTCGTGATTGCGTCCGGCGTTGAAGAAAGAGTGGTGGGCCCCAGGATAGATCTTGATGTCGTGGGGGATTCGATACTCGCGGAGTTTCTCGGCCAGTTTGCGCCCCGCCCCAGCGGTGAAATCCTTTTCGGGATAGGAGCCCACCACCGGACAAGCCCTCTTCACCGCCTCGAGCGGGCGTGGGTTGATCCCGTAAAAGGGGGCGATGGCCTTGAGCCGATCGTCCGTGCAGGCCCAGGCGATGGCCAGGCTTCCCCCTAAGCAGAAACCGATAGCCCCCAGGCGGTTGCGGTCTACACTGGTCTGACCGGCCAGGAAGTCGAGCGATGCCTTGAGCTCGTGAATTCCACGGTGCTCGAGGGAGTTGAAGAGCATCCCACCAAACAAGCGGAACATGCACAGCACCTGATTCCGCCCGCCAAACAAATCCACCGCCAGCGCGACATACCCCAGCTCGGCCAGGCGATGGGCGATCGCCCGGATATCCTGATTGAGACCGAAGGCCTCGTGAATCACGATCAAACCGGGAAAGGGCCCTGCCCCCTCGGGCTGGACAAGGTAGCCGGGCAGCTGGCCGTTGCCGGTGGAAAAGGAGATGGTCTGAGCGGTGGGCATGGATATTAATATAGAGGTCAGTGCACCCCGGCTTCGGTGATGGCCGCTGCTGAGTTGAGTGCAAAGCGCACATTGCCCCGGAACTCATTGAGGTTGGTGGCGTTGACGTAGGTCATGGCGCTTTGTAGGCCCTCTCGCAGCCTCGAGACCGCTTCCTGGGCGGTGTGGTGAAACGCCCTCAGGGTTTGGCTCGAGCCCTCGATGTAGTTGCGCTTTTCGGTGACCAGGCTCGAGGCCATGCCGTAGAGCTGAACGCCCTCGAGCTGCCCATCCCGCTTGATCAGCACCTCGTCTTCGAAGGAACCAGAAGCGAAGAACTTACCCATCATGACCCCTTCGCTATAGGCCAGGGCTTTCACGAAATCCCCGGAGCTGTTGACCCCACCGTCGCTGATAATCTGGGCCTCGGTATAGCCGGCATGGTTGCGGAAGCGGTAAATCTCCTCCAAGAGCGAGAGTTGCCCCACCCCCACCCCGGTGTTGATGCGGGTGGTGCAGACCGAGCCCGGCCCCACCCCTACCTTGAGGATGAAGTGTTTGAACCCCGAGAGCTTCATCAGCCAGTAGGCATAGGCAAAGCCCTCGAGGCTCCCCACATTACCCAAAATAACCCCGCTCTCGAGGCCCTGAGCGCGGATCTTGGCCAGCACTGGAAGCACCGCGGCGTTGGCTCCATGGGCGATGTCAATGGAGACAAAAGCCAAGTTGGGCTGCTGAAACAGCGCCTCTAGGAAGCCTTCATCCTCGCTGATGCCGAGCGCCGCCCCGACCTGTGCCGGGGCACTGGCCCGCACATCCGCCAGGCGCTGCGGATCTGAAAGCTCCACCCTGGGCAGGATATGCACCCCGCCTGTTCCCCCATCCCATAGGTCTCGAGCAAAGCGGGTGCGCATCATGCTCATCGAGGCCCCGAAGGCCGGGAAAATTTCCTCTTGGCCGCGCAGGGTGTAAAACCGCTGAGAGGTGTCCACCCGGCTGCGCGAGATTGGTTTGGTAAGGAAGGTCGGGATAATGCTTTTGTCGGCGAAGGTATAGTAAGTCTCCAGCCGGGGATACGGATAAGCGACGACAGCGGCTTGGGTTAGCTCGAGGGCTTGGAGGGAAATTTGCTCGAGGGTTTCACGGTTCACAAACTGTCATTTTAGCGCGGGAACAGGGTTGGCGTCCACGTCCAGGACCAAAAGCACACCCCATGCCTGCGATGAGGATGCGGAAAGTTTGTCTACCGGCCATCTTCCAGATCTGGATTAAAGTTTTGAGAGCACTTTCGCACAGCAGATATTCATATCCCTCACTACCTTATGAAGCCTGGAGCCTATCAATACGCAGCAGCTGGCTTAGAAGGGACTTATGGTCAAAAGAAAATCCGCCGGGTTACATCAGCGGATTCTTTGTGTCTGGCTGGTGGGCCGCACAGGACTTGAACCTGTGACCAACCGATTAAAAGTCGGTTGCTCTACCAACTGAGCTAGCGGCCCGAGTTTTTCTGCCCATTTCACAGACAGCAAACGCGATTATAGGCAACCCAAAGCGCCCTGTCTAGGGCCACAAGCCGAGTTTGCTTTACCGCTATTGACACCTCCCCAAGGAAATGTTATCCTTCTCGTTGCGCTCCCGAGAGGGAAAGCGCGAGGAACATGACAAGTAGGGAGTAGAGGGAGAGATTTTGATCTACGTTTTTTGGTTTGAATAGGGCCAAGGGACGTAGAGATAGAATGGGCC
>NZ_QWLB01000063.1 GCF_003574355.1 Meiothermus granaticius NBRC 107808 | reverse complement strand
GCGTGGGCACCGATGGGGGGGTGGGTGAGGGCGCAGCCGGGGTGCGTACCGTATGGCTCAGGCTGGAGCTCGTGCCCGAGGAATTCATCGCAACCAGCCGGTAGGCGTAGACGGTGTTGGGCTTGAGGGAGGTGTCGGTATAGTTCTGTGTGGGGGCCTCGAGCACGGCCACCTGGGCATAGTCCTCCGGGGGTTCATCGGCCCGCTCGAGGCGATATCCTGCGGCCCCCGGAGCTTCCGACCAACGCAGCAGCACTCGGTCTGAGGCCAAGGCCTCCGCCATAAACCAGGCCGGGGGTTCCGGAGGGGCAGCCGGAACGGTTACTGTCTGCACTGCCGCGGCGCTTTCGCCTGCATGGTTGTGCGCACGGAGTCGGTAGGTATAGGTGGTGCTTGGGCTGACTTGGTCGGAAAAGCTGTACTGGTCGGCCGGTAAAACCCCCAGGCGGGTAAAGCCAAGGCTCTCTGAGGCACCGGCCTTGCGCTCGAGCACATAGGCCGTGGCCCCCCTTGTAACCCCCCATTGCAGCTCCACCTGGCGCCAAGACACGGCCCGGACCGCAAAGGACGTGGGGGATTCCGGGGGCTGAAGGGAAGCCGCGCATCCCACCAACCCCAATCCCAGCATCCCCCAAAGCAACCGTGCCATCCCCTATCGCCCCTAATCTCAGTGTAGGGGAGTTGTCTCTCGAGCCGGGCTGAATTGCGTTTCGGAGGGCGTTATCCCCTGAAATCTGTCCCTATGCATATTGGGGCCGGGTGTTACCACGGCTCAAGCCCCCCAGCTTCAGGCTTAACGCCGGGCGTGACCCATAACCCTTGTCCGGGCTTGGAAGCGGCTATATTGGAGGGCGAAGGAGGTGATCGCGTGAATCAACGGCGTAACTATAGGGGGGTTTCGGCCTAAAGCAGCGCTTAGCCTCTGTGCAATTGGGCTAAAGCAAAGCCCCGCAGCGCGTCCTGCGGGACTTTTGGGTTTAGCAAGACCGCACCCTGCTGGCCTCGGTAGGGGTTTGCCGTTTGAACCCCACTGCAATACCATGTTGCGGTGCAGGAGATCAAGCCCCTACTCAAAACCACCATTGCCGAAGCATTGAACCGCCTGGGCGTTGCCGAGTTGCCAGAGATCATCGTGCAGGAAACCCCTCCAGGCAAAGAGGGCGACTACGGCACACCGGTCGCCATGGGCCTGGCCCGGGTCTTGCGCAAGGCGCCTCCCCTGATCGCCACGGAGATTGCCGAACGGCTCACCCTGCCCGCTTGGGTTCGGCGGACCTTCGTAACCGGCGGATACCTCAATTTCGAGCTCGAGCCGGCCTTTTTGGCCCAAACGGCTAGCCAGCCCCTCGAGCCCCTCACCCCGCAGCCGGGGAAAGTGCTGCTCGAGCACACCTCGGTCAACCCCAACAAGGAGCTGCACGTCGGGCATCTGCGGAACATCTGCCTGGGGGATTCCCTGGCCCGCATCCTGCGCTTTGCGGGGCGCGAGGTCGAGGTGATGAACTACATTGACGATACCGGGCGTCAGGCTGCCGAGAGCCTGTATGCCCTCGAGCACTTCGGTCTGGGGGATTCGGAGGGAGACCAAAAATACGACCATTTCGCGGGTGAGGCCTACGTTCGGCTGCATCAGGAGATGCAAGACCCCGAGAAGAAAACCACCATCGAACACGGCGTGCAGGAGACCCTGCACCGCCTCGAGCGCGGGGAGCTGCGGGGCGCGGTGGAGCGCATCCTTCGGGCCCAGCTAGAGACCATGTACCGCCTGGGAGCCGAGTACGACGCCCTGGTCTGGGAGTCGGATATCGTGCGCGAGGGGCTTTTGGAAAAGGCCATGCAGGCCCTGGAGGGAACCCCTTACGTCCACCGCCCCACCGAGGGCAAGTACGCCGGGGCCTTCGTCATGGACATGTCGCCCTTTATCCCCGGCCTCGAGGATCCCTACCTGGTGCTGATCCGCTCCAATGGCACCTCGACCTATACCGCCAAGGACATCGCCCTGCAGTTCTGGAAGATGGGCCTCTTGGGCGGGGTCAAGTTCAAGCCCTACGACACCCAACCCAGCGGCCATGCCCTCTACAGCAGCGCTCCTGAGGGCCAACCGATGGGGTTCGGCGCGGCTACCGAGACCATCAATGTGGTAGACGCGCGGCAGAGCCACGCCCTGCGCATCGTGCAGGCCAGCCTGGAGGTGGAAGGGCGGCCCGACTTGGCCCAACACTGCTTCCACCTGGCTTACGAAACGGTGCTCTTGGAGGGGCAGCAGATGTCCGGGCGCAAGGGCATCACCGTTTCGGTGGACGAGGTGCTGGACGAAGCCGTGCGCCGCGCCCGGGCCATCATCGCCGAGAAAAACCCCGAGCACCCCAGCCCCGAGACCGCTGCAGAAGCCATTGGGGTGGGGGCGGTGCGGTTTGCCATGATCAAAAGCGAGGCCAAAAAACAGATTGACTTCCGCTACGAGCAGGCCCTCTCCTTTGAGGGGGATACCGGCCCCTACGTGCAGTACGCGTTTGCTCGAGCCTGCTCCATCTTGCGCAAAGCCGAGGAACAAGGCCTGGGGGGAGAGGCTCCGGATTTCTCTCAAGCCACTGCCTATGAACTCGAGCTGGCCAAGGTGTTGCTGCGCTTCAGAGAAACCGTTCAGGAAGCAGCTCGGGCCAAAGCCCCCCATCTCCTGGCTCAGTACCTTCTCGATCTCGCCGCAGCCTGGAACACCTACTACAACGCCAAAACCCCCGAGGGCAAACCGGCCACCGTAGTGCTGGGGGCCCCAGAGGGGCTGCGGGGATTGCGCCTGGGGCTGGTGCGGTCCTTGCAGCGCACCCTCCAGCTGGGGCTGGGGCTGGTGGGATTGCAAGCGCCCGAGGTGATGTAGCCCACCCATTGATTCCTCATCTCGCACATACGACAATAGGGCGGGTTTATTGATGACGCACGCTCTGCCCTTCTCCCGACCGTATCCAGGCTGGTTCACCCCATTCGCCCGCACCCTCCTCGAGCGAACCTGGAGGGGACGCCATAATCTGATCCCGCTCAGCTTAGCCCTGGGCACGATCCTCCTTTCCCCCAGCCTGGCTCAGGCCCCCCGCCTGACCACCCCAGAAGAGGTGGCTCGAGTGGAGGTGATCCGCCGGGCCATGCCCGCGGTGGTTAAAATCTCAGGGATCGTACGGGATCCCCAGACCGGTAACGAAGGCCCCACCAATGGCTCAGGGTTTTTCTACAGCTCCAACCGCATCATCACCAACTACCACGTGGTCCAGGATCTGCGCGATATCAGCGTGGAGCTCTTCGATGGGCGCAGCTTCCCAGGGACGGTGTTTGCCGTAGACAAGGGCATTGACATCGCCATCCTGAGCATCCAAGGGGCCACCGCCCCAGCACAGCTAACCTTCGGCAGCTCGCAAAACCTGCCCACTGGGATGGGCTTGGTGGTGATCGGCAGCCCCTTTGGCCAAAGGAATCTTGCCAGCTACGGGATTCTCTCTGGAGTGGGCCCCACCACCGCCCAGAAGAATGACCTTGACCCCGAGATCGGCTCGGAGATCGGCGACCTGCTCTTCACCGATGCGCGCATCATGCAGGGCAACTCCGGGGGGCCGGTACTGGATCTCCAGGGCCGGGTGGTAGGGGTCGCCAACAGCATCCTGGGGGACATCAGCGGGATCGGTGGGATCGGGGTGGCCATCCCCGGCGATCTGGTGAAGCAGAGCGTGCAGGACCTGGAGCGCTTTGGGGTACCGCAGCGCGGCGGCCTGCGGGCCACCTTGGTAGACTTGACCGATCTCGATCCGCTCTTGCTGGGCAAGGTCGGCCTGCTCTCCACCAAGGGGGCCATGGTGGAGAAGGTTGAGCCCGGAGGGCCCGCCGCCCAGGCCGGGCTGCGCCCGGCCCAACGGGATCAGCGCGGCAAGCTGATCGGCCTTGGCGATATCATCCTGGCGGTTAATGGCAAAGCCATGCGCAACGCCGGAGAAATCACCCAGACCCTGGCCCGCTTCCGCCCAGGGGATAAGGTCAAACTCACCATCTGGCGCAACGGGCGCAACCTCGAGGTCACAGTGACCATGATGGCCCGGCGGTGAACAGACCCAGGCTTCCCCTTTAGTCCCCGAGCCTTTAGCCTTGAGGCGTGTATGTGGTGATCGAAGGGGTAATTGGGGTGGGCAAGACCACCCTTACGCGGTTGTTGGCGCAGCGGCTCGGCGCCGAGCCGCTGCTGGAGGTGGTGGAGGAAAACCCCTTTCTTCCCCTGTTCTACCAAGACCCCGCCAAATACAGCTTCCAGGTACAGGTGTTCTTTCTGCTCTCGCGCTACAAGCAGCTTCTGCCGCTCTCGCAACCCAGCCTGTTTGCCGGGGGGATAGTGGCTGACTACTTCTTTGACAAGGACGCCATCTTCGCCGCCATGAACCTGGAGGGCCCCGAGTGGAACCTTTACTCCGACCTGTACGCCAACCTGGCTCCGCGAATCCCCGCTCCCGACCTTACCGTCTATTTGCGGGCCCCACTGCCGGTGATTCTGGAGCGCATCCGACGCCGTGGGCGAACCTTTGAGCGGGAAATTAGCCCGGCCTACTTGGAGTGCTTGGTGCAGAGCTATGAACGCCATTTCGCCACCTATCCCCACCCGCTGTGGGTCATCAACACCACCGAGTTCAACTTTGCCGATGACCTCGAGCACCAAGCCTGGATTGTGGAACAGGTACGGCACCGCCTGGAGGTAGGGGCCCGCTGAGGTTCCCCGCTTATGTACGTGGCTATCGCGGGTAACATCGGCTCAGGAAAATCCACCCTGACCGCGCTTCTTTCCGAGCGCTACGCCCTGCGAGCGGTGTATGAAGCCGTGGACGAAAACCCCTATCTGGCAGACTTCTATGCCGATATGGGCCGGTGGGCCTTCCAGTCCCAGGTGTTCTTTTTGTCCAAGCGGCTCAAGCAGCACCTCGAGGAGGTCAACCCTGCGGTTCACGTGGTACAAGACCGCACAGTCTTTGAGGACGCCTATATCTTCGCGCAAAACCTCCACCTGGAAGGGCATCTGTCTCAGCGCGACTGGAGCACCTATCTCTCGCTCTACGAAGGCATCGCCCCGGCCCTGCGCAAACCCGACCTGCTGATCTACGTACGGGCCAGCCTTCCTACCCTGCAAGCCCACATTCAGCGACGCGGACGCGAGTACGAGCAGCAGATTCCCGCCGAATATCTGGCCGCCCTCAACCGACTGTATGAAGCCTGGATCGCTGCTTACGACCTTTCTCCGGTGCTGGTGATCTCCAGCGACACGGTGAATTACGCCGATGACCTCGAGGATCGGGAGCTGCTGTTTCGCATGCTCGAGGGCTATGGGCTCAGCAGGCCGCTGGTTTAATAGCGGTATGACCCTGACCCAGCTCTTCGCCCCCTTTGGCCTATCCGCCCCCGGTGTGGAGGTGAAAGGGGTAACCCAGGATTCCCGCTTGGTTCAGCCTGGGTTTGTCTTTGTGGCCATCCCCGGGGTGGCGCTGCCCTCAAGGCCCCCACTGGATGGGCATGACTACATCGCGCAGGCTCTGGGGCGCGGGGCGGTGGCGGTGGTGGGAAATAAGAACCTAGACCTGCCGGTTCCCTACCTCCAAGTTGCCGATGCCCGCGCGGCCCTGGCCGACCTCTCGGCGGCCTTCTGGGGCTATCCGGCGCAAAAGTTGAAGTTGGTCGGTGTGACCGGCTCCAAGGGCAAAACCACCGTTACGGTGCTGCTCCACCACCTGTTGCAATCGGCCTCTCCACCGGTGGGCCGGCTCTCCACGGTGGGGGTCAAAATTGGGGATGAGGAGCTCCTTTTGCCCGGCCACTTCACCACCCCCGAGGCCCCGCAGGTGCAGGAGATGCTGCACCGCTTTGGGGTAGCCGGGTGTCAGCAGGCGGTGCTCGAGGTGAGCAGCCACGCGCTGGCCCTGGAGCGGGTGCGGGGGCTTACCTACGAAGTGGGCGTCTTCACCAACCTCTACCAAGACCACCTCGACCTGCATGGCAGCATGGAAAACTATTTTGCTGAGAAAAAGAAGCTCCTGGAGCGCTCGAGGTTCGCGGTGGTGAACAGCGACAACCCCTGGACCCAAACCCTGGCGGGTCGCCCCCAGACCTGGACCTACGGCGCCCAGGGCGACTGGCGGCTACAGCGTCTGGAGGAAAGCGGCAGTGGCCTGTCGTTTGAAGTCATCTCGCCTATCGGGTCGTTCCCGGTGCAGTTGCCCATGCTGGGGCGCTTCAACGCCGAGAACGCCCTGGCCGCCCTGGCCGCCGCCAGCCGGATGGGCCTCTCGGTGGCGCAACTCCAGGCCGGGCTGGCCCGTTTTCCGGGTGTACCGGGCCGGATGCAGCTGGTGCAGCGTGAGCCTTTTCGGGTGGTGGTGGATTTTGCCCACACCGGGGCCAGCCTCGAGGCCGCCTTGCAAACCCTGCGCCCCACCACCCAAAACCGCCTGCTGGTGGTGATCGGGGCCGCCGGCAACCAGGATCCAAGCCGCCGAACGGGCATCGGGCAGGTGGCGGCTCGCCTGGCCGACCTGGCCATCTTCACCGAGGAAGACCACCGCACCGAGCCCCTGGAGGCAATCCTAAAGACCATGGCCCGGGCCCACGGCGACCCCCGCCGCTATGTGCTGGTGCCCGACCGGCGCGAGGCCATCCGCTATGCCTTAGAGGAGGCCCGGCCCGGTGACACGGTGCTCTTCTCGGGCAAAGGCCACGAGCGGACGCTCGAGCGGGGCACCGAGGTACTGCCCTGGAACGAGGTGGAAGAGGTGCTGAGGGCCCTTGAAACGCTGGGCCGCTAGCCGTGGGCGGCATTGGTGGTATCCCCAGGGTACAGGTAGACTCCTGATATGCACCGCGATGTTCTGGTCGGTTGGTTGAACCGTTTTCTACGCCTCTCCGAGTTCCAAGATCCCTCCATGAACGGGCTCCAGGTGGAGGGAAAGGCCACCATTGGCAAGGTTGGGGCAGCGGTGGACGCGGCCCAAAGCATCTTTGAAAGGGCCCGCCAAGAGGAGGTGGATTTCCTCATCACCCATCATGGGCTGTGGTGGGGGCAGCCCTTTCCCATCGTGGGATACCAGAAGCGGCGGCTCGAGACCCTCTTTGCCGGCGGTATCAGCCTCTACACCGCCCATCTCCCCCTCGACGCCCATCCGGAGGTGGGCAATAACGCGGTCATGGCCAGCAAGCTGGGGTTGAGCGAGCTCGAGCCCTTGGTGGTCTCCAAGTATGGCCCCATCGGGATCATCGGTCGGCTCGAGCCCCCCCAGACCCTCTCGCAACTGGGGGATCGGCTGGGGGGGCTGACCGGGATGCAGGTACTGGTCCACCAGGGCGGGGCGGAGGAGGTCTCGAGGGTCGGGGTGATCTCGGGCGGCGCGGCGGGCGAGATCGGCACCGCCAAGGCCCTAGGCTGCGACCTCTTCATCACCGGTGAGCCCTCGCATGCCCATTTTCACGAGGCTTTCGAGCTGGGCATGAACGTGATCTACGCCGGGCACTACGATACCGAGACCTTCGGGGTCAAGGCGCTAGCCCAGCGGATCGAGGAGGAGTTCGGCCTGCCCTGGGTGTTCATAGATCATCCGACCGGGCTATGAGTGGGCTCTTCCTGACCTTCGAAGGCCCCGAGGGGGCGGGCAAATCCACACAGGTCGGGCTGCTCAAGGGGTGGCTCGAGGCCAACGGACACGCCGTGCTCAGCACCCGCGAGCCCGGTGGAACCGAGCTAGGCAGGGGTATCCGCCAGCTTGTACTGCATCAGGCGGCCATGAGCCCGGAGGCGGAATACCTGCTCTACTCCGCCGACCGCGCCGAGCACGCGCGCGCGGTGATCCAGCCGGGGCTCAGGGAGGGAAAAGTGGTGCTGTGTGACCGCTGGTTGGACTCCTCGCTGGCCTACCAAGGCTACGGTCGGGGGTTAAGCCTGGAGTGGCTGCGCCAGGTGGCCCGGGGAGCCATCGCGGATCTTTGGCCGGCCTGCACCTTCCTCTTTGACCTGCCCCCCGAGGTGGGGTTGGCCCGCTTTGAGGGGCGGGACCGCCTCGAGCGCGAACCCTTGGCCTTTCACCAGCGCGTACGGCAGGGCTACCTCGAGCTGGCCCAGGCCGAACCGGAGCGCTTCGTCGTGCTGGATGCCACCCAGCCGCTCGAGGCACTTCAGGCCGCTGTGCGAACGAAGCTGGCTTCACTCCTGTCTCAGCCGGGCATGGGATAACCTAGAGCTATGCGTGCGCTTTTGGTTTCCCTGGCCCTGTTGCTGGGCTCGGCCCTGGCCCAGGCCACCGATGGCCTACCGGTCTACTCCTTCAAGGTGGTGAACACCTACCCCCACGACCCCCAGGCCTTTACCGAAGGGCTGTTCTATGCTGGGGGGTTTCTCTACGAGGGCACCGGTCTGAATGGCCGGTCCGAGCTCCGCAAGGTAGAGCTTCAAACCGGTCGGGTAGTCCAACGCCGGACCTTAGACCCCAAATACTTCGGGGAGGGGATCGCGCTCTTTCAGGGGCGCTTCTACCAAATGACCTGGCAAAACGGGATCGGCTTCCTCTACGACGCCAGCTTCAACCCCGTTGGCAGCTTTCGCTATGAGACCGAGGGCTGGGGCCTGACCACCGACGGTAAAACCCTCATCCAGAGCGACGGCTCAGCCACCCTGTACTTCCGCGATGCCAACTTCAAAGTGCTCAAGACCCTCACCGTGACGGCCGAAGGCAAGCCGGTAGAAAAGCTCAACGAGCTCGAGTACATCCGCGGAAAAATCTACGCCAACGTTTGGGAAACCAACCGTATCGCCATCATCAACCCGAGCAACGGCAAAGTTGAAGCCTGGCTCGACCTCAGCGGCCTAGCCCTGCTGGTGAACAATCCCGATCCCAATGCCGTGCTCAACGGCATCGCCTATGATGCCGCCAGCGATCGGCTCTGGGTGACCGGCAAGCTCTGGCCCTATATATTTGAGATCAAGGTGGTGGGGAGATGAGGACCCGTGGCAGACCGGTTGGCCTAGCGTGAATCCCGCTCAAGCCGGAGATCTGACCACCGGTCTGCCCCCACTGCCTCCACCGTTATGAAAAGCTATGCCCTGGGTCTGGTTGCGCTGCTGGTAGCGGTGGCCACAGCGGGATATTTCTACGCCGGGCGCACCCTTAACGCCCCACCCCCCACCCTCCCCAAGCGCACCGTCAGCATCGAGAGTGCAGGGCACGTCCTCAGGCTGCCGGTAGGGCTGGTCCTAACCCCCAGACAGTGGTTTGTGAGCCACCGGGGGGATCTATTGCAGGTCGAAGGGCTTTTTCACCAATTCCCGGAGGTCCGCGATAGCCCCTGGAACACCGCTGGGTTTCGCTATGCGGTCTCGGTGGCCTTCCTGGATGGCAACGGCAGCATCCTCAAAATCATGGATATGGAACCCTGCTCCAGCCCCTCCCCGCGCACCTGCCCCGAGTATGCCCCGGAGGTGGCGTATCGCATGGCCCTCGAGGTGCGCAAGGGTTGGTTCACCCAGCACAAGGTTCGTCCAGGGGATGTGGTGAGGCTGGAGAATCGCTAATCAAAAGCATGCTTTCTCTTCTCGAACCCCCGGTTTCCGTGTAGAATCAACTCTTGTTGCAAGGAGTGCCCCATGGCCGAACCCGGAATTGACAAACTTCTGAGCCTTACCGACTCCAAATACCGCCTTACCGTGGTGGTTGCCAAGCGTGCCCAGCAGCTTCTGCGCTACGACTTCAAGAACACCGTGCTCGAGCCCTCGGAAATCCCGCGGATGCGCACCCTCGAGGGGGAAAAACCCGACCCCAATCCGGTGACCTGGGCCATGCAGGAGCTGCGTACCGGTCGGCTCGAGATCGGCGAAGGGCTAATTGTAGAGGATCGCCTCAATCGGTTCCTAGATCAGCTCTATCCTCGCGAGGCGGCTGAACTCCCCAGCGCGGAATAAGGCCCTGGCCCTACCCAGGGGCTCTGCATGAAGATGCGAAGCACGCCCCCGGTCATGGCGGGGAATTTGCCCTTGCGATTTGGAATTGGGTCTGAATATTCTGCATATACATTCTTGTATAATCTTTACTCGAGATCTCTATGGCGAGCAAAGAGCAACGTCACCGAGCGATTCAAGAAGTGATTAGCAATGAAAGCATCTCTACCCAGGCCGAGCTGGTCGAACGGCTGCGGGCCCGGGGCTACAACGTGACTCAGGCCACAGTGAGCCGGGACATCAACGAGCTGCGGCTGGTGCGGGTTCCCCTGGGGCGGGGTAAGCACAAGTATGCCTTGGCCCATCTCGAGCTGGCCGAGGATGCGATGGAGGAGCTGCGGCGAATTTTTCAGACCTTCGTCCACGACGTGGATCGGGGGGAGAACGTGGTGGTGCTCAAAACCACCGATGGCCATGCCACCGGGATCGCCCTGCTGATGGACCGCCTGCGCCGCGACGACATCGTGGGCACCCTGGCCGGCGAAGACACCATCATGGTGGTGGGGCGCACGGTAGCCGAGGCCCAAAGCCTGCAGGAGGAGCTCGAGGGGTTGCTGGCCTAAAGCGGCGCCCCGGCCTTTGAGCCCCTAAACCCCATGCTGGAATTCGCCGCCAAAGCCTTTGTCACCCTCTTCGTGGTGATCGAACCGTTTGGGTTGGTGCCTTTTTTCCTGGCCTTAGCCGGCGGTCGGTCCCATGAAGAGCAGCGCCGAATTGCCCGAAAAGCGGTATTTGTGGCCGGGGTCTTGATCCTGGTCTTTGCCCTTTTGGGACGTGCGGTGTTGCAGTACATGGGAATCAGCCTCGAGGCCCTCAAGGTAGCCGGTGGGCTGCTGCTGTTTCGCATCGCCCTGGACATGGTCTTTGCCCAGCACGAACGCGAGACCGAGGAGGAAGAAGCCGAGGCTCGAGCCCGCGAGGACGTCTCGGTGTTCCCTATGGCCATTCCCTTCATCGCGGGACCGGGTACCCTGGCCAGCACCCTGATCCTTACGGGGGCGGCCCCAGGGGGGGCGCTGGGCTTCTGGCTGGTGCTTCTGATGGCCGCGCTGGTGCTGGTGCTGACCTACCTCTTGCTGCGGGTCTCCATGCGGCTTTCCAGGGTGCTGGGGCGTACTGGAATCAACGTGGTGACCCGGGTCCTGGGCATTCTCCTGGCCGCACTGGCCGTGCAGTACGTGGCCGATGGGGTACGGGTTCTGCTCAAGCTGTAAATCCAGCCCAGCCCCCTTGAGTTTCAGGGCTGAGCGCGTAAACTAAGCCCTGTTTGCGCGACACCTTCAGGAGCCTTTTGCGATGACACCAAGCTGGGTCAAAGAAGCCATCTTCTACCAAATCTTTCCCGACCGTTTTCACCGAGGCACCGGCCCCCTGCCCAACCCTGTGCCCGCCAGCCAAGGATTCGAGGCCTGGGAAGCCCTGCCCACCCTGAGGGGATTCAAGGGAGGCAACCTGTGGGGGGTGATCGAGAAGCTCGAGTACATCCAGGAAATGGGCTTCAATACCCTCTATTTCTGCCCGGTCTTCGCCTCTACCGCCAACCACCGCTACCACACCAGCGACTACTACCAGGTAGACCCCATCCTGGGGGGCAATGAAGCCCTTAAGAAGCTGCTGGAAGCCGCCCATGCCCGGGGAATGCGGGTGATCCTGGATGGGGTGTTCAACCACTGTGGGCGGGCCCATTTCGCCTTTCAGCACCTGGTGGAAAACGGCGCAGCCTCTCCCTACCGGGACTGGTTCTATGTGTATGGCTTCCCCCTGAACGCCTACAGCGGCAAGGCCAACTTCGCCGCCTGGTGGAACAACCCCGAGCTGCCCAAGTTCAACACCAACACCCCCGAGTGCCGTGAATACCTGCTGGGGGTAGCAGAGTATTGGCTGCGCCAGGGGATTGACGGTTGGCGGCTGGACGTGCCCAATGAGATCGACGATGACCGCTTCTGGCAGGAGTTCCGCTCGAGGGTCAAGGCCATCAATCCGGAAGCCTATATCGTGGGCGAAATTTGGGACGACGCCAGCCGTTGGTTGCAGGGCGACCAGTTCGACGCGGTGATGAATTATCCGCTGGGGCGGGCCATCCTGGGGTTTGTGGGGGGAGACACCCTGGACAAAGACCTGGCCGCCAAAAGCGGTTTGGGGCGGTTGGAAACCCTGGGCGCGATGGGGTGTAGCCACCGCCTAGAAAACCTCTTCTCGCGGTATTCCTGGGAGATCGTAACCGCCCAGATGAACATTCTGACCTCTCACGACACCCCCCGCCTGGTAAACCTCCTGCGTGGCGATCTGGAGCGCACCCGGTTGGCCCTGCAAATGCTCTACACCCTGCCTGGGGCGCCTACGGTTTATTACGGCGACGAGATCGGGCTCGAGGGGGGGCACGACCCCGACAACCGCCGGGCCATGCCCTGGGAGAAGGAGCACTGGAAGCTGCCCCTGCAGGATGCCGTGCGCCACATGGCCCGGCTGCGGGCGGAACACCCCCTGCTGCACAGCGGCAAATACCAACGGATTTACGCCCAGGACGGCCACCTGGCGTTTGCTCGAGTGCATGGGGAAGCGGCGCTGTTGGTAACGGTGAACGCCTCTCCCCAGCCTTGGAAGCTGCGCTTCCCCATCCACGGGTTGTGGTCGCGCGGGGAGCATGCTTTGGATTTGCTGCATGGCTCCCGAGCGCTCTGCCACAGGGGTTACCTCGAGGGAGAAACCCCCCTGGCCCCCTTCAGCCTGACGGTATGGCAGGTCACCGAGTAGGCTCCCGTCCAGGGTATGGGATAGACGCCTCGAGCAGAACCTGTAAAAATCAGACTCGGAGGAACATATGCCGCGTCAAGCCATCACCGAAGCCCCCGGCTCTCCCGCCGCGGTAGGGCCTTACTCCAAAGCGGTTCGCACCGGAAACCTGCTCTACCTCTCAGGCCAGACCCCCATAGACCCGGCCACCGGTAAGCTGATTGAAGGCGATGTGGGCCGACAAACCGAGCAGGTCTTCAAAAACCTCGAGGCCGTCCTTAAAGGCGCTGGCCTGAGTTTGGATCAGGTGATCAAAGCCAACGTCTACCTCACCGATATGGCCGATTTCGCGGCCATGAACGCGGTATACGCCGGGATGTTCCAGCCCCCTTATCCAGCCCGCACCACCGTTGCGGTCGCCGCGCTGCCGCTGGGGTGTAAGGTTGAGATCGAGGTGGTGGCGGAAATCCCCTAAAGGATGTTGCGGATTTCAGCGGGCCTGCTCGAGCAAACCCGGACTCACCTACGGCTCGAGGCCCCTCGTGAGGGGGTGGGGTTGTGGGTGGGGCGGTTGGGTCAGGTAGACCAGGTCATCCCCCTCCCCAACATCCATCCTCAGCCCACCCTGGCCTATCATGCCCACCCAGGGGCTCTGCTCCAGGCCGTGCAAAAACTAGACCGGGAGGGCCTGGAGCTCCTGGCCATCTACCACTCGCACCCTCGAGGCCCCGCACAACCAAGTTCCGCCGATCAGGCTCAGGCTTTTTGGCGGGTACCCTACGTGATCTTGGCCCTAGAAACCGGGGAGGTGCGGGCGTATATCCTGCCTCAAGGGAGTGAGGTGGGGATCAGCGTCGAGGATTGAGCATATGTGGAGCAAAGCAGAACTGGATCGCTACGCCCGCCATATCGTCTTGCCGGGGGTGGGGGGGGC
>NZ_QWLB01000062.1 GCF_003574355.1 Meiothermus granaticius NBRC 107808 | reverse complement strand
GACGCTAGCGGGGGGTTGGGGTGGGGGTGCCGCCACGGCGCCTTCCTCGAGCCAAGCCACCACATCCCCCACCTTGGCTTGTCCACTGGGGATGAGGATTTTGCCCAGCACCCCAGCCGCCGGGGCCGGGAGCTCTAAGGTTGCTTTGTCGGTGACGAGTTCGACCAAAGGCTCATCGGCTTTGACCGCCTCGCCTTCTTTTTTGAGCCAAGCGCCGATCTCCACCTCGGTGATGGACTCGCCCACTGCGGGAATTTTGACTTCTAGGGCCACAGTTTCCTCCTAAATCAGGGGGAGTACCCCTGCTCTTTTCCCCATGGATTGTACGCTTTTCGCGCATGAGGGCGCGAGAACCGCGACGCTACTCGAGCCCCAGGGCAGCCTTCACAATGGCCTCTTGCTGCTGCTTGTGGACTTTGGAAGAACCCACCGCCGGGCTGCTCGATTCGGGCCGGGCCACCACGCTCAAGCCCCGGCCAAAGATCCGATCCCCAAAGCGGGCGCGGATGAACCACCACGCCCCCATGTTGGCGGGCTCCTCCTGAGTCCAGACCACATCGGCCTTGGCCGAATACAGGGCGAGGGCGGTCTCGAGCTCCTCCTTGGGGAAGGGGTAGAGCTGCTCGAGGCGAATGATGGTCACATCCTCTTTGTTCGCGGTCCGCCGGGCGGCCTCGAGGTCGTAGTAGACCTTGCCCGAGCACAGCACGATGCGGCTCACCTTGCTGGTCGGGGCTCCGGCCAGTACCCGCTGGAAGCGGCCCCGCGAAAGCTCCTCGAGGGCCGAGACCGCCTCGGGGTTGCGCAGAAGGCTCTTCGGGGTCATCACCACCAGTGGTTTGCGCAGGGGGCGCACCACCTGGCGGCGCAGAAGGTGAAAATACTGGGCGGGAGTGGTGGGGTAGGCCACTTGAATGTTGTCGTTGGAGCAGAGCTGGAGGAAGCGCTCGAGCCGCGCTGAAGAGTGCTCCGGCCCGGCCCCTTCCATTCCGTGCGGCAGCAGCAAGACCAGCCCCGAAAGCCGTCCCCATTTGGCCTCCGCTGAGGCGATGAACTGGTCAATGATCACCTGGGCTACGTTGACAAAATCCCCGTACTGGGCTTCCCACAGCACCAGCCCGTCCGGCATGTCCAGGCTGTAGCCGTACTCGAAGCCCAAGACCCCGGCCTCGCTTAGGGCGGAGTTGTAGAGCTCGATGGGGGCTTGCCCCTCGGCAAGGTGCTGGGCCGGGATATACCGCGCCCCGGTCACAGCGTCGGTGTAGCCCCCGTGCCGCTGGGTAAAGGTGCCGCGCACCACGTCTTGGCCGCTCATGCGTACCCGGTGCCCCTCTACCGCCACACTGGCAAAAGCCAGGGCCTCCGCCGCAGCCCAGTCCAGCGGACGCGCCCCATGCCCCATCTCGCGGCGCCCCTCCACAAACTTGCTGAGTTTGGGGTGCAGGGCAAAGCCCTCGGGCAGTCGGGTCAGGGCATCCATCAGCCCGGTCAGCTTCTCCACCGGGATCCCGGTCTCGGGATCGGGCGTGCTGCTCTCGGCCCCGCCTTGGTAGCCCACCCAGATGCCCCCTCCAGCCGGGGGACGCACGGGGCTCGGCTCACGCCGGGCGGTGGAAAAGGCCTCCTCGAGCTTGTCCTGGTAGCGCTGGGCCAGGGTCTGGGCCTCTTCCGGTTTCAGCAAGCCCTCGGCCTCGAGTCTGGCCCCGTAGGTTTGGTAGAGGGGAGGCTTGGCCCCGATGCGCTTGTACATGTCCGGCTGGGTAAAGGCGGGTTCATCGGTCTCGTTGTGCCCCCGGCGGCGAAAACCGATCAGGTCAATGAACACATCGCGCTTGAAGGTTTGGCGGAACTCCAGCGCCAGCTCCATCACCCCTACCAGGGCTTCGGGGTCTTCCGCATTGACGTGGAAGATGGGCGACTCCAGCATTTTGGCAACCTCGGTGGAGTAACGCCCGGCGGTGTATTCGGCGGGCTCGGTGGTGAAGCCCACCTGGTTGTTGAGCACGATGTGCAGGGTGCCGCCAACGGTGTAGGCCGGGATTCCGGCGATGTTGAGGGTTTCTTGGACGATCCCCTCACCGACGAAGGCTGCATCCCCATGCAGCGAGATCAGCATCCCCTTTTCCCGCTTGAAATCCCCGAAGCGGTCCTGTTTGGCCCGGGTACGGCCCATCGCCACCGGCCCCACGAACTCGAGGTGCGAGGGGTTGAAGTTGAGCGAGAGGTGAACCTTGCCATACGGGGTCTCGGCATCGCCGGAGTAGCCCAGGTGGTACTTCACATCCCCGGAATACCCCTCGGGAAAAACCTCCTCAAACTCCAGGAAGATCTCCCGCATCGGCTTGTGCACCACATTGGCCAGCACGTTGAGGCGTCCACGATGGGCCATGGCCAGCACAATCTCGACCACCCCATTCTTAGCCGCCCCCTCAATCGCCAGGTCCAGGAGCGGAATGAGCGACTCGGTGCCCTCGAGGCTGAAGGTTTTCGAGCCCAGGTACTTTTTCTGGAAAAACTCCTCCAGCAGGGTGGCCTGCATCAGCCGCTCGTAGATCTGGCGCTTTTGCTCTGCAGTGGGCCGGGCAAAGCCGGCCTCGAGCTTGCCCTCGATCCAGCGCCGCAGCTCGGGGTCATCCAGGTGACCGATCTCGATCCCTACCGTACCGCAGTACAGGGCCGAGTAGCGCTCGATCAGCGCCCGCAGGGTCGGGGCCCCAAACTCAGGGGGGATGGGCCGATCCAAGTCGGCCTCGCTGAAGCCGTAATAGGCCGGGGTTAGTTCGGGCGGGGTCTTGCGAGGACGGCCCAGGGGGTCCAGCTTGGCCGCCAGGTGCCCCCGCTCCCGGAAGGCCCGCACCAACCGCACCGCCTTAAGGAAGAAACTGGCCAGCTCAGAAAGCGAGCCCGCATCATAAGTGGGTTGGAGCACCCCGTTGTTGGAGGGCGAGGGCCCCAGGGCCGCCGCAAAATAGCTGGTCCACTCCTGGGGGATAGAGGAAGGGTTTTGTTGATACTCCTGGTACAGCGCCTCGAGGTAAGCGAGGTTGTCAAAGTCTACCGCGCGTTCGATGCTCACGGTTCTCTAGTTTACCCCTTGTGCTATGAGGAGATCGTGTTAGGAAACCATCAAGTTAAGGGGAAACACGCTGATCTCGAAGGCCAACCCTAAACCTTGGGGGCCTTGGAGGCTATGCCAGTGTATCTACCTTGGCGGCCTGCTCTAAATCCAGCTTGGTAACCCCGCCTGCGGAGTGGGTCACGTAGGCCACCTTGACCTTACCCCAGAGGATCTCGAGGCTATCAGGGTGATGGTCGGCCTTTTCAGCCGCCATCGCTACCTTGACCGCAAAGGCCACCCCGTCGGCATAAGTGCCGAAGCTGAAGACCTTCTCGATCCGGCCCTCGACTAGGCTCCACCCTGGAAGGGCCCTCAACCCCGCCTGGATCTCGTCATTGCTCAGCTTGTTTGCCATGGGGTCCTCCTAAAGTGCAAGGCAGGTCTTGCTTGCGGTGGATTCACGATTGCCCTGCTCTGACCCCATATGTTATACTCCCGGTTGGCGCTTTTTTCTGAGGGGTTTCCCCGAGCCGCTCGGAGCAAAGCAATCCCGATACTGCAGGCGCGTTGGTAGGCGCGGCTGCACCAGGAGTAAGCCTGTGTTTAAGACTTTCGTGCCCGAACCTAGGGAGCCCGGTTGGGTTCTCATTGATGCTGCAGGCCAGCCGATAGGCCGCGTGGCCTCGAGAATCGCCAGCGTTTTGCGCGGCAAGCACAAGCCCGATTGGACGCCCAACATGCCTACCGGTGACTGCGTGGTGGTCATCAACGCGGAGAAGGCGCTCCTCACCGGCAGCAAGCCCCGCACCAAGGTGTACACCCGCTACTCAGGGTATCCCGGTGGCCTCAAGCGCACCCCGGGGGCCGAGATGCTGGCTCAGAAGCCCACCAAGGCCCTCGAGCACGCGGTTAAGGGGATGCTTCCTAAGGGCACCTTGGGCTACCAGATGTTCCGCCGCCTCAAGGTGTATAGCGGTGAGACACACCCCCACGCAGCCCAGAAGCCGGTCAAGATGGAGGTTCGTTAATGGAGCAATACTACGGTACGGGCCGCCGCAAGACCAGCGTGGCGCGGGTGTTCCTGCGTCCGGGCAGCGGCAAGGTCAGCGTCAACGGAATTGAGTTTCACCACTACTTTGGGGGCTTGGTCAAAGCGGTAGCCGCCCTCGAGCCCCTGCGGCGGGTGGATGCCGCGGGCCGCTTCGATGCCTACATCACCGTCGAGGGCGGGGGCAAGTCCGGGCAGGTGGATGCCATCCAGCTCGGCATTGCCCGGGCCTTGGTCGAATACAACGGCGATCTACGGGTCAAGCTCAAGCCTGCGGGTTTCCTCACCCGCGATCCCCGCGAGGTCGAGCGCAAGAAGTACGGTAAGCACAAAGCCCGTCGGGCTCCCCAGTACAGCAAGCGCTAAGGCCTTTGGCCCTTTTTCCCCTCTCCATTGGAGAGGGGATTTTTTTCATGGCTTGAAGGGGAAGCGGGGGCCTAGCCTTTTGGAGGTGAGCTTGAGTCCGAGAATCGAGGCCAGCAGCAGGACGAGGAAAAAGCCTCGAGCCAGCGAGAGCGGCTCCTTGAACAGCACAATCCCCAATACAGCCGCCCCGAACGCCCCGATCCCCACCCATACCGCGTAGGCGGTTCCGATGGGGAGGGTTCGGGCAGCTATGGAGAGCAAGAGCATGCTTCCGGCAATGGCTACCGCGGTGGCTACGCTCGGCCAGAACCGGGTAAAGCCCTCGGTGTATTTGAGCCCGATGGCCCAGCCGGTTTCTAGAAGACCTGCAATGATCAATAAAATCCAAGCCATAGGGCCCGCTCCTTAGGGAACCGCACCCAGCGATCCCCGCGACCTCAGCCTAGCCAAGCTGGGTAAGCAAGGGGTGAGCACCAGGGCCGGTGGGCTGCGGGCCCCCTACCCTTCGATCACGATGGGCATGATGACAGGGTTGCGTCCGGTGTTTTTGGCGATGAACTTTTTCACCGGATAATAGATGTCGTCGCGGATATCCTCCAAACGCTTCTTTTCGCGTACCCCCTTGTACAGCGAGTCCATGGCCATCTTGCGCACCTCTCCAAGCAGCCGTTCCCCAGCCTTCACAAAGCCTTTGGAGATCACCTCGACCAGGGGTTCACGGCTGACCAGCGCGGTGATGATCACCACCCCCTCCGCGGCCATATGGTTGCGGTCCTCGAGGATCTCGTCGGTGATATCGCCCACCCCCAGGCCGTCCACGTATAGCGCACCGTGAGGGACCTGACCTTCCTTGACCAGATCCTCCCGGGTCAGCTTGATCACATCGCCATTCTCGGGGATCACGGTTTTTTGCGGGGGGTTGGGCATCCCCTCGGCCAGCCACTTAAAGTTGGTCTGGTGGCGCACCTCACCGTGCCAGGGCAGGAAGAATTTGGGCTGAGCGAGGTTCAGGATGGTCTTGAGCTCCTCCTGGCTGCCATGCCCTGAGGCGTGGACCCGGTACACCGGCGGATGCAAAACCCGGGCCCCCAGCTTGTAAAGCTTGTTGATGACCGTGTTGACCGCTTCCTCGTTGCCTGGGATGGGGCTGCTGCTGAGGATCACGGTGTCGCCGGGCTGGATGCTCATCTTGGAGTGCACCCCTGAGGCCATCCGAGCCAGGGCTGCCTCGGGCTGGCCCTGGGACCCGGTGGTGAGGATCAAGACCTGCTCGTCGGGCAGGTCCTTGAGCTCATCGAGGGTATAAAGCCGGTCTTTATAGCTCAAGTAGCCCAGCTCGATGGCAATGCGGGCAAACTTGAGCATGCTGCGCCCCTCCACCGCCACCCGCCGCCCATACTTCTCAGCGGCGTGAACCACGCTTTGGATGCGGTGAATATGCGAGGCAAAGGTGGTCACAAACACCCGGCCCTTGGCCTGGCCGATCACCTTGTCGAGCTCGAGGGCTACCTCCGACTCGCTGATGGTGCGGCCCGGGCGCTCGGCATTGGTGCTGTCGGCAATCAGCAGCAGCACCCCCTGCTCCCCGGCTTCGGCGATCTTGGCCAGGTGGCTAGTCTTGCCGTCAATGGGGTTTTCGTCGAGCTTGAAGTCACCGGTATGAACGATGCGGCCAATGGGGGTATGGATGACCATTCCAGAGTTGTCCGGAATGGAGTGGGTCATGCGAAAGAGGTCTACCGTAAAGTGTTGACCGATCTTGATCCGCTCATCGGTAGAGACCTCGCGGAAGTTGAACTCACCCATGTTGTACCCGAACTCCTCGAGCTTGCCCTTGACCAGCCCCAGGGTGAGCTTGGCCCCATAGATGGGGACCTTGGGGAGCTGAGGGAAAAGGTAGGCCAGGGCCCCAATGTGGTCTTCATGACCGTGGGTAATGACCCAGCCTTTGATGAGGTCTTTGTGCTCGACCAGGTAATCAATGCGCGGGATCAGCAGATCCACGCCCAGCATGTGCTCATCCGGGAAAGCTAAGCCGCCATCCACGATGAAGATTTCGTTTTCGTATCGGAACGCAGCGATGTTTTTGCCGATCTCGCCCACGCCCCCTAAAAAGATGATCTCCACTGCGCTGTTGGGCTTGCCGATGGTAACGGGGCCGGTAGGTTTGGGCCGTTGTTGGCGTCGGCGCGGCCCTCGGCTGCTAAAAGGAGGGGTTGAATTGCCGTTCATGTCTACTCCACTTGATTTTTGGGCGCCAGATGCGCCGCACTGAATAAACCATTGCTATTTCGTCCACAAGGTGTTGCTGGGGGGCCTGAAGGCCCTATCAGGCCATCGGTTCCCTGTCGCTGATGCCTGACCTAGGGGTTAGGATTATCGCCGTACTGGAGGGCGGCGGGGCGCGATCAGCCCCTCGAGCTCGGGCCGAATCAGGTCTACCTTGCCCTGCTCGTCAATTTTGTTGACTTTGACCTTGATCCGATCCCCCAGCTTGAGCACATCCTCGACCTTTTCCACCCGCTCCTTGGAGAGCTGGCTGATGTGCAACAGCCCATCCTTCCCTGGGAGGATTTCCACAAAGGCCCCAAAGTTGGTGATGCGCACCACCTTGCCGTCGTAAACCTCACCCAGCTTGGCCTCAGCGGTCTGGCCCAGGATACGGGCCTTGGCCTCTTCGGCGGCTGCGCCATTGGTGGAGAAGAGCCGGATGGTGCCGTCCTGTTCGATGTCGATCTCCACCCCAAGCTCTTCCAGGGCTCGGATGTTCTTTCCCCCAGGGCCGATGATCCCCCCGATTTTCTCGGGGTTGATCTTCAGGGTCAGGATGCGCGGTACCTGGGGCTTGAGCTCTGGCCGGGGCGCGGGGAGAGCGGCCTGCATTTTATCCAGGATGAACAGCCGGGCTTCTCGAGCCTGCATCAAGGCGGCCCGCAGGGTCTCGGCGGTGAGGCCTTTGATCTTGATGTCCATCTGTAAGGCCGTGACCCCATCGCGGGTTCCGGTGACCTTGAAATCCATGTCCCCCAGGGCATCCTCGAGGCCCAGGATATCGGTGAGCACCACCGCCCGCTCGCCTTCCTTGACCAGCCCCATGGCCACCCCGGCCACCGGCTTCTTGAGGGGTACCCCAGCGTCCATCAAGGCCAGGCAACCCGCACAGGTGGTGGCCATGGAAGAGGAGCCGTTGGACTCGAGCACATCCCCCACCACCCGGATGGTGTAGGGAAACTCTTCCTGTGAGGGCAGCACCGGCTTGAGCCCGCGCTTGGCCAGATTGCCGTGCCCGACCTCACGCCGGCTCACCCCGCGCAGCCGCTTGACCTCGCCGGTGGAGTAGGGGGGGAAGTTGTAGTGCACCAGGAAAGGGTCTTCGGTGTCCAGCCCCAGATCATCCACCAGCTGGGCATCGCGGCCTGTGCCCAGGGTGACGGTCCCCAGCACCTGGGTCTCCCCTCGAGTGAAGATGGCCGAGCCATGGGGCTTGGGCAGGATCCCGGTCTCGATCCAGATGGGCCGCACCTGATTGGGGGTGCGCCCATCGGCCCGCTTGTTCTCCTCCAGCACCAGGCGGCGCAGCTCTCGCTTCACGACCTCATCAAAGCTGGCTGCCACCAGCTTGCGCCGGGCTTCGTCCACACTGCCGTCCTCCGCCGCAGGCACCAGCTCGGCCACCAGCTCGTGGGCAAAGGCTTCTAAGGCCGCGCTGCGTTCCCCCTTTGAGGCGGTGAGCAACACGCTGGAAAGCCCCTTCTCGAGAGCCCGCTGGTAGAGGCCTTGCATCTCTTCTTCCGCCAGTTTGGCCGGGGGATCGAAGCTGAACTTGGGCTTTCCCAGCTCCGCCCGCATCTGCTCCTGAAGCTGCAAAACCGGCTGCATGGCCCGGTGGGCGAACTCCAGCGCCCCGACCAACTGCTCCTCCGAGACCTCCTGCGCCCCGGCCTCGACCATGATGATGGCGTCTTTGGACCCCGCCACCACCAGCTCGAGCTGGCTGTCCTCGGCGGCCACCGGGTTGAGCACATACCGCCCTCCCTGTAGCCCAACCCGCACCGAGGCGATGGGGCCATCCCAGGGGATGTCGGAGAGCATCAGTGCAGCGCTGGCCGCGATGGGCCCCAGAATGTCCGGGGTGTTTTCCTGATCAGCGGAGAGCACCGTGAGGAGCACCTGCACCTCATGGCGGAACCCCTTGGGAAACAGCGGGCGGATCGGGCGATCGGTGAGCCGGGCCGAGAGGATGGCCTTCTCACCGGGCCGCCCCTCGCGGCGCATGAAGCTCCCTGGGATCTTGCCCACGGCATAGTGCCGCTCCTCAAACTCCACCGTAAGCGGTAGGAAGTCGGCGGGGATGGGGGCATCTGAGGCCTGGGCGGTGGCCATCACCACGGTTTCACCATAGGTGACCCAGACCGAGCCCGAGACCTGCTTGGCATATTTACCGGTCTCGAAGGTCAGGGTGCGCCCACCCAGTTCGACACTGTAGCGCCGTCCTTGTGGTATCGGATTGTCTTCATTCATGCTCACTCCTGGGCCCGAGTAAAGCGCCGGGCACGCTTTTAAACACGCTTAACCGGCGGCCGCACACCGCCTTGCAGTCAGGCCCATATCCCCCCGCTTTGGGGGCAGGATGGCCTGCTCCATGCGAATTTCATACGCTTTATAAAACCTGGAACGCCGCCGCCTTGGCCTCGTTCGCCGAGTTGTCCCCATTGTACACGAAAGCAAAATCCGGGGCCGAGCCCCGGATGTCTGTGTTATTTGCGCAGTCCTAGCTTTTGAATTAGGGCCTTGTAGCGGGCCGGGTCTTTGCCTTCTAGGTAGCTCAGCATTCGTTTGCGCTGACCGACCAGCAGCAGCAGCCCCCGCTGTGAGGCCTTGTCGTTCTTATTCACGTTGAGGTGCGCCGAGAGGCGATTGATCCGCTCGGTGAGCAAGGCCACCTGGACCTCGGTGGATCCAGTGTCACCGGGTTGGTGGGCGTGAGCGGCAATAACCTGGGCTTTTTCTTCTTTGCTAAAAGGCATGGTTCCCTCCGTCGGGTGGATTCCAGCGCACGGACCGGAATCTCCTCATGGCTTGTGCAGCCAAAGTAGGAGTTTAGCTCTAATCCGCCCTTGGGTCAAGCTTTGAACCCGGCGGCCTGGCCTAAACCCCGGACAAGGCGGGATTAGAAAATACTTCCGCTGTTGGCTAGAGCGCAAAAACCCTGATCTTGATGGGGTAAGATAGGCTCCATGACCGAGACCAAAGTGAACCCCACCCTCTCCATCAACGCCATCCGGATGCTGGCGCTTGACGCCGTAGAGCAAGCCAAGAGCGGTCACGCTGGGATGCCGATGGGCATGGCACCGGCGGCCTACGTGCTGTGGACTGAGTTTCTCAAGCATAACCCCAAAGACCCCCGGTGGCCTGACCGCGACCGTTTTGTGCTTTCGGCTGGACACGGCTCGATGCTCTTGTACTCCCTGCTGCACCTCAGTGGGTACCCGCTGGAGCTCGAGGATCTCAAGCGGTTCCGTCAGTGGGGCTCCAAGACCCCTGGCCACCCTGAATACGAGCATGACCCCTTCATAGGGGTCGAGACCACTACCGGCCCTCTGGGTCAGGGCATCAGCACGGCCGTGGGGATGGCTATGGCCGAGCGCAAGCTGGCCGCGGAGTTTGGGGCAGAGATCGTAGACCACCACACCTACGTGATCGCTTCCGACGGTGACCTGATGGAGGGGGTGAGCAGTGAGGCCTCTTCCCTGGCTGGACACCTGCGCCTGGGTAAGCTGATCGTTCTTTACGACGACAACGATGTCTCGATTGATGGGAGTACCGAGCTGGCCTTTACCGAAGACCGAATGCTGCGCTATGAGGCCTATGGCTGGCAGGTGATCCGGGGGGTGAATGGCGAGGACCTCGAGGCCATCCGGGCTGCGCTCAAGGCGGCCCAGACCGATCCCCGCCCCAGCATCATCTCGGTTCGCAGCATTATTGGTTACGGCTCGCCCCTGGCCGGCAACCACAAAGCCCATAGCGATGCCATGGGGGCGGAGAAGGTAGCCGCCACCCGCCAGACCCTGGGGTGGAACTACGCCCCCTTCGAGATTCCGCAAGAAGTTTATGATGATTACCGCCAGGTTATTCCTAAAGGGCAGGCCGCCCAGGCGGAGTGGCAAGCCCGCTTCGAGGCTTTCGCCAAGGCCAATCCGGAGGCGGCGGCGGAGTTCGGGCGGCGGCAGGAGCGCAGGCTTCCTGAATCCTTGAGCAAGGTGTGGCCGGGCTTCAATCCGGGGGAGAAGATGGCCACTCGAGCCGCCTCGGGTAAGGTGTTGGAAAAAATTGTGCCGGCGCTGCCAGAGCTGATCGGGGGCAGCGCCGACCTGACCCCCTCCAACAATACCCGCACCTCAGAGATGAGCGACTTTACCCCAGCCAACCCGAGCGGGCGCTATGTGCGCTACGGGGTGCGGGAGCACGCTATGGGGGCGGCCCTAAACGGCATGACCCTCCACGGGGGGCTGCGTCCGTATGGGGGAACCTTTTTCACCTTTTCCGACTATATGCGCCCGGCCCTGCGCATGGCGGCCATCATGGGGATTCCCACCGTTTTCGTCTTCACCCACGACTCGATCGGGGTGGGGGAGGATGGCCCAACCCACCAACCCATCGAACACCTGATGAGCCTACGGGCCATGCCGGTGCTCTGGACGGTGCGCCCCGCCGACGCCACCGAGACCGTCGCGGCCTGGCAGTTGGCTTTGGAACGTACGGATGGCCCCACCGCGCTGATTCTGACCCGTCAGGCCCTACCGGTGCTCGAGGGCTCGAGCCGAGAGGGCGCGCTCAAGGGTGGGTATGTGGTGGCAGATGCCCAAAACCCCCAGGCGGCAATTGTGGCTACCGGAAGCGAGGTTTCGTTGGCTTTAGAGGCCCAACGGCTGCTATCTGAGCAAGGTCTGAGGGTGCGGGTGGTCAGCCTGCCCTGCTGGGAGGTTTTTGAGGCCCAGCCCGCGGAGTATCGGGAGTCGGTGCTGCCCAAGTCACTGCCCACCCTCTCGGTGGAGGCGGGCTCACCGCTGGGCTGGGAGCGCTATGCTGACCGCAGCATTGGACTGACCCGTTTTGGGGCCAGTGCCCCCTATCCCACGGTGTACCAAAACCTCGGATTCACGGCCCAACGGGTGGTGGACGAGCTCAAGGCCTTGATCGGAGCCTAGGGTGCTGGGGGAGATCCTCAAACACTTTCCTGCGCTGATGTTCACCTTGGCTTTGGGGGCGGGGCTGGTGGGCCTGTTGGTGTGGGCGATGGCGGCCCAGGGCGAGGCCAATCGGCGGGTGGCCTACGGATTCTGGGTTTTGGGGGTAATTCTGGCGGTGATAGGGATCCTGCGTCTGAAGGGGTGATCGCTTTGGTCACGGCCCTTTAGGGGAGCTGGGGCTCGAGCCCGGTAGATGCTTGGTAAGGAGTAGACTGTCCCTCATGCCTAAACATGTGGTCAGCGTCTCGATTGGCTCCTCCAAGCGCAACTCCAAAGCCGAGGTGGAGTTGGCTGGTCTAGGGGATCGGTTCATCTTAGAGCGCATCGGTACCGACGGTTCGTGGAGCAAGGCGATCGAGCTGGTTAAGGAGTTGGATGGCCAGGTAGACGCATTCGGGCTGGGCGGGGCTGACCTCTATGTCTACGCTGGGAACCGTCGCTACACCTTCCGCGACTCTAAAAAGCTGGCCGATGCGGCCAAGAAAACCCCAATGCTGGACGGCTCCGGGCTCAAACACACCCTGGAGCGCCGGGTGGTGCGGGAGCTCGAGGCCAGCGTTGGCTGGAAGGGCAAGAAGGTGCTGATCCCCAGCGCGGTGGATCGCTTCGGTTTGGCTGAGGCCATGGATCAGGCCGGGGCCCAGGTGCTCTATGGCGATTTCATTTTTGGTCTAGGGCTCAATATCCCCTTGTACCGCTTGGCCACCTTGCAGAAGATTGCCTATGTGCTGCTCCCCATCATCACCCAGCTGCCCTTTGAGTGGCTCTACCCCACCGGCGAGAAGCAGGAGAAGCAGGTCCTGGATTGGCGGCAGAAGTATTTCCACTGGGCCGATGTGGTGGCGGGGGACTGGCATTTCATCCGGCGCTTCATGCCCCCCGATATGACCGGCAAGATCATCTTGACCAACACCACCACCCCCGATGACCTGGCGTTCATGCGGGAGCGAGGGATTCAGACCCTCATCACCACCACCCCCCGCCTGCAAGGCCGCAGTTTCGGCACCAACGTGATGGAGGCTTTTATCGTGGCGGCTGCCGGTCGCTATCCCTTGAGCGAGGCAGATTACCTCGAGTACATCCAAAAACTTGACCTGCACCCAGAGCTGACCTCGCTATGAACTTTTCTAAACCCCATTCATCCTGGTACACTCATCGGTTGGATACAGGAGGCTATACCCCATGATCAGCGTGACCGATTTGCGCAATGGAACCAAAGTGAAGATGGACGGCGCCCTCTGGCAATGCGTGGAGTACCAGCACCAGAAGATCGGGCGCGGCGGTGCCAAGGTGGTGGCTAAGTTTAGGAACCTCGAGACCGGTTCCACCGTGGAGCGCAGCTTCAACTCAGGGGAGAAGCTCGAGGACATCTATGTGGAGACCAAAGACCTTCAGTACCTCTACCCGGAAGGCGATGAGCTGGTGCTGATGGACCTGGAAACCTATGAGCAGTTCCACGTACCGCGCGACATCTCCGAGGCTACCCGCTTCCTCAAAGAGGGCATGACCGTACAAGGGGCCATGTACAACGGTCGCCCCCTGGACATCACCCCGCCGGCCAGCGTCGAGCTCAAGATTGTGGATACCCCGCCTGGGGTGCGCGGGGATACGGTATCGGGGGGGACCAAACCGGCGACCCTCGAGACCGGGGCGGTGGTGCAGGTTCCCCTGTTTGTCAACCCTGGGGAGACGGTGCGGGTCGATACCCGCACCGGGGAGTACCTGGGCCGGGCCTAAGCCAGCCCACCCCCAGACCGACCCTCGTTTTCGAGGGTCGGTCTGGTTTGGTGTGAGGGGCATCGCTACGCTTTGGCCCGCAGCCGCTAACTTGAGAACAAGGGGGTTACACCCCCTTCACGTGAGGCGACACGTGTGGTTTGGGTATAATAGAAGGGCAACCACAGCGAAAGGAGTGCGTATGGGCTGGATCGTTGCGATTATCGTTGGGGCGATCATCGGCTGGATTGCGAGCAATGTGATGGGCGATCGCGAGGGGCTGCTCGGCAAGATCGTAATCGGTATTGTGGGCTCGGTGCTGGCCAAGTGGATTTTCGCTGATGCTCTGCACATTGGTGGTGCGGCTTCGGCAGGCACCTTTACGTTGGCGGGGCTGATTTGGGGCATCATAGGAGCGGTCATCCTGATCTGGGTGCTGCGGGCCTTGAAGGTGATTCGCTGACCCAGCCAAGAAGCCTGGCCTCGAGCCCTAGGGCTCGAGGTTTTTTGCTGGCCCCACCCGATCCCGGCCGGTTGCCGTTGCAGCCTGGGCTCAGGGAGGCCGGTTTGGCGAAGATGAGAAACCGGGCAGGGGCCGTATACTCTTAGAGGCACGACGTACCCTCTTTTTCGGAGGCGCTCATGAATGCGAAAGAACTCAAAGCCATCCTCCAAGCCTTACAAGACCACGAAGTGGGGGAACTGACCCTCGAGACCCCGGATTACAAACTATCGGTGCGGCGGGGCAGTCCCCAGGTGCAGTGGATCGCGGCCCCACCCCCAGCCCCCCTTCCCGCGCCCACGCCTCAAC
>NZ_QWLB01000061.1 GCF_003574355.1 Meiothermus granaticius NBRC 107808 | reverse complement strand
CCGGTGGGGCGATTACGGGCTGGCTGGGAAGGAGCGGCAGGGCCGGGGGGTAGACAATTCGGGCGTTGTCAGGGCCGTAGTAGTACACCTCCAGGCCGCAGGCCCAGTCGGCTCGAGGGGGCGAGGTGGCGTTGGCGTGAATGGAGACGTAGAGGTTCCTGCCTTTGGCCAGATTGACCCGCGCGGTGAGGTCGGTGCGCTTATCCGCCGAGAAGGCGCTGTCGTCATTGCGGGTCAGGATTACTTCTACCCCGGCGCTTTGCAGCAAGGCCGCGACCCGTTTGGCCACCTCGAGGTTGACCTCTTTCTCCACCACCAGCCCCACCGCCCCGGAATCCGGCCCGCCATGGCCGGGATCCAGCACCACGCTGAAGCGCCGCCCCTTGGCCTTGACGAAGCTGAAATTAGGGGGTGGGGTAAAGGGGGTGGTGTCGGCAAAGGCCCCGGAGAGGTCAATCACCAGCCGCTTGCCCTCCCCCTCAGCGGCGGGCAGTTCTTGCAGTTTGAACCCGGAGCGCGGGCTGACCCCTTGGGGGGTCAAGAACAGGATTCCGGCGTGGTCTTCAAACTGCTCCATCACATACCCCGCTAGCTCGGGCCGGTCGGTGTAGGTGATGCCGGGGGTGATGGTGAGGCCGGGAAGGGTTAGGCGCAGGGCTGCTCCTAGAGGCTCGAGGGTATAGGTGGCCCCTGGAGGCAGATCAAACACCACCCGGGTATACCCAGGATGGTCGCCGATTCGTGGGGCCAGCCCCTCAGGGTTGGGCACCTCCTGCGCCCACACCACGAATCCCCACAGCATTAACAAGGCCAAGCCCAGACCTAAGCGATTCAAACCACACCCAGTGTACGCGCTGAGGGCTGAGCCTTGCGTGAGGGAAGAGCGCTCTAATCCTTAAACAGGGTCACCGCCGCAAACCCCTGTTTGTACCGGGCATATACCGTTTCCATCTCGAGCCTGTGGTGTTGCAACTCGGTCTGTTGAGGCGCGGTAGCCTCCAGGGCCTCGGCCACGCTGGCATAAACCCCGGCCCCCACCAGCCCCAGCACCGCAGCGCCTCGGGCCGGGCCTTCCTCGATCTCGGTGCGGGCCAGCGGGAGCCGCAGGGCTGAGGCCACGATGCTAAGCCATAGCTCCGAGCGGGCTCCCCCACCGATGGCCAGCAACCGCTCGAGCCGTACCAGTGGGCGCATGACCTCGAGCACGTCCCGCAGGCTCAAGGCTACGCCCTCGAGCAGCGAGCGGGTCAGATGCCCGCGCCCATGGGCCAGGCTCAGCCCCAGCCAGGAGCCGCGCAGATCGGGATCGAGGTAGGGGCTGCGCTCCCCGGCCAAGTAGGGCATGAAGACCAGGCCATCGCTGCCAACCGAGACCGCCTCGGCCTCGCCCATCAGCTCGTCAAAGGGGACGCCAGGGGCCAGCTTGTCTCGGTACCACTGCAGGCTGCCGGCGGCAGCCAAGGTGACCCCCAGAAGGTGATACCCTCCGTCGGCGTGGCAGAAAAGGTGGATGCGGCCCTCGGGCTCGGGGGTGGGGGTCTCGAGGGGCACAAACAGCACCCCGCTGGTGCCCAGGCTCAGGCTGCCCAGACCAGGGCGGGTCTGAGAAAGCCCCAGCCCGATTGCCGCCCCAGCGTTGTCCCCGGCCCCCGCGACCACCGGTAGGCCCTCCGGCAGTCCGGTGGCCTTGGCCCACTCTGGGCTCAGCCTACCGCTTACTGCATGGGAAGGGAGGACCTCGGGGAACATCCCTGCGCGCAAGTCCAGAGCAGATAAGATATCGTGGTCCCAGGCTCTCGCAGCCAGGTTAAGCGCCCCCACCCCCGAGGCATCCGAGGGCTCGGTGGCCATGTGTCCGGTCAGGGCAAACCCCAGGTAGTCCTTGGGGAGCAACACTTGGGCCACACGGGCAAAGTGTTCCGGTTCTGCTCGACGCAGCCAGACCAGTTTGGGGAGCTGGAATCCGGTTACCGCTGGGTTTCCAGTCCGCTGGATCAGCTCGCCGCGGGGTATGGCCCGCTCGATCTCGGCGCAGGCTTCCCCGGTGCGCTGGTCGTTCCATAGCGGAGCCGGGCGAATCACCTGCCCCTGAGCGTCCAAGAAGGTTGCCCCATGCATCTGCCCGGAGAGCCCGAGCGCTACCGGCTCGTACCGCCCCCGGAGGGCCAAGGCCAGCTCAGAGAGCGCCTTGCGGGTAGCCTCGACCCAGTCCTGTGGGTTTTGCTCGGTCCAGCCAGGCTTGGGGGTGAGCAGCGGATAATTGGCGCTGGCTTCTGCAACCCGCTCCCCTTGGGCGGTGACCGCAATGACCTTGAGACCGCTGGTGCCCAGATCTAAACCGATGGATACGGGGTTCATGCGTCTCCTAGCGCACGCCCATCAACAATTCCAGGGTGAGCTGATCGAGCCGCTCCAACCCCGGTCCGCGCTTGCGCAGCGCGTCCAGATCGAAGCCTCGAGCCTTGAGGGCCTCGGCCTTTTCCTTGGAAAAGCCTTTGGAGAGGGCCTCGAGCTCGGCGTCTTCAACCCGGTAGGCCTTGAGGGCGGCCTGGATCTCGCTGTCTTGGTCGAACCGCTGGGCTTTTTCCTTGAGGATCAAATAGGTGCGCATGCAGCCCTTGGCAAACTCCCATACCCCAGCCTCATCCTCGGTGCGCAGGGCGTGAGCGTCGAAGTGGCGCGGGCCGTCGTAGCCCGAGTCCTCCAGCAGCTTGACCAACATGAACGCCGCCTTGAGGTTCTCGGCCCCGAAACGCAGGTCTTGATCAAAGCGGGACATCTTTTGGTCGTTGAGGTCAATGTGGAAGAGCTTGCCCGCGTCAATGGCTTGGGCGATGGCGTGGGGGAAGCTAAGCCCAGCCATGGTCTCGTGGGCGAACTCCGGGTTTAAGCCGAAGCGCTCGGGCTTGTCCAAGGTGGCGATGAACCCCAGCGCCGCCCCGACGACCGGCAGAAAGAGATCGCCGCGCGGCTCATTGGGCTTGGGCTCGAGGGCAAAGCGATAGCCATAGCCCTGCGAATCGCTGTACTCAGCCAGGAAGTTTAGGCTGTCCCGGAACCAGGAGAGCGCATCCAGCAGCTTGCCGCTGAAGTCCACTTCTGATCCCTCGCGGCCGCCCCAGAAGACATAGATTTGAGCCCCCAACTCGGCCCCCAGGTCCATGGCCCGCATGGTTTTTTGCAGCGCGAAAGCCCGCACCCGAGCATCGGCAGAGGTAAAGGCTCCATCCTTGAACACCGGGTCGGTGAAGAGGTTGGTGGTGGCCATCGTGACCTTGAGCCCGGTTTGCTCTAGGGTCTTTTTGAACTCGCGCACGATACGGTCACGCTCGTTGGGGCTGGCCTCAAGGGGTACGAGGTCGTTATCGTGGAGGCTCACGCCATAGGCCCCTAGCTCAGCCAGCTTCTCCACAATATAGGTGGGCTCGAGCCGCACCCGGGTGGCCTCCCCGAAGGGGTCACGCCCAAGGTTGCCCACCGTCCATAGGCCAAAGGTGAACTTGTCCGAAGGTTGAGGGGTGTAGTTGGCCATACCTAGGATCTCCTGTTCCTGTTTCGGCTTGAGGGGTAGTCTCCGACGGCTGTGAGTATAACGTTTTTCTCCATGGCTCTGGAAGATATCCGGGCGGCTCGAGGCCCCAGCCGCGCGGGACTCTTTGGGATAAGCTCGAGCGGACAGGAGACCAGCCGCCACATTCACAGCTCGATGATGATCACAGGCCCAAGTCCCGGCTGGCTTGGGCCTGTGGAGTGGCCGTAAGACCTAAACCGTCTGCTCACGGGGCCGAGTGTCAGACCCGACCCTACGCAAATACATTAGGGTTGTACGCTCAACTCGCCTTGGCCGCTGGGCAAGGGGCCGGGGTTGCGCGAGAGGATGTTGTCCCAGACGTAGCGTCCGGCTTCTTCTCTTTGTATGTCGTGGTTGAACCCCTCCAGGCCGCTGCGGTAGCGACGATACCACGAACCGGGCAGGGGTTTGCCGTCCACCACGAAGTCGGTGCGGGTGTGGTCGAAAAACTCGTTGATGCCGGTGCCCAGCCGGAAGCCCATGGCCGAGTCGAATTCCACCAGGCCGTCGTTGTCAATCACGTTATCGCTCACCGATACACCGGTGCCAACCACCCTGGGGGCGGGGATGCTGGTCAGGGGCCAGGAGAGCGTCCAATTGGCATGATTAAGACATGCCGAAGGAAGGTTGGTCTGGGTGGTCAAGGTCTGAGTCATCCAGTTGGAAAGATTCACCGCCAGGCCGACGAAATCACCCCCCAGGCTGTTGAGGGCGCTCAGTAAAGCAGGGAAGTTGAGCAAGGCCAGGGCACTGGCCGCTTGCTGCAAGCTGCCGTAGTGGGCCACCAGGGCCACCACCACCGGGCCATAATCCAGGGTGATATTCACACCCGAACAGGACAACCGGGGCTCCGGCAACTGCACGCTGCCGCCCAGGTCAATCCGGAAACCCTGGTTGAGAAAGATGGGCACAGCGGAGGTGCTTTGCACCTTGAGTTGCCCCAGCACGAAGCGCAGAAGGCTAGAGATATCGCTGCCGAACTGGGCGCGGAAGAAGAGGTTGAGCTGCGGGGCCACCGAGTCCAGGTATGTGCGCAGCAGGGCCAGGGCATCCACCCGCTCGGTGCGGTCGAGCTGGCTGGCAAAGCCCGCAAATGGGGTGCGGGGGCCGGTGCTCAGGTCCAGGAACCGGTAGATGAAGTCCCCCCCGATGGCCTGCAAAACCCAAGACTGTTTAGCCTCGCCTTTCTGTAAGCTACCCAGGTCAATGTAATCAAGGGGGATCTGAACCAAGTTGAGGGTATCGGCCACAGTGCTGCCGGGGTTGCGGGCTCCCAGGGCGTAGATGGGGATGAGCTGGTTTTTGGCCCCCACGATGGGGGAATGGTTGGTGCGGATGGCCCGGCTGGGGTGCAGCGGCCCGGTGTTGAGGGCCGCCCACAGCCCGGTGTGGCTCTCTCCCCAGACTCGGTTGGTGCCAAGGATGGTGGTTTGGGCGAACTGTTCAAACGAGGCCAGCGCGGCAACCACCGGCTCGGCGTTGACGGCGTCGAGGGGCGGCAGGTTGATCAGCAGGCTCACGGCGTTACGCCAGGCATTGAGCAGGCGTTCTTGTTCCTGGTCGGCTGCATCGGTAGTACCACGCAGCACCCCTACGGCCCGGATGACCTCCGTTGCCCGATCCATAAAGCGCACGCCCTGATGGGGGGTGGCCATGGTGGTGGCGTAGTAGGTCAGGTTGCGCAGGTAGTCCATCTTGACCCGGGTGGACAGGTCGCCGGTGTCGTAGCGGCTGTTGCTGGCGGGGAAGCGCAGGCTGAGGGGGTTGGTGATGGCTTGCAGGGAGGCTCGAGTAGGGTTCGAGAGGATGAAGCGGGTGATCAGGCCGCCCCAGCTATGGGCTACGAAGACCAGCTTGGGTTTGCGGCTGAAGGTCCGCTCGAACAGGGTGACGCAGGCGTAAATCTGATCCACCGCGTACATGGCCTGCTCTACCAGGCTGTCCTTGGCATCCCGGTGGCTGAGCAGTACGGTCAGCCTGGGTGCGGCAGCCTGCCCAGGGCTAAAACGTTCGGCGGTCATCAGGTCGCCCGGGGTGCATTGATCGGAGGCGGGTACCTGGTCAACCCCCTGGCCGGGCAGGGTCAGGCCGTCATCGAGGAATTTCTTTCCAGTGATGTCGGTGCCCTCGAGGGTTACGAGTGGAATATCCTTGTCCAGGACGGCCCCCAGCAGCCCCTTCACAAAGGGGTAGGTCCAGTAGTGCCGGGCGTGCTTGCGGGTGCCGGGCACGCCGTTTTCCCTGGGGTCATCCCCTGGGGTTCGGGCGGCGGCCCCGTGAAGCAGCACAATGAGGGTGGGGCTATCGGGAACCACCATGTGGCGCAGAAGGTCTACCGGGGTCAGGTTGAGGTCGCGGGGGGGCAGATTGGGGAAGTTCACGCTTACCCCCGGCGAGGCGTTGGTGGAAGTGGGCGGCGTGGTGACCTGCACCGGGGCATAGAGGCCGGTGCTGTCGCCGGTCGCCAGCCGGGAGGCTCCGGCCATTTTGCCGGTGTTGGTCACAATCAGGCCGGTAAGCTGCCCGTCTTGTTCGTGGCTGTAAAGCCCCGCACCGGAGCCAGGGCGGGCCCGCTCTGCGCTCCAGCGCAGGGTGTTGCCGTCGGGCAGGGTGAAGCTGCCGCTGGCAGTCTGGCCGTCCAGGCGGCCCTCGAGGCGGTGTCCGTTGGGGGCGGTGGTGGGGTTAATCTGCCCTGCGCCTACCGAGCCGTAGAACCAGCCGGTATGGCTGCCCCAGCTGTTGGGGCCACCACAGGCGTAGGCCACCAGGTTGCCGTCCTGCACCACCAGCGCAATCAGGGCATCGCTGCCCACAATCTCACCCACGAACACCTGCGGGCCGGAGTCCGGGCTGGCCGAGCGGTTGCCGCATCCTACCAGCAACACCAGCAATAGTCCTACTACCAAATGTACTAAAGGCCGCATGATTCACCTCCTGAGCTATGCTCCTGAGCACTGCCCCGGTTTGGGTTTGGGGGAGCCTCGAGGGCTACTGTAGGCATCAAGCGCTACACCAGTGTCTCAAGGGAAGACCGTTTGTAGACTTGCTGTCAGGGTGATTGAAACGCCAATAGCGTAGTAAGTTGCTGCCTGAACAGTCGGTAACCACCTTGTCTAGTACGAAGGGCCCCTAACCCAGGGTGGCTCATTTTTGTGAAAAGTCTTCTATCGGATTGGAGTAAGCAGGAAAGCACGGGTCTGGCCGTTGAACCGACCATAACCAACGATCTGGCCTTGATTGTTGATGTCGCTAGCCTCGGTGAGTACCCATCCCTGGGTTGAGTCAATCAGAGAGTTCAAATCGCTCATTTGACCGTTCCGCCAGATAAAAGCGCGGTTTGTATTGCTGGCATTCTCGGATGAGCCAACCACAACGCCCTGGTCATTGATACCCCAAGCGGTTGACGTTCTTCCGCCAAGTGTGCCTAAATCGGTCATTTGCCCGTTTTGCCACAGGAAGGCATGGGTCTGGCCGTTGGCGAGGATGGAAATGCCTACCACCTGGCCGAGGTTGTTGAGGGCATAAGCCTCCGAACGGTTTCCACCGAGGGTGCCCAGATTAATCATTCCACTCTGCTCATTCTGCCAAAGGAATCCCCGGAATTCTCCGCCAGGAGTATGGGATTCACCGGCCACCTGCCCACTTTGGTTGATGGCATAACCTGCTGAGAGGCTTCCTCCCAAGGTTCCCAGATTGGTCATCTGGCCATTTTGCCAGCGGAACGCTCGAGCCTGGCCACTGACATTGGCAGCCCAGCCGGTAATTTGGCCGTTGTTGTTGATTTTGCGGGCCAATGAGAAGCTTCCCCCTAAGGTTCCCAGGTTGGTCATCTGTCCGTTTTGCCACAGGAAAGCGTGATCTTGGCCACTGTCAGTGCTGGAGGAACCCACAATCTGACCGTTTTCGTTAATCCCGTACGCTTCCGAGGAACTGCCTCCCAAGGTTCCTAAATCGGTCATCTGGTTGTCCTGCCACAAAAAAGCACGGACCTGGCCACCGGTGTTGCGAGACTCTCCCACTACTTGACCGTTTTCATTGATTTCCCAGGCGATGGAGTAACTCCCCCCAAGTGTGCCCAGATCTGTTATGCAGTACTGCACGTTTGCAGAGCCAGCACAACCTACGCCGACATTCCCCAGCTCGAGCCGCGTGTCCAGCAGCCTGGTCTTTACAAAGGCCACAAAGGGGCGCCGGGTGCTATTGCCGCTGCCCTCCACCACCTGCCCATCCACTGTAGCCACCCAGGGAAGCTCGAACTCGGTCTGGCCAGGGGAGGCCGTGGCCTGGTTGGCCAGCACCAGCACGGGGTTCTCGGGGGTGCCGGTGTTGTGATAGACACGCACCGCCTCCACCTGGTAGCCCAGAACGGGGAACTGGGTATCGCCCAGGTTCACCCGGAAGCGCACGGTGTCGCCCGCCCGGAAGCTGTTGCGGTCGGCAATGAGGGATATGGCTCTGGGGGAGGAGGCCAGCTCGAAGGGGAACTTGAAGCTTACGGCTGTGATCGGGAGTTTTAGGGCCTCCAGAGCCTTTTGTAAATCTTTGCCGGTGCCTATGCTGAGCTCCGCCTTGAGGCCATACCTGGCTGCGAAGTTGGCGTCCTTTACTTGCGTCTCTTCTGAGGCCAGCTGGCCTTCCAGGTTCACCCCAGCCTTGGCGATGAAAAATTCGTAGTCGGAAACCCTTATCCCTACCACTTGAATGGCTTTGGTCATCCATGCGCGAAGGCCGGTGTTGAGGCTCAGGTAGGCGAAGCCACCGGCCCTAGCCTCCAGCTTGACCCCCGAGGGCACCTCTGGAAGCGTCCACTTCAGGTCTGGCTTGACCTGCTCCTGGGTTATCTCGTGGGGTACGCTGCAATCGGGGTTGCACTCCAGTCCGGTTCGCAGGCTCAGCAGAAGCTCGGTGCTGGCCTTAAAGCTGGCGTTGGCCACGGGTATCTGGCCCTCGAGCTCAAAACCGGCCCCTACGGGGTTGTAGAGCTTGGCCACGGCGAAAAGCACTCCGGGTACCGGCAGGGGTATCTCAAAGAACTGCATCTTGCAGCTGACCTTGCCGGCGATGGCTGCACTCAGCCTGGGCTCAAAGGTGAACTGTACCTTGGGCTTGCCCACCAGCAGAAGCCTTTTCGTTTGGTCTGTCCATAGCAGCTCAAAGCCCAGAGAGGAGAGGTCTATTTTTACGTCTACTTTGTTTACAGAGACGTTCAACGCGCTGCCCGCGTCGGTGCTGCACTTCAGGGGTCCCAGGTTGAAGTCCACCATGGGCCGCACAGCTCCGGGGCCCAGGGCGGTGGTGGAGAGGCTTTTATCCGGCTTAAGGGAAAGGCTATACCTACCCCCGCCCTCCGGGGTGATCTCAAAGTTTTCCTCCACATCCTGGGGAATATGGGGTGAAACACCCCGCAGGTCAAAGGTCTCTTGGAGACGATAACGGGAAAGGAGTTGGTCAATGGACACCAGCTCGAGCGTGACCAGGGTCTGGTTCCCGTTCTGCCTGACCTCCAATACCCTTCCCGCCACCGGCAGGCTGCCCTGGCTCATCAGCACGCTCCCCACCGCCGGGGGGCTCACGCCTTCCAGGGTGACGATGTAGCGATAGCCCACCTCGAAGGGGGCATTGGGGTCGGTGCCCTCGATAAGGACGACCTGGCTGTCCGAGACCAGGGTGGCCCCTACCACTGGCTGGGCCACCATCACCCCCACCTCGGCCCTGGTCTGCCCAGCCTGCACCACCACCCGGGCCGAGCCCAGGTCGGCCTGGGCCGTGATCCGGCCCTCCGGGGTGACGCTGGCGATGGCGGGGTTGCTGGAGCTATAGGTGAAGGCCGCTTTGATCTCCCTGCCCTGGGCGTCGTAGGCCCTGGCGCGCAGGGTTTGGCTCTCCCCGGCGCGGGTCAGCAGCAGGCCACCTGGGGTAACCTCCACCCGCACCGCCTGCGGTGGGGGTGGGCTGGGCTGACCGCAGCTCAGCAAGAGTATTGGCAGGGCCAGGGCCAGCCAGTACCGGCAGGAGCGAATAAACAGCGTCTGAATATAGGTTTTCATGGACTCCTCCTTGGCCTTGTTTGCTCTCCAAAGTCTGTTTCTTGGGCTTTTCAGAAACCCAGGGCTATACACCACCTCAGCGCAACCGGCGCGGCCAGCGGTGCTCTAGGTAGGCCCGTAGCTCCTCCCAGGAGGTCAGCTCCACCTCGTTGCCGGTCTTCAGGTCGTGCAGGCGGTAGGTGGCGCGGGGAAGGCCGTTCGGACTGGGGGTGGTGAACACCCGCACCAGGAGGCTCTGGCGCAGCCTGGGGGTCATGGAAGGCAGGGTAGGGGGGAAGCGTTACACCAGCGTCTCAGGCTGGGGAAAGCGGGCAGCTTGACGGATAAAATCTCGGATTTCTGGTGCGGACATGGTTTCACCGGCTTGTTGCAGTGAAGCCAGCTGCTCTGGCAGTACCGACCCCATCACCCGTTGGCGCAGCTCGAGATACCCCTCAAAGACCGGGTAGCCGTGTTTTTGGCGCAGACCCTCAACCGCAAACCACAACCGCACGGCCTCCTCGGTAAACCCCAGATGGCTCCAGAAGGCGGCCAGCTCGAGGGCGTTTTCGCTGAAAAACGCCAGGTTGCCCAGCTCAAAGAACTCCAGCACATGGGCCCGGTAGATCGGCTCGGCGGCAGGATAGTCGCCCAGTTGCCACAAGGCATAACCAAGGTTGCCCTGGATGAGGGCTTTGTAGAAGGGGTGTTCCAAGCGCTGGGCCAGCGCCAGTGCTGTTTCGCAGAGTTCCACCGAGCGCGCATACGCCTGGCGGCCTAAAAGGTAGCCAGTCCAGTTGGCCAGGCTGATCATCTCCAACCGCGCATCCTGTCGCGCCTGGGCCAGCTTTAGGCTCCTCTCGAGATACAAACCAGCCTCCTCCAGCCGGTTTTGTTTCAGAGCCAGGTTTCCCAGGTTGAGCAAGGCGTGGTTTTCTACCCGTTCGCAACGGGATTTCTGGGCCAGCTCGAGGCTCTTTTGTAGGTGCTTTTGCGCTTTGTGGAACTGCTGCCGGTTGGTGGCCAGCCAGCCCATCAGGTTGTGGTACTCGGCCACGAATTCTGGGATGCCCGCCTGCTTGCAGCGCTCCAGGGCTTTGGGGGCCAAGGCTTGGGCTGCGCTGTGGTCGTCCATCCCCACCGCCATCCCCAGCGCCTTGAGGAACAGCCTGGCCTGAACCTCTGAAGGCACTTGATCTAGGTGGGCCAGGGCTTGCCGAACCCAAAAAGCTCCGCCCTGCCAGCGGCCTGTCGCTTCCCAATACCGCCCCAGACTGACCGTAAGGAGCACGGCCTCGGGGATGTTGTGGGCGTACCCCCAGTCCAAAACATGATGTAGGTTGTCCGCTTCGGCATCCAACCGGGCCAGCCAATGGAGCTGTTGTTCACTGCCCAAATGCGATTCGGCTTGATCAGCCAGGGTTCGGAAGTAACCTAGAAGCTTTTCGTACACAGTTCGGGCTTCATTGCTTTGTTGCAGTTGCTCGAGGGCGAACTGCCGTACCAGCTCGTGCATTTGGTAACGCCCATCGCTGCTTCGGCGAAGAAGGGCGTGGTTGATCAGTTGTAGGAGACGCCCCAGGTGGGCCCCGGCGACCTGCTCGGCAGCCTCGAGGCTGAACCCTCCCGGAAATACCGCCAGCCGAGCCAGAGCGGCCTGCTGGGCTTCGGACAAGAGCCCATAGGAGTAGTCCATAATGGCCTGCAGGCTGTGCTGATGCTCTGGAAAATGGGGCTCCGTTGGCAGGACTCCCAGACTATGGCTGACTTGAGCCAGGAGTTCCTCCAGGCTAAGGACTCGGAGCCAGGTGGCGGCCAGCTCGAGGGCCAGGGGCATCCCCTCCACCCTCCGACATAGTTCAGCCATGGCTTCCAAGGTGGAGGCGCTGGGCTCGAGGCTCAGGTTTTGGCGCTCGGCCCGCTGGTAAAAAAACCTCACCGCGTCGTAGTTTCCCAGGGGTTCTTCGGTGTGCAGGGGAGGATAGGTCAGGCCCCCCAGGTCGAAGAGCCACTCGCTGGGAAGTTCCAGGGCTACCCTCGAGGTCACCACCAGCCGAAGGCCTGGGGCCTGAAGGAGGTCTTCCAACAAACCCGCCTCGGCTTGCAGCCGCTCGAAATTGTCCAGCAGAAGGAGCATCTCCTTGTATTGCAGGTAACGCCGCAGTTGGGTTTTGGGATCGGTGGGGCCGCGAAGGCCGAGGCTCAGCGCCGAGGCAATGCTTGCGACCAGCAAATCCGGTGTCTCTACCCCCACCAGGGGCACGAACCAGACCCCATCGGCGAACCGATCCGCCATTCGCTGGGCCAGCTCTACGGCCAGTCGGGTCTTGCCCATGCCGCCCAGCCCTACCAGGGTCAGGAGTCGGCACTCGGGATTGGTCAGCTTTCGCTCGAGAGCAGCCAGCTCGAGCTGCCGCCCCACAAAGCGGGTGTTGAAGCCAGGCAGGTTGTGTTTGGGATGAGGCTTTTCACCAGGAATTTGCGCCGACTCATTCCGCCGCAGGGCCTGGGCCAGTTCCTGGGTGGCCCGCAGGGGCTCCAATCCTAGCTCCTGCTTCAGCTCCTGTACAAAGCGTTCGTAGACCTTCAGGGCCGCCTCGCGCTGCCCGGCCAGGTAGGCAGCCCGCAGGTAGTCCTGTACGATGTCCTCACTCAACAGGTTCTGCCGTAGAATTTCCGCCAGCAGCCGGCAAGCCTCGGCGTGCTGTTCGGCTTGCTGGAGGGCCTCGGCGTGGTGGCGGGCGGCTTGCTGCCAGGCTTCCCGCAGGCTCTCGCGCTCGAGGGTGGCCCAGTCTTCCAGGGCGGGCGCGTCCTGCCAGGGGAAGCCCTGCAAAAAAGGCCGCCGATGCAGGCGCACAGCCCGTTCCCAGTGGGCTTGGCCCAGCGCCTGGCGGAAGTGGGCGGTATCGGTATCCATCCGGAGCCGGACCCGCTCCCGCTCGACCTCGAGGCCCCCAGCCCAGGGCAGGGCTTTGGCCCGGTGCAGCACCACCCGCAGGTTGTGACGGGCTTCCTCCTCGGGGCGGTCGGGCCAGAACAGCCCGGCCAGCGCCTCGCGGCCCACCCACTCCCCCCGGCAGGCCAGGTAGATCAGCAGGTACACCGGGCGCGAGGGGACCAGGTCGTGGCGCACGTCCCCCACCCGCACGTGGGGCTCGTCCAGCAGGTACAAGCAGGCGGATGACCACATATGCTCCACCAACGCTTTAGGGTGTTCTCATTGTAGTGCCTAAAACCGTAGCGAAGCACTCCATTCCCCAGTCGGGAGCTTTGGGGCGGGTAGGAGAAGGCCATGCCCGTAACACCTTCGCGCCCAAGTAACGCCCAAACCGGCACTCCAGCCTTGATTCTCCCTGCATACTCTAGGGCATGGACACCTGGGATCTGTACCAACATCTTCTGCACCAAGCCCGGGATCGTGAGCATAAGAGCGCATTGCGGGCCTTGCAGTTTCTGAGCCGCCACGCCCATCACTTTGGCCAACCCCAGGCCCCTGCCGAGGCCATTCGTGAGGTCGAGGTGGGGATCAAGATCCTCAAGCAAATTCCGGTCAAAACGGGGGCGCTGGCCGCCCACTCGGTAGACCCCATGGAGCTGTGGGAGTTTATCCTGCGGCTCGAGCAGGTTGAGTTGCAGCGTTGGAATGGCGCTTTGGCTGCCGTGCAGGGGTAACCTGAATTAACCGCAGATCCGGGCTCCCTCATGAGGGGGCCCGGACTGGTGCTGCGGATGTGGTGGAGCCGAGGGGATTCGAACCCCCGACCTCTTGAGTGCGATTCAAGCGCGCTCCCAACTGCGCCACGGCCCCACGCTTCTCGAGGCAACCGCTAGTTTAGCTTCCGAGCGCAGGGATGTCTAGTCTGGCTTAGCCCTCATGCACCTTAACCCGTACCCGTCCGTGCTGTCCCCGCACCTCGAGCCGGGCTTTGGCCTTGCCCCGCCGATACTCAGCCACATAAACCCCGCCCTTAGCCCGGTACTTGGTGCGTACCCAGCCCCGCCGCTCGAGGTCGCGGTCGTGGTGGCGGTATACCTCGTAGACCTGGTGGCTGCGGTAGACCACCACAATCCCTTGGGGCTCGGGTTGCCGCTCGACCACCACCAGGGCCGGCATCAGCGAAACCTGAATCCCGGCGCTGACCTGAACGGGCGCTGCAGGCACTTGAATCTGGAGTTGCACCTGAGCCAGGCCTGACGAGACCAGCAAAACCAGGGGGAGAATAAGCTTCATGGGGCTCAGGCTAAAGCCCTCCAGGAGCCTGAAGGTGTGATGGGGGTTAAGCTGCGCTTTAGGTCACGGGGCTAAGCGGCGTGGGATAGACGCCTATGGGGAAACCTGCAAGAATGGGGGCCAATGAATTCCGAGGTCTGGAACAAGCTGGCAGAGCCCTTTCCAGCAGGTGAGGTCCAGTGGCGAGTGGAGGCCCTCTCCAAGGATAAGCGCCGGGCTTTGGTGGTGCCTTATGTGGATGCCAGAACCGTGCTGGACCGGCTGGATGAGGTGCTGGGGCCGAGCGGCTGGGCCGATAGCTATGAGCTGCTCGAGGCCCGCGACGCCAATTACGCGGTGCGTTGCCGCCTTACCGTTCTTGACACCGCCAAAGAGGACGTGGGGGAGGGGGATAGCCTCAAAGCGGCCTTCTCCGATGCCCTGAAGCGGGCTGCGGTGAAGTTTGGCATTGGGCGTTACCTCTACCGCCTGGACAAGCAGTGGGTGGATCATGACCCGGATTCAGGGCGCTTCAAGATCCCCGAGCTGAACTGGGGGGAGCCCAAACCCCCGCTCGAGGGGAGCCGCCCTGACCTAAAACGAGCAGAGCCCGCCCCGCTGGCCGAGCCCCCTCG
>NZ_QWLB01000060.1 GCF_003574355.1 Meiothermus granaticius NBRC 107808 | reverse complement strand
CCCCAGAAGCACCAGCCCCAACCCCACCCCCCCGTAGGTCTGCCAGCTTGCCTGAACGGGCCGGCCATACTCCTGGTCGAACTCGCCTTGTACCTCGGGGCTTTCCCCCGCGCTGCTGCGGTACAGGAACCAGATGTACAGGCCCAGCAAGACCACTGCCAGAAGCCCCTCCAGGCGGCTCACCTGTTGGTCGAAGTACAAAAACCAAAACAGCAGCAAGGCCGCCCCGATCATGATGGGCACCTCGCGCTTGATGAACTGGGCCTGAGCCCGGACGGGCGCTACCAGGGCCGTGACCCCCAGGATGAGCAGGATATTCAGGGTATTGGAACCCACCACGTTGCCAATGGCGATGGCCGGACTCCCCGAAAGGGCCGCTGCCAGGCTGGCGGCCAGCTCGGGGCTGCTGGTGCCAAAGGCTACCACTGTCAGACCTACCACCATGGTGCTGATGCCCCAACTGCGGGCCAGCACCACCGCGTTTTTTACCAGCGCCTCGCCCCCAAAGTACAGAAGCACGATACCGCCTGCAATCAGCAGTAAGTTAAGCGCAAACTCCATGCCGAGTAAGGTAACAAAAATGGTGCGGGTGTGTGTAGGGTTTGTGGAAGATTGCACAGGGGGTGGGCTAAGTTGAAGGGGTGGAAGACGCTCGATTGAGCGAGGAGCAAAAAGCCAGACCACCCGAGGCGGTCTTACCTTGCTACCAAGCAGCCAAAGTGGGACCGAAAGCGCGATCACCGGTGCAAAGAATGCCACAGGTGACCGCGGATGAAATCGCGTCATACCGTCATTGGCGGCGCTTCGCGAACATCTCTTGCTCCAGGCGCCAGGTCTTACCGCCATCCGTGGATACGACTGCGCGCCAATGGAACGACTCCGGATTCATCTTGCTGAAGATCCATCGGGTAAGGCCACCGTCCTCCAGGGTGCGCTCGAGAACCATTTCATCACCCATCTGCCTCGCGATGAAGGGCCACACGATGCCGTTTACTGGCCCGTGCCAGGTCGAGCGCCACGCATCGATCCGAGGGTCGTAGAACCTCAAAGTCACACCGTACTCGCCGGGTGCAGGACCCTCAGCCGGACGCTGAGGGCGCGGCGGAACCATCCAGACATCCTGGATAGCCCGGCCCTCGAGCGCCCAACCGAAATGCCACTCGCCAGGTATCCGACGCTTGATTCCTCCGGACTCGTCGTAATAGATCACGTCGAGATCCCAACTGCCGACTAGACGGCCGAACTGCATTAGCTTTTCTCGATGTTCGCTATTGGGACCGGGCGCATGCAAAGCGTTGATCATCGAGCTTTCGTTCGAGAGAGTGTTCATCGTTTACGCTCCTCTCAATAGGCTTCACTATCGCATGGCTACAAAAATAACCAGATGGGCTGGACGGGGCATCCGAATCACTTGGTGGCCGACAACAAGTTGGCATCGCGGAAAACGAGCCATGATCCATCCTCCTGCCTGCGCAGTATCGTCAATGCACTGCCTGATCGCGTGGCCTTACACCTCCCGTCTTCGGTGCGACGCAAATGGCAAGCTCATCGCTGGTCATAGTCGCCCCTATCCCTATCGGAAATTGCATCGTCGTTGCGCATTGCTCGGCCGTTGGCTAGGTCGGTGAGTCCCCCGACGAGGCACGAGACAAGATTCTTCGCATGTATGCCGCTGGGATCGAGGTCCGGGTCGTAAATCGTCACGTCGACTCCAAGTACTGGCAGACGTTGGCACAAGCCTTTGATCAATGCGCTGAGTTCATCAAAGTTCAATCCTGGGCTGCCCGGCGAGTCCACGGCTGGCATGACACTCTGGTCAAGCACGTCGACGTCAACGTGCAACCAGATTCTTGTCAGTCCACGTGAGGAAAAACGCGCGCTTACCTCTTCGCAGCATTGCAAGATTCCAATCTTCTTAAGATGGCGGACTGGGACTTGCCGAATTTTCGTCTGTTGAATATCGGCGTAGGCATAGCCCGAATCCAATTCATCACGTTCGCCGATCTGTACCACGTCGCCATCATCAACCAGAGCGCCAGCGACACCTTTCCACTGGGTCAATAATGACTCACCGCGACCGGTCGCCAGCGCGAGATCCATGCCTGCCGCCGAGCCGAGGCGCGCCGTCACGTTGTAGTTGCCGGGATGAAAGAAGTCGCTATGACCGTCCACGTGCACCAACCCGCAGCGCCCCGTTCGCCTTGCGCCCAAGAGACACCCCAGAAGCACGCTGCAATCGCCACCGATCACGACCGGCACATTGCCATTGGCAAGTACGCCTTGAACCGTATTCGCTAGGTTCTCGCTAAACCGACGGATCGTGTGGCCGTTCCGTATGCGGGTGCCGGGTTGCGCGTCAAGTTCATACACAGGGCGGGGCAATGAATGAACGAGTCTGGGATTGAGTCGAGTATGCAACCCCGCGTCTCTCAACGCTTCAGGCGCACGCCATGCTCCCGGAGTGTGCCCCGGTCGTAGCGGTCGCAGACCAAGATTGCTCGGAGCCGCTATGATTTCGATTTCGCGCATTAATGTCCTCCCGCCGACTCTTTGGCACGATGCTGACCGTTTCCTACAACGTCAATCGCCTACATGGTCGGCGAATCCGGCACTTCCGAGCAACGTTGTACCGTGTGATCGATCTTCGCCTGCATAAATTGATTGCTAGCTTGGGTCTCTGCCGGGAACATGTTGTAGCCATTGCCTCAAGATCGCCTGCAAGGTGCTTGCTCTCGCATTCACCGCACCCTGCTCGGCAAAGCTGATACATGCACGATCCGGCCCAAGCCACTCTAGAAGCCCTGCAGGATCCTCGATGGTGCTCCGCGGGATGACGCTTTTCTTTGCGCCAAGGTGCAGGATGAGTTGCAGCGGGACCTTGCCCTTCAGCCTCATGGTGGCGAAGTGTTTGCCCGCGTAGAAGCTCGGCGCGTTCCACTTCACTTCTTCACCAGTTCCTTCCGCAGCTGAGAGGACCACTCTTCGCAATGCCTCCACCTCTGCCCGAAGGCCTTCGGGAAGTCCGGCGATGTAGTCAGAGACCGACACTGAACTGGAGCGCTTGCGGGCTGTCATTTGCAACTCCCTGCGTGCGAAACGTTTACGACTTCGGCCACTGGCCAGCGGATGAGCATAGAGGCGCAGGCGATTGGAGGGGTCGTGAGTGCCATTGGCGTTTCAAACGTTGAAGGGTGGCGTTAACTGACCTGAGTGGCGATCCACCAGGTCGTTCCTCCGACATCGCGCACCCCGGCCCGGCGGTCGGCGTCGTCTTTCTGAATCGGCTCCTGGATGGCCACAGCGCCCGCCTCGAGCGCTTTGCGGAAGGTTGCATCCACATCGGGCACATAGACGTGCACGTGCGCTGGCGTCACCGGCCAGCCGGGTGGGTTCGGATCGCTCAGCATGAGCACGCTGTCGTCGATGCGTAGTTCGGCATGCATCACGCTCCCGTCGTCGCGCAGGTATCGGCGCAGGCCCGTTGCGTTGAAGACCGCCTTCAGAAAGTCAATGGTTGTTTCGGCCCCGTCAACGACCAAGTAGGGCGACAGGGACGTGTACTCGACCGGCTTGTAGCTGCGATTCATGATGGCTCCCCACAATCGATTTCGTTGCCAGAAACGTCGCACTGCTCGTCACAACCCCGCGCTTCATGCGGCCGGATCGAATCCAAAGGCCCGCACTTCCTGATCGCAGCGGCAGGCCCGAGCAAAGCGCGCTGCCCAGGATAGAGCTGCGTTGCGCGACGGAAGGTCGAGCACCGCGAATCCGCCATCCAGCCGGCGCGCCGATGGGTAGCCGCCTTCCGTGACCGTGCCATCGGCCGAAACACGCACAGGCGGCACGCTGCCATCGATCCCGCCTGCGAAGACATACACGCCTTCGGCCTTTGCCTGGGCGATCACGGCATGCGCATCGCGATCCACGGCAGCCATTTCATCCGCAGGGGCCACCATGGCAGCGGCAGGGAAAGTGATCAGGAACCTGGCCATCCTTCACCCCCGCCGCGCGGCATCGATCGCTGCCACGTCGATCTTCTGCATGGTCATCATCGCCGCGAAGGCGCGCTGGGCTTGGTCGCCCCCGGCGGCAAGGCCCTCGGTCAGGGTGCGCGGGGTGATCTGCCAGTTGACGCCCCAGCGGTCCTTGCACCAGCCGCACTCGCTCTCCTGCCCGCCATTGCCGACGAGGGCGTTCCAGTAGCGGTCGGTCTCCTCCTGCGCGTCGGTGGCGATTTGGAATGAAAAGGCCTCCGAGTGGGGGAATTGCGGCCCGCCATTGAGCCCGATGCAGGGGATGCCGCAGACCGTGAAGCGCACCACCAGCACATCCCCCGCCTTGTTGCCGGGATTGTCCATGGGCGAGCGAATCACCTCCTGCACTTCGCTGTCGGGAAAGACCGAAGCATAGAAGCGCGCGGCTTCCTCGGCCTCGTGGTCGTACCAGATGCAAATCGTGTTCTTTGCGATGGGGGTCATGTTGCTGCTCCTTCAAGTACTATGTATAAGGCTAAAGGTTCTCAGTATCCGAAAATGCTGCTCACCCAGAACTTTTCGCCTCCCTAACGAGATTCGTGAAATTGTGGCGCTCGAGCCCATGAGATGGCCACCGAATTCTCGTATGTTTATGACATAATACCCTCCATTTGATTCCATGGCAAGGGCTACCCAAAAAAGGGTCGTAGGAAGGCCCCGCTTGTACCAAATTGGCTTCTGCAGGCCACACAGCGACCCTTACCCAAAACGTGGAGGCAGAACACCTATGGGTCAGAGGGCCAGATCCCTTGCGGTGTTGCCCCCTGAGCCACCCGCAGGGCTTGAGTGAAGGACTAAATCATCTATATATTCTAATATATTATCTATTGCATATAATAAGCAGACATGGAGACTGCCCTGCATCGTTTCAAAGCAGAGTTCTTCAAAGCCCTGGGCCATCCGGTACGCCTGGCTATCCTTGACGCACTGCGGGAGGAAGAGAAGAGCGTGGGAAGGCTGGCGGAGGAGCTGGGCCTCGAGCAGCCCAGCATCTCGCAGCAGCTCTCCATTTTGCGTCAGCGCGGCTTTGTGGAGGCCCGCAAGGAGGGCACCAGCGTCTACTACCGCACCGCCGACCCCAACGTATACGTCTTCCTCGATCTGGGAAGGGCGATCTTCGAGCGCCAGCTAAAAACCCAAAGCGAACTTCTGTCCGAGCTTCAAGAAGGCTCATCCCCGTCATGAATCCTCTGATTGAGACCGCCTTGATCTTTCTGGGGATGCAGAGCCTTCTGGCCCTGTTGCGCCCCCCCGCTACCGGATTCCTGCCGCTGAGCCTGGGGGGGAGCGGGCTGCTGCTTTTGCTCGCGGGCCTGGGGGCCTGGCTTGCTGGCGCCCGGGGTACCCCTTTAGATGCTGCTGCGGGCTTCTACATGGCCTTGCTGGGGGCTTTATACCTAGGGGTGGGACCCTATCTGCGGGAGTATTTGAGCCACCACGAACCCTCTCGAGCCCGCCTCGAGGCCTTCCTCCTCCCCCTCTTCGCCGCCGCCATGGTGGGGGTACTCCTCGCCCCACCGGGCTATGCCTTCCTCTTTCTCTGGGAGGGAATGGCCCTGCTGGGCTACCTCCTGATGGCCCTGGAAGGCCCCGACGGGCTGGCGGGCAGCCGGGCCTTCTTCCTGGCCAGCCGCCTCTCGGGGGCTGGACTGTTTTTGGCCTTGATCCTTCTGGCCCACAAAGGGCTGCGGGTGGGGGGGCTTGAGCACCTGGTCTGGGCCGGGCTCGTGCTGGGCTTCGGAACCAAGGCGGCCCTGTTTCCCCTGCACGCCTGGCTGCCCAAGGCCCACCCGGTGGCCATGAGCCCACTCTCAGCCCTGCTCTCAGGGGGGATGGTCAAACTGGGACTCTACGGCCTTTACCGCGCCCAAGACTGGGCCGGTCCACCCCCAGAGTGGGTGGGCTGGCTCCTGGTGGCCCTGGGCTTGGCGGGGGCGGTCTATGCGCTGGCTCGTGGCCTGGCCGAAGAGGATTACAAGGGGGTGTTGGCCTACTCCAGCGTGGAGAACCTCAACCTGCTCTTGGCGGCTTTGGGGGCGTACTTCCTGCTGAAAAGCCCCTTTTTCCTGCTGGCGTTCTTCTTTCAGCAGGCGGCCCATGCCCTCTTCAAAGGGTTGTTGTTTTTGGGTTCGGGGGCGCTCCCCGTGCGCGAACTCTCCCGTTTGGGGGGGTTGCACCGGCTTTTGCCGCGCACCGCAGCCTGGAGCTTTCTGGGTGCGCTGGCCGCGGCGGGCCTCCCCCCCCTGGCGGGCTTTCTCTTCGAGTGGTACTTATACCAGGGCTTTTTGGCGGCTCCTCGAGGGGCCGGGGCGTCCTCCCTCCTGGTGCTTGGAGTCGGAGTGGTTGCCCTGGTGGGGGCACTTGCGGCGGTCTCCTACGTGCGCCTCTTCGGCCTGGCTTTTCTGGGTCAGCCGCGGAGTACCCAGGCCATGACGGCCCGTGAGATGGGCGGCTTTGGGCAGCTTGGCCTGGGAGTTCTGGCCGGGCTGCTGCTTGGGCTTTCCCTCTTTCCTACAGCGCTGCTGAGCCCGCTCAAGCCCCCTCTCTACCCGGTGCTGCCCCTGTTCCTGGCGCTCATGGGCCTGGGAGGTGGGCTGGTCTACTGGGTGCGCCGAAAGCCCCAGCGGGTCTACGACCCCTGGGACTGCGGCTTCCACTCGCCAGACCTACAGGGCTCCGCCCTAACTCCCCAGATGCAGCCCCATGCCCTCGGCTACAGCGAGCAGCTCCTGCGGCTCTTCCCCTTCCTCGAGCTCAAGGCCCATCTTTCCCGAGAGGAGATGCTGGCTCCCCCTAAGGTACGCCTCGAGGTCAGCGACTGGCTCGAGGTCATGGAAACCCGATTGACTCGAGGTTATACTGCCCTTGCCCATCAGGTTCAGCGCCTGCAGTCCGGCAGCCTGCACCTCTATCTGCTGCTGCAGTTCCTGACCCTGCTGCTGGTCTTGGGGGTGGTCTGGCGATGAGCGCCTTTCTGCTCCTGCTGCTGGCTCCGCTCTTCACCGGCAGCCTCAAGTGGCTCAAGGCCCGGCTGCAAAACCGCCAGGGGCCGGATCCACTCTACGACTACAAGAACCTCCTCAAGCTCTGGCGCAAAGTCTGGATCCGGCCTCAGGGGAGCAGCCCGCTCTTCCTGCTCGCGCCTGTGGTGGGGCTGCTCAGCACAGGGCTTGCCGCGGTCTTCCTGCCCCTCCTGCCGGGAATTTCCTTCGCTGGGGATTTCCTGGTGCTGATCTACCTGCTCAACCTGGGCCGCTTCCTCCAGGTTCTGGCCGCGCTGGATACCGGCAGCGCCTTTGGGGGTCAGGGCAGCTATCGGGAAAGCCTGGTATCGGTGCTGGCCGAGCCCGGCAGCGTGCTGGCCCTGGGGGCGGTGGGGCTGGCCTCGGGAAGCCTCTCCCTGGCGGCTTTCTCTCCGCTCTCCCCGCAGAATGCCTTGGTCTACACCCTGGTGCTGGTTGCGCTAACCCTGGCCCTGCTGGCGGAAGGCGCGCGTATGCCGGTGGACGACCCCACCACCCATCTCGAGCTCACCATGATCCACGAGGCCCAACTGCTGGATCACTCCGGGCCTCTGCTGGCCCTCTACGAGCTCTCGGCTGGGATGAAGATCCTGGTATACATCGGACTCATCGCCCTCCTCCTGCCCTTCGGGGGGTTGTCCTTTCCGGCAGCGCTCCTGTTGGCCTGGCTGGCCCTGGGTTACCTGGAGACCTACGGGGTTAAGCTGCGCTACCTAAGGCTTCCCGATCTGATGAGCTACAACACCTTGAGCGGAATTTTGGCCGTACTGGGGGTGGTGTTACGCTTTCGGATCTAGCCCCAAGCCTAACCCTGGCTGTGTTGGCCGCGGGATTCTTGATGGTAGGCCGCAAGAGCCTGGACGCCTTGATCCGGCTCTACGCGCTGCAGAATGTGCTGCTGGCGCTCCTGGCTTTCGGGCTGGCCCAGGGGGAGTGGCCTTTGGTGCTGGCGGGGCTGGTCCTGCTGCTCCTCAAGGGGGTGCTCATCCCCCGCTACCTCTTCTGGTTGCTCGAGCGCCTGGGGGTTAGCCACGAGGTGGAATCCTATCTCTCCATTCCCCTATCCCTGCTCCTGGGCGGGGTATTGGTGGGGATCGGCTTGCGAGTGGGGAGCAGTTTCGTCCTGGAAGGGGCCCAGCTGCCCGAGGCCGTCCCGGTGGCCTTGAGCCTGATTCTGTTGGGGATGCTCTCCATGGCAAGTCGCAAAAAAGCGGTTACTCAGGTGATGGGCTTCCTGGGCCTGGAGAACGGGGTCTTCCTGCTGGCTCTGGCCGAGACCCACGGTCTGCCGCTCTTCATCGAGCTGGGGGTGGCCCTCGATGCCTTCGCCGCGGTGGTGCTGGCCGGGGTGCTGATCTTCCGTATCCGAACCACCTTTGGCCACATTGATACCGCGCGGATGCGCGATCTGAAGGGTTAACATGCTCTATGTCCTGCTCTTTATTCCCCTCCTGCCTGCGCTTTATGCCCTGCGCGCGCGGGAGACCCGGTGGCTCGCGGGCAGCGCTGCTGCTGGGGCCGTGCTGTCTTTGGGGTTGTCCCTCCTAGCCCAAAACCAGGCCGCAGGACCCCTGCGGCTCGATGGGGTGGGGCTGTTCTATCTGCTGCTTACCGACCTGCTCTTCGCGTTGGTGGCCCTGTACGCCGGGGCCTATTTTCAGGCCTCGCAGGACCGCGAAGCCTGGCGCTTCTATGCGGCGGGGAACTTGTTTCTTTTCGCCATGCACGGGGCCTACTTAGCCCACAACCTAGGCCTGTTGTGGATCTTCGTGGAGGGAAGCACCCTGGCCTCTGCCTTGCTGGTCTATCACCGAGGGGGTGCCCGGGCCCTCGAGGCCACCTGGAAATACCTGATGCTCGGCAGTGTGGGCATCGCCCTGGGGCTCATCGGGGTGATCCTGGTCTATGCCCTCCTGGGCGGGGCTACCCTGGACTGGCAGATGGCCCGGGAGTTGGTTCGGGCAGCCAACCCAGCGCAGCTCAAGCTGGCCTTTGCCTTTCTGCTGGTGGGGTTTGGCACCAAGGTAGGCCTCTTTCCCCTACAGGCCTGGCTGCCCGATGCCCACTCTGAGGCCCCGAGTCCCGCCTCAGCCCTGCTCTCGGGAACGCTCCTCAATGTGGCTTTCTATGCCCTTCTGCGCTACGCCGCGCTTCTGGGCAGTGCTGGCCTGTTCGGCTTTGCTGCGGGGTTCTTGCAGAGCTTCGGGTTGGCTTCGCTCCTGGCTGCGGGCCTTTTCCTCTTTGCCCAGAAGGATTACAAGCGCCTGCTGGCCTACTCCAGCATGGAGCACATGGGGCTGGCCATCTACGCTCTGGGCCTGGGGATTCCCTGGCTGGCCATGCTGCACACCCTGTTTCACTCCCTGGCCAAGACCGCCGCTTTCCTCTCGGCGGGCAACCTGCTCCTGGCTTACCAGAGCAAGCTCATCGCCCGGGTGGGAGCGGTGTACCGGGCCTGGCCGGCCACCGCTGGGCTTCTGGTCCTCTCCCTGTTATCCCTGGCCGGGCTGCCTCCCTTTGGGCTCTTCTACACCGAGTTCCAGGCCCTCTTCCGCTCGAGCCCTCTCGCGATGGGGCTTTACCTGCTGGGACTGCTGGGGGTGTTCGCCGGGCTGCTGTGGCCCCTCTCGCGGATGGTCTTCGGCGAGGGGCCGGGGATGAGCCTTGGGGGGCTGCCGCGCATCCGGGCCCTGGTGGTGGTGCCGGCTGCACTGGTGGGGCTGGCTTTGATCCTGGGTCTCTTTCCCCCCACGGGGGTGGTGGAGCATTTGGCGGAGGTGCTCTCGTGGAAGCTCTGAAACAGGCGCTTGGGTCGGGTCGACTGGTGGCGCTCTGGTACGATGCGCCCCATCTGCACTACCTGGTTGAGGGGCCTGAGGGGTCTCCGCTGCAGGAATTCCAGGTGGAGGCCCGCGGGAGCTTCCCCAGTCTGGCGGGGGAGTTCCCGGCGCTGGATTGGTTCGAGCGGGAGCTGTGGGAAGAGCATAGCCTCGTCCCCGAGGGCCACCCTGCCCTCAAGCCCCTGCGCAACCACTGCCTTCCTTATCCCTTCGAGCGGGTGGAGGGGCTGCACGAGGTGCCGGTGGGGCCGGTGCACGCAGGCATCATCGAGCCCGGCCATTTCCGCTTCAGTGTGCTGGGGGAGAAGATCCTCCATCTTGAACTCCGCCTGGGCTACCAGCACCGGGGGGTGGAGCGGCTGTTCCAGGGGGCCGGCCTCGAGCGGGCCCGGCTCCTGGCCGAGCGGGCCGGGGGGGAGAGCGTGGCCCATGCCCTGGCCTTTTGCCAGGCGGTGGAGGCCGCTTTGGGGCTGGAGGTGCCCCCCAGGGCCCGCCAGCTCCGACGGGTGCTCCTCGAGCTCGAGCGCGTCTTCGGCCACCTGGGCCACCTGGCGGGGCTTTTCACCGACATCGGCTACGCCTACGCCGCGACCCAGGTGGGCAAGGTGCGGGCCCTGCTCCAGGGCCAGCTCGAGCGCCTGACCGGGCACCGCTATGGCCGCAACGCCCTCACCGTAGGAGGTGTGAGCTTCGACCTAGACCCAAAGACCCAGCTCGAGGTACGGGGTGCGCTTTCCAGGCTGGGCCTCGAGGCCGAGGCCCAGCTCCTCTCCGCCTTCAAGCAGCCCATGGTCCTCGACCGCCTGCGCTACGTGGGGGCCATCACCCCGGCCCAGGCCCGCTGGCTGGGCTTGGTGGGCCCGGCAGCCCGGGCCTGTGGGCTGGGGCGCGACCTGCGCCAGGACGACGGGCTATACCAGCCGTTCACCCCGGTGCTGCGCGCTGGGGGTGATGTGCTGGCCCGGGCCCAGGTCTACCTCGAGGAGGTCCGGCAGGGCTTTCGCCACCTGGAGCGCTTCCTCACCGAGCTGCCCCCTGGAGGGGGGTGGGTGGATGAGGCTGGGCCGTCCCAGGAGGGGGAGCTCCGGACGGCCTTCAGCCGGGTGGAGGCCGGGCGGGGAGAGCTCTTCTACTGGGTGCGGTTGCAGGGGAGACGGGTGGAGCAGGTCAAGATCGTTGATCCCAGCTTCAAGAACTGGCGGGCGCTCGAGCTCGCGGTGCGGGGGATGGGCCTGCCCGATTTTCCCCTTATCAACAAGTCCTTCGACCTCTCCTACGCGGGGTGCGACCTATGAATCCTCTCTGGCAAACCCTGCGCACCGGGCTCCTAACCCGAAGCCTGCAGAACCTCTTCAGGCTGCCGGCCTGGGCCCCCGGCTGGCCTGTGCTGCGGCCCGAAGGGCTTTCCCATACGGTGAGGCGGGAACTCCTGGAGCTCTGCCCCAGTGTGGCTTTTGCTGAGGAAGGGGGTGAGTTTCGGCTGGATCTGGCCCACTGTGTTCTCTGTGGGCGCTGCTTCCAGACCTTTCCCCAGGCGGTGGGTGAACTGCGTGGCCTCGAGGTGGCGGTGACCCGGCGAGAAGACCTCGTGCAGCGGGTGGACCTGGCTACGGGAAACTTTGTGGACCCTGGCCCCCCGCCCCCTACCCGCGCTGAGCTCCACCTGCCCACCCTGGCCTTCCGCGAGGTTTCCGCGGGTAACACCGGCCTGGACGACACCGAGGTGGCCTTAGCTGGTAACCCTTTCCATGACATGGGCCGCTTCGGCTTCACGGTGGTGGCCTCACCCCGCCACGCCGACGCCCTCCTGGTGGCCGGGCCAGTGAGCCAGAACATGCGCGAAGCCCTCCTGCGCACCTACCAGGCCACCCCGGAGCCCAAAGGGGTGGTGGCGGTGGGCAACGAGGCCGTTGGCGGAGAGGTCTTCGCGGAAAGCCCCCAGGTGGCTGGAGGGGTGGACAGGGTGCTGCCGGTAGATGTCTACGTGCCAGGAAGCCCGGCCCGACCCGCCGCCATCCTGCACGGCCTGCTGCTGCTCAGTGGCCGGGTTCAGCAGATGCTGGTGGGGGGACGGAGGGTGCGTGGTAAGCCGGAACAGAGCCCAAAAGCATCCTGAACCCTAGGGGCAAGAGTGGAGGAAATCACCTGGATCGGTTCTCCTTGCACAGGACAGGCAAAGCCTGGCACAGCTCGGCCCAACCCTCAGCCCGCAAAGCGTAATCCATCCAGCGCCCCCGCTTGTGCGCACTCACCAAGCCGGCCTCGCGCAATACCCGCAGATGGTGTGAAAGCAGGTTGGGGGCTACGTCTGGGAGGTCACGCTGGATTTCGCAAACACAGCGACTTCCCCCTTCCAGCAAACGTACGATGCGCAGTCGGGTGGGATCCCCCAGCGCCCGAAACCCCTCTAGGACCAGGCTGCCCGAGGTTGTATCAATCATGATTGAAGTGTAGCGCTCCTGAACCCCGACCGTCAACGAGGAGAATTGCCCTTGACCCAAGCCAGATTGAGATATATATCAATGATGATTGAATCAACTATGATTGATTCATCGGAAAGGATTTAGCTATGAAAAGAGTCGTGATCCATATCTTTCATGCGGATGAAAGCTCTCTAGGGGCCGGTTCACACGTCGCGGAGCGAATTCGCCAGGTGATGCAGGAACGGAACGTAGGTCTGGAGGTGTATATTTTTGGCCCTGCCGAAAAAGCCCTTCTGAGCCCCGACCTACAGGATTACAACACCACCATTGATGGGCTGGTGCAGGCTGGGGTGCCGGTGTTGACCTGTTTGAATACCGCCAAGGCTCTGGGGGCTGAGGAAACCTTCAGTCAGCGGGGCTTGCGTCTGGCCTATGCCCGCGACAAGTTCGTGGAGTATGCCCTGGAAGGGGCTACCGTGATCAGTTTTTAGAGGAGCGAGATGCAAATCTATAGCGTCCACCTGGAGTGCACCGACCCACGCCATGTCCGGGCTACGGTCCGCTCGTTCACCCTCGAGCTCGGGGCCAGTCGGGCCGACCCTGAAGCCGGGTTCAATCCAGTAGAGACCCTGCTTTCGGCGGCGGGAACCTGCCTGCTAACCGGCCTACAGTTTGTGGCCCAGACCTCCCAGATCCCCTTGGAGGGTGCCTGGGTAGAACTCGAGGCCACCCGACAGGATAAACCCCCTGTCCTGACTCAGATTCGCTACCGCCTATACCTCAAAAGCCCGGCACCCCCGCAGCGCCTAGAGCGTCTGGTCGAGCTGGCCCAGCGCAACAGCACGGTCTTGCAAACCTTGGCCCAGGCGGTTGCGCTCGAGGGGTCCTGGGAGGTAGCCCCGTGAGCCTGTGGCTGGTCGGTGGTCTATTCGTCCTGGCGGTTATCTCGGGCATGCTGGGGCTGGGGGTGGCCTTTGCTGCAGTGCCCTTTTTGTCGTTGTTCTTGCCCGATCTGGTGCATCAGGTGCAGCCCCTGTCGCTTCTGCTCAACGGCGTCACTGCGCTATTTGCCGTCTTTGGATTCGCCCAGAGTGGGCACGTGGATTGGCGCAAGGCCTTGCTGCTGGGGCTGATCACTACCCTGTTTGCCCCTGTGGGGGCGTGGTTGGTGCAGCGGGTACAAGTGCAGTGGGTCTGGTGGGTCTATCTGGCCGCGGTGGCCTACCTGGCCTTTAACCTGTTTCGTCCGGTCAAGGCCACCCACAGTCGGGAGAACTTTCCCCTGGCTTTGGGGCTTGCCGCGCCCATCTCGGTGTTGTCTGGGTTTTTGGGGGTGGGGCCGGGCTTCTTGCTAATGCCCACCCTGATCCTGACCGGGCACAACCCCAAGCGAGCGGCAGGTATCAACGCTTTCGCGGTAACCCCCCCTTCCTTCTCCTCCTTTTTGCCCCACCTTGGAACGGCTCAGCTTGACTTTGGCCTAACCCTCACCTTGCTGGTCTTTGGGGCGCTGGGATCTTATATGGGCTCGAGGCTCACCAGCCTCTATGTGCCCCCTGCCCGTATCAAGCAAATCTTTGGTGTTTTGATTGTGCTGGTTACGCTATACAAGGTTACGCGGCTTTAGGCAGGTAGAGCGAGCCCATACCAAACGCCCCCCCAGCCTCAGAATCCCATTTGTCCCTGCTCGAGCCCTGGTTGAGGCGGCTCAGGGGCGCTGGCGGCGGAACTGAATCACCTTAGCATCCTTGTAATGCGACCGCGCATACTCCCGGTAGCCCACCTTCTCGGCCAGGCGAATCGAGGCGGCGTTTTCCGGGTCAATGATGCAGGTGGTGGTGTTACCGTGGTAGTGCCGATCTATCCACTCGAGCGCAGCCCGGACGGCCTCGGTGGCGACACCCCGTCCATGAACTTCCGACGAGAGAACCCAAGCCCCCTCCGGCATTCCATCAAGGGGAGGGTCAATCTCCCTTCGGATATCCCCAAACCCCACATAGCCAACATAGCGGGATTCATCCCTCAGTTCCACCGCCCAGGTTCCGAAGCCAAGCACCTGCCAGAACCCTGCGATCATCAGAAGCCGCTTCCAGCTTTCCTCGCGTGTCGCCGATTTTCCGCCGATAAAGCGGGTCACATCCGGGTCTGCATAGATTTCGGCGAATGCCTCGAAGTCGTCGCGGCGGTGCCCCCGCAGGATGAGCCGCTCGGTCTTTAGTATAGGTACGTTCATCGCATTGGGGTCTGGGGCGAGAGACCCCGACCAAACCAAAGTTTGGTCTGGGATGGATAGCCCCAGGCCGCCTTTGGGCGGCGATACCCACTCACCTCCTTCAAGTGTTGAATAGCGTATGTTACGCTGCT
>NZ_QWLB01000006.1 GCF_003574355.1 Meiothermus granaticius NBRC 107808 | reverse complement strand
TGCCCCGCACGCCATCTTCTTGACCATCTGCTCCAAGTGCTCACGTTCTTCGGCGCTCAGGTGTACCCTGCTGGTACTGGCTTGTTTCATGGAATTATTATGCCGGAATATTGGTTACCAGACCACTAGATTCGGTGGGTTCATCACCAGCCGGTGATGAACCCACCCGACCAAACGGGAGTGCTCTAGGATTCAAAAAGATGGCCTCTTAGGTTTTTTGGTTTTGCCAACTGTCTTTTTGAATCCGGTATGGTCCAATTGTGCGTTAGGATCCAAAGCTTGGTATCCCGAGCAGAGTATTTTTCTGCAATCACTGGTCTGACCATTCGACCAAATCCTCTATGTTGGTTCGCCGCGCCCGTATCCCCGAGCAGCTCGCCCAGGAGCTGGAGAAGCTCTTGCGGGAAAAGGTCTGGGAGCCGGGGGCGCAGCTCCCGCCGGAGCGCGAGCTGGCCCTGCGCTTTGGGGTTAGCCGGGCCTCGGTGCGGGATGCGCTGCGCATCCTGGAGCTGCACGGCTGGCTGGAAATCCGCCAGGGGGAGGGCACGCGGGTGGCCTCCGAGGCTCAGGGGTTTAGTGGGCGGTTGCGCGCTCGGCTGCACGAGCCGGTTTTTATAGGGGAGCTGTTCGAGCTGAGGCGGATTCTCGAGCCCGCGGTGGCGGCACTGGCCGCCCAGCGGGTTCAGGGCCCAGGCTTAGAGAAGCTGGAAGGGCTGCTGCAAGAACAGCAAGCGGCCAGCCAGGACCTGCACAAGTTTCTCGAGCTCGACCTGGGCTTTCACCGCGCCCTGGCAGAGGCTGCCCAAAACGGTTTGTTGGCGGAGTTGTTGCAGCTGCTGGGGGTGGAGTTGCGCCAGACCCGGCTCTTGGCTACGGCCCGGCGTTTTCGCCCGGCTCTTACCTTGCGCGAGCATCGCCGCATTCTCAAGGCCATTCAGGAGCGTGACCCTGAAGGGGCTCGAGCCGCGATGTTGGCGCATCTTTCCACCGTGGAGCGTTCGGCCAACGCTCAACTCAAGGAGGTAGCGGGATGAAGAAGTGGATGGGATGGATGATGGCGGCTGGATTGATGCTAGGGGGGGCGCTGGCTAAGACCACCCTCACGGTAGGGCTCGACTCCGATCCGCCCAACCTGGACCCCCTGTTGTCCTCGGCTTTGGTGGATCGCCAGGTGCAAAACCAGATCTTCGATAAGCTGGTAGACCTGGATGAGAACCTCAAGCCGGTGCCGATGCTGGCTACGGGTTGGTCGGTGGAGGAGAACGCCACGGTGTATGTTTTCAAGCTGCGTCCGGGGGTCAAGTTTCAGGATGGCACCGAGTTTAACGCAGCGGCGGTGAAGTTCAACCTGGACCGTTACCGCACCGCGCAGGGCAGCCGCCGGGCAGGGGAGCTGGCCCCAGTCAAAGAGGTGCAGGTGGTGGACAACCTGACCGTGCGGGTGGTGCTCAAGGAGCCGTTCGCCCCTCTTCTGGCCATACTCTCGGATCGCTCCGGGATGATGGTCAGCCCTACCGCCGTGCAGAAGCTGGGGGCTGATTTCGGCAACAGTCCGGTGGGTACCGGGCCCTTCAAGTTCGTGGAACGCCGGCGTCAGGACCGCATCACCCTGGCCAAAAACGAGAACTACTGGATGAAGGGGTTCCCCAAGGTGGACGAGCTGATCTACCGTCCCTTCCCCGACGACGACGTGCGTACGGCCAACCTGCTCTCTGGTGCAGTCAACGTGATCACCCCAGTGGCTCCCAAAGACCTCGAGGCGATCCGCAAAAACCCGAACCTCTCGGCCAACGTCTTCGCGGGAATCGGGTATCAGGGCATGTTCCTCAATGTCAACAAGGGGCCGCTGGCCAACAAAGCCCTACGGCAGGCCTTTGCTGCCACCATTGACCGCGACACCGTGGACAAGGTGGTGTTCTTGGGCACTGCGGAGCCGGCCAATGGGCCCTTCCCACCCAGCAGCTTTGCCTACGACAAGAGCATCCCGGTGCCCAAGCCCGACCTCGAGCTGGCCAAGCGCAAACTGGCCGAAGGCGGTAAGCCCCAGGGCTTCAGCTTCACCTTGACCATCGCCCCCGGGCCGGTGCTGGCCCAGCTCGCCCAGGTTTACCAGGCCATGGCGGCCCAGGCCGGGATTCAGGTCAAGATTGAGCAGGTTGAGTTTGGTACCCTGCTGGACCGGGGCACCAAGGGCGATTTTGAGGCCATGGCGGTGGGGTGGAGCGGTCGGCCTGACCCCGACGGCAACATCTACGATTTCGCCCGCTGCAAGGGGCCCCAGAACTACTCTGGGTACTGCAACCCCAAGGTAGATGCCCTCTTAAACCGGGCCCGCTCGGTGCGGCTGTTGGATGCCCGGCGAGACCTGTACACCCAGGCCCTGAAGATCTTGCTGGACGACCTGCCCTACGTCTATGTCTACCACCCCCAAACCACCATCGGGCTTTCCAAGAAGGTCAGCGGCATCCCAGCCATTCCCGATGGGATTCTGCGCTTCCGGGCGGCGGGCTTAGGGGAGTGAACCCGGAGGTTTTGGCCGATGGCTCGAGCGGGTAAAGGCCTGGAAGGGGGTAGCCCATGACCCTCTTTGTCCTGCGGCGCCTGATTGGGGGACTGCCCACCCTGGTGTTGGTGACGCTGCTGGTCTTTGCCCTGACTCGAGTCCTGCCCGGGGACCCGGCCCTTCTGCTCCTGGGCGAGGAGGCCACCCCCGAGCTGGTGGCCAAGCTGCGCGATGAACTGGGGCTGAATCGGCCCCTCTATGTGCAGTATGCCAGCTGGGCCGCCTCGCTGCTGCATGGGGATTTCGGGCGCTCATTGCGGGATCATGCCCCGGTGGGCCCGATTTTGTGGCAGAAGCTCCCGACCACCCTCGAGCTCTCTTTCTTTGCCCTGCTCATTGCCCTGCTGCTGGGGATTCCGGCTGGGGTGGTGGCTGCGCTGCGCCGGGGCAGCGCAGCCGATGCCGGGGTGACGGTGGTAGCGCTATCGGGGATCAGCGTCCCCAACTTCTTTTTGGGGATCCTGCTGGTCTACCTTTTCAGCATCCGCTTGGGCTGGATCCCACCGTCTGGTTACGTAGAGCCTTGGGTGGACCTGCGCAAAAACCTGCTGCTAATGCTATTACCGGCCTTCACCCTAGGAACCGCGCTGGCCGGGGCCATCGCCCGCTTCACCCGAAACAGCATGCTCGAGGTGCTCTCACAGGACTACGTGCGCACCGCGCGGGCCAAGGGCTTGGCTGGGCCGGTGGTGGTCTATAAGCACGCCCTGCGCAATGCCGCGATCCCGGTGGTCACGGTCATCGGGCTGCAACTGGGTGGGTTGCTGGGCGGTGCGGTCATTACCGAGCAGGTCTTTTCGATCCCTGGCTTCGGGCGGTTGGTGGTGGACTCGGTTTTTAACCGCGATTTCCCGGTGCTGCAAGCGGTGGTGCTGTTCTCGGCGCTGGCGGTGTTTTTGGTTAATGTACTGGTAGATTTGCTCTACGCGGCAATTGATCCTCGGATTCGCTATGGTTGAGGCCCGCACCCGTTCCAAAGCTCCAGTCCGCAACCCGGTCCTGCGGAGACTGTTCTCCAACCGCCTGGCCCTGGTGGGGGGGGTGATTCTGGCCCTGTTGGCCCTAGGGGCGGTGTTCGCACCCTGGCTCAGCCCCTACTCGCCCACCCAAACCAACTTCACCGCCTTGCAGCAACCCCCCTCGAGCCAGCACCTGCTGGGTACCGACGAGCTGGGCCGGGACATCCTCTCGAGGATCCTCTACGGAGCCCGGGTTTCACTGGTGGCTGGCCTGGTTTCGGTGAGCCTGGCCCTGGTGTTGGGGGGGATCATCGGGCTGGTCGCGGGGTTCTATGGTGGCTGGCTGGACAACCTTCTGATGCGTTTAACCGATGCCATGCTGGCTTTTCCCTTTCTGGTGCTGGCGATTGCCTTGGCCGCGGTGCTGGGCCCCAGCCTACAAAACACCCTATTGGCCATCGGGATCGTTACCACCCCGGTGTTCGCCCGGTTGGTGCGGGGCCAGACCCTGGCGGAGCGCCCACGCGAGTATGTGCAGGCCGCGCTGGCCCTGGGGGTTGGCGATGGGCGTATGCTGCTGCGCCATCTTCTGCCCAATATCCTGGGCCCGCTGATCGTTCAGGTGAGCCTGAGCACGGCGGCAGCGGTGTTGGCTGAGGCCACCCTTTCCTTTTTGGGCCTGGGCATCCAGCCCCCTACCCCGTCTTGGGGCTCCATGCTGAATGCAGCGCGGGGTTATCTGGCGTATGCCCCCTGGATGGCCATTTTCCCGGGGTTGGCCATTTTTCTGGCGGTGCTGGCCTTTAACTTGATTGGGGATGGCTTGCGCGATGCCCTAGACCCTCGGCTGAAGCGGTGATGCGATGAACCCCCGGTTTCGCCAACGCTTTCTGCGCAACCGGGCCGGCCTGTTCGGCCTAGGGGTGGTATTGCTGATCCTGGGGATGGCCCTCTTAGCCCCCTGGCTGGCCCCCAAAGACCCCAGCCAACAGTTCTTTGATGGGCTGACCCTCGAGGGCAAACCGCTGCCTCCGGGCGGGCAGTTCCTGTTGGGTACAGACACTTTGGGCCGTGACCTGCTCTCGAGGCTGATCTGGGGGGCTCGAGCCTCGATGCTGGTCGGGCTGGTGGCCAACGGTGCGGCGGTGCTGATCGGGATGCTGGTCGGGGCCTCGGCGGGGTATTTCGGAGGATGGATCGGGGGCCTGCTGATGCGCTTCACCGATGTGATGATGGCCTTTCCAGCCCTCTTGCTGGCCATTGCCCTAGCTGCGATCCTCAAGCCTAGCCTATGGATTGTGGCGCTGGTGATCGCTCTGGTGAACTGGGTTCAGGTGGCAAGGGTGATTTATGCCCAGACCCTGACCCTGGCCCAAAAGGAGTACGTGGAAGCTGCCAGGGCCCTTGGAGCGGGTAACCGGCGAATTCTCCTGCGCCACCTGTTGCCCCATTTGTTTCCCACCTTGGTGGTTTATGGCAGCCTGGGGCTTTCCACCACGGTGCTCCTGGAGGCCGCGCTTTCCTTCCTGGGGGTGGGGGTGCAGCCCCCTACCCCCAGTTGGGGAGGGATTATCAATGAGAGCCAGTCCTATTTCACCGATGCGCCCTGGCTGGTGGCCTTTCCGGGCCTGGCCATCTTGGTCACCTCTTTGGCCTTCAACCTGTTGGGCGACGCTTTGCGCGAAGCCCTCGACCCTACCCTGAGGTGAGCGATGATGGCCTATCTGGCTCAGCGGGTTCTGCAGTCTTTGGGGGTGTTGTGGGCGGTCACGGTCATCACCTTTGCTCTGCTGTACCTGCTCCCCGCCGATCCTGCACGGCTGGTGGCAGGGCGCAGCGCCACTCCGGAGGTGGTGGAGCGGGTGCGGCACGAGCTGGGCTTGGATCGGCCTATCTTGCAGCGTTACCTGGGCTACTTGGGAGGGGTGCTGCAAGGGGATTTGGGCCGCTCTTACCTACAAAAGATCCAAGTCAGCGAGCTGTTGGCCTCGAGGCTGGTCCCCACCCTCGAGCTCACCCTGGCAGGGGTGCTCTTTGAGCTGCTGCTGGGAATTCCCGCCGGAATTCTGGCCGCCCTGCGCCGGGGAGGCTGGCTCGATCAGGGGATCATGCTGCTCTCGTTCGCCGGGGTGGCTGCGCCGCAGTTTGCGCTGGGGTTGCTGCTCCTGTACGTGCTGGCCTATAAGCTGGCGCTGTTCCCACTAGGGGGGTATGGCGGCTGGGAGCATCTGGTTTTGCCCGCGCTGGCCCTGGGTTTGGCTGGGGGAGGGTGGTATGCCCGGATCATGCGCAGCTCGATGCTCGAGGTGCTCTCACAGGACTACGTGCGCACCGCGCGGGCTAAGGGCTTGGCTGGGCCGGTGGTGGTCTATAAGCACGCCTTGCGCAATGCCTTGCTGCCCATCGTGGCCATGATCGGTACCGATTTGGGCACGTTCATGGGTGGGGTGGTGGTGGTGGAATCGGTGTTTGGTTGGCCAGGGATTGGGCAGCTTACCTGGCAGGCCATCCAGACCGTGGACATCCCGGTGATCCTGGGCGCGGTGACCTTCACCGCTTTGTTCATCGTTCTGGCTAATCTGTTGGCGGACCTGGTCTATCCCCTGCTGGATCCCAGGGTGCAGTATCGCTAGACACGCATGGCCCCAATGAAGGAGGTACACATGAACCGTTGGATCTTGGCTCTAGCCCTCTCGTTTACGCTTTTGGCTCAGGCCCAAAGCCCAGGTGGCAGCCTCACGGTGTCCTTCAAGGATGACATCTCCACCCTCGACCCAGCTATCGGCTATGACTGGCAGAACTGGAGCATCATCAAGGCCATCTTCGGTGGTTTGATGGATTACGAGCCGGGCACCACCAAGCTTGTGCCCCACTTCGCCCAGGGCTACAGCATTGCGAAGGATGGCAAGAGCTACACCTTCAAGCTCAGGAAGGGCATCAAGTTTCAAAATGGGCGGGAGATGGTGGCTGCGGATGTGAAGTACTCGCTCGAGCGGATGCTCAACCCCAAGACCCAAAGCCCAGGAGCCGGCTTCTATACCGGGATTACCGGGGTAGCGGACTATGTTGCGGGAAAGGCGAAAGAGGTGAGCGGTATCCAAATCCCCGACCCCTACACCGTACGTATCCTCCTGGATAAGCCCGATGCCTCCTTCTTGCATAAGATGGCCCTCAACTTCAGCTTCATCGTGCCCAAGGAGGCGGTGGAGAAGGCCGGGGCCGACTTCGGGCATAACCCGGTAGGTGCGGGGGCCTTCAAGCTCAAGGAGTGGAAGTTGGGGCAGCAGGTGGTTTTGGAGAGAAACCCCGACTACTTCCAAAAGGGCCTGCCCTACCTGGATACCCTGGTTTTTTTGGTGGGCCAGGACCCCAATGTGGCCTTCCTCAAACTCCAACGCGGTGAGGTGGACATCCTGGGCGACGGCATTCCACCGGCCAAGTTTGTGGATGTGATGAAGGACCCCAAGCTCAAGCAGCAGGTGGTGGTGGGTAACCAGCTCATGACCGGCTACGTCACCCTCAACACCCAGATCAAGCCGCTGGACAACCCCAAGGTGCGCCAGGCGCTTAACCTAGCCATCAATAAGGAGCGCATCGTGCGGCTGATCAACAACCGGGCTGTCCCTGCCGTTCAGGTGCTCCCCCCCGGAATGCCGGGCTATGACCCCAGCTACAAGGGGTACCCCTACGATCCGGCCAAGGCCAAGCAGTTGTTGAAGGAGGCGGGGTTCCCGAACGGTTTTTCGACGGTGCTCTACGCCAACAATACGGATCCCAATCCACGCATTGCCCAGGCCATTCAGCAAGACCTGGCCCAGATAGGGGTCAAGGCGGAACTCAAGACCCAGGCCCAGAGCACCGTGATCCAAGCGGGAGGAACCAAAGGCCAAGCCCCCATGATCTGGTCGGGGGGGATGGCCTGGATTGACGATTATCCTGATCCCAACGACTTCTACTGGCCCATTTTGAGCTGCGCCTCAGCGGTTCCTGGGGGATGGAACTGGGCTTGGTATTGCAACCCGACCCTTGACCGCCGGGCGGAGGCCGCCGACGCGATGGTGCAACCGGGGCAGGAAGCCGCCCGGGCCAAGGCCTATCAGGGCATTTTTGCCGAGGTGATGAAGGACGCCCCCTGGATTCCAATCTTCCACGAGAAACGCTACCTGATGCATAGCCCCAAGGTAGGGGGCTCGGATGCAATTTTGGTAGACCCCATCCATACCCCGGTGAACTACGCCTATTTGTATGTGAAGCGGTAAACCCGCCGAGACCACAGTGGGGGAAAATATGGCGCATAACCACGGCTTTAAAACCATTCACAGCCATCACTTTGGCTGGGACAACGGCCTGACTCCGGCGCTGCAAGCGGCGCCGGGAGAGACCCTCGAGTTCGAGATTGTAGACGCCTCCGGTGGGCAGCTTTCGGCCCAGTCGGGCCCGGCGGAGGTGGCCAAGCTGGACTTTGGCCGGGTGAACCCGGTCACCGGGCCGGTCTACCTCGAGGGGGCTGAGCCGGGGGACGCGGTGGTGGTTGAACTCTTGGAGTTCGAGGAGTCCGGCTGGGGCTGGACGGCCATCATCCCTGGGTTTGGCCTGCTGGCTTCGGATTTTCCCAATCCAGCCCTGCACATCTCCACCTACAGCCCACAAGCTGTGGAGTTTATGCCGGGCATCCGCTTGCCGACCCGGCCCTTTCCCGGCACCATTGGCCTGGCCTTGGCCGCTCCTGGTCCCCATTCGGTGGTTCCCCCGCGAGAGGTGGGGGGTAACCTGGACATTCGCGATCTCACTCGAGGGGCCAAGCTCTACCTGCCGGTGCAGGTCAAGGGGGCCCTCTTCTCGGTGGGGGATACCCATGCCGCCCAGGGCGATGGGGAGGTTTGTGGGACCGCCATCGAAACCCCCATGCGGCTGCGGCTCAAGCTCGAGCTGTGGAAAGGGGCCCCGCTCAAGCGCCCGGAGTTCGACCTGCCGGCTTCACCGACCCCAGGTCTTGAATCTGGGGGCTACCACGCCACCACCGGTATCGGCCCGGATCTCTTTCCCGCCGCCCAGGATGCGGTGCGCTCGATGATTGATTACCTGGGCCGGGAGTACCGACTGAGCCCCGAGCAAGCCTACATGCTGTGCAGCGTGGCCGTGGATCTGCACATCAGCGAGGTTGTGGATGCGCCCAACTGGGTGGTCTCGGCCTACTTGCCCAAGGGGATTTTCCAATGAACCTGAATGCCTACCCTTACCCCAGCCGCCGCAATGTGGTGGTGGGTCAGCGCGGTGCGGTGGCCACCTCGCAGCCTCAGGCTGCGCTGGCCGGGATGGAGATGATGTTGGCGGGAGGGAACGCGGTGGATGCGGCCCTGGCTGTCGCCATTGCCCTCACGGTGCTCGAGCCCACCTCCAACGGGATTGGCTCGGATGCCTTTGCCCTGGTGCACGACGGGCAAAAGCTGCACGGCCTGAGCGCCCACGGGGAGAGCCCGGCTGGGCTGGACTACGCCACCTTTGCCGCCGGCGGCAAGGTTCCTACGCGGGGCTGGCTCCCGGTTACGGTTCCTGGGGCGCCCTCGGCTTGGCGGGCCCTGCATGACAAGTTTGGCAGGTTGCCGTTCGAGAAACTTTTTGAACCCGCCATCCGCTATGCCCAGGAGGGCTTCGCGGTCACCCCGGAGACTGCGCGAAACTGGGCCAGGGCCGAGGCGGCCTATGCTCCGCTGCAAGAGGCCTGGAATGCCGAGTTCAAGCGGGTTTTTTTGCCCGCTGGAAAGGCCCCCAAGGCGGGGGAACGCTGGCACAGCCCCCGGCACGCCCAGACCCTGCGGGAGATTGCCCAGACGGGGGCCGAGAGCTTCTACCGGGGCAAGCTGGCCGACCGGATCGCGGATTTCGCTGCGGCCACGGGAGGGTTTTTGACTCGAGCCGATTTGGCTGGGCATAAGGCCGAGTGGGTTGAGCCGATCTCGGTGCGCTACCGTGGCCTCGAGGTCCACGAGATCCCCCCCAGCACCCAGGGCATTGCGGCCTTGATCGCGCTCAAGATCCTCGAGGGCTTCGACCTGGCCCGGTACCCGCGCGACTCCGTGGAGGGCTTCCATCTGCAGATCGAGGCCATCAAGCTGGCTTTTGGGGATGTGCAGCGATACGTGGCCGATCCCCGGTTCATGACGGTTTCCCCTTCGGATTTGCTGAACCCGGACTACCTGGCCCAGCGGCGCAGGCTGATCAGCGACAGCGCTCTTCCCGTCCAAGCCGGAGCACCCAAGGGGGGCACGGTGTACTTGTGCGCGGCCGACGGCGAGCTGCAGGTCTCCTTTATTCAGTCCAACTACATGGGGTTCGGCTCAGGGGTTGTGGTGGAGGGAACAGGAATTTCCCTACAAAACCGGGGGGCTTGCTTTGGCCTCGAGCCCGGCCACCCCAACCAGTACGCCCCTTCCAAGAAGCCCTTCCACACCATCATCCCCGGCTTCCTGACCCGGGATGGCAAACCCCTGGGCCCCTTTGGGGTGATGGGCGGACACATGCAGCCCCAGGGCCACCTGCAGGTGGTGGTGGGGCTGGAGGATTATGGCCTGAATCCCCAAGCGGCCTTGGATGCCCCGCGCTGGCAGTGGCTCTCCGGCACCCAGGTCGAGCTCGAGCCCGGGGTTCCGGCCCACCTGGTGCAAGAACTGCTGGGGCGTGGGCATGCGGTCAGCCTACAGCCGGAATGGGCTGCTTTTGGGCGAGGGGAGATCATCCTCAGGTCGGGTGGGGCCTTCCTGGCGGCCACCGAACCCCGCACCGACGGGATGGCCCTGGCCTGGTGAGGTCTGCCTGGCGCACAGGGCAGCATTACAGGGTATAGCGAACCGGTTGCCCTTCCAGGCGCTGCGCGCTCCCTTCGGCCACCAGATACTCCAGATGGGCCAGGGTCTCCGACCAGGCAAAGCGCCGCTGGGCCAGGTTGAGGTTACCCGGGAAGAGCTCCAGCGAAAGCGCCCAGGCGGTCTTGGCTTCGCCCCCCATCAGCCCCCGCAGGTGGGCCAGGCGTTCTTGGTGGTGTTGGGCCAGCTCGCGGCAGCGCCCAGGGATGTCCTGGATGGGGCCATAATGCCCGGTGAACGCGACCTTGGCCCCCAACCGAGCGGTTTTTTCCAAGGACTCGAGGTAAAGGGCCAGCGGGTTGGGAAAGGAATAGGCCCAGATGCCGATGTTGGGCGAGATGCGTTCTAGGATCTGATCCCCGGCCAGCAATACCCCATCCGACTCCCGCAGGAACATGGCGTGCCCATCGGCATGCCCAGGGGTCCAGATCACCCGAAAGCTCATCCCGGCCAGCTGTAGGGTTTCGCCGTCGTGAAAGGTTTGGGGGTTTTGGGCCGGGTGTACCCGTTGCCGGGTGGCCCGCATCTCCTCCTCGAGGCCCTGCAAGACCTCCCCGGTGACCCCGTGGCGGGCAAACAGGGCCATCCCTTCGCGCATCATCCGCTGGTCTTGGGTCCAGAAGATGTGGCCGCGCTCCTTCTCGAGGTCGAGCATGCCCACCTTCGGCCCGTAGGCCTCGATGAGCCCGCACAGCCCGTAGTGGTCGGGGTGGTGATGAGTGAGCACCACCTGGTCTAGGTCGGCAAAGCTCAGGCCGTGCTCGGCCAGGGCGGCCTCGAGGCCCGGTCGGGCTTCTGGCGTATCCAAAGCACAGTCCACCAGCACCGCGCCCTCTCCCTTGAGCAGGTAGCAGTTAACGTACTTGAAGGGATAGGGGATGGGCACCTGAATCAAATGAATCTGGGGGGCCACTTCAGTAGAGTGCTTCACAGCATGGGCCATAAGCGAAGTATACTGAGTTCAAAAATCCGAATTGTTTTCGGTGCCCTTTCCGGCAAGGTAGAGAATAAACCCCCGGTACTGTGAGTTGGGCGGTGGACAAGGTGGGGGTTGGTCGTGGTACGGTAGAATCCCGTGATAGTTTAGCCGTCTAGCTGCTTGGCCAGACGTTGAAAACCAGAAGCGCTTTGCGGCGTTTGACTAGGCTCAAACGCAGGACAGGAGTTTGTGCATGAAATATATCTTCGTTACCGGTGGGGTGGTCAGCAGCTTGGGGAAGGGCATTCTGACCAGCAGTCTGGGGGCTATCTTGCGCGGAAGGGGTTACAGGGTTACCGCCCTCAAAATTGATCCCTATGTCAATGTGGACGCCGGAACCATGCGCCCGTATGAGCACGGCGAGGTTTTTGTCACCGGCGACGGGGCCGAGACCGACCTGGACATCGGTCATTACGAGCGCTTCTTAGACATAGACCTAGCCCGGGCCAACAACCTCACCACCGGACAGGTATACCTCTCGGTGATCCAAAAGGAGCGGCGGGGAGAATACCTCTCGCAGACCGTACAGGTCATTCCGCACATCACCGATGAGATCAAGGAGCGCATTCGCCGCACCGCTCAGGAGCAGGGGGCTGAGATTGTGGTGGTGGAGGTGGGGGGCACGGTAGGGGACATCGAGAGCCTACCCTTTTTGGAGGCCATTCGGCAGTTCCAGTTCGATGAAAACGACGGGGACGTGATGTACCTGCACCTGACCCTGGTGCCCTACCTGCCCACCAGCGAGGAGTTCAAAACCAAACCCACCCAGCACTCGGTCTCAGCCCTGCGGGGGGTGGGCATTCAGCCCGATGTGTTGGTGCTGCGCTCGGAGAAAATGGTGCCCGAGGATGTGCGCAAGAAGGTTGCGCTCTTCACCAACGTTCGTCCCAGCGAGGTGTTCAGTAGCCCTACCGTTCAACACCTTTACGAGGTTCCGCTGGTGCTGGAAGAGCAGGGCCTGGGCCGAATTGTGGAGAAGAAGCTGGGGCTCGAGACCATCCCACCCAATTTGAGCTTCTGGCAGGGTGCGGTGAAGAAGCTCAAGCACCCCAGCCACGAGGTTCGGGTGGCCTTTGTGGGGAAGTATGTCAAGATGCCGGACGCCTATTTGAGCATTCTCGAGGGGTTCCGCCACGCCGGGATTGCCCACGACGCCCGGGTGGAGGTGAAGTGGGTCAACGCTGAGGAGATTACCGATGCTTCCAAGGCCGCTGAGCTGCTGGGGGATGTGGACGGCATCTTGGTGGGGCCGGGGTTCGGGATTCGCGGGGTTGAGGGAAAGATCCTGGCGGCCCGGTATGCAAGGGAGCACCGGGTGCCCTACTTCGGGATCTGCCTGGGACTCCAGATCGCGGTGATCGAATACGCCCGCAACGTGCTGGGCCTCGAGGGGGCCAACTCCACCGAGTTTGACCCCTACACCCCCCACCCGGTGATTGACCTGATGCCGGAGCAGCTCGAGGCCGAGGGCTTGGGTGGGACCATGCGCCTGGGCAACTGGCCCATGCGCATCCACCCTGGGACCATCCTGCACCGGTTGTATGGCCGGGATCTGGTTCTGGAGCGCCACCGCCACCGCTACGAGGTCAACCCGGAGTACGTCGGGCGGTTGGTAGAGGGGGGGCTTACGGTCTCGGCCCTCACCCCGGGGATGCACGGACGGGGAGAGGGGTTGGTAGAGGCCATCGAGCTGCCCAACCACCCCTTCTTTATCGGCCTGCAAGCCCATCCGGAACTCTCGAGCCGCCCGATGCGGGTCTCCCCGCCCTTTAGTGGCTTTATCGAGGCCGCGCTGGCCAAGAAAAAAGGCTCCGGGCCGCAAGTGCTGGACCCGGAGAAAACCTTGATGGAGTGAGCTGGGCCAGGGCAGGGGATGAAACCGAAACCCACCCTGGACCCTGCGGGGTTACTGCTTTTCCAGTTGCCCGCGAATTTCCCCACCGGGGAAAGCTGCGGAGTGTACGTTGGCGTACCACAGCCCGGCCTTGAGATCGGCAATCTGGGCATCGGTGAGGGTGGCGGAGCCGGAGAGGGTGTTGCCGTTGATGGTGAGGGGGATGATCACCGGGGCGTTGGCGTTCTTGGCAGCGGGACCGTGAATATGGGCGGCCGTGGCCTGAACCCCGCTGAAACTGCCAGTGATGGTGGCTTTCTTGCTGGCCTCATCCAGCATCAGCATCACGCTGCCGCTGCCCATCGAGGGGGTGGGGGGCACCTCACTTGCCCCGCTGAGGGTGGCCATGAACATCAGGGGGGCAGGGGGGGTGCTCGAGGCGCTGGAATTGCTACTGTTCATCGGCATGCAAGCGCTGAGCAGCGCCAGTAGGCCGACGGCGAGCCATGCTCTGGTCATAGTTTCCTCCTGGGGTTTCCCCCACCTACCATACGCACGGCCCTGGGGGCTGGATGTGGGCTGGCCTACTCGAGCGCCGGAGCAGAAAAGCCTATCCCAGCACCTGGAGGGTCTCGAAGTTCCGGCTGCTGGCCCCTTTGAGGGTCCCGCCCGAGCGCTTCACGGCCTGCAAGAACTCCACCACCTCCGGGGTGATCTCCTCGCCCCCGACCAGGATGGCCGAGCCCGGAGGGTAGGCCGAGATGGTCTCCGCGGAAACCTGACCGATGGCTTCGCGCAGGGGCAGGTTTCGCCGGGGGCGGTGCTGCATGGCGGCTCGAGGCAATACCCGCAGCGGCGGCAGGGGTGGGGGCTCGAGCCGGGGTTGCTGGAAGGGCCCTGGGGCCTCGCTTGCGATTTGGCGCAGGGCCTGCACCACCCGCCGCACCCCCCGCAGATCATCCACCAGGGTGAACATCAGCAGCACGTTTTGAAAGGTGGCCAGCTCGGGGTAGATGTTGAACTCCGAGCTGAGCCGCTCATAGACCTCGAAACCACTCCACCCCAGCCCGGAGACATCTACCGTGATCCGCAGCGGGTCGAGCTGCTTAAACCCTGGTCGGGCGGCTTCTGAACCGAAGGTTTTGAGCCCAGGGATCCGGTGGATCTCCTGCCTGGCCCAAAGGGTGGCCTCGAGGGCATTTTGCAGCAGGGCGCGTCCTTGCCGCTCGAGCTGCATGACCCCCAGCACCAGCGATTGCAGGATGATGAAGCTGAAGCTGGTGCTCACGAAGCCCCCCAGGTTGGCCCACTCGTAAAAAGGCTCCACCAGGCTGCGGTCATTGAACAGGGCCAGCGAACCCTGCGAGAGGCTGGAGCAGGTCTTGTGCTGGGACTGGGTGACCAGGGCCGCTCCGCTTTCTTCCGCCGCCTGGGGAAGGTCGGGGTGGAAGCGGTAATGGGCCCCGTGGGCTGAGTCCACGATCAGCGGCACCCCTCGCCGCCGCAGCAGCTCGGCACAGGCGGTCAGGTCGGTGGCGATGCCGTAGTAGTTGGGATAGGTCAGAAACACCGCCCGTAGGTCTGGGTGCTGGTCTAGGGCCGCGGCCAGATCTTCCGGGGTGACCCCGAGCGGCAAGCCCAGGTCCTTGGCGTAGTTGGGTTTGAGGTAGACCGGTTCTAGCCCCTGGTGCACGATGGCGGAGTAGACCGAGACGTGGCTGTCCCGCTGCAGGAGCACCTTATCCCCGGCTTGAGTGGCGCTCATCAGGGCCAGGATGTTGAGGATTGAGGTGCCGTTGGTCGAGGGCCACACGAAGGGCACCCCATAGACTCGAGCCAGAAAGTCTTGGGTGCGGCCCAGGGCGGTCTCGGGATCGTACGCGAAGAGCGAGCCCAGCTCGAGCACGCTCATGCTGTGGTCGTAGCGCCCGATTTTCTCGAAGTCGTCGAGCATCTGGAGGTACCCCTTGGGCAGCCCAGGGTCAAACCACAGATCCTGGGCCAACAGGGCAAAGCCCCGGCCCATGCGGTGGCCGGGGGTGCAGCACTCGATCACGTCGTCTTGAAGCTCGAGCTGAGCTTCGGTAAGGGCAAAGCCGTGTTTCACAGGTCTATTTTAGGGGGGTTTCCCCTGGGGGGTTAACCCCACCTAGGCAGGGCCTGGAGGGCTAAGGCTGACTCAGGGCTTCTCCAATTGCCCGCCGGGTGGCCTCGAGCTCGGCTGGGTTAGGGCTCCAGCTCTCCAGCCCAGGAACCAACCGCTCTACCCTCCAGCCATATTGGGCGTAGAGCTTGGGGTTTTTCTTCAGCAGCTCGACGTATTCGTAGTCTTCCACCCCATCCCTAAGCCATTTGAGCCGCATCGAAGGCACTACCGTACCGGGCAGGCCCACCTTATCCCCGGGATAAACCAGCAAGCCGTCGGCTTGGTAGACGGTTTTGTTTTCCAGGTAGCTCACATCCTGCCAGGGGTCTTGGCCTTTGGTCACGTAGTCAGCGGCCCAGTCCAGGATGCCGCTAAACCCTAAGGCCTGGGCGAAGAACCCTGAAGAGATGCGGAAATTCATCGGCGCCACATCGAGCTGCCAGTTGGGAGCCCCTGGGGTTTCGCTCAGCACCAGGGCCGAGTAATACCAGATTCTGGCCCCTTTCGCCCGGGCCGCATCCAGCATCCCATTGGCTTTGGCCTTCTCGTACATGGCAGCATTGAGGACAAACACGTCCACTGCCGGCCTGCCGCTGCCGTCGTCGAGCAGCTCGGGGGTGGGGCTTACGGTGGCAATTTGCAATACCCCGGCCTGGTGCATGCTGCGGCCCCAGTCCCGCAGGGCCTGGCTCAGGTCGCAGTGGTCCACCTCATCGAAGGCGAAGTCATAGACCGGGAGATCGGTATTCAAGGCCTCTTTGGCTTTACGGAAGACCTCTGGAGGGGGGGCGGGGTTGGCCTGGCAGTTGTGGTAGTTGGCCCCGGCCCCAATGCCCAACTCCACCAAGTTGAGCCCCGCGGGGCTGAGGAGCTGGAGCTGCTTGGGCTGCACCCGCCCCGGCTGGATGCGGTTTCGCAGCAGCTCGAGCTTGGCTGCGGTGGTATGGGTAAACCACAGCGGGGCAAAGCTCTGCAGGGTAGGCCGGACGGGCAGCTCAAAGTTCCATACCCTAAGCCGGATCTCCCCCTGGGCCTGGCCGTTGGCGGCACTGACGGTGTACTGGCCGGTGTAAAGCCCTGGTGGGGCTTCCCTGGGGACATAGAGGTCAATCCAGAAGGCCTGGGTGTTGCCTGGAGCCACGTCAATGGGCACGGAACCATAGACCACCGCATCTGGGGTGTACTGAGGGCGGGTGGAGCTGTCGAAGGGGATTAGGGCGTCGGGATACCAACCTTTGCCCAGCGGGCGGTTAGGCCCGCCTCGATGGGGGCTAGGGGTGGAGACCGGGAGATAGTGCTCGCGGTAGAGGCTGAGGTGGTCTTTGGCGATGACCGCTCCGCCGGGTCCGCTGAGATCGGAGACCTGTAAATTGACCCCGCGCAGGCCTTTGGGGCCGAAAACCACCACCTGAAACGATTCATACTCGCCCCGGGCGGCAAACAGCTCAATGGGCTTGTTCTCCTGAGGGGGGGTTTCGGGCATGACCCGCTCGAGGCTGGACACCGCCCACACCCGAAGGGGGCCGGAGGGATCAATGGCGGCAAGGGGGGACATGGCCGGGCAGCCGGTTAGCGCGGGCAGCAACACCAGAAGGAGACGAGAGCGCCGAAGCCAGCTCATAGATGCAGTGCGTCCTTCCAGTTGCCTCCAGAGGGAGCCTGGCGGTCAACCTCCGATGCCCACCATCACCCGCTCGCGCAGCTTGGGGAGGGTGTTTCCAAAGGCTGGCTTGCGCCCGGTTGCCAACAGAATGGCGTCTACCAAGGCTTCAACCGGATGGGGTGCGGCAAAGGCCGGGCCGATGTCTATTTCCAGGTCGGTGAGCAAACAGGGCCGAATTTTTTTGTCGGAGGTCAGGCGCAGCCTCGAGCAGTTGGAGCAGAAGGCCTCGGTCACGGGGTTGATGAACCCCACCGTGCCCACGCTGCCGGGAATCCTGTAGACCCTCGCCGGAGCGCTGGGGTCGGTCTCGAGCCGCTCCAACGGCCCAAACTCCTGCTCGAGCCGGGCTTTGGTCTGGGCCCCGGGGATGAAGCGTTGCTGGTAGAGGGTGGGGTTGGAGTTGTCCAGGTGCATGTACTCGAGGAAGCGCACGTGTAAGGGCTGATCCAGCGAGAGCCGGGCCAGCGGCACCACCTCGCCCTCGTTCATGCCCTGGATCATCACCGCATTGATCTTCACCGGGTTGAGCCCCAGCTCCCAAGCGGCCTCAATGGCCTCCCAGACCCGCTTCACCTCCCCGCCACGGGTCATGGTCTTGAAGACCTCGGGGGTGACTGCGTCCATGGAAAGGTTGATGCGCTGGAGCCCGGCGGCGGCCAGATCCTTGGCCTTGCGCTTGAAGAGCATCCCGTTGGTGGTCAGGGCAATATCGGGAATCCCCACCGCCCGGGCGGCCTCGACCATCTGCGGCAGCTCCTTGCGCACCAGCGGCTCCCCCCCGGTGAAGCGCACGGCCTCCAAGCCCAGCATCCGCATGGCGCTCAGGAAGTGCCGCACTTCCTCCACGCTGACCGTCCCAGGAGGCTCGCTCTGCTCCCAATCCAAGGGATGGCAGTACAAGCAGTGTAGGTTGCAGCGCGGGGTGACCGAGATCCGCAAATCCTTGATGAGCCGTCCGTAAGGGTCGAATAGTTTCATCGTTACGTCGCCGTGCTGCCCAGTATAGCAACCTGGCTGCGCCCTCCGGCGGGCTGGCTTACAAAGCGGCCCCATGGGGCTCGAGCACGTAGACTACCCCACCGGAATGGGCAATCCAGGCCCGCTCGAGGGCCTGCCTGGGGTAGATGGTGCGCACCCCGGCCTCCTCGGGGGCGGCGGGATCGTTGAGGATGGGGTGGCCCTCCTGAGTGAACCCCCGCAGCACCACCAGGTGTCCGCTGGATTGCTCGAGGGGAGCACCGGGCAGCTCCCCCTTCCCCCAGGCGATGGAAAGCGCCAGCGGAATTCCCCGTTCCAGATAGGCCTCGGCCTCGGCCAATCCCGAGAGGCGGTGTACGTACGCCCGCAGACCCTTGAGCCCGGCATAGGCGGTGTTAAAGGGCCAGTTGCCGGCACCGCCATAGACCCTGTCCCAGGTGGCCTGGGCCGCTAGGGGAACCGGGTCGTCGAGTTTTTGGCCCAGCTTCGCACTCCAGTAGCCCAGGAGCATGCTCACGCTGGTTGGCGAGCACCACACCTCACCGCCCCCCTGGTAGCGCATCTGCGAGAGCAAGGGAACCGCCAGCTCGAGGCCCCAGGCCTTGGAGTTTGAGGGGGAGGGGTTCGGGTTGAAGTGCGTGCTGGAGTGGCTCATCACCGCGGCCAGGCCGGTTAGGCTGGGGCTCACCCCAGCGGCGGTGCTGTGCAGCACCACCCGGATTTGCAGGGCGCTGGCGGGGTGGCGCAGCACCAGGGTATCGGTTTGGATCTGGCCCTCCGGGTCGCCGGAGGCCTCAAACGAGTGTCGCTTTTGGGGATCGCTGGACCACACCGCCAGCGGGTAATACGGCGTCCAGTGTGAATCCAGCTGGGCCCGCAGGAACAGCTCGAGCCAGCTCCCCGCGGGGGTTTCGGCGTTCCAGGAAACGATAGCGGTGTCGAAACCTGGGGCCGGAAGGGGGGCGGTCTCAAGGGTGCCCCTGGCTTGGCCGGGCTTGAGCCGGATCCCCAAGCCTGGACCGGCAGAAGGGGCCAGCCCCTCGAGGGATGCCCCCGCCAAAGCCGGGGCTTCGAAGCCCAACCACAGCACCGGAGCCCCTTCGGGGCCTTGCGCGACGGATGAATTGGCCATCATCAGCCGCTACATTATCACGCATGGCCCTTTAGCCCCAGGTTCAATCCTCGGCGGCCAGACGCAGCTGGCCTGTTTCGCGCACGGTTAGCGAAAGGGTGAGAGCCGGGATCAGCAACAGCCCAAGCGCGGTCAGGCTTTCAATCACCCCGAAGCGCTCGATCAGCGGGCCGATCACCCCATAGAGGAGTCCGGCAAACCCCCAGGTGAAACCCATCAGCAATCCGGACACCGTCGCCATCTGCTGAGGCTCGTGCTCTTGGGCCATCGCCACTGCCACCGGAACCACAGCGTTCATCAAGGCCCCGGTAATGGCCAAGACCGGGAGGTACATCCAGTTTTCCGGGGGCATGATGAGGAGCACTACGTAGAGCGGAATGGCCACCAGCATGGTGCCCACTACCACGTTGCGCCGCCCCAAACGGTCGGAGAGGGTACCCCCTAGAAACGCTCCGGCGGTGGCGGCCAGGCTGTAGACGGTGAGCACCACCTTGGTCCAGTCGTCCGAGATGCCCCTGGAATGAAACCAGAAGGGGATGGTGGTGGAGAAGCTCATAAACACCACGCTGCGCAGCGTGGTGACCGCCCATAACCGGGCTACTTGGCCCTTAAACACCCGGCGCAAGTCAGCGAAGCTCGAGGGTTTGCCGCGCAGTAGGGCTTTGGGGGCCAGGGCGATCAACAACGCCGCGGGGATCAGGGCCAGAGGAACCATCCAGGCCAGGCCCTTGAGCCCAGAGGAGCCGTTAGCGATGGTCAGCGAGACTGCTGGGGCAAAGGTCATCCCTACGAAGCCCCCGGTGGAGAACACACTGATCCAAAACCCGCGCCGGGCGGGGTCGGCATACTGCCCCACCAAAGCCGCGCCTGCCGAATGGAAGAGGGCCGAGCCCAGGCCGCTGAGCGCGAGCATGACTCCCGCTACCCACAGGCTGGGGAAAAACCCCAGCAGTCCGCTTCCCAGGGCCATTAGCACCGGTCCTAGCGCAGCCAGCAGCCGTCGGTCGAAGCGGTCGGCAATTAGGCCAGCCACCGGCTGGAGCAAGCTGCCGGTGAGCGACTGGAGGGCGACCAGCAGCGAAACCGCTCCATACCCCACCCCGAACGCCAGCTGCAGCTTGGGCAACAGGGGGGCTAGAAATGCGCCGAACAAATCGTTGGTGGCGTGCAGCAGGGACAGGAGCAACGGAAGCATATCGGTTTGAGCATACCCCTATACTCACTTCCTCAAAGGTGAGATTGGCGGCCAGGTTTTAGGAAAGAACCTGGGGGGCTGCTGTGGGTTCAGCAAAAACCCCTCCCATGCGGGAGGGGTCTCGAGGGTAGCGGCAGCTTTAGGGTTTGGCAGGGGTGCTCGAGCCGCTGGCCGGAGCGTTGTTCCCTGGGGTGGCGGGGGTGGTCGGACTGGAGCCGGGCGTGGCGGAGGGTTTCTGCTCACCGCTCGGCTTGGCCTCGGGCTTGGCTGGAGTAAGGGCCTTGAGCACCTTTTCAAGGTCGTTCTCCACCTTGGCGTTTTTGCGCAGGTCGTCCACCCACTTCCGGGCGGCCTCACTCCGCTTTTGGGCCAAAGCCTGTGCCATGGCTTGGTCCTTCACACTGTCAAAGGGCTTGACCGCCTCGGCCACTCGGTTGTTGACAATCAGCACCTGGTAGCTGCCATCATCCAGCTTCACCACGTCGCTCACTTCTCCCAGAGGCCCTTTGGGGAAGCTGCCCTTGGTCAGGAAGACCAAACGGTTGGGGATGGGTGGCATGCTGCCGGGATTAACGGTGCCGAAATCCTGTACGGTCCCGCCATTGGCCTTGGCGAGGTCATCGAGCTTCCCGCCTTTGAGGGCAGCCGCGCGGAAGGCCTCAGCCTTGGCCTTATCGTCTTTCTTGAAGTTAACGGCCTGGACGTTGGCTGAAGCAGGGGTTGTAAAGTTGGCGATGTTTTTGTCGTAATAGGCCTTGGCCTCGCTGTCGGAGACGGCGATGTCCTTGGTTTGCCAGAGCTGGGCTTGATTGGCGATGTCCGATTTGCTGCCGAAGAAGGGTTGGCCGAGCTTCTGGGCGGCCTGCACCACCACCTCTCGAGTCACCAGCTGCTCGAGGGTCTGAGGCATGAAGAACTGCACAGCCAGCTCACCCAAGCCCTGCTGCAAGAGCTGGGGAACCTGTGGGTTGGAGAACACCGCCTGGGTAACCTCGGAAAGGAGGATGTTGCTGTCCCCGACCTTGGCCACCACGGGGTCCTCGAACTTGTAGGGCGACCCCTCGCTCCACTTAACCTGGGTGGTCTTACGCAGCTCGTCGATGTAGGCCTCGAGCGCCCCTTGGGCCTTCACCTTCTGGGCATCGGCCTTGACCCGGTCTTTGACCTCTTCAAAGGTGGTATCCCCCGCCGGTATGAACTTCTCCACCTTGACGATGTAGTAACGCCCGCCGGCCTCGATGGGCGGGGTGATCCCCCCATCCTTGAGCTTGAACACCGCGTCGGCTACGACGTTGGGGAACACGATGCGGGTAACCGGGCCGGGGTCAGACTTACCGGCCTGGGCCCCCAAGGCTCCGCCCTGATCCGCATTTAGCTTGGAGTTCTTCTTGGCCAGATCGGCAAAATCCGCTCCGTTTTTGGCCTGGTTATAGAGGTCGGTGGCCAACTTCTGATCATCCACCACGATTTGTCGGGCCTGCACCCGGTCTTCCGACTTGTACTGGTCCTTGTATAGGGTGAAGTAGAGCCGCATCTCGGCTTCGGTGGGCTGGGCTTTGTCCTGGATTTCCTGGATTCGCTTGTTCAGGCGAATCTGATCGCGCAGCTCATCCCGCAGTTGGCTGTCGGTATACCCGATCTGGGCCAGGAATTTGTCGTACTCCTTGCGGTCTTTTAGGCCAAAGCGCTCCTTGATGCTGTCGAGCTCCTTGTTGAGCTCAGCGCCGGATACCCGGATCCTCGAGCTGTCCTGCAGGAGGGCGGTGGTCAGCACAAAGCGCTCGCCAAAGTTGACCATGGCCAGGTTCTTCAAAAGCCCGGTGGGGTTGGTGCTCAGAATGGGGTCGTTTTGCTCGGCCCGCTGGAGATCGAGCTCATAGACTGGCCGCCCATTGACGGTGAACTCCACTTTGCCTTTGCTCTGAGAGCTGCCGCGGGGGGTGAAGAGCAGAACCGACCCTACGATAAAAACCAGGGCCAGAACCCCGAAGATGATGGTGACGACTCTTCTATTGATGCCAAACACTTGACTGCCTCCTATGGTGGTGCTACCCTCGTCTTTGCTTTATTCGCACGCGCCTGTAGCTCAGTGGATAGAGCGTTCGCCTCCGGAGCGAAAGGCCACAGGTTCGAGTCCTGTCAGGCGCGCCATCGTCAAGCTAAAGTTGCACGCACACCGGTATGGGATTGTAGCATACCGGTCTTTGCGTATTTGGCAGGATTTATGAGAGCATCCCCGCGTCAGACCAGGGGCCAGGGCGGGGAAAATGTGCGCTCGGGGACGGGGGTTTCTGGGCACCGGTGGGGCTGCTCGGAGGGGGCCTGCCTTCGGGGGATACCCCCTCTCACCCGAGAATAAAATAATTCTGAATTTGACCGTAAGGTGAAAGTCGAACCCAGCAGTCTGGCCCAGCCCTGGCTTCATTTGGGTTTACTCCGGTTCTAGGGTGCACTGTAGCGGGTACTCGGCCTGCTGGGCGGCCCGCGTTACCTGGGCCACCTTGGTCTCGGCGATCTCGAAGGGGTAAACCCCCGCCACCCCCACCCCGGCGTGGTGTACCTCGAGCATGACCCGCACCGCCTCGAGCTCGCTCTTGCCAAAGAACCGCATCAACACCTCCACCACAAAGTCCATGGGGGTGTAGTCGTCATTGAGCAGCAGCACCTTGTACTGCGGTGGGGTGCGGGTCTGGGTTCGGGGTTGGGTGCGGGTAGCGGTATCGCTCACACCCATGCAGTTTAGCACCCGGTTTGGGGGGATTTATAACCCTACCCGGCTGCGCTCTACCGCCCGGACCCCCCGCCGCCCAAAGCGCCGGGCCAGCTCGAGCTCCCCCAGAACCAGTGCGGTGGGGCGCCCGTGGGGACAGGTCCAGGGCAGCTCACAGCCCTGCAGGGCATCGAGCAGGGCCTGGGCTGAGCCGCTCGAGAGGGGGTGCCCCGCCCGGATCGCGGGCAAACAGGCCAGCCGGGCCAGCACCGTTCGCCATGCGGCCTCGAAGCTGGAGCTGCCCAGGCTGCCCCTGACCACCTCGGGGATCAGGGAGGGGTGCCCCGCCAGAAAGGCCGGAACGCTGCGGATGCGGTATCGCTGAGGCCCAAAGGCCTCGAGCACCAGCCCGGCTGCGCTCAGCTCCTCGGCCCGCTCGGCGTAGTAGGCTTCCTCGCTCAGGCTCAGGCTGATGAGTTCGGGGTGGGGCAGCTCGAGAGGCGCTTCCAGGCGATAGCGCCGCGAGAGTTCTTCGTACACGATCCGCTCATGGGCGGCGTGTTGATCCACCACATAGAGCTCCTCCTCGGCCTCGGCCAGCAGGTACAGGTTGCGGAAATTTCCCAGGTAACGCAGCCTGGGAAAGCTGGATGGCCGGGCCGGAACCGGACCACTCAGGGGGGTGGGCTCGGGGAGAGCCCTCGCCAGCGGGTGCGCCGAGAGCAGGCCCTGTACCGCACCGCCCAGGAACTCCGCAATGGCTTCGGGCTCGATCAGCCGAACCCTAGACTTGTCCGGCGAGGTGTTGACCAAAACGCGCTCTAGAGGCAGCTCCAGATTCAGCACCCCCAGGGGATACTGCCCATTGGGCAACAGCTCCCTATACGCGGACAGCAGCGCTTGCAGCAGGGGCTCCGGCCACTCCACCGGACGGCCATTGAGGGCCAGCAGCAGCCGGTCACGGCGAGGCCGCGAGAGCTCGGGCCTCGAGAGCAGCCCACGGAGCCTAAACTCTCCCTGGCCGCTTTCCAAGGCCAGGAGGCGATTGGCCACCACCGGCCCCCAGATCAGCTTGGCCGCCTCGGTCTGGCTTCCCGAGGCGTGGTTGAGCTTCTCCTCCCCGTCCACCACCAGCCGCAGGGCCACCTCAGGGCGGTGCAGCAGATAGCGAGAGACCAGAAAGAGCACCTGCCGGGCCTCTTGGCTGGGGGCCTCGAGGGCTTTTCTCCGGGCAGGTAGATGAGCAAACAGGGACGAAACCTCGACCTTGGTTCCGGCGGGGGCGGGGTGCTGCTCGAGCCGGGTTTCATCCCCGAAAGCGGTTAGCGTCGCGCCGCCGAGCTGATGGGCGGGTCGGCTGGTCAGACGGATGTGGGCGGCTTGGCGGATGGCCCACAGCCCTTCCCCGCGAAAGCCGAGTGTCCGGATGTGGCTGAGGTCGCCAAGTTTGCTGGTGGCGTGGGGCTCTAGGGCCAGGGCCAGTTCTTCTACAGGAATGCCGGAGCCGTTATCCGTGACCACGATCCTGTCCTGACCACCCCCCCACAGTTCGATCTGAATGCGGGTGGCCCCAGCATCCAGGGCGTTCTCGAGCAGTTCCCGCGCCACATCGGTTACCCCGGAGATCACCTCTCCAGCGGCAATCTCGCGCACCAGCTCGGGGGGGAGTTTGCGGATGCTCATGGCAAGGGGTCGAAGGGCTAAAGCGAGGTTCTTGGCCTCTGCGCTTCGCTGAGCTTTCAATCTACACCCAACCTGGCCTCAGGCGGGCAAGACGCGTTGCAGTTTTTCCTGCAACCGACCCAACAGCAGCAGGGCCTCGAGCGGGCTCAAGCGGGTCAGGTCGGTGCTCAAGAGCTCCTCCAGCACCTCCTGGGTCCGGTCACTGCGCCCAGCCTCGAGCGCCTGCAGCAGGGCTTGGGCCCGTACTAGGATTGGGTGCGGGACTCCGGCCAGGCGGGCGACCTCGAGGCCATAGCTCTGACTGGCCGGACCGGGCAATACCTGATGGTAAAAGACTAGCCCCCCGGCCTCTTCTTTGGCCGCGACGTGAAAGTTCCGCGCCCCAGACAGGTGATTGGCCAACGCGGTAAGCTCGAAGTAGTGGGTGGCAAACAGGGTGTAGGCTTTGGTCAGGTTGTGCAGGTGCTCGCAAGCCGCCCAAGCCAGTGAAAGCCCATCGTAGGTGCTGGTACCGCGCCCGATCTCGTCCAGCAACACCAGGCTTTGTGCGGTGGCGTGCTGCAAGATTGTGGCCAGCTCCTCCATCTCCACCATGAAGGTGCTGCGTCCCCCGGCGATGTCGTCCGAGGCCCCGATGCGGGTGTAGATACGGTCGAAAAGCGGCAGCGTGGCCGACTCCGCCGGTACAAACGAGCCGATCTGAGCCAGCAGGGCGATGAGTGCGGTCTGGCGCAGGTAAGTTGACTTTCCCGACATGTTGGGCCCGGTCAGGATCAGGAGCCGAGCCGAGGGGCTCAGGCTGAGGTCGTTGGCGATGAAGCTAACGCTGCGCTCGACCACCGCGTGCCGCCCACCCCGGATTTCTAGGGTGCCATCCTGGGTAAACCGGGGCCGGGTGTAGCCGTACTCAGTGGCGGCTTCGGCCAGGGCCGCATAGACGTCAAGCTCGGCCAGGACCTGTGCGGCCTGGCGCACCTCGTCGGCGTACTGAGCTAGAGCCTCGCGCAGCTCGAGAAACACCGCGTACTCGCGCTTGATGGCCTCGCTCTCGGCCTGTAGAATCTTGCGCTCTTGCTCTTTGAGCTCAGGGGTGGTGAAGCGCATCCGGTCTTTGAGGGTTTGTACCGCACGCCAGTCCTTGGGCACCGAGTCGTAGTAGGGGCGGGTGACCTCCAGGTAATAGCCGAACACCGCATTGTACCCCACCTTAAGCGTGGGGATCTGGGTGGTTTCGCGCACCGTGTTTTCCAGCCCCGCGATCCAACCTCGCCCCTCTTCGGCGCGGTGGCGCAACCCGTCTAGGTCGGGGTCAAAGCCCTCGCGGATCAGTCCTCCCTCGGTGAGCTTGAGGGGAGGATCCGAGACCAGGGCCGCCCGCACCCGGTCGGCGGCTTCGGAGAGGTTGGGCAGGCGCTCACAGAGGCTTGCCAGAGGGGTGAAGCCCTGGAGCAGGGCCGAAAGCTCCGGCAGCAGGGAGAGGCTGCGTTCCAGAGCGCTCAGGTCGCGGGCCGAGGCCCGCTGGGCCAGAAGCCGGCTCGAGAGGCGCTCGAGGTCGTGCATCCGGTAGAGCACTTTGCGCACCTCAGCCCGCAGCACTCCATCCCGGACCAACGCCTCCACCGCGTCCAGCCTGGCCTGCAAAGGGGCTTCCTCGAGGAGCGGATGGCGCAGCCAGGCCCGCAGCAAGCGCCGCCCAGGGGCGGTGCGGGTTAGACCCAGCACCCCCAGCAAGGTTCGGGACTCGCTGCGCTCACCCACCGAGCTGGGCTCGTAGATTTCCAGGGTGCGAAGGGTGCTCTCCCCGATCTGCATGAACAGGCTGGGGTCGTAGCGCACAAAGTTGCGTACCTGGGGCAGGGAACCGTCTTGTGAGCGCAGCGCGTAGCGCACCAGGGCTCCTGCGGCACGCCGCAAAGCTGGGGCCTCGAGCCCCTGCGGCAGGCTACCGAACTGGGCCTCCAGAGCGGATTGGGCGGCCTCGAGGTCGAAGCTCCCCTCGGAGATCATCACCGGGAAGCGCCGTCCAAACTCGGCCAGGAAAGCTTCATGGCCGTAGAGTTCTGGAGCCAGCAGCACCTCCGCCGGGCGATAGCGGAAAAGTTCGTCGTAAACAGTGTTCTTGCCATAGAGCAGGGTTCCGCGAAACTCCCCAGTGCTGACGTCCAGCAGGGCCAGCCCATATCCATCCCCGGTGGCCAGCGCGGCCAAGTAGTTGGCCTCAGGGCGCAGCAGGTTTTCTTGCAGGATGGTGCCTGGGGTCAGGAGCTGAGTGACCTCACGGCGCACCAGCCCCTCGGTATCGGTGGCCAGCTCCATCTGTTCGGCCACAGCCACCCGGAAGCCCAGCTTGAGCAGGCGCTCGAGGTACGTATCCCCCGAGCGCACCGGGATTCCGGCCATGGGGGTGGTGAAGTCCTTGCTGGTCTTGTGCGTCAGGAAGATCCCGGTGGCTTTGGAGAGCCGCTCGGCGTCCTCACCAAAGGTCTCGTAGAAATCGCCGACCTGAAACAACAGGAGGTAGTCGGGATAAGCGTCGCGCAACTCCACATACTGCTGGAGCAGGGGAGGCAAGGGACCGGCTCCCTGGCCCTTGAGGTTCATGGGGGTATGGTACTGGCCGCAGGCCTAAAGGAGAAGGCTTGGGTGAGGCCGCTGGGGATACGCCAACGGCTACCGCGCCACCTCCCAGGCCAGGTGCTCGAGCTCCGGCGCGATCAGCTTGGTCCAGGCCACCTGCACCGCGTTGGGCGAGCCTGGGGTGGAGATCACCACCCGCCGGCGGTAGGTGCCCGCGGTGGCCCGGCTGAGCATGGCTGCCGAGCCGACCTCACCGTAGGAGAGCATCCGGAACAGCTCGCCAAAACCGGGCATGGTCTTCTCGAGCTTCCGGCTCAGCACATCGAAGGTGGTGTCGCGCGGGGCGATCCCGGTCCCGCCGTTGAAGAGGATGACCTGAGCCCCGCGGTTCACCATCTCCTCAAGGGCCGCCTCAACCTGCTCGGGCTCATCCTTGATGAGGCGGTACCCCACCACGCTGTGGCCCAGCCGCTCGATCTCGGGGCGGAGGTAGTGGAAGTTGGTATCGCTTTCGGGGGTGCGGGTGTCGGAGACGGTTACGATGGCCAGGGCCACCGGGCCTTTGGAGTGGGCAATTTTTCTATGTTGATCGGTACTCTCAGACATAGGGGTATTGTATCTTCTGGAGATGGATTTCCTTTCGGCGGCCCAGACCGCGGCTCTGTTGCCCTATCCCGAGTTGGCCGAGGCCATCGAGCGCGTCCTGCGGGATAAGGCGGCGGGTACGGTGTGGGCCCCTGAGCGGCTGGTCATGCCGCTGCCAGGTGGGGGCACCCTGCTCTTGATGCCTGCTGCGGACGCGGAAATCACCATAGTCAAGCAGGTCACCGTGCACCCCGGCCAGCAGCCCAGCGTGCGGGCCGAGGTGTATGTGCTGGACACCCGCACCGGGGAGCGACGGCTGGGGCTGGACGGGGCCACCGTGACGGCCCGGCGCACCGCGGCGGTTTCGCTGCTGGCCGCACAGAAGCTGGCCCCCAACCCAGAGGGGCCGATGCTGATCGTGGGGGCGGGCACGCAGGGGAGGGGCCACCTCGAGGCTTTTCGCAGCGGTCTGGGGGTGAAAAAGGTGTATGTCGCCTCTCGAAACCTCGAGCACGCCCAAGCCTTGGTGGCTCAGGCTCGCAGCCTGGGCCTGGAGGGGGAGCCCGCCCCCAGTCTCGAGGCGGTTCTGGGCGAGGTTTCCTTGATCGTTACCGCCACCACCAGCCGAACCCCGGTGCTGCCGGAGGGGGTGCGTGAGGATGCCTTTATCGCTGCGGTGGGGGCCTTTCAGCCGGAGATGGCCGAGATTCCTGCCGGGTTGGTGCGGCGCTCGAGGGTCTTCGTGGACAGCCTCGAGGGAGCCCGGGCCGAGGCCGGGGACCTGATCCAGGCCGGGGTGGACTGGGGGAGGGTGCGGGGGCTCGAGGGGCCCAGACCCCAGGATGGGCCGGTGCTGTTTAAGAGCGTGGGGCATGCGCTGTGGGATCTGGCAGCGGCCCGGCTGGCGATGCGAATGCTAGGCTCTTAGGGATGAACGCCGACACCACCGCCCGCCTGCTCATCACCTGCCCCGACCGCCCCGGCATTGTGGCTGCGGTCAGCGGCTTTTTGTTCAACCACGGGGCCAACATCACCGCTTTGGATCAGCACTCCACCGACCCCGAGGGCGGGCTGTTTTTCATGCGGTTGGAGTTTCAGACCCCCCACCTGGATGTCCCCCGGGAGGTTTTGGAGAAGGCTTTTGCCGCCTCGGTGGCCTCGCGCTTTGCCATGGAGTGGCGGATCAGCTACGCCGCCGACCGCAAAAAAGTGGCCATTTTGGTCTCCAAATACGACCACGCCCTGCTCGAGCTGCTCTGGCGGCATGAGGGCGGGGAGCTTCCCGGCAGGGTTACCCAGGTGCTCTCCAACCACCCCGATCTGCGGGCCGAGGTGGAGCGCTTCGGCCTGCCCTATCACCATGTCCCGGTGGAGAAAGACCGCAAGGAGGAAGCCGAGGCCGCGATGCTGACCTATCTGGAGGGCACCGACCTGGTGGTGCTGGCCCGCTATATGCAGATCCTCAGCCCGGCCTTCGTGGCCCAGTTCCCCTACCGGATCATCAACATCCACCACTCCTTTCTTCCCGCCTTCATCGGGGCCAACCCCTACAAGCAGGCCTATGTGCGCGGGGTCAAGCTGATTGGAGCCACCGCCCACTATGTCACCGAGGCCCTGGATCAGGGCCCGATCATCGAGCAGGATGTGGCTCGAGTCTCACACCGGCAGGGGGTAGAGGAGCTGGTGCGGCTGGGGCGTGACCTGGAGCGCACGGTGCTGGCCCGGGCGGTGCGCTGGCACCTGGAGGACCGGATTTTGGTTCACGGCAACAAGACCGTGGTGTTTGTTTAGCCCGGTATCCAGAGCTGGGCTGGCGGGGAGGCTCCGATTATGAGAACGCCGGCGGGCTTTAGGCCTGGGTTTGCCCAACCTCTCATAAACTGTCTTCACTATGGCTTAACCGGGGTTTACTAGACTTGGAGGAGGAGGTTTTTGAGATGTCTATGAGAAATACTGCCCTCGGATTTGGCATCCTGACCATCATCGTGGGGGGAGTGGCCTGGTGGGGGATTAGCAACAGCCAGACCCAGGCTCCTGACACCATCCAAGCTCAGGCGGCCCAGGCCCAGAGCCAAGATCAAGGGAGACTGCTCGAGAACGAGCGCAACACGGTGGACATCGTGCAGCGTACCGGGGATGGGGTGGTGTATGTCTCGGTGCGCAGCATGCCCAGCTCGACCATGAGCGGTAACGCCCCCGACTTCTTTGCCCCCTTCCTACAGCAGCAGCCGGTTCAGGGTACGGGATCTGGGTTTGTGATTGATAGCGACGGCTTGATTCTGACCAACTACCATGTGGTGGAGGGGGCCACCGAGATCACGGTACGCTTCCATAACGACCCCAAAGCCTATCCAGCCAAGGTGGTGGGTACGGCCCAGCCGTTGGATATGGCCTTGATCAAGGTGCAGGCCCCCAAGGAGCGGCTCAAGCCCATGGTCTTGGGCAACTCCGATACCCTCAAGGTGGGGCAGAAAGCCATCGCGATGGGTAACCCCTTCGGTCTCGAGTTCACCGTCACCGAGGGCATCGTCTCGGCCATCCGGCGCAACCCCGGGGCCATCGGCGATGAGAGCGGGTTCATCCCCAGCGTAATCCAGACCGATGCCGCGATCAACCCTGGCAACTCCGGCGGGCCCCTGCTCAACAGCGCAGGGCAGGTGATCGGGATTAACACCGCCATCTACAGCACCAACGCCCAATTCGGTGGGGAAGGGCAGTCTGCGGGGATCGGTTTCGCCATCCCCATCAACATTGCCAAACAGTATCTCCCCGACCTCAAAGCCGGTAAGAAGCTCACCGCCGATACGTTGGCCAAGAGCCGCCCGCGCCTGGGGGTCTCGCTCTACCCCTCGCTCAACTACTATCCCGACAACATCCGGGCTCAGAACAAGCTGCCGGATTATGGTCTGATGGTGCAGCAGGTAGAGAAGGGGGGGCCAGCGGACAAGGCCGGTTTGCGGGCCGCTACCAAGACCGTTCAACTCATGACCCAAAGCGGCCAGGCTGTAGAGCTGGGGGTTAACGGCGATGTGATCATCGAAGCCGACGGCAACCCGGTCAACGACATCACCGACCTGCGCTCGGCGATCCTGAGCAAAAAACCTGGCGAGGCCCTTAGCCTCAAGATTTGGCGCAACGGCCAGACCTTGAGCCTGCAGGTGGTGCCACAGATCATCAAATAAGGCAAACATAAGCCTAAGGCCGGGCTCCAGGCCCGGCTTTAGATTGCATAAAGCTTTGTCCTGTGTAGAACCGGGGCCGCCCGTAAAGGGCGTGATATTTGGTACTGCGCGGCCTGCCGGGACCCCATCAACCGGCCCCCACAGACACCAGGCCCAAGTGGGTGGGGGCGATGCTGGGGGGAAGGGGCTTGCCGATCAAGAAGCCCTGGGCGTAGTCGAATCCCTGAGTCCGCAGCCACTCCAACTGGTCGAGGGTCTCCACCCCTTCGGCCAGCACCTCCAGGTCCAGGCTGTGGCCGAGCTCGAGGATCGCCGCCAGCAGCTTTTCGTCGCGCCGGCTGTGGCCAATCTGCCAGACCAGGCTCTTGTCTATTTTGAGCCGATGAACCGGTAGGTGGCGCAAGTAGCCCAGCGAGGCATAGCCGCTGCCAAAATCATCAATGGCGATTCGCAGCCCCATGGCCTGGAAATCCCGTATGACCGCCTGAGAGCGAGAAAGATCAGCGACCAGCGCGGTTTCGGTGATCTCGAGCATCACCCGGCTCGGATCAACCCCAAACTCCGTGATCAGGGCCTCGACCTGTTGGGTCAGGCCCTCGCGGTGGAGCGACTGGGTGGATAGATTGACCGAAAGCTGGGGGTTGAGCCCCTGGGTCGTCCAGCTCCGCAACTGGCTCAGGCTGTGCTCGAGCACCCGCTGATCCAGGGTGTAGATCAGATTGCCCTCTTCGGCCAAGGGGATGAAAAGGCCGGGAGAGACCTCGCTGTCCTTGCGCACCCAGCGTACCAGGGCCTCGTAGCCTTCAAGCTGCCCCACCCGCAGGTCCAGTACCGGCTGGTAGTGCAGGGTCAGGAGGTTGTTGCGGACCGCGGTATGCAGGTCGTTCTCCAGCTCGAGCCGCTCGGGGCTGTAGGGGTTGTGATCGGGGTGGTAGAGTGCGAAGCCACTGCCCAGGGCCTTGGCCCGGTACATCGCGGTATCTGCGGCCTGGAGCAACTCGCCCAGGGTATTTCCATGCTCCGGGTAGGAGGCAATCCCCACGCTCACCCCCACGTTCAGACGATGTTCCCCCACCCGGAAGCTCTGACCCAGCGCCTCGATCAGGCGCTGAGCCACTTCCTTAGCCTCGGCCTCATGGCTTTGGGGCAGCAGCAGGGCAAACTCATCGCCCCCCAGCCGGGCCAGGGTATCTCCTGGGCGAACGCACTGGCTTAGGCGCTCGGTAACCTTGCACAACAGCTCGTCGCCCACATCGTGGCCAAGGGCGTCGTTGATGCTTTTGAAGCGGTCTAAGTCGAGGTACAACAGGCTCAGCGGTTTACCGATGGCCTGGGCTGCGGCGAGTTCGTCCTGACCGCGCTGGTACAGCAGGCGGCGGTTGGCCAGCCCGGTAAGGGGGTCATAGAAGGCCAGCTGCTCCACCTGGCGGATGTAGCGACGGGCATTCTCGAGGTAGCTGATCTGGGTGGCCTCGAGCCGCATCAGCAGGTAGTGCAACAGCCCGGCGGTGAGCAGTGCCAGCAGCACCAGCGCGACCATAAAGGAATTGGTGGTCTGGTGCATCTGGGCGTATACCGGGCGGGGCAGGTGCACCTCGAGCTGAGCGATGGTCTGTCCGTTGAGGTCGTGGAGGGGCAGCGAGCCCAGCAAGGCATTGGGGCCGAGGATCTGGAGGGCTGGCGCAGGCTCGGCGGTGGGTCTGAGGCTCATCCTCGAGCCCAGTACCTGGCTCAGGCTCTCGAGCAGGGGCCCATCAATCCGGCGGGTCATCACCAGATACCCCACCGGGGTCCCGCTGCGGCTGGTCGGCAGCACCGGGCTGCTCACCGCCAGGTAAACTTGACCGGCGATCTGGAGCATTCCGGCGGTGCTGCGAGGGCCGTTGCCAGGCTTGTAGAGCTGAAGGGTTTGCAGGGTCAGTGGACCGGGTGTGGAAAGCCGGGTGTCCTGGGGCCATAGCTGGCTGGCATGCAGCAGCTTCCCAGTGGGGCTGAAGAAGGCAATCACTTCCACATGGAGGTTGCGCAGGCTGTCCGCGGTGAAGTTGTCGGCGATGAAGTTGGGGTTTTCCCCTTTCACGAAGCGATCGGCATCGTCCCACCAGGCATAGTCTTGGGTGGTGGACTCGAGGGCCTTGAGGTTTTGCAGCAGCAGCCCCTGTCCCCGCTGTAGGGTGTTTTGTACCTCGCGGGCCTCGAGGGTTAGGTAGCTGGGCTCGAGGACCAGCCGCACAATCGCAGTCACGGCTAGCAAAAACACAAAGGCGCCCATCCAAACCCAGAAATATTGATAGCGCCGCATGATGAATATGCCCCTGCCTCATACCCTAACACCCCATGGCTATAGGCCCTCTGACTTATAAACATCATTTACCCCACCGAGGTTACGGGGAGAGGGTATGGCTATACCGCTTTGGCCAGAGAGGGTGTCAAAATAGGGAGGTATGGCAAACCTCAAACACCTACCCGCAGGCCCCAACGTTCCCGAAGTGGTCAATATGGTCATCGAGATCCCGCGTGGCAGCGGGAACAAATACGAGTATCACCCTGAGCTGGAGGTGATCAAGCTCGACCGGGTGCTGCCCGCTCCGCAGTTCTATCCCGGTGATTACGGCTTCATTCCCTCCACCTTGGCCGTAGACGGCGACCCGCTGGATGGGCTGATCCTCTCTACATACCCGTTCGTCCCTGGGGTGATGGTGGAGGTGCGGGTACTGGGGATGATGGATATGCAGGATGAAAAGGGCGATGACGCCAAGATTATCGGGGTGGTGGCGGAGGACCCCCGCTTTGACCACCTGCAGGACATCTCCGATGTGCCACAGGCCATCAAGAACGAGATTCAACACTTTTTTGAGCACTACAAGACCCTAGAAGCCCATAAGGGGAAATGGGTCAAGGTGACGGGTTGGGAGGGCAAAGCCGCGGCCCACGCCGAGATCCAAGCCTGTGTGGAGCGCTACAAGCAGAAGTAAGCCGCACTGTACCTTCGGAAGAGGCGGGGGAGGGGTTGAACCCCCGCTTTTGCTGTGGGCAAGGGGGTATGGAGGAGTCTGCGGGGCCTTTTCTCTGATAAACTGTGGGCGGTTTTATGGCCCTACATCAGCACATCGAACGCTTGCTCAGAACCCTCGAGGTTCCCGACCTGGCCGTTGAAGTACCCGAGGAAATCCCGGATGAAAACGCCTTCCTCGAGGCCATGGAAACGGCGCTCAATAGCTTTCTGGAGGACGGCGAGGACGACCAGAGCCCGCTGGCGCTGATCGAGGCGGATCCCCAGAGCTACGATCTCTCCGATGAGCCTGAGCCCGCTGAGCTGCAGGAAGCGGTGCGCAGCTTCATGAACGCGGGAGACTCCACCCTTTCGCTGATCACCCCAGATAACCCCCTCCGGCCAGAGGGCGGCGAGGACCCCCACAAGTACTGGATTTTTCTGCTCCAGATGCCCTCGCTCTCCGAGCATCACTGGTGGGCCATCGTCAACAAGCAAAAGCCCTCCGATGTGTACAACTACGGGATCATTGACGAATAGGGCTGTGGGGCTAGTGCTGGGGGCCTCAAGACCACTCGAGCAGGGCGGTCCCAAACACCAGCCTCTCCCGCAGGGCCTGTAGCCAGCCGTTCAGGAGGGCCAGGAGGGAGGTAGAAGAGAACGGCATAGGATTCATCGGGGCTGGGCTAGCTCTACCGCCCAAGCGCCGCCTACCGGCGAAAGCCCCGCTCCAAATTCCTGATAATAGGGATTCATGATGGCCCGGCAGTGAACCGGCGACCACAGCCACCAGCGCACGGCCTGCTGGGGGCTCATGGAGTTTCCTTTGTAGATGATCTCGGACATTCGCAGGTACGCATACCCGGCCCTGGCCACCCGCACCCGGGGGCCCATCCCCTGGTAGTAGTGAGAGAGAAACCCGACCCGGCCCATGTTGAGGGCGTGTCGCTTGGCGGCTTGGGCCAGGGTGGGATCGTAGCGCAAGGGGGGAAGGGCCACCCCTCCTCCCCCTCCACGGCAAGCGGTTCCCTGAGCCCGTGCGGTGTTGATGAGGGACAGCACCTGCGACTCGAGCGAAGCCACACTCTGGGCCAGCCCCAATGGGCCAATCCCTAACCCCAGCAGCAAAATGGTCCAGGCTCGAGGCATATACTTGGCCTCCAATCTACCACGCCCGATTCTCATCTGGCCTTAAGGTTACGGAATGCCGGCATCAGAGCAAGGCAAAGCTGATCAAGGCAAACGCAATGCCCAGGGCGGCCCCCACCCCTACCTCTAAATAGGTATGCCCCAGCAGCTCCTTTAAGGGCTCGGGTTGTGGGCCCTGTTCGACCAGCTTACGGAACTCTGTGATCAGCTCGTTGAGCCGCTCGGCGTGAAGCCCGGCGGCCCGGCGGATTCCCGTGGCGTCATACATGACGATGATGGCTAGAACGATGGAGATGGCAAACAGGGGGCTCTGCAGCCCGCTGGTCAGGCCCACCCCGGTAGCCAGCGCCGAGACCGTAGCCGAGTGCGAGGAGGGCATCCCCCCGGTCTCGGCCAGCCGCTCCCACTCCCAGCGGTGCTCTACCAGGTAGTAGATGAACAGCTTGAGCAGCTGGGCCAGTACGCTCGCCAGAATCGCCGTCCAGAGAACTTGGTTAGACAACAGGTCGGCCATAGGCGCTCGGGGCTCATTCTACCTTGGGAATTAGACCAGGCCGGGCAGCGTCCAGGGGTGGGCTCGAGGTCTCCCTAGCCCCGCCGGCGAATCGCGGCCTGCACGGTATTGGAAAGCAACATGGCTACCGTCATGGGCCCCACCCCACCCGGTACCGGGGTCAGCGCCGAGGCCACCTCGGCCACCGCCGGGGCCACGTCCCCCACCAGGAGGTCGCGGCCTTTCTCGTTCTGGCCCACCCGGTTGATGCCCACATCCACCACCACCGCCCCCGGACGCACCATCTCCGGGGTGATCAGCCCCGGTTTGCCTACGGCGGCCACCAGCACCTCGGCCCGGCGGCACACCGAGCCTAAGTCGGGGGTGCGCGAGTGGGCCAAGGTCACGGTGGCATTCGAGCGCAGCAGCATGGCCGCGAGCGGTTTGCCCACCAGATTGCTGCGCCCCACGACGACCACCTCTTTTCCTGCCACGGAAATTCCGTAGTGCTGGAGAAGGCGCATCACCCCTGCGGGGGTGCAGGGCTCGAGCGCAGGCAGCCCCATCCATAGCCGTCCGGTGTTCACTGGGGTCAGGCCATCCACATCCTTGTCCGGCTCGAGGTGCTGAAGCACGGTGTTGAAGCTGATGTGTGGAGGGGTGGGGGATTGCACCAAAATGCCATCCACCTCCGGGTCTGCTCCCAGAGCGGCGATGTGCTCCAGCAGCTCGGCCTGGCTCACGCTCTCGGGGAACACATCCACCTGGCTAGAAAGCCCGATTTTCTTGGCCTGGCGGTCTTTTAGCCGCACATAAGAGACCGAGGCCGGGTCTTCCCCCACCCGGACCACCCGTAGATGCGGGGTGTAGAGCAGTGCCGCGATCCGGGCCTGCAGTTCGCTATAGAGGGCCTCGGCCACTGGGGGACCCGCAAGTAGACGCATGGGATACCTCACTGGGCCTCGGCTTCCGGCTTGTGGCTCTTGGGTGCCGAGGGTAGTTCTCCGGATTCTATACGCCGCAGCAGGCGGGCCAAAACCCCATTGACAAAGCGCCCGGAATCTTCACCGCCATAGCGCTTGGCGATCTTCACCGCGACCTCGATCAGGGGGGGGGCGGGGGTCGGCTCAAAGAGCATCTCATAGGCTGCCAGGCGCAGCACCGCCAGGTCGGTTTTAGCCATCTGGCCAAAACTCCAGCCTTCGATGGTGGTCTCCAGGGCTTTGTCTACCTCGGCTTGGTGGGCTTGGAACCCCTCGACCAGGGTATGGGCGAAGGATAAGCCCTGCGGATCGAGGGCATCCTCGCTGACCTCTTCAGGTTCTAGGTCTTGGGTGGCGTGCTCCCAGGCGCTCTCAAATGGGGCCCCTCCCACCGCGCTCTCAAAGAGCACCTTGAAGGCGAGTTCCCTGGCCTTACGCCGCATTGGGCTCCTTGTACTCCACGGCCACCACGGTGATATTTACCGCCTTGACCTTGAGCCCAGTCATGGCTGAGAGCGCCTCAGCCACACCCTTCTGCACCTCTTTGCAGACCTCCTGCACCCCTTTGCCGTAGTCCACGCAGACGCTCAGGTCTAGGCTCAGGTGGTCTCCCTCGCGCTCCAGGCGCACGGGGCGGGTACGGCGCCCAGAGAGCACCTCGCCTACGCTGCGCGAGCTGGGCTGAGCCAACCGTACCCCGGTTTGTCCCTCGAGGGCCAGCGTCACCAGACTGACCAAGGCGTTTTCCGACAGGTCGTAATCCACCATGCCCCAAGTGTACCTGGGGGCCTGGGCTGGAACATAGAGGGGCTCCTGGACAGACTGTCCATTGGCATTTAGACCTGACCGGACTAGGCTAGAGGGAATGTACCTGCCGCAGCACTTTAGCGTTACCGATCGCGCGGCCCTGTTTGATCTGATGCGGCGGTTCAGTTTTGCCACGCTGGTCTCGGTGCACCAGGGGCGGCCCTTCGCCACCCACATGCCCTTTGTGGCCGATGAGCAGCGCAACCTCCTGAGCAGCCACATTGCCCGAGCCAACCCGCAATGGACGAGCTTTGGGCAAAACGAGGAAGTGCTGGTGATCTTCCAGGGTCATCACAGCTTCGTTTCCCCTACCTGGTATGCCCAGCACCCCAGCGTGCCCACCTGGAACTATCTGACCGTTCACGCCTACGGCAAGCCCCGCATTGTGGACGAGCCGGAAGCCGTACAAACCCTGCTTCGGGCCCTGGTGGTGCAGTACGAACAAACCTGGACCCTGGAGGAACTGCCCGAGCGCTACCTACAGGGGATGCTGAAGGGCCTGGTGGCTTTCGAGGTAGAGATTGGTCGGCTCGAGGGCAAGTTTAAGCTCTCGCAAAACCGCTCCAAGGAGGACCGGCAAAGGGTCATCGCGGCCTTGGAGCAAAGCTCCAATCCCACCGACCGGGCGCTTGCGGTAGCGATGCGCTCCACCCTTGGGGAGGGCTGATGTACTCCATTCGTCTGGCCACGCTTCAGGATGTTGCGACCATCGCCCATCAGCGCCGTCAGATGTTCACCGAGATGGGGGCGCTCGAGCGGGCCGGCATCCCGGAGAGGGTGATCTTGGCCTGGCTGAGCACCCAGATGGAACAGGGGGCTTACTTGGGCTGGCTGGCCCAAACCGGGAGCACCGTTGTAGGGGGGGCTGGATTGTTGCTCTACGACTGGCTGCCCGCACCCGATCTCAGCACCCGACGCGGCTACATCTGCAATGTCTACGTCGAACCGGAGCACCGTCGCCAGGGCTTGGCTCGGAGGTTGGTGCAGGGCGGTTTGGAGGCCTGCCAGGAGCGGGGCATCTCTATCGTTAGCTTGCACGCCTCAGAAGCCGGGCGGCCGGTGTACGAAGGGCTAGGATTCCAGCCCAGCCCGGAGATGCAGTGGAGGGCCCGGTGAACCCTCAGCTTACCCAGCCGATGGTGCTGGAAGGCCGGTTGGTACGCCTCGAGCCGCTCACGCTCTCGCACCTGCCGGCGCTGCTCGAGCAGGCCCAGGCCGAGGGGTATCCCTTTACCAGCGTTCCCCGTACGGAAGAGGAAATGTACGGCTATATCCGCTTTGCCCTGGACGAGCAGGCTCGAGGCAAAGCCCTGCCCTTCGTCACGCGGGACCAGCGCCAGGGGAAGGTGGTGGGCAGCACGCGCTTCGCCAACTTTGAATACTGGACCTGGCCTGTGGGCAGCGCCTTGGCCCGACCGGGAATCCCTGACGCGGTGGAGATTGGCTGGACCTGGCTGGCTCCTGATGCCCAGCGCAGCGGGATTAACACGGAGGCCAAGCTGCTGATGTTGACCCAGGCCTTTGAGGTTTGGCAGGTGCGCCGCCTGACCCTAAAAACCGACGAGCGCAACCTTCGCTCTCGAGAGGCCATTTTGCGCTTGGGGGCCAGATTCGAGGGCATTCTGCGGGCCCACATGCCCGCTTCGGACGGAGGGATTCGCAACAGCGCGATGTACAGCATTCTGGCCGAAGAATGGCCCGCAGTGAGCGCAGGTTTGCGCGAGAGGCTGAGACGATAAGTCCCGTAGGGGCAGAAATGCGCTAACGTAGAGCCGTGATCGTGCCCGAACAGAGCATGCAAACCGATAGCGAGCAGCAGCAGGGGCTGGAGCCAAGCCCTCAGGCTTATGCCGAGGCCCTCGAATGGCTCTTTGGCCAGACCCGGGCCGGGGCCCCGCGCGGCTTGGGGCGCATTCGGGTGCTGCTCGAGCGCTTGGGGCATCCTGAGCAGGCTTTTCCGGCGGTGCAGGTGATCGGCACCAACGGCAAAGGCAGCGTGGTGGCCTACCTCGAGGCGGCTTTCCGGGCTGCTGGGGTGCGCTATGGGGCCACCACCAGCCCGCACCTGGTGGAGTTTCGCGAGCGCATCCGCACAAACGCCGGACAAATCTCCAAAGCGGAAGTCACCGGTTTCGCCAGGTGGGCACGGAATCAGCATTGGGACGAACACCCGGCCTTCTTCGACCTTACCACCGCGCTGGCCTTTCGGCACTTCGCCCAGGCCGGGGTCGAGATTGCCGCGGTGGAAGCGGGGGTAGGCGGGGCCTTGGATGCCACCAGCGCCCTCGAGCGGGTATGGGCCACCATCGTCACCAATGTGGGGGAGGATCACCTCGAGGCCCTGGGCGGCTCGCTGGAGGCGGTAGCCCGGGACAAAGCCGGGGCCATCCGGCCCGGAGTGCCGGTGCTGACCGGCGCCGAGGGGATTGGGCTACAGGTGGTGCGGGAGATCGCGGAGGAACGGGGTGCTGCGCTCTATGTGCTCTCCGAGCAAAACCCCCTCTTCGACCTGCCCACCCTCCCCGTCCTGAAAGGCCGGTTTCAGCAGGCCAATGCCCGCCTGGCGGTAGGGGCTCTGCGGCTGTTGGGCTACCCCGAGGCTGCGATATCCACAGGGTTATCCACAGCCCTGCATCCGGGGCGGATGCACGAGTTCGGAATAGAGGGGGTGCGGGTGGTGTTGGATGGGGCCCACAACCCCCCCGCCGCTCGAGCCTTGGCGCAGGAATTCACCTCATACCACCTGGTCTTCGGCGGGTTTCCGCGCAAGGACTACCGCGCGGTCCTGGCCTTATTGCAGCCTAAGGCCAGAAGCCTGCGGTATGCCCGTGCCGGCAAAGGGGCCCTAAAAGCCGAGGTTTTGCAGCAGGAATACTGGGCCCCCTACTTTGAGGAGCCTCTCGAGGCCCTTCACCAGGCAATTACCCAGGCACAACAAGACGGCGGACCCGTACTGGTAACCGGCTCGTTGTATCTGGTGGGTGCGGTGCTCAGCGGGGTTTCCGATCCCCCCTCATGGTCCGGCTGAGGCCAGGAGCTGCCCGGCCTCGTCTACGAACTCCACCCGGCTGAAGCCCGCGGGCACCTCGAGGGCCACAAAGGGGCTGGTGAGGGCTTGGGTGGTCAGGCTCCCAGGGGCCGGCATGGCCAAGCGCAGGGTGACCTGCAAGGTGCTCCCCGAGAGGCGGCTGCTGAGGTACCGCACGCTATAGCCCCCGGAGCTCTTCTGCCCCCAGAAAAAGGCCACCACCCGGCGTTGAGCAAAATTCACCGCCGGGGCCGCCGGGGCCGGTACCTGGTTTCCCCCGACCAGGCGCCACAAGGCGGCCAGCGCTGCCGCATCGCCCGCCACAAACGCAGCCGGGCGTGGGTTGGTGTAGGCCGCGTTGCTCCCCTGGGCCAGCACCTGGACATTGGATGGGTTCATAGCCTCCTCTCCTAGGCCATACTGAACGGCCAGAGCGGTGATGGTGTAGCGATCCGGAGCCGGGTCCAGGGCCAGCGGGGGCAGGGGCGGGCTGACCTGGTAGAGCACGGTGGGCCGCCCGGCGGCTCGGGTTAGGATTTCCTGCTGGACCAAGGCGGCCTCGCTGGGCGAAAGCCCTTCGAAGCGCGGAGGGGCCGGAGTGGTTTGAGGGGAGGGGGAGCCTAGTCCACTCAGGCTGGACCAGCCCTGGTCGTAGAGCCAAGCGCTTTTGACCCCTGCGCCGGCCTGGAGCTGGAGGTGAAGCCCGGTGGCGTCTCGAGTGGTGCGGGCTCGAGCGGGCAGGGCCGCACCCACCTCGCGCCGCCAGGCTTGGGTGTTCACGCGGAGGGCCTCCTCAGGGCCTGGAGCCAGGGTTAGGGTGGTGTCTCCCAGCTTGAGGGTTTGCGGCGTACCGTAGAAAAAGCTCCAGCGTTCGGTGGAGTCAGGGAACAGGAGCTGAACCTCGTCCACTTGATAGGGCAGTTGGGACTGTGTGGGCACACATCCAACCAGACCGAAAACCAGAAGACCCCATGCGCGGTTCATACCCCTATGGTATCGGGTTGGCCCCGGCCCAGGGGGATGAGTAAAGCCAGGCTCAACGCCCAAAGCCAAAGGGTTGAACTGGGTGAGAACCCCCTAAAGCAGACCCCGGTTATTTCAGCGCCCGGGGGTCTAGGGCATCCCGTAGGCCATCGCCCAGCAGGTTGAAGGCCAGCACCGTGATCATGATGAAGAGGCCAGGGAAGATCATGGTCCAGGGGGAGTTGAGGGCGTAGCCCCCCCGGAAGGCATCGCTGAGCATGGCCCCCCACTCGGGAGCGGGGGGCTGGGCCCCCAGCCCCAGGAAGCCCAGGGCGGCGGTCTCGAGGGTGGCGGTTCCGATGGAGAGCGTGGCCTGCACGATGATTGGGGGCAGGGCGTTGGGCAGCAGATGGCGCAACAGCACCCGGCGGTTCTGAGCCCCCAGCGCGTTGGCAGCTTGGATGTAATCCAGCTCTCGAGCGGAAAGCACCACGCTGCGGGTCAGGCGGATGTATACCGGAATTTGCGTGATGCTCACGGCAATCATGGCGTTGGTCAGGCTGGGCCCCACCACCGCTACGATGGCGATGGCCAGCAAGGTGCTGGGAAAGGCCAGCAGGATATCGGTAAACCAGCCGATGACGATCTCGAGCCAGCCCCGGAAGTACCCGGCGACGAGGCCGAGAAACGTGCCCACCACCAAGCTGATGGCCACCGCAATTAACCCCACCCGCAGCGAGATCCGACTGCCGTGGATCACCCGGGTAAACACATCCCGCCCCAGGTTATCGGTGCCGAAGATGTGGCTGGCGCTGGGGGGCTTGAGCCGGTTGAGGTAATCGCGGTCGGTGGCCGGGTCATAGGGCTTGAGCACCGGGGCCAACAGGGCCAGCAGGATCAACAAGACCGCCAAGACCAAGCCGATTTTGCCCGAGCTGGACTTCATGAACCGCCGGATGGCCAGGCGGGTAGGGGTCTCGCTCGAGCGCCGAAGAGAAGTGGAAGCTACACTGGCCATAAGTCCTCAGAACCCCTGCAAGGGCAGATAAAAAGGTCAAACACGCGGGCTCCTCATCGGTACTGAATCCTCGGGTCCAGAAGGGCATACGAGAGGTCTACCAGCAGGTTGACCACCACAAACACCAGCGCTACGAAGATGACCCCGCCCTGCACCACCGGATAATCGCGGTTCAGGATGCCTTCGTAGATCCAACTACCGATCCCCGGCCAGCTAAAGATGGTCTCGGTCAGGATTGCTCCCCCCAGCAGGGTGCCAAACTGCAGGCCGATGATGGTCACCACCGGCAGCAGGGCGTTCTTGAGGGCATGCCGCCAGATCACCACGCGCTCCGTCAGCCCTTTGGCCCGGGCGGTACGCACATAGTCCTGATTCAAGACCTCGAGCATGGCCCCTCGGGTAATTCGGGTCAAGATGGCCAGGGGGATGGTTCCCAGGGTGATCGCCGGGAGGAGCAGGTGGGCCACCACATCCCACAGGTCGCGTCGCTGCAATATCGCGTCCAGGACATAGAAATTGGTGATTGTTTTGAAGCTGGCTCCCGCATCTATGCCGATCCGCCCGCTCGGCGGCAGCCACTGGAGGTTCACGGCAAACAGGTAAATCAGCAAAAGCCCCAGCCAAAACACCGGCATCGAAACCCCAATCAGCGAAAAAATGGTGGAAAGGTTATCAGCCAGGCTGTTCTTGCGCACCGCCGCCAGGATTCCCAGCGGTATGCCTATCACAATCGCGATGAGCATGGCGGTTAAGGCCAGCTCGAAGGTGGCCGGCCAGCGCCCGGCCAGCTGATCGCGGACGGGCAGCAGATTAAAGATGCTGTTGCCCAAGTCGCCCCGCAGCAGATCGCGGATGAACAGAAAATACTGGATGTAGAGGGGCTGATTGAGGCCCAGCTTCTCTCGCAGGGCCGCGACCTGCTCAACGCTGGCCCGCTCCCCCAAAAGCACCAGGGCGGGATCGCCGGGGATTAGGTGCAGGAATAGGAAGACCAGCAAAGAGATCCCGATCAGTACTGGGATAAGCCCCAGCAAACGACGTGCAGCATAGGCCCACATGCGGTGGTCAATCATACCCTCCAAGGGGGCGGTTGTGAAGGCTTGACCAATAACCCCCGGCCTGATCCCTGTCCCCCGCGCGGGGATGGCATTTCAGGTAATGGGTGGCTGGTTTAGATTGGGGAGGCGATGCCTCGAGCCCCCCATGCCTCAGGTGCCCAGCCCCCCAAGGGGGGGAGAACCACCGGTCAAGCCCTCGGCCCCCAAAGCAACCGTGCGCTCCCCTTGGGAGCTGGGGGCAAGGTTTTGCTCCTGGGTATCGCCTATTTGCTGGGGGGCATCAGCCTGGCCCAGTCGCTGACCTTTGGCCTCTATGGCCGTCTCTCCCCTGGGTACTTCACCCCGACCCTAGAGCTCACCTATCCCATTCAGGACATCACCTGGGGGGTACGCCTACAGCGCGATGCTTTCGGGGTTTCAGCCGAGAGCGCTTTGGACCTGGGCCCAGTGGGGCGCATCGCCTATGGGGGCCGCGCCAGCCTAGGATGGGCAGGTTGGGGGGCACAGGCCTTTGCCCGTGGGGGGGCGGGGCCGGTGGCTGCCGAGGCCCGGCTGGGGTATGCCAGTACCCCCCCGGCCAGCTTATGGGTGGGCGATGCGGACCCCCTTCAGCCTGTGGCGGCTGGGTTTAGCGGTCTCCTTTCCGGGCGTTACCGCCTCACGGCAACCCAGACCCTGGGGTTCAGCGCCCAATACTTCGGGATACTGGCCGCAGAGGCTACGCTGGGCCTGCGCGACCAGAGCACCTATACCGTGGGGCTGGGTTACCAGGAGGGTCTGTATGGGCTGCTGGGCTGGCGGGGAGAGTTGGACGAGGCTGGGGATCTCCTCGACCTGACCCTGCGGGCGGGGGGGTATAACCGCCTCGAGGCGCTGCTTTCCCTGCCGCTGGAGGATACAAATAAGCTTAACCTGCGCTTCACAGTGGCCTACCCCTGGGCCGCTAAGCTGGGAATCGAGATGGGAAACATTCAGGCCGACGCTGCGTTTGATGGGGGCTGGTCGGCATGGTTGCGCTACCGGCTCGAGTTTGGAGGAGAATGAGCATGCCTACGGTTTCACTGCGGGTTGGTCTACTGTTGGCCTTGGTTCTCGCCTGGGCCCCTGGTTTTGCCCAGAGCATCGCTGAGATCAGCAAACAAGTTCAGGACAACCTCTCCAAATCCCCCTGGGAAGCCAGCATTTCCGGGAAGATTCAACTTCCCGACGGCTCTTCTCAGGAGGCCGAGTTCCGCTTGCAGGTGCTTCCCAGCCCCACTCCGGCCAATGCCCTGGTGCGGATTGACTTCAAAAAGCCCAGCAGCCTCGAGGGCAACTTTGTGCTGATCTCGGACAAAGAGGTTTGGAATTACCTCTTCCTCACCAATCAGGTGGTGATCCAACCCCGGGCCAAGGCCAAGGTGGAGGGCCTGGGGGTTAACCTCACCGGTCTCAGCGATTTCAGCCAGCTCACCGAGACGCTCAACCTCAAGCTGCTGGGCGAGGTTCAGACTCCCGATGGCCCGGCCTGGCGAATCCAAGGCCTCCCCAAAGGGGCCAACGCGGGTTTTGCCAGCATGGAAATTTGGGTGCTTAAGTCCGATCCCCGCCCCGTGGCCATTGTGCTCAAAGACGCCAACGGTAAAACCCTCGCCGATCTGAGCATTCAAGGGTTCAAGCGTTCGGTACTCACCGCTGCCGCCCTCAAGAAATACCCTGCCGACGCCGAAGTGGTGAAGCGCTGAGGGCTTACAGCTCGAGGGCGTAGGTCACGATGGCTTCTTGTTCCTCAAAGCCCAGGCGCCTGTAGAGCTCCTGGGCCGATTTTTCGTGGTCGTGGGCCCGCACCCGCAGCCACTCTACCTGCGGCTCCGCAAACGCGCGAGCTGCGGCTGCGCCCAACAAAGCCCGGCCCAGCCCCTTGCCCCGGAATTCGGGGAGCACCCCGATATAGGCGATCTCGGCTTCGCCGTCCATCAGCTCGAGCTCGGCCAGGCCTACCGGAACCTCACCCCAGTACGCCAGAAACAACTCCACATCTGAGCCGATAAAATGCTGACGCAGCTCCTCATCGGTCCAGTGCAGCCGGATGCTCCAGCCGTCTTCGATGCGGGCATAGAGGTCGCGGTACACCTCGGCGTCGCAGGGCTCACTCAACCCCACCCGAAACCCCTCCGGAACCGGATAGGAGAGATCACGGCGAGGCATGGCATAGAAATAGGTGATGTGCTCCGGAGAAAATCCCGCTCGCTCTAAAAGCCGGCATACCTCGAGGTTGCTGCGCTCGGGGAAGGCGTAGAGGGTGGGGTAGCCCTCCGCCCGGGCCTTTTTGACGGCATGCTCGAGCAACCTCTGCCCATCCCCCCCGCGCACCAGCGGGCCTTCCAGGGCCGCCCCGTCCCAGAACTCCACCAAGGACACAAAGCCTTCGACCCGACCGTTCTCGAGCCAGACCCAGGCTTTCTCACCCTCCCCAGCCAGCACCTCCCACCACAACCCTTCCGGGGTTCGTGCCTCTGGGGCCAGGGTTTTCCGCTGGGGCTCCTGGTCCATCCAAGACAGCAGCTCAGCGAGCTGCGAAAGGTGGCTCTGGGCAAAGGGCCGGGTCATAGCCGGATTGTAGCACCGGGGCAGGGGCCACAGGTGAAAACCCCAATGCGGCTATTCCCTGGTGTATTCTGTTCCGAAGCGCAATGAGCACCCTCATTACCTTGGTGATAAATCCTGCCGCCGGGCGCGGACGGGTCGGTGGAATGGTGGGGCAGATCAGCGAGGCCGCCCGGCGCCTGGCCAATGGGCGGCCCCTGGAAATCCGCATCACCGCTGCTCCAGGGCATGCCAGCGAGATCGCCCGGCAGGCCCCGGTCGGGAGCCGGGTGGTGGCGGTGGGCGGGGATGGTACCGTCCATGAAACCATCGGGGGTTTGGCCGGTTCCGACAAAGCCCTGGGGGTTGTTCCCATCGGCAGCGGCAACGACTTCGCACGAATGGTGGGGCTCTCTGGACTCGGCCTCGAGGCCGCCCTGCAACTGGCCCTCCAGGGGGATACCGGAAGCGTGGACTTGGGTATGGTGAACGATCACCCCTTCGGGGCCAGCCTGGGGCTGGGCTTTGATGCGGCGGTGGCCCGCAAAGCCCTGACCGCCCCTACCTTTCTGCGGGGGATGCCTCGCTATCTCTACTCGATGCTGGCGGTACTCAAAGAGCTTTCCCTGCCGACCCTGACCTTGGAATCGGGCGGAAAGGTGCTGTACCAAGGCAAAGCCTTACTGGGGGCCCTGATGAACTCGCGCACCTACGGTGGCGGCATTCCCATCGCGCCGAACGCGGTTCACACCGATGGCCTGCTTTCGGGGGTGATCGCTGGAGAGTTTAGCCGCCTCGGGGTGTTGGGTATCTTGCCCAAGCTGCTCCAGGGCAAGCACGTGCTCGACCCGCGGGTACAGCAGTTCAGCGGAGCGGAGTTCACGGTGCGCTTTGACCGCCCGGTGGCGGCCCATGCGGATGGGGAGCTGCTCGAGCCCCAGTCGTTGTATCAAGTTCGCCTGATCCAAGACGGGCTGCGGGTGGTGGCTCCTCAGGGCTTTCACAACCCCCTGCCCTCCCCGGCGGTGGAGGAGGGCAGGGTATAGCGGGGTTTCGCAGGGGAAACCCCAACCGGCCCAGGCTCAGCTAAGGATTTCCTCGGGCTTGAAGAAGAGCCCGATCTCCCGGGCTGCGCTCTCGGGACCATCTGAGCCGTGGATGATGTTCTCGTCTACCGTGGTGGCAAAGTCTGCGCGAATGGTCCCGGGAGCGGCTTCCCAGGGCCGGGTGGCTCCCATCAGGCGGCGCATCTCGGCGATCACCCCAGGGCCTTCCACCACCATGGCCACCACCGGCCCAGAGGTGATGAACCGGACCAAGCCTTCAAAGAAGGGTTTTCCTTTGTGCTCACCGTAATGGGTTTCGGCCAGGCTTTGCGGAATGAGCATCTTCTTCATCGCCACAATGCGGAAGCCTTTGCGCTCGATTCGCCCGATCACTTCGCCGGTGAGGCCACGGCGTACACCGTCGGGCTTGACCATGATGTAGGTGCGTTCGGTATCTGCCATACCGCGTTAGTTTACAGGCTGGGAGGCAAAAGCTGAAGGCTCGAGCCACCCCCCTGCCTCAACGGGATTCGGGCCGCGTATGCTAGGGGCATGAAAGCCCTGGCCTTGATCGCCCACGACGGCAAGAAGACCGATATGGTGGCCTTCGCAATCGCCAACCGGGCCATCCTTTCGCGCTTCCCCTTGATCGCTACCGGGACCACGGGCAAGCTGCTGATGGAAAAAGCCGGGTTGAGCGTGGAGCGGCTGCTTTCCGGGCCGCTGGGCGGGGATCAGCAGATTGGGGCCCGCATTGCCCAGGATGGGGTGTTGGCGGTGATCTTTCTGCGTGACCCGCTGGCCGCTCAGCCTCACGAGCCCGATGTGCAAGCCCTGATGCGGGTCTGCGATGTGCACAACGTTCCCTTAGCAACCAACCTGGCCGCCGCCGAGGCGGTACTGGCCTGGCTGCAAGACCTGGTCCTGCGGAGCCAGCCGGGGGCAGAATCGGCAGAAAGTGTATAATCCTCCACTGTTAGATAACTTGAGTGCTATATTGATAGGTATGACACCGCTTGAGTGGATTCAGCAGATGCTTCAAGCCAACCGTGAGGCCTTGCGTCAGATGCCTTTCCCGCCGGGGATGGCGGAGTATGTGGACGAGCTGGTCAAGTCCGGGCAGGTGCAAGAGGTGATTGATCTGATGAAGCTGGGTTTCTTGATGGGCGTTCAGCAGGGGGCTCGAGCTGGGGAAATCCCAGCCCCCCAGCCTAGCCGCATCCAGGCCTGAACCCCGCGGCAACCGAACCCCTTGCCCCAGTAGGTGGGGGGTTTGGTTTTAATGAAGGTCATACCCGCAAAAACCGGACGGTTTAGACTATCCCCATGCTACGCTTGGAGCTACACAATCTGTCGGTTGAGCGGGTCGGGGCCCAGGGCATGGATCTGGCTGCGGAGTTGGCGGCTAACGCACGAAAGCTGGAGGCGGCCCGGGACTCCCTGGTGGCCCGGAAATCCAACCCGGAGGAGTTTTTGGGCTGGATGGACACCCCGGAGGACACCGAGGCGGTGCGCGAGGTGCTGCGCTATCGTCAGGCCAACCCCTGGGTTAGGGAATTCGTGGTGCTGGGCATAGGGGGCTCCGCCCTGGGGACACAGTGTGTGCATGCGGCTTTGGGCCAGGGGCCAGTGCGCCTGCACATTGTAGATAATGTCGAGCCGGAGCCGATTCAAGAGCTATTGCGCAGCCTTGACCCCCGGGTGAGCTTGGTCAACGTGATCTCCAAATCGGGGAGCACAGCCGAGACCATGGCGGCCTTTTTGGTGTTCAGAAAGTGGCTCGAGGATTCCTTGGGAGAGGATTGGAAGCGGCATGTGGTGGTCACCACCGACCCCGCGCGAGGCCTTCTGCGCCCTTATGCCCAAGCTGAAGGGCTGGCCGCGTTTGAAGTTCCCCCGGCGGTGGGTGGACGGTATAGCGTGACCTGTCCGGTGGGGACACTTCCGTTGGCCTTTGCTGAGGTAGACCTGGACCGGCTGATGGCCGGGGCCCGCAAGGCCAACGAGCTGGCGACCGGGCCCATCGGGGCTAACCTTTCTGCCCAGACCGCGCTGGTCAACGAGCGGTTGGCCAAGAAAGGGATGAACATCTGTGTGTTTATGCCCTACTCCACCCGTCTGCGCTACCTGCCCGACTGGTTTGTCCAGCTCCACGACGAGTCCTTGGGCAAGATGAAGGACAAACAGGGTCGGGAGGTGCGGGTGGGGACCACTGCGGTACGGGCGGTGGGAACTACCGACCAGCACGCCCAAGTTCAGCTCTTCCGGGAAGGGCCCCATGACAAGCTGGTGACGATGGTGCGCCTCGAGCACCCCACGGAAGACCTCGAGATCCCGGCGGTGAAGGGCTTGGAGAGCCTGGACTACCTCTTTGGGAAGAGCTTCTTTGAGCTGCTCACGGCTGAGGCCAAAGCCACGGCCCACGCCCTGGCCAAGGCCGGACAGCCCAACTACACGGTCACCCTCGAGCGTCTCGATGCGTACAACCTAGGCTGGCTGCTGCAACACTTGATGTGGCAAACCGCTTTCCTGGGCGAGCTTTGGAATATCAATGCCTTTGACCAGCCGGGGGTAGAGCTGGGCAAGGAGTACACCTACGCCCTGATGGGCCGAAAGGGCTACGAGCGGTTGGCCCAGGAGCTCAAGTCGGAGGGGGTAGAGTAGGTCCTTCGGGGAGACCAAAGGCTTGGCGGAGGGCCTGGGGTACGCGCACCGGTGCGTGGGTGGACGGATCCACCGTCACGTAGATGATCTCCCCGTCGATCAGATGGGTTTCCCCACGATACATCTCGAGCAGAAACCGGATGCTGCTGTTCCCCACGCGTCCCACCCGCACCCCGATCTCCAGCTCATCGTCATAGCGGGCAGGGGCGTGGTACTCGAGGGTGGCCTTCACCACCAGCCAGTCCACCCCCAAGCGCTCAATCGAGCTAGGGTAGGGGTAGCCGATGGCCCGCCAGTACTCGGTAAGGGCAACATCCGCGTAGGTCAGATAGTGCCCGTTGAAGACGATGCCCTGCATATCGGCTTCGCTCCACCGCACCCGCAGGCGGTGCAAGAACTGGAAATCGGATTTAGGCATCTGGGTTGGGGGCTATGAATCCACTGAGTTGGTCGCCAGGTCCCACTGCTCCGGAGAGCGCCAGAGATTGCTGATCAACAGCTCGCGCATGGCTAAGAATTCCTTGGGCATCCGGTCGTAGAGTTTGATGAAGAGGGCTTCGTGGCTGAGAATTTCTTGCAGCCAAAGGTCGCGGTCAATGGTCATCAGCTCCTGGAACTGCTCCTTGGAAAACTCGAGGCCCCGCCAGTCCAGATCCTCGTAGTGGGGCACATACCCCAGCGGGCTCTCGGTGGCATGGCCCTTGCCGTTGGCTCGCTCCACGATCCATTTCAATACCCGCATGTTTTCGCCGTAGCCGGGCCAGGCAAAGTTGCCCTCTTTGTCCTTTCGGAACCAGTTCACGCTGAAAATCCTGGGCGGGTTCACGACCCGTCGCCCCACATCTAGCCAGTGATTAAAGTAGCTGGCCATGTGGTAGCCAATGAAGGGCAGCATGGCAAAAGGATCGCGGCGCACCTCACCGATAGCCCCAAAAGCGGCTGCGGTGGTTTCCGAACCCATGGTGGCTCCCAGGTAAACCCCAAAGGTCCAGTTGAAGCTTTGGTAGACCAGCGGAACCACCGTGGCCCGCCGCCCGCCAAAGATAAAGGCTTTGATCGGCACCCCGTTGGGGTTTTCCCACTCCGGGTCTATGGCGGGGTTTTGCTGAGCCGGAGCGGTAAAGCGGGAGTTGGGGTGAGCGGCCTTGCGCCCGGAGTCCGGGGTCCACTCCTGGCCCTGCCAGTCGGTGGCCTTGGGCGGTGGTGGCCCATCCATCCCCTCCCACCACACATCCCCTTCCGGGGTGAGGGCCACGTTGGTAAAGATGGTGTTGGCCCGCATAGAGGCCATGGCGTTGGGGTTGGTTTTATGCGAGGTGCCGGGGGCTACCCCAAAGTAGCCCGCCTCGGGGTTGATGGCGTAAAGCCGCCCATCCTTACCGGGTTTGATCCAAGCGATGTCATCCCCGATCGTGGTCACCTTCCAGCCCTCTTCTTGGAAGGGCTTTGGGGGGATCAGCATGGCGAAGTTGGTCTTGCCGCAGGCTGAGGGAAAGGCGGCAGCCACATAGGTTTTCTGCCCCTTGGGATCCTCGACCCCCAGGATCAGCATGTGCTCGGCCAGCCAGCCCTCGTCGCGCCCAATCACGCTGGCAATGCGGAGGGCCAGGGCCTTCTTACCCAAGAGGGCATTGCCGCCATACCCCGAACCATAGCTCCAGATGCTGCGCTCCTCAGGGAAGTGGACAATGTATTTGAGGGTGGGGTTGCAGGGCCAGGGGATGTCGGGCTGGCCGGGTTTTAAAGGCATCCCCACGGTGTGCATGCAGGGCACGAACTCACCGTCTTCGCCCAGCACCTCGAAGACCTTCTGGCCCATGCGGGTCATGATCTTCATGTTGACCACCACGTACGCCGAATCGGTAATCTCGATGCCGATATAGCTAATCGGAGAACCGAGCGGCCCCATGCTAAAGGGCACGATGTACATGGTGCGGCCCTGCATACAGCCATCGAAGAGCTCGTTTAGGGTGGCGTGCATCTCTTTGGGGTTAACCCAGTTGTTAGTAGGGCCGGCATCCTCTTTGTTGATGGAGCAGATGAAGGTGCGGTCTTCAACCCGGGCCACATCCGAAGGGTCGGAGCGGGCCAGGAAGCTGTTGGGGCGCAGCTCAGGGTTGAGACGGATAAAGGTGCCCTTCTCCACCAGCTCTTCACAGAGGGTTTGGTACTCCTGATCAGAGCCATCGCACCACCACAGGGCATCCGGTTTGCACAGGGCGACCATCTCGGTGACCCAAGCCTTGACTTGCTCGCTGCGAACGTAGGGAGGGAACTGGATTTTCCCAGGATTTACTGCTGGCATACGATACTTTACAACCATATCGCTGCTCCTTGCAGAAGGGTTCCTCGAGTAGACGCTCTGGGTAGGGCAGGGGTGCTACCATGGGCTTGTGGAAAGGGCTGAGGATAAAGAGCACGGGGTGGAGCTATGCCTGGTGGAGGGGCTCGAGCTCAAAGCCTACGAGCGCCGCTACAGCCACCGGGGGTTCTGGGCCAAACTCTCCCGCTTTGCCCGGGCCGCCGGCCTGGAGGTGGTCGAGAAAGCCCTTTGGCTGTACTACACCCTGGCGGCCCCTGAAACCCCGCCCTCGGCTAAGCGGATCATCCTTGGGGCCCTGGCTTATTTCATCTTGCCGCTGGACTTCATCCCCGACGCAATCGTGGGGGTGGGGTTTACCGATGACCTGAGCGTGTTGCTTCTGGCGGTGGGCACGGTAGCCCGCTACATCACCCCTGAGGTCAAAGAGCGGGCCCAGCGTAAGGCCGAGGAATGGTTTGTGGAGGAACCGGTAGCGGTAGGCTAGCCTACCGGGCGCCGGGCCAGGGGCCGGGGGGGTGGTCGGGGAGCTCCTCGAGGACGGTTTCGGTTTTGTACAGCCGCATCCCCCGGGCCTGGTAGTTGGCCAGTGCCGCTGGGCTATCCAGCGAGCAGGTGTGCACCCAAACCCGCTTTGGTCCTAGAGCCCAGGCCTGCTCGAGGGCCTCGGTGAGCAGGTGCCCGCCCAGCCCCCGCCCGCTGAACTGGGGAAGCAGCCCAAAATAGACGATTTCCACCGCCTCACCCTGGGCCTCGAGCTGAAAGTATCCGGCCGGGGTTCCCCTCAGATAGGCCACCCAGGTGTGCAGGTTGGGGTTTTGCGCGTACTCGAGCCACTGGGCATAGCTCCAGTCGGCTTTTTCGTACCAATACCAGTCCCCACCCACGCTGCGGTAGAGGAAGTGTTGCAGCTCGGCGCTGGGGATCTCGGCCTTGACGATGTGCAGGCCCTCGAGATGAATCCGTTTGGGACGGAGTTCGTTGGGCGAGAGGCTCTCGAGGTAGTAGGTGCTCACTTCTAGGTGCATTGGCCTGAGTCTACCGGGTCGGCCCGAACCTGGGGCCCTATAACCTAATGCCCACCCAGATAGGCTTCCTGAACCTCAGGTTTGGCCGCGAGCTCTTTGGCTGGGCCCTGCATGGTCAGCTTGCCGGTCTGCAGCACGTAGCCGCGGTGGGCAATCTCTAGGGCCAGGCGTGCGTTTTGCTCCACCAACAGAATGGTTTTTCCCTCCTGGTTGAGCTTTTGGATGATCTCGAAGATGAAGTCCACCAGCACCGGAGCCAGCCCCATCGAGGGCTCATCCATCAGGAGCAGTTTGGGGTCTTGCATCAGGGCCCGGCCAATGGCCAGCATCTGCTGCTCACCGCCGGAGAGGGTCCCGCCCTTCTGGGTTCGGCGCTCGGCCAGGCGGGGGAAGAGGCCGAAGGCCCGCTCCTTGCGCTCTTGTACCAACTTGCTGTCGTTGAGCAGGTAAGCCCCGATCTCGAGGTTCTCCTCCACGGTCAGCCGGGGAAAGATACGCCGCCCCTCGGGGACGTGGCTAATCCCCAGGGCCACGATTTGGTTGGCGGGCATTTTATGGATGGGTTTGCCCTGGTAGAGCACCTCACCCCGGCGGGGCTTGTTCATCCCACTGATGGTGCGCAGCGTGGTGCTTTTACCGGCCCCGTTGGAGCCGATCAGGGTGACGATCTCCCCCTCGTTGACCTCGAGCGAGATCCCTTTGAGGGCCTGGATCTGCCCATAAAAGGTGTAGATGTTTTTGACCTCGAGCAAGCTCATACCTTGTCTCCAGCCGTTCCTGCTGCGCCTTTGCCCAAGTAGGCCTCGACCACTCGAGGGTTGTTGCGGATCTCAGCCGGCAATCCCTCGGCGATCTTGCTACCGTACTCCAGGACCGCGATCCGGTCAGAGATGCTCATCACCATGCTCATGTCGTGCTCGATCAGCACCACCGTCAGGCCTAGATCCTGACGCAGCTTGCGCACCCGCACCTTAAGATCCTCGGTTTCCTGAGGGTTCATTCCGGCGGCAGGCTCGTCCAGAAACAGCAGCCTGGGCTCTAGGGCCAAAGCCCGGGCAATCTCGAGACGGCGCTGCTCCCCATAGGAGAGCGAGGAGGCGGCCGTCTGGGCCTTGCGGTCCAGGTTCATGTAGGTCAGAAGCTCCATGGCCCGTTCCTTGGCCTTTTTCTCAGCGGCGAAGTACCGCCCGGTATGCAGTAGGGAGTCCAGATAGGAGGCCGAGATTAGGGTGTGATGCCCGACCAGGACGTTTTCCAGCACCGTCATGGCCTTGAACAGCCGGATGTTCTGGAAGGTGCGCCCGACGCCCTGGCGCGCCACCTTGTCGGGGGACATCCCGGTCAGGTCTTTGCCAAAAAACAGCACCTTGCCGGTGTCGGGCTTATAGATGCCGGTCAACAGGTTGAAAAAGGTGGTCTTCCCAGCCCCATTGGGCCCGATGATCGAGAAAATTTCCTGGGGCTTGACCTGCAGGCTCACGCTGTTCACCGCCACCAGCCCACCGAAGCGCTTGGTGACGTCTTGCACGTCTAGGGCAAGCGGGGGGACCTGGGGGGTTGGGCTCATGCCGATCCCTCCTGAAGCTTCCCTTCATCCTTGGCCTCGAGCCGTGCCTCTTCCATCTCCGCTCGGTGGCGTTGTTCGGGGATCAGCCCCTCAGGTCGGAAGATCATCATCAAGATCAAGATCAAACCAAACACGAAGCGCTCGTACTTGGCCGGCTCGAGCTGGGTGGGGAGGTTGGCGAAGTTGTAGCCCAGCAGGGTGAACCCGGTTTGCCTCCAGGTATTGAGCTGATCGGAGAGGTTTTTGAGGATGTCAATGTTGAGCAGCGTCACCGCGGTGGCCCCCACCACCGCCCCGCCGATATTGCCCATCCCGCCCAGAATTACCATCGCCAGGATGAAGATGCTCTGGTTGAGGGTGAAGGATTCCGGGTTGACGAAGGTCTGCTTGGCACCGTAGATGGCCCCCATCACCCCAGAGAAGGCTGCGCCGGTGGCAAAAGCCAGGAGCTTGGTGGGCAGGAGCGGGATGCCCATGGCCTTGGCAGCGATCTCATCCTCGCGGATCGCCACCCAAGCCCGGCCAAACCTCGAGTTGGAAAGCCGCACGTTCACGACAATCACAATGGCCACCACCACCAGCGCCAACACATAGAAGAAGATCTGGTAGGTGATGCTCTCATCGATGGGGCGGCCATAGACCCGGCCCAGTCCCAGACCGTTGAGGATATTGATGAGCCAGTCCACCGGCGGGCGGCCCACCGGGGTAATGCCCTGGGGGCCGTTGGTAAGGTTGATGGGATGGTCGAGGTTGTTGGCCAGCACCCGCACTACCTCACCCAGGCCGAGCGTGACGATGGCCAGATAATCCCCGCGCAGCCGCAGGGCCGGGAGTCCAATCAACACCCCCACGATGGCCGCTGTCACCACCGCGATAGGCAAGAACACGAAGAACAGCCAGGGGTTGAGGGGGAAGTGGTTCCCGGCGATGAAGTTGTTGGCCTGCCCCGAGCCGAAGATGGCCCAGGTGTAGGCCCCGATGGCGAAGAACGCCGCGAAGCCTAAGTCCAGGAGGCCAGCCTGCCCTACCACCACGTTGAGCCCCAGGGCCAGGGCCGAGAAGATGGCCACCTGCACCCCCAGCTCGAGGAACAGGGAGTTGCCGAGCCCGGCCAAAGGGATCGAGACAAACAGAATGGCCACCCCGATGAGCACTTTGATATAGGTGGGGACCTTGAGCAGGGCTGCCGAAAGCAAGGTTCCAATCAGGCCGTAGAAGGCAAATTTGTCATCGCTTTGCTCGCGGATGAGCACGGTGAACACCACCGTAAGCCCGGCTAAGGTCAGGGCCCGTACCCACTGCTGGGGTTTGAGCAGGGCCACCAAGGCCAAGGCCACCAGCAGCAGCGCGTTGGCAAGGGAGTTGGCAGGGGAGAGCAGGGCCCATAGCGAGGCCAGTGCAGCCACCACCGGTACCACGAGATTGGCTTGGGCTTCCTTCATACCTTTTCACTCACATTCTGGCCAAACAAGCCCTGGGGCCGGAAGAGCAGAATCAGAATCAGGATCAAAAAGGCCAGCACCTGGGCGTACTCGCTGCCGAAATTGCCTCCGGTCAAAAAGCCCAGGTAGGTTCCACCCAGGGTCTCGAGCTCCCCCAGCACCAGCCCACCGGCCACCGCTCCGGGGATGTTGCCGATCCCCCCCAGGACCGCCGCAGTAAAGGCCTTGATCCCAGGTTGGAAGCCGGAATAAGGGGTAACGTTGGTATACACCAACCCGAACAGCACCCCTGCCACCCCGGCCAGCGAACCCCCGATCAGAAAGGTGCGCGAGATGATCACATCGGGGTTGATGCCCATCAGCCCGGCGGTGCTCATATCCTGAGCCACGGCCCGGATGGCTTTGCCCAGCTTGGTGCGGTTGACCAGGTAGTTGAGCCCGGCCAGCATCAAGATGGAGACCAGGATCACGATAAGGCCCTTGACGGCCAGGGTTAGGCCCAGGGGGCTCCCTAGCTTAGAGAGAACATCGTAGTTGAAGGTGTCGTAGCTGGGGTATTGCAGGTTGAACTCGTTATGCCACAGGGCCTCGATCGCCCGCACCAGATCTTGCAGCAAGAAGGAAACCCCGATCGCCGTGATGAGCGGAACCAGCACGTTTTTGGAACCCCGGCGGCGCAGGGGCCGGTAGGCCAGGCGCTCGACCAAAACCGCCACCGTTCCCGAGACCGCTGCGGCTACGATGAAGGCCAGCAGCAAAATCAGGTAGGGGTTGCCCCCATTGCCTAGATAGCGGAAGACCTCAATCCCGGTAACCGCCCCGATCATGAAGATCTCCGAGTGGGCGAAATTGATGAGCCCCAACACCCCATAGACCATGGTATAGCCGAGGGCCACCATAGCGTAGACAAACCCCAAGAGCAGCCCCTCGAGCAGGGTTTGGGGCAAGATCGAGAGCAGTTCAGCGATGGACAAGCGGTTTTCCTCCTGGAATGTGATGCAAGGCAAGTTTCACAAGGTGACGGAGGAACTATACCAAAAAGAACCACTCCGTGCATCAGACGCTGTTCGTACCCATTCTTGTTTCAAGCTGGGCAGAGTATACCGGGTTGACCTTCCCCTGACAACCGGTATTTACCTGGAGTTGGCATGGTGGGGATCCGAGCCAAAAACCAAGCGGCCCCCGAGGGAGCCGCTGGCTTGATCGAACAGGGTTTTAGCCCTTCTTGGGCGGGGCGAACTGGATGATCTTCTGCACCACCCCAGGGTAGCTGTCGGTCTTCATGTAGATCACGTAGTAATCGGAGAGCTTGCGGTCCCCTTTGTCGTCGAACTCGATGCGCCCAGTAATGCCGTCGAGCTTGACCTGACGCACGGCCTTGGCGACTTCCTCACGGGTGGGCTTTTTGCCCCCGTTGGCCTTGATGGCAGCCTCAAGGCCCGCCAGGATCACATTGGTGGCATCGTAGGCGTAGGCTCCATAGGCCTCGGAGTCCTTACCGAACTTGGCCTTGTAGTTTTTGGCGAAGGCCGCCGCCTTGGGCAGGGTATCAATCGGGCCAGAGGTGGTGGTGTAGAGCGTGCCAATGACCGCCTTGCCCGCGATCTTGACCAGCTCCGAGCTATCCAGACCGTCGCCACCCATCACCGGCATGGCCAGACCGCGCTCGCGCATCTGCTTGATGAGCACACCGCCCTTGTCGTAGATTCCACCGTAGTAGACCAGGTCTGGTTTCTGGGCCCGCATCTGGAGGATCAGGGGCTGGAAGTTAGAGGCTTCCTCAGTGCCCACAAAGCTCACCACGGTGGCTCCGAGCTCCTTGGCCCGGTTGGCAAAGGCCTCGGCCAAACCCTGCCCGTAGGCGGTTTTGTCGTGGATCACGAAGAGCCGGGTCTTTTTAAGGGTCTTGACCGCGTACTCGGCCCCTACCGGACCCTGCACGTCGTCACGGCCGCAGACCCGGTTCACATTCAAGTAACCGCGATCGGTGATCCGGGGGTTGGTGTTGGCCGGGGAGACCATCACCAGGTTGGTGTCTTTATAGACCTCTGAGGCCGGGATGGCCACGCCGGAATTGAGGTGCCCGACCACGCCCAAGAGATCCGGGTCGTTGACGATGCGCCGCGCCACCGCCACGCCGACATCGGGGGTAGCCTGGTCATCCTGGGGGGCGAACTGGAGGTCAAAGCCCATGGCCTTAAACCGGGGCTGGGCCTCCTCGATGGCGAGCTGAGCCCCCAGCTTGATGCTCTCACCCAGCACGGACTGGGGTCCAGAAAGGGGGGATACCGAAGCGATCTTGATAACGGTCTGGGCTGAGGCCAGGCTGAGGGCCAAGACCCCTGTTGCCAGAATTGCCAGTTTCTTCATGCCGTTCCTCCTGAGGTATCTAGTTAGCCTGGTTTTGGCTGGCCTATTCTACCTACCCTGCGCCGATTTTTGTCAACGATGGGGGGTGATTTAGGCTTTCCGGCCAAGTGTAGCCTACACCGTTTGGATGAGTTTATGAGTACAGCTCGAGGTCATCCCGAATCGCCTTGGGGTGCTGAGGCCTGTGCTGGACGCGCTAGCACAAAGGCCGCAGGGGGGGGCTGACCCTCCACCGATGGGTGGAGCCCCCTGAGCCAAATGGTATGGAGGGCAAGGCGCGGCTTTTCTAATACTCGGCCAGGTACTGGTCCAACTCCCAACGGTGAACCGCGGTGCGGTAGGAGCCCCACTCGAGCTCCTTGGCGGCCACAAAGTTATCGTAAACATCCTTGCCCAGGGCCTCGCGGATGATTCGATTCCTGCGCAGGGCCTCGAGGGCCTCCCCCAGAGTGCCCGGCAGCTCGCTTACCCGGTACTTGCGCCGATCGCGTACCGAGAGGTCATAGACGCTGCGCTCAATGGGGGGAGGTGGGGTGAGCTTGTTCTCCAAGCCGTCCAGCCCTGCGGCCAGGATCACCGCCAAGGCCAGGTAGGGATTGGAGGAAGGGTCGGGGATCCGGTATTCAGCCCGGGTTCCCACCCCTCTGCGCTTGGGCACGCGGATCATCGCCGAGCGGTGCGAGACCGACCAAGCCACGCTGGTCGGAGCCTCGTAGCCTGGGGTGAGGCGCTTGTAGGAGTTGACCAGCGGGTTGGTTACCGCCATCATCCCATCGGTGTGCTCCAGGAGCCCCGCGATAAAGGAGAGCGCGGTGCTGGACAGCTCGTACTCACCCTGGGGATCAAAAAAGGCGTTCTGGCCCCCCTTGAACAGCGAGAGGTGCAGGTGCATCCCCGATCCGTTGATCCCAGCTACGGGCTTGGGCATGAAGGTGGCGTGGAGACCATGGTGAATGGCTACCCGCTTGACCACGAACTTAAAGGTGGTTAGATCATCCGCCGTCTTGAGGGCCTCGGCGTACTTGAAATCAATCTCGTGCTGCCCAGGAGCCCCCTCATGATGGGCGGCCTCGATCTGAAACCCCAAGGCCGCCAGGGTGTTCACCATATCCCGACGGGCTTCCTCGCCCCGGTCGGTGGGGGCCAGGTCGAAGTACCCTGCCCGGTCGAAGGTCTGGGTGGTAGGGCTGCCCTCGGGGCTGCGGGCAAAGAGAAAGAACTCCGGTTCAGCCCCTACGTAAAAGTTGTCGAACCCGTGCTGGGAAAGGCGCTCGAGCTGGCGCTTGAGCACCTGGCGCGGATCCCCTTCGAAGGGCTTCCCATTGGGGTCGGTCACATCGCAGATGAGGCGGGCCACCGTGCCCTGAGGGGTAGGCTCTAAGCCTTCCGGGTAGACCAGCAGGGTGTCATAGTCGGGCCGCAGCAGCATGTCCGATTCCTCGACCTCGTTGCGCCCGAACCCTTCGATCGAGTTGCCATCAAAAACCACCTCGCCATCCAGGGCCTTCTCGAACTGCGCGACCGGCAGCTCTACGGCTTTGTTGATGCCCAAAATGTCGGTGAATTGCAGCCGCAGAAACTGCACGTTTCTGGCTTTGAGTTCACCGAGTAAGTCGGCTTTGCTTCTGCCCATACGCCCAGCATACCGGTCTTAAAAGCCAAGCAAAAAGCGGACGGTGAGAGGCCGTCCGCTGGTGCCCCAGATCCAACGGGGCAATTAAGGTAGGTAGTTGCCGGGCGTGCCCAGGGTCTCGGGTTTCTCGGTAAACTCCCCGGCCAGCCCCAGTTTGAACGCCCCGGCCCCGCCCACCCCACTTTGGTTGAGGAAGCCAGTGTAGACTCCAATGCGCCCGCCGGGAATCACCGTGTAGTACAAGGAAGCGGTCACATCGTAGCCCAAGCTGCCCCCGAAGGGATAAACCAGGCCACCCTCGAGGTAGCCATCCAAATCCTGGGTTAGCTCGAGCTTGAGCCCAGCATAGGCGTTGAGGATGGCCCCAAGCTGCAGGGAGGGCACCAGCGTGAGCGTTCCGGTAAGCCCGGCTCCCCCGTACAGGGCCAGGTTCTGGGCGGCGCGCTGGGCGATGAAGACCTCTCCGCCCAAATCGGCATCCAGGCCAAATGGACCAGGCACAAAATACTGGTTCGAACCCAGGTGAACCGCCCCTTCCACGTAGCCGGTATCGGTTTGGTTGAGCTTGGTCACGATCACCCCGCCCACCCGGCTGCTCAGGGCGAAATTCCCAGCAGAGAAGCCCGGGCGCAGGCTCCCGCCCACCACCACGTTATTGGCGGTGCTGACGGTGTAGTTGAGGGCGGTGCCGCGATAGCTGCGGTAGGGTGAGATGAATTGTCCGCCCAAGATTCCGAACTGCGGCAAAATGGGCAGGTTGACCGTGAGCGAGAAACCATCCGCTAGGGCCAGGCTGCCCAGGGCGGCAGAGAGTAGAGCGGTCAGCAGGGCTTTCTTCATGCAGGCCTCCAAACGGCCCAATGGTAGCGGGCTCACGGCTGGTTTGTCGGTGATCCATCCGAATGTCTCTTAATCTAAGCCGCTCCACGGGGAAGCGGATAGGGCCCAGGCCGACCCTTCCTGAAGAGGGCCAAGGTGGGTTTCAGCCTTCCAGCCGTAGAATTCCCCGCTCCAGGGCCGCGGTCACCGCTGCGGTGCGGTCATCTACCCCGAGCTTACCGAAGGTGTGCAGCAGGTGGGTTTTGACAGTGGCCTCGCTGATTTTTAGGGCTCGAGCCACCTCCTTGTTGGAGTAGCCTTTGGCCACTAAGGTGAGCACCTCGAGCTCACGCGTGGATAAATTCTCCTCGGCGGGGCCACGCATCCGGCCCAACAGCCGTGCGGCTACGGGTGGGGAGAGCACCGCCTCCCCTCGAGCACATAGCCGCACCGCCCGAAAGAGCTCCTCACGGGGCACGTCCTTGAGCAGGTAGCCGGTTGCCCCAGCCTCTACCGCGCGCACGATCTCGCTGTCGCTGTCGTAAGTGGTTAGGACCAACACGTGGGTTTTGGGGTGATGGCTGCGAATTTGGCGGATTGCGGTCACCCCATCCATCTGAGGCATCCGCAAGTCCATCAAGACCACCTGTGGGCGCAGCTTTTCCACAAGGGCGAGGGCCTCTGCGCCATTGGCCGCCTCCCCCACCACCTCAAAATCGGGCTGAGAGTTGAGCAGCCCAGCCAGTCCGGCCCGGACTACCGGATGATCGTCTGCCACCAGGATTCGAATGGGGTTCATGGTATAGGGCTTTCCGGCAGGAGTTGCCTCACGCGACCACCTCGGCTGGGCTCACCGGGGGCTCCAGGGGTAGGCTGACCGCCAGAATGGTGCCCAGCCCACGCTCGCTCTCGAGGGTGAACACCCCCCCCAGCCGCTCCACCCGTTCACGCATGGAGCGCAGCCCAAAGCTCCCGACCAAGGCCGGCTGCAACCCCACTCCGTCGTCCTGGATGTCCATTAGCACCAGGTCATCTAAGTAGGACAGGGTAACCGAGGCGGTTTTGGCCTGGGAGTGTTTGCGCACATTGGCCAAGGCCTCTTGGGCGATGCGCAACAGGCTCACCTCGAGCTCGGGATGCAGCGGGCGGGGATCCCCGGTCACGGTGAGGGTGGCTTCTACCCGACTCTCCTCTTGCCAGCGCCGCAACAAGCGGCTCAAGGCTTCAGGCAGGGAGGCGTTCTCGAGAATCTCCGGGCGCATGGCCCAGACCATCCGCCGAGCCTCGGAGAGCCCTTCGCGGGCAGAGTTGCGGGCTTGCTCGAGGTGGCGTCCGGCAGAGGTTTCGTTTTCAGCAGCGGCCTCAGCCGCCTCGAGCTGGACCACGATGCTGGCGAAGTTCTGGGCCAGGGTGTCGTGGATTTCCCGGGCCAGCCGCTGCCGCTCCTCTAAAATTCCGGTTTGGCGCGAGGCTTCCAGCAACTCTCGGCGGGTGTTCCAGAGCTCTTCTTTGGCTCGAGCTTCACGCACCAGAACCTCGAGGGCGAATAGCGAGTACCCCGCGAACAGGAAAGCGATGAATACGAAGAAAGCCAGGCCCAGATTGGGGTAGGGTGTGGGTCTGGCCTGTACGCTCCAGCCCCCTCCCCTTGGGTTCTCGGTCTGGACGATCTCGAAGGTGATTTGCAGGGGTTCGTGGGTGGCCCACCAGGCCGAAAGGGCGACAATTCCTGCTACCAATAGCAGCACCGCCCACAGTGGCATCCAATAGCGAGCAACCACCGGGATCAGCCCCAGGGCCAGAAAGGGCAGATAGTAATGGGTGAGGGTCCCCAGCACCAGCGCCCCGACCAGGGCCAGAACCAGCAGTTCCCAGGCCCGGCGCACCCCAGGCCGCACCCCCCACAGCACCAGGGCATATAGCCCCAGGGCGGCCCCTACGCGCACAGCGGTCTGGGTAGGGTCGTTGATCGGCAGATGGGCCGAGAGGGTGATGGGCCGGGCCGGAACCAGCAGGGTAAAGCCCAACACGGTGAGCAGATTAAGCGCGGTGAAGAAAGCCACCACCCGGGCTACAGGGCGCTCGAGGAAAAACCCTTGGACTCGAGCCAGCATGGGGTAATTGTATCGCCTCCAGGTGAGAGAAACCCAGGGCCGGACTAAACCGTGGGCTCAGACCTGGGACTCCCTCAGGCACCCTCTTCCCCCATCGGTTACCTTAGGGTGTATGGATCCGCGCACCCATCACCAACACCAGATCATCGTTCGTGCAGAGGATATTGACGAGCTCGAGCACGTTAACAACACGGTGTACTTGCGCTATATCGAAGATGTGGTGGTAGCCCATGCTGCACGGGTGGGCATGGGCTTCCCTGTTTTGAAAGCCCTGGGGGTCATCCCGGTGGTGTATCAGCATGTGATTAGATACCATCGCCCCGCAGTGCTGGGCGATCGGCTGGAGGTTTCTACCCAGATCACCGCTTTCAAAGGCTTTCGGGCCAGCCGCCATAACGAGGTGCGCCGGGTTGCCGATCACGCGCTGCTGGTGGAGTGCGATACCGACTGGGTTTGGATTGATGCGGTACGGGGGCGGCCCAAGGCGGTTCCGCTGGCAATTCAGGAGGCTTTCGGGGTAATGGGGCTCGAGGCCCCACCAAAAACATAGGGACGCATGCTATGCGTCCCTACTGTGAGCAAGTTGGGCCCTAGGCCTTAGCCCGGTTGACCAACTCAGCAAAGGCCTCAGGCTGGCGCACCGCCAGGTCGGCCAGAATCTTGCGATCCAGCTCAATCCCCGCCTTCTTTAGGCCGTGCATAAACACGCTGTAGCTCAAGCCGTGCTGTCTGGCAGCGGCATTGATGCGCACGATCCAGATGCGCCGCATGTCCCCCTTCTTCTTGCGGCGATCGTTGAAGGAGCGCATGGCTCCGCTAAACAGGGTCTCGCGGGCCTTGCGAACGCTCTTGGAGCGCAAGGCATAGAAGCCCTTGGCCCGCTTCAGAATCTTCTTGTGCTTGCGGCGGCGAACAACACCGGTTTTGGCGCGTGGCATGGCTCACTCCTCCCTTATACGTCGTAAGGCATCAGCTCGTGGACGCGACGCTCTTCGCCTTTGAAAAAGGTAAAGCTGCGGCCCTTGCTGCGGCGAGTGCTGCCCGACTTGTGCCAGTTGAGATGCCGTTTGCCTGGCTTTTTGGCGATAACCTTGCCTGTAGCCGTGATCTTGACACGGCCTTTGGCGCCCTTGTGGGTCTTCATCTTTGCCATGATCTCTCCTACACCTTTGCTGCGGAGTGCCCCGGCGCGCGGGATCTTGGTGAACTCGACAGCCTTGCAAGTATAGCACAGGGAGAGCCAAAGGCTAAAGCTTAGGGTCCAAGCAAAAGGGCGGGAATTCCCGCCCTTTTGCTTTGGAGCATGGCTACCAGATGTAGAAAATACACACGATGAACAACCACACCGCGTCCACCAAGTGCCAGTACATTGAAGAGCCCTCTAAGGTGCCCTGTTCGTGCGGCGTGATCTTGCCCGCTAATCCTTGGGCATAGGCCAGACTCAGGCCGGTTCCACCGATTACCACGTGTGCCCCGTGCAGCCCTACGATCAGCAAGAAAGCATTGGCCCAGAGCTGTTGTGTGTAGTCTACGTGGTGCAGGAAGGTAGTAAACTCGTAGATCTGGAACAGGAAGAAGATAGCCCCCAGCACAATGCTGATGAGGAGCCCTAACCGGAAAGCCGAAAGCTTACCGGTGCGCAGATCGTGGTGGGCATAGTGGACGGTGAAGGAGCTGCTGACCAGGAAAAAGGTGTTGAGCAGGGCCAACCACAGGGCAGGCCGCTCTTCGGGTGGAACCGCGTGCCCGGTCAAGCGCAAGTAGAGGTAGCCGGCAATCAAGATGCCGAAGAGCGCAATCTCCGAGACGATGAACCAGGCCATCCCCACCCAGGCATTGGACTTGCCGGTTACGGTGTGGTGATGTACGGGAACATCGTACTCAGGCCGTAGGGCCCAACGGAACAGGCTGTAGATGAAGGTTAGGATGCCCACCACCAGCCAGCCGTTGATGAATCCTCCTGAGGTCCAGGGGAGCGCTAGCCCAATCCCTGTGATGAAAAGCCCCACCGCGGTCATAAAGGGCCAGACCGTGGGTGCCGGCAGATGAATGGTGGCCGGATTGATTGGGGTGGGTTTGAGGCCTTCTTTTTCCCAATCGTAGAGCGGGCGTTCGGATTTGAACACCGTAGGGAAGTTGACGGCAAAGTTATAGGAGGGTGGGGGAGAGCTAGTAGCCCACTCGAGCGTGTGTCCACCCCAGGGGTTGTCCGGTGCTTTGACGTTCTGACGGAAGCTCTGGATCATCGCGATCAGCCAGGCGATCCCTCCCAGAGCCAGGATGAAGGCTCCAACGGTAGAGGCGAAGTTGAGCTGATTCCACAGGTAGAGCCCATCCGGGTAGGTGTAGTAGCGCCGGGGCATCCCCAAAAAGCCCAGCACATATTGGGGCATAAACGTCACCAGGTAGCCCACCAAAAACAACCAGAAATGGATCTTCCCCCAACGCTCGGGATACATTCGCCCAGTGATCTTGGGCCACCAGTAGTAGAGCCCAGCAAAGGCCAAGAACCCTGACCCAGCCATCAATACATTGTGGAAGTGGGCCACTACGAAGTAACTATCCTGCACCTGATAGTCGAATGGGACTACCGCCAGCATCACCCCGGTAATCCCGCCCAGCAGGAAGTTAAACATGAATCCCATCACGAAGAGCAGGGGGGTTTTGAAGTCGAGCTGCCCTCCCCATAGGGTGCCCAACAAGCTGAAGATCTTAACCCCGGTGGGTACAGCGACTAAGGCGGTGAAGAACACGAAGACCAGTTGGAACAGCAGGCTCTCCCCCACGGTGAACATGTGGTGGGCCCAGACCAAGAACCCTACCACCGCAATCCCCACCAGGGCGAAAACCATGAAGCGATAACCGAACACCGGCTTGCGGGCAAAGGTCGAGGCGATTTCAGCGGCGATCCCCAGATAGGGCAGCAACATGATGTACACCGCTGGGTGAGAATAGAACCAGAAGAACTGTTGGTAGAGTACCGGGTCGCCGCCAATCCCTGAGTTGAAGAGGGTCAGGTCGAGCTTGCGGCTGAGGAAAACCGTGAGGCTGGCCGCGGTGATTCCGGCCAGGGCGAAGAGGGAGAGCATTGAGGTGGCAAAGATGCTCCAGACGAAGATGGGCATCTTCCATAGGCCCATTCCCTTGGTGCGAAGGTTATAGACGGTAGCAGCGAAGTTGGCTGAGCCCAGCAGCGAAGAAAGCCCAACCAGCAATACCCCCACCATGAAGAAGTCCGTGCCGGGGCCTTGTACCTTGGAAAAGGGGTAATAGAAGGTCCAGCCCACATCTGGGGCCCCGCCAAAGAACAGCGAGGCGTAAATGATCAGCATGGAGAACACAAAGAGCCAGGCGGCAAAGGCATTGATTCGGGGTAGGGCTACGTCGCGCTCCCCCAGCATTAGCGGCAGGATGAAGTTGCCGAACCCAGAAAGCCCCGCGGGGATGATGAAGTAAAACAGCATGCTGGCGCCGTGCAGGGTAAGGATGCGGTTATAGGTGTCACCGACCAGAAAGGTCTGTTCGGGGGCGTGGAGCTGCCAACGGATCAGCACGGCCATCAGGCCAGCCACCCCGAAGACCACGAAGGAGGTGACCAGATAGATCATGCCCACCTTTTTGTGGTCGCTGGTGGTGAACAAATCCCAGAGAAAGGCTCCGAAACCCGGGCGGGTGGGTTGGTTGGGTGCGGTTACGGCCATATGTTCAGAACCTCCTTAAGTACCGGCATCGCCGGGCCGCGCGTGCGGCTTCACTAATAGCGTTGGCTCTCGGGGAAGTTGAAATCTAAGCCCTCGAGTTTATGGCTCAGCAGGTAATCGGCGATCGCTTTGACATCCGCGCTCGAGAGCTGGGGGAAGGCCGGCATGCGAATCCCGGGCTTAAGGCCGGGGGCGTCCTTGATCCAGGCTTCTAGGTACTGCGGGGTGTTGGGCCACATTCCTGAACCCAATGTGGTGCGGTTGCCGAAGAAGGTGAGATCGGGGTTTTGCAGGGTGGCCGGGTTGACCGGGCTAACCCCCTTGAGGGCGTGACACCCCGCGCAATTGGCTTTGAAGAGGCTTTCCCCCTTGGCCAAAGTGGGGTCGCTGGGTGGGGGGGCCTGGTAGGCTTTGGCCTCCTGGACGAATCGGTCGAAGGTCTCCTGCGGCACCACCTTGACCCGGAAGCGCATGTTGGCATGGCTGGCCCCACACAGCTCCACGCACTGACCGTAATAATCGCCGACCTTTTCAGGGGTCACGATGATGCGGGTGGTGAATCCGGGGATGGCGTCTTGGGTTCCCACCAAGCTGGTGATGCGGTAGGAGTGGATGACATCGCCTCCGGTCACCTCGAGCACCAGAGGCTTACCTACCGGAACGATGAGCTCGCTCGAGTTGCGTATGCCTTGCTCGGGATAGTGGTAATCCCACCAATAGCGCCAACCCTTGACCTCTACGGTCATGGCCCCTGGGGGAATGCGGTCTAGCTTGAACATGCTCTGGGCGGTGAGCCCGAAGATGATAAACACAATCAGGGTGGGGATGATGATCGAGAGCACCTCGATGCGGTCGTTGCCGTGAAACTGAACCGGCTCGCCGGTCTCCCGTCCGGTGCGGCGGAACTTGAGGGTTACGTAGGTCATAAGCCCAGTCACCACCACAAACACCACCGCAGCGAAGGCCAGCACCCAGCGCAGCAGATAACCCACCTCGCGATTGTAGGAGGTGCTGGGATTGAGGATATCCAGGACATGGTTTCCAACTTGCCCAGGGCTGGCGGCCAGGGCGAGGCCCAGTACAAGCGCGGTGATGACTCCTATACGTTGCAACATTCGCTCGATCCTCCACTGATTTCGGTATTATGACGGCTTTGCTTGGGTCTGGCTATCCTGAGGTGCTACATTTTGGAGAACTCCTTTATCCCTAGGTGGCCCGGTCTACGGCCATGGCGACGAACAAAAGGGCTAGGTACAGCATGGAGTATTTGTAGAGCGAGACGGTTACCCGGCGCTCTTGGGTGCGGTAGAGCTGCCAGCTTCGCAGCAGCAAAAGCCCCCCCAGCAGCACCGCACAGACCAGGTAGAACAACCGCAATTCACCCATCAGCACTGGGATCAGGGAGATCACGGTGGTCAGAATGGCATATGAGCCGATTTGTAGGGCGGTTTCTTGATCCCCCCGCACTACCGGCAGCATTGGCACGCCTACGGCGGCGTAGTCATCCTTGATCATGATGGCCAGGGCCCAAAAGTGCACCGGGGTCCAGAAGAAAATGATCAGGAATAAGTACCAGGCGAAGAGGCTCAGGTCGCCGGTTACAGCGGCCCAGCCCACCAAGGGGGGGAAGGCCCCTGCGGCCCCACCGATGACGATGTTGCTCCAGTAGCGGCGCTTCATGAAAAGCGTGTAGACCAGCACATACCAACCCAGACCGGCCATGGCCAAAAGGGCCGCTGTGAGGTTGGCCCCTAACCACAGCAGGAGAAAAGAGCCGACCATCAAGGCCCCAGCAAACAGCAGCGCGTCTAGGGTGCTGACCTTAGCGGTGACAGTGGGGCGCTTGGCGGTGCGCCGCATGCGGGCGTCAATGTCGCGGTCAATCACCATGTTGAAGACATTGGCTGAGGCTGCGGCCATGTACCCGCCGATAAAGGTCACCGTGAACAGCCCTAAACCCGGCCAGCCTTTGGCTGCGATGAACAGGGTGGTGAGGGTGGTGAAGAGCAGGAGGCTGATGACCCTCGGTTTGGTCATCCAAAAGTAATCGCGCCAGGTGGCTGCTTCGGTAGAGGTCAGGCTCGAGGTCATGGGGTTTTGCCTCCGGGCGAGGGGGAGTGCATCATAGGCCAGTGAAAAAGCATATCACGTGAAGAGGGTCTAGCCCGCTTTGTGGGCTGGGGCGGCGCGGAGCCCCAGGCGAGGGGCCACCAGCGCCGAGGCCCCCAGCAGCAACCAGGTGATCCAGGCCAGGTCGGAGAAGAGCAGGTGGGTGAGTTGGGTCCACAAGGGCACAGCCAGGCGAATATTGATCATTCCAATCAGCAACTGCACCACGAACACCACCCCTACCAGCCGGGCCAGGCGCCGGGTATCTGGGCTGGGCCGTTGGGCGGCGATGAACCCGGCGGCCAGCACGGTGTATAAGCTGACCGCCGAAGCGATGAAAGGATGGTAGATGCGCAGGCGCACCAGAAAGTGCTCTCCCGGCGTGAGGGCTCGAGCCACCGCTTCGGTGGTGTTGTGGACGGGAAAGAGGGTGTCCCCCAGAGAGGTGATGGCCCCTGAGATGCATACCGCCACGATCCCTGCCACCCCCACCCCCAAAGCCCAGCCCACCGCCCCTTGGCCCTGCAAGCTGGGTTTTTGGGGCCGCACTGACCACCAGGCCGTAAGCGCGACCGAGGCCACCAGCAACAGGGTATTAACGAAGTGCAGGGGGGCCATCACCGCCCGGGCCACGCTGGTGTCCTGGGCGACCAGGCGAAACAGCACCAGCCCCGCACCCAACAGGCTTTCCGTGAAGATGAAGATCACCGCCAGCACCGCTCCCAGGCGGGCTAGATGGCCTTTGGGAAACACTCTTCTGGACCACAGCAGCAGCCCCAACACCAACAGCAGCGAAACCCCACTGGTAACCCGGTGGAAGAATTCAATGAACTGGGCCAGCCCTGAACCCTTGGGAATGAGGGCCCCCTGGCAGGTAGGCCAGTGGGCTCCGCACCCGTCGCCTGAGCCGGTGGCCTGGACCACATCCCCCCAGACGATGACGGCCAGGGTAACCGCCAATACCACCCAGGCGAACCGTGCAAAAGCATGAGCAGCCGAAACAGAGGATCGAGGTGTATTCATGAGAAAAATCCCCCTGGGGGGTGTTGGCTCTATTGTGCCACCTTTGCCCTGTAGGCTCTTTAGGACATTTGTCCCAAGATCGCCAGCAGGCTTTTCCCAAAACAGGAAGAATACCGCTCTGGGCGGTTAGGGGTTCGGTGCCGGTGGGGGCTGCGAGGGGGCAAAATTCATATGCAGGCGCCGCTAAGCTCCTCCAACGTTTGGTGGGTTTGCCAGAGCCGCGTCAGCCTGTATACTCTTGGGCGTAGTTTTACCATAGCTTGTAGCGAAAGGAGTAAGCATGAAGCGTACATTGGTCGGGCTTTTGGCTCTAGGGCTTTTGGGTAGCCTGGGGCTGGCCCAAAAACCCCTGGTGTTTGGCTCTAACGGTGAACCGGTGACCCTCGAGCCGGGCAACATCACCGACGGCATATCTATCTATGCCCAGCGGCAGATCTACGACACCCTGGTGGATTTCAAACCCGGCACCACCGATCCCATGGCGGGCTTGGCCACTAGCTGGTTTGCCTCACCCGATGGCAAGACCTGGACTTTCCGCCTGCGCCAGGGGGTTAAGTTCCAGGATGGCACCGATTTCGACGCTGAGGCGGTGCGTTTCAACGTCAACCGTTGGTGGGACCCCAAGGACCCCACCCGGATTAACGCCGGCTCCAACTATGAAATCTGGAGCGATCTGTTCGGGGGGCCTAAGGGAGATCCGAACAGCCTGCTCAAGGACATCCAGGTGGTGGACAAGTACACCATTCGCTTTGTCCTGAACTCGCCCTTCCCCGCATTTGTGGCGGCCATCGGCTCTGGATATTTTGGCATCGCCTCCCCAGCCGCCATCAAGGCCCAAGGGGCCAAGTACGGCACTCCGGCTGGGGGCGCGGTGGGCACCGGTCCCTTCAAGTTCGTCAGCTGGCAGCCCGGCGACCGGCTGACCCTGGAGAAGAGCACCAACTACTGGAAGAAGGGCTTGCCCAAATCGGATGGGGTGGTCTTCCGCTTCATCAAAGACCCGGCTGCGCGGCTGGCTGAGCTGAAAGCGGGCTCGATTGACTTCACCACCGATATTCCTCCGGCCAACCTCGAGGATCTCCAGGGTGCGGTAAAACCGTTGTTCCGCCCCAGCTTCAACGTGGGCTACCTGGCCCTCAACCCGATCTATAAGCCCCTCTCTGATCCGCGGGTTCGCCTGGCCATTGCCATGGCCATCAATAAACCGGCCATCGTTAAGGCCTTCTGGGGCGAGCTGGGGGTGACCAACGGACACTTCACCCCGGCCGCTATGAAGACCTACTGGTCGCCCAAGGTGACCGACTACGAATACAGCCCGCAGAAGGCCAAGCAGATGCTGGCCGAGGCCGGTTACCCCAACGGCTTTGACCTCGAGCTGTGGTACATGCCGGTCTCGCGCCCGTACTTCCCCACCCCCAAGGAAATTGCCGAGGCCATGGGTGCAGATCTGTCCGCGATCGGAATCCGGGTGAAGTTCCAGACCAAAGACTGGGCCACCTACCTCAACGACCGCAAGAAGGCTCCGGGCTTCCAGGCCTACATGCTGGGCTGGACCGGCGACTATGGCGATCCCTCCAACTTCTATGACCCGCACTTCGCCGCGCCGATCCAAGACCTCTTCGATGCCAACGGGAAACCGCTGGACATCAAGGACCTTTCCGAGGTGCTGACCAAAGCGGACACCAGCACCAATCAGGCCGAGCGCGTCAAGCTCTATCAGCAGGCCGATGAGATGACCTTCAACCTGGCCCTGCGCATCCCCATCGTGCACAGCCGTCCCCTGGTGGCTCAGCGCACCAACCTCAGCGGCTGGGTACCCAGCCCGCTGGGCAGCGAGTCCTTCGAAGAAATCGTCAAGAAGTAGGGCGCCTCGAGCCCAACCCCCTCTCCTGGAGAGGGGGTTTTTCTCTTCCCGGAGAATTTTTATCGCTCTCTTCGCAGGCAGAGCGCTCTATACTGGCTCCAATGCCTCGTCTTTTGGCCTTTGGGTTGCTGCTTCTGAGCCTTGCGTTTGCACAGTTTGATCCCCGGCAGGCCTGGTACACGATCTCCACCCCCCACTTCAACCTTCACTACCCAGAGGGGCTCGAGCGGGTGGCCTCGGAAGCGGCCCTCTATGCCGAGGACGCCTACGCCACGCTGGTGGCGGAGTTTGGTGAAGCCCCAGGAACGATTAACCTGGTGCTCTCCGACCAGGGCGATTACACCAACGGCTTTGCCGACCCCATCACCAACACGGTGGGGATTTATACCTCTCAGATTCGCCTTTCTGACAGCTTTAACGTGCGGCTGCCCTCGTGGTGGCAAACCGTGATCTTCCATGAGATCGTCCATGCGGTAGACCTCAACCAAAAGCGGGGCGACTGGCGAGATCGCACCCGAATCTTTGGCCGAATTCCCTCTCCCAATGCGCTCAAGCCCATCCCGCTGGTAGAGGGCTTGGCCGTGTATATGAAGTACAAGTTTTTAGGCGAATCCCGCCTCAACGACTCCCAGACCCGGATGGTGATTCGTCAGATGGTGTTGGAGGGGAAGCTTCCTACCCTGGATGAAGTGCGCCAGTACTATTCCAAAAAGACCTGGCCCACGGTGGGTTTTTTGGTGTACAACTACGGGGCTTGGTTGGTGCGGTACCTGGAGGTGCGCTTTGGCTCGGACGCGGTCCGTCGTTTTACCGAGGTGAACGCGGGCCTCTCGCCGCTGAAGGACTTCAACGAACCCTTCCAAAAGGCTTTTGGTCTGAGCCTCGAGCAGATCTATGCCGAGTTTGTAGGCTGGTTGCCCCACCAGTTTGAGGATGAGATCGCCCGGATCCGGGCTGCCGGGGTCACGCCGGTCACCCGTCTGACGAACCTTGGCTTCTACGCGCAGTTTCCCAGCGATGCAGCCGCAGGGCTCATCTACAGCCACTACAGTCCCTTGCGCGCTGGGTTGCGGCTGCGCCTGGGCGATGAGGAGCGCGAAATCCTTAACGGGGGCATTGACATGGCCCAGTGGGCTCCGGATGGGCGCAGCTTGGTGTTTATCTCCGCTCAGCAGCCGGATTCTTACCGGGTCATTTCCGATATGTATCGCCTCGAGCTGAGCAGCGGAAACGTGCAGCCCCTGACCAAAGGCCAGCGGGTCTACTATGCTCGGTATGCCCCGGACGGCAAGAGCCTCTACATTGCGCAAAATACCCCGGATGGCTCGAGCATCCTGGCCCGGTACTTCCTGGACTTGAAGCGAATTCAGCCCCTGCGGGATTTCCCCAACCAGGACGGGCTCATCCAGTCATTTGCGGTGGCCCCGGATGGCAAGAGCCTGGTGCTGGCCCTGTTGCGCCGGGGAGGTTTTCAGGACCTCTATCGCTACGTTCCCGACACCGGCGAGCTGACCCCCCTGACCCAGGATCAAAATGTGGACTCCGACCCCACCTTCAGTCCGGATGGGCGGTATGTGATTTACAGTTCTGACCCCGACCGGGTCTACAACCTTTACGCCTACCGGCTCGAGGATGGCGCGGTATTCCAGGTCACCAACCTCCTGGGGGGGGCCTTCATGCCCACCGTTTCCCAAGACCGGCAACACCTTATTTTTAGCGGCTACGACAGCACCGGATACAATCTCTACCAGATCCCCTATGCGCCCTCGAGTTGGCGACCGGTGAAGCTGCCGCGCCAGGGGCTTCCGACCTTCACCCCCTTTCCACCTGCCCAAGGAGCGCCTTACGACCCGCTGCGCTACCTCGAGCCTCCCTACTGGACACCGGTCTTTGGCCTGAGCAGCGATGCCTTGGGGCTTTCTAGCTATGCGGGGGTGAGCTTGTTTGGTACCGATCCCATCGGAATCCATGCCTACACGGTGACCGCGGGTTATGACAGCGCGGGAGGCTTGCTCTATGACCTCGGGTATCGTTACGGTGGCCTGGGCCAACCCCTGAGCTTGCGGCTTTGGGGGATTGGGCCCCAGAGCGTCCAGGCCTTGGGGGTAGGGTTCTACGCCCCAGGGGGTGGCCTGGAGGCTCAATACACCCGCAGCGCCCTTTGGGAGCCCACCCTGGATCCCCAGCACCCTACCGTTACCCATGCTTTTTCCCTGGGGCTCTACTCGTTGAACAGCAGTGCTGCCGATCTATTCCGGGCGCAGTCGCAGATCAGCATGGTGGGGACAGCGTTTGTGCGGCCTCTGGATGGGCAGTGGCGAGCCCGGCTACAGGGCAGCCTGGGGTACGCCTTCCGCCTGCCCATCGAGAGCAGCCATGTTTTCACCCTTCGGGCAGCCGGCGGATTAACCACCTCCCCCTTGGCGGTGGATGCCTTTGACCTAGGGGTACTCCCCCTCAGCCCCACGGCCTTCCCTGCGCTCAGCTTGCGGGGCTACCCCCCCGGCGAGCTGGTAGGGTCTCAGGCGGTGGCCTTTTCGTTGCAGTACCGCCTGCCCCCCTGGAGCCTCGAGCGCGGCTTGGGGGAATGGCCGCTGTTCTTCGACGACCTCAGCCTTTCGCTGTTTGCCGATGCGGGAACGGCCGGCTCGCCGCTCAGCTTGAGCAACCTGCGCTATAGCCTGGGGGCCGAGTTGCGCTTAGACACCACGCTGTTTTATGCCCTGCAGGGCGCGTACTTCAGCCTGGGTGTGGCCCAGGGGCTGGGCCAGCCAGGACCGCGCTTCTACGCGCTGCTGAACCTGCCGTTGGTGGGCATTGCCCCCACCCCGAAGGGGCTCGAGCCCAGCGGGCCTCCGGTGTATCCCCCCTGGGGCCTGCCCTGATGGTGCGGCTGCGGTTTATCGCGCTCTTTACAGGCGGCCACAGTTCTGTTCAGGATAAAGAATTCTTAATCTTGGATGGCTCAATTTTTGTGAAGAGCGCTCTATTTTGCAACCAGCTTATAGATCAGCCCTCCCAGGTCAATCACGTAGAGTTCTCCATCCGGGTCTTCGGCGAAGGAACTGGGGTTCATTCTGGTCTGGAGCAGCTCCCGGCTCACCCATTTGCCGCCGCTCTCAGTGGCTGCCCAGATGCGCCCAGAGCCGAAATCGGCATATAAGTAAGCCCCCTGTAGGGCTGGGATGGCTTTGCCCCGGTAGCGATAGCCCCCCGTAACCGAGTTGCCCACGTCGTGGCCGTACTCGAGCACCGGCAGGATCAGCCCCTCCTTGTTGCAGCCGCTGCTGGGGTTGTAGCAGTGGGTCCCTTCCATGATCCGCCAGCCATAGTTGCCCCCGCCCTGCCCGGCAGGCTGAAAGCTGATCTCCTCCCAGCGGTTTTGCCCCACGTCCCCTACCCAGAGGTCGCCGGTGGTGCGGTCAAAGCTGAAGCGCCAAGGGTTGCGCCAGCCATAGGACCAGATCTCTGGGCGGGCTCCCGGACGGTTTACGAACGGATTATCGGCTGGGATGCCGTAAGCCTTTCCGGCCTCGCGCCGGTTGACGTCAATGCGGAGGATTTTCCCCAGCAGGCTGCCCAGGTTCTGGGCGTTGTTTTGGGGATCCCCGCCTGAACCGCCATCCCCCAGGCCGATGTAGAGATAGCCGTCTGGACCAAAGGCCAGCATCCCGCCGTTGTGGTTGGCGTAGGGCTGCTCTACCGTGAGGAGAATCTGGCCTGAAGCGGGATCGGCCCGGTCGGGGTCTGAGGAGACCCTGTACCGTGCCACCACGGTATTCCCTTGGGGATTGGTATAGTTCACGAAGAAGAAGCCATTGGACTTGTACTCCGGGTGAAAGGCCAACCCCAGCAGCCCGCGTTCCCCACAGCAAGAGATCCCCTTGGAGAGGTCAAGAAAGGGGGTGGCCAGAATCTTCCCATTCTGGAGGATGCGAATTTTACCGCCCTGCTCCACGATGAACAGGCGGCTCGAACCATCGGGGGCATAGGTCATGAAGAGGGGGTTGTTGAGGTTCTGGGCCACGGTCTGAAGCCCTATGGTTTGGGCTGAGGCCAGCCCGATTCCCACCACCCATCCCAACAGGAGTGCTTGCAGGGGTTTCATACCGTCAGTGTAGCGACTTCAGATAGGGGGCCCATGAGCCCGGGCTGCAGTCTTATCCTGGCGGGTCTAGCCCCTCGAGGGAACCGCTCTGAGAACTTTCTGAAAAAGAGGTCAAGCCGTTTCGGCGGAGGCGCAACCCGCCTCACTGCGGCGAGAGACGGAAGATCAGCCCCTCATCGGTAGAGATGTAGATCTGCCCATCGGGTCCTTGCACCACGTCGCGCAGCCGGCCCTTGGTGTTGTTGATGAGGATTTCTTGGCTGGCCACCTTCTCCCCGCTGAGCCTGAGGTGGTAGAGCCGGCCGGTTTTGAGGGTCACAAAAAACAGGTCGTTTTTCCAGGCAGGGAAGGCGTTACCGGTGTAGAAGATCAGGTTGCTGGGGGCGATGGTGGGGGCGTCCCCCCCGGCAAACTCCGCGACCGCGGGCTGGTAGTTGGCAGCGGTCAGGTTGGGGCCGGTGCAGGGGTAGGTTACCGTGTCTGGAGCGCTGTAGAGCGAAACCCCATAGGCCTGCACCCCCGAGCACAGCGGCCAGCCGTAGTTTTTGCCGGGCTTGATGATGTTCAGCTCATCGCGGGTGATGGGGCCGTGCTCGGTAGACCACAAGGCGCCGGTACCTGGCTGAAAAGCCAGGCCCTGAGGGTTGCGGTGACCGAAGCTCCAGATGGCCCTCGAGGCGCCGCTCTGGGTGCTATAGAAGGGGTTATCGCTGGGGATTGAGCCGTCGGGATTGATCCGGAAGATCTTGCCCGCCAGGATGCTCAGGTCTTGCGCGTCGGTCCCGCTGGGGCTATCACCTGCAGGGGCGCTATCGCCCATGGAAACATAGAGCTTGCCATCCGGGCCAAAGGCTACCCGGCAGCCGTTGTGATGGGCCCCGCCGCGCATCTCGAGCAGCGCCTTTTCACCGCTCAAGCTGCTCCCGGAGAGGGTGAAGCTCGAGACCCGGTTGTGCTCATTGCCCACGCTGCCATAGGTGTAGCAGAGGTAGACCTTGTTGTTGGTGGCAAAGTTTGGGTCAAGATCCAAGCCCAGCACTCCGTTCTCCCCCGTAGCGTTCAGCACTGCAGAGGCACCGTTGTAGTCGGTAACGCTGCCGCTGTTGAGGTTGAGGGCGTGCACCTTGACCACAGGATCGTCCCGCTGGGTGAACAGAAGCCGCCCATCGGGTGCGAATCGCATGGCCCAAACGGTGTCCTGAACGGTTTTTACTGTCTCTATTTTGAATTGAACTGGGGTGGCGGAGGTGGTGCGAACCGTCTGCTCTACCCCCGCGCTTTGGCCTTTGCCGTTGCTGGCGCTTACCCGGTAGGTATAGCTGGTATCGGCGCTCAGGCTGGTGTCGGTGTAGGTGGGCTGGGTTGGGTTGGCCAGTGGAGCATAGCCGCTCCCCCCGCTTTTGCGCTCGACCACGTAGTTAGAGGCCGTACTCACAGCATCCCAGCTCAGGGTGACGGAACTGCTGGTAACTTGGCTTACCCTAAGGTTAGTGGGAGCCGCTGGAGGGGCATCTACCCCCGGTGAAACCCCCTGATTCTGGCAGGCCGCCAAAATTAGCGCCGCTAACACACCCAATCCCAATCGCTTCATGCTGCCTCCCAAACCACACCGCAAGGGCTAAGCTGGCCCCGAAAACCTGCTGAGCAGACCTTATGCGAGGTTTCTTAAGGGGGGCTGAGAAGCGGTTCAAGGCGGGGTTGACAGGTGTTTTTGCCTTTAGCTAGAGGGGGTCATCTGCTTTTCCCGGATCAGCTGCAGCATCTCCTGAACGTTGGTCACCTTGACCCTGGGACGTCCCCCCGCCTGGCCCAGGGAGGCCTCGTGGTGGTCCAGTATGGTCCACCCCTCAAAGCTGATGAATTCAACCCCCCGGGTTTCCAAAAGCTGTAAAAGGGCTTGGGGCGCCGGATCTTCGGCCAGGGGCAGGCTGGGGGCATCCTCGAGCAGCAGCTTTACCGTCTCAGCGGCATCGGCCTTGTTGGTGCCCACCACCCCACTGGGGCCGCGCTTGATCCACCCGGCGGTGTACTCGCCCTGGACAACGTTTCCTTCCCGCGTCACCCGCCCCCCTAGGTTGGGGATGACCCCCCGCCTGGAATCGAAGGGGACATCCGGCAGTGCTACCCCTCGATACCCCACCGAGCGCAGCACCATCCCCACGTCTAAGCGCTCAAACACTCCGGTGCCTACCGCGTTGAGATTCTCGTCCAGGCGGTTGCGCTCGAGGCGAATCCCCTGCACGCGGTCCTGACCCAGGATCTCCACCGGCGAGACCAAGAAGCGCAGGTGGATCCGGCGGGGCTTGCCCCCAAGCGGCCTGGCTGCGAACTCCCGCAGCACCTCGAGGTTTTTCAGCATGGGGGGGTCGTTGGCAATGGAGGCGGCGCTTCGCGCATCGAGCTCGAGCTCTTCCGCCCGCACCACGATGTCGGCCTCACTGAGCTCGCCCAACTCGCGCAGTTCCTTGGTGGTGAACTTGGCCTGGGCTGGGCCGCGGCGGCCCAGCATGTACACGTCTTTCACCTGGCTTTGGGCCAACACCTTCAGGGCATGGTCGGCGATATCGGTCCGACCCAGCTCCTCCGCCGATTTGCTGAGGATGCGGGTGACGTCCACCGCCACGTTCCCCATCCCCACCACCGCCACCCCCTGGATGTCCAGGGCCAGGCTTCGGGTGGCGTGATCGGGGTGGCCGTTGTACCAGGCCACAAACTCTGTGGCCGAGAGGCTGCCGGGCAGATCCTCTCCGGGGATGCCCAGGTTGCGATCGGCGGAAGCCCCCACAGTGTAGACCACCGCGTCGTACAGACGGCGAAGATCGGCATGGGTGAGGTCTTGGCCAAAACACACATTGCCGAAAAAGCGCACCCGGGGGTCTTGCAACACCTTTTGCATGACCTTGGTCACCGACTTGATGGTTTGGTGATCTGGGGCTACCCCATAACGGACCAGCCCATAAGGGGTGGGCAGGCGGTCAAAAACGTCTACTTGGGCAGGAATCGAGGTCTGTTTGATCAGGGCTTCGGCGGTGTAGATTCCCGAAGGACCGGAACCGATGACCGCAACCCGCAGGGGCCGGGTTTGACTGAAGGCGTTCGCCATGTTCCCTCCAACCACAGTTTTGCTCAGGGAAGTTGCAGCCGGGTTAGCTGCGTGCTAAGGCACGGTGAAGATCATAGCTCAGAACCAGGATAATTGGTATACCATAACCGTCGCCGTCTGGGGCTGGGCTCGAGCCCGGGCTTTGCATCCGGTCACACGACTTGATTGACGAAATGCCGGGCTGTGCGGCCTGAAAAGCCCCTTCCGTCCAGAGCAAACTGCAGCGCCGCCCGGCGCAACTCGTCCTCTAGCTCGCGCCCCAGCAGGTGCCGAACGGCTTCTAGGTAGTGCCCTTGGTCAAAGGGTGGGAACGTCAACACCAGGCCGAAGCGGTCGGCCAGGGCCAGCTTGTCTTGCAGGGTGTCCCAGGCGGTGGGGTCGGTGGAGCCGGGCTCGGGGCGGTCGCTCCAGCTCTGGGTGAGCAGGTTGCGCCGGTTGGAGGTGGCGATGACCAGGAGGTTGGCCGGGCGCTCGTAGATTGCGCCCTCCAACAACACCTTGAGCTTGTGGGAGCGGGCATCCCCTTCGTTGAAGGCCAGATCGTCGAGGTAGAGCACGAAGCGATAGGGCAGCGGCCCCAGCAGCTCGAGCAGCTCCGGCAAGCGCTCGAGCCCCTCGCTCGACACCTCCACCAGCCGCAGGCCCTGGGCTTTGTAGTGGGTATGTAGGGCTTTGACCGAGGTGGATTTGCCGCTTCCCCGAGCACCGTATAGGAGCATGGGAACGGTGGGTTTTCCCTCCAAAAAGCGCTGTACATTGGTCCGCAGGGCGGTGAGCTGCCGGGTGTAGCCCACCAGCTCCTCGAAGCGGGAGGGGTCGGGGTGGGCTACCGGGGCCATGCTGCCGTCGTAGCGAAATGCGCTGTGGGAGGCGTAGATGCCGTAACCGAAGTGCTGGTAGAGGCGTTGGAGCTCGGGGGCGCTGCCCCGCTTCAAGACCTCCAGCGCGGCGGCCTCCGCAGGGCGGGGGGCTCGAGCGCCGAAATCTCCGTAGGGATGGGCGTTTTTGAGGGCCTCGAGCTCGCCTTGCAGGGCCCGCAATTCAGCCTCGATCCATGTGGCCAGGCCGGGGGCTAAGGGGTCATGCAGCAGGCGGCGGGCCAGGGCCGCGCTGTTCAGAATGCGTTGGGCCAGTACCCAGCCCCAGGGTTCTCCGGTGGGCAGGTCCGCCTGGAATAGTTCGTGTAGGGGGGAGTTATGGGCCGCGGGGAAGAGCATCAGGGGGTATTGTATCGGGTCGAGGCTGTAGGGGAACACTAGCCCGAACCCAGCGCCACAATCACGTCATAGCCCGCTGGCTCGAGGCGAATACGGCTTTGCAGGGGGAGCTGGAACAGGTCGGCATAATCCCGGGCCAGGGCAAAGGCCGGGGACTCCCGCCCCACCACCGAGACCCCACTGCGCACATACACCGCACTGGCCCCGCGCACCTCTCCCACCTGCAGGTCGGGCAGGGGGAGCCCGAGCTGAGCCAAACCCTGCCGATAACGTTTCCCCTGGCCGTTGCTGCTTCCATCCAGCAGGAGCACCTTGAGGCCCTGGGCCTTGGCCTGGGTCAGCCGGGCCATCACCTCGTGGTCGGCGGCATACCCCAGCAGGCCGGAAACGAGGGAGGCTCGAGCGGCCTCATCTACGATCAGATCGTTGCCCTGCTCGAGGGTGGGAAGGGTGGCGCTCCTGAGGTTCAGGCCGCGCAATTCCGGCAGCAACCCCAGCACCATGGGGAGCGAAAGGGAGGTTTCCAACTCCTTCCAGGTGGCGCTGGCCACCCCTGGCAGCCGGCTCCAGTAGCGTGGACTCTGGGCTTTTTGCGCCACCTGACCGAGGACATCCTTGATGCGGTCCAAGCGGCCCAGATCCGAGCCCTCCCAGCGGCGAAAGCGCATGTATTTCACCGCGTCCTTACCATCCAGGTGAATTCGCCCCGCCGGGAAGTCGATGTACAAGCCCGCGGCTCGGTCGGTGTATTTCATGGGGTAGGGCAGAGTGACCTCCACCCCATCTACCGCGTTGACCAAACGCATTACGGCGTTGAAGGTGAGGATCAAGTGGTGCTGTACCGGCATCCCCAGCACCTCCTCCACAGCCTGACGCAGCCCCTCCGCTCCTCTGCGCTCGTACATGGTGTTGATCTTGCCGCTGTAGCCTTCTGTGGTGTAGCGCAGGTCTCGAGGGATGGCCACCAAAGTGGCTTCCGCGCCGCGCAGCCGCAGATAAAAAATGGTATCGGTGCGGTTTCCCGGACCACAGGCCAGGTGATAGCCGCAGTACTCGGTGTCTCGAGCTGCAACCACCAAACTCAGCTCGGGCGCTTGGACCGGGGCTTGGAGGGGTTGGCCGGTTCCCATGGCCTGTAGCGGCCCTTCGGCCTCGGGGGCGAGGGCCAGAACCCCGGCCAGGCCCAGCAAAGCCAACCCCAGCACCAACAAGGACACCCGGGGGCCACGTCGGGAACGGACCCTAGGACGAGGGGATACCCTGGCCATACCCTAGAGGCCTAGCGCGCGTTTGAGCTCATCTACGGTGCTCCTCAGCTGGTGAAGCTCGGCCTCGAGGGCTTCCAGCCGGGTCTCGAGCTCACTTTTCTCCTCAGGCCGCACCACCAGGGTGGGGGTCCCCGCGAGCAGGTGGGCGTAGCGGGCTTCGCGCTCCCCGCTCTGGCGCTCGAGGCGGGTCACCAGCGGGTGAGGACCCATCTCCATCAGGGCTTGCAAGAGGGTTTCTACCTGATTGGTGCTGGCAAACTTTTGGTTCATGGACTCGGCTCGAGCCCGTAGCTCGCCCAGGGTTTGGGGCCCGCGCAGCATCAGCAGGGCCAGAAGCACAGTGGCGGGCGGCTCGAGCTTGAACTCTCGATCCAGAAACTGGCGGTATTTGGGCACCCTTGCGCCGTGCTCGCGGAACATCCCCGCCAACCGCTTGCGCTGAAGGGAATCCAGGGCTTCGCGCACCTCCGCTTCGGTGAGGGCGGTTACGGGATTGCGGTTGTTCTTTTGGTTGGCCCCCAGCCGTAGGGCGTTCTCGGTCATGGGGTAATACTCTGGGGTTGCGTACTGCTTCTCGATGAGGGTCCCCAGTACCCGGACTTCGATCTCGTTTAGAAGTTCCACGGGCTTGATTGTAGCAAGGCTTGGGAAAGCCCAAGGGGTGGCCTAGGCCACCCCTTCTGGCCCTGTTACCAATTCCACCAGCCCCGGTCCTGCCGCTCCCAACCGAAGGGTTGCCAGGAGCGCCACTGGGGCGGCAGCGGGTTGCTGGTCCACAGCGAGGGGACGCTGAAGGCTTCTAGCAGGGGGTCTATCCCTACCGGACGATTCATTAGGGCCCGTACCACCTCAGGGCTGGCAGCTTTATAGCGGGCCGCTTCCTCGCTGCTCAGGCGGCGCCGTTGTACGGCTTGATCAATCGCGCGGTTGCGGGCTTCCACCAGGGTGGCCTCGAGCTTACTGCCGTCAGCACCGAGCTCCTTAGCGACATCAGCCAGGGATTTGCTTCCCTGCCCCAGCAGCACCAGCTCCTGCGGGGTGACCCCCAAGAAGCGGGCCGCCTCGAGGTAAAGGTTGTCCTGTAGGCGCAGGGAACTGCGTAGATTGAGCGTGTTGGGGGTGGAAGGGGTGGGGGAAGCTGGGCCGGTGGTTTGGGCTAAAGCCAGCCCTGTGATCAGCGCCGGGATGACCAACATCAAACGGGTATTGGACATATAGACCTCCTAAACCGGTTGATTGTGCCCACAGGGGCACAATTTCAAGCTACCCTGGGCGCTTAGATCTGGATGAAGCTCAGCGCAAGAACATGAGGGGGCTTTGCCCTGGGTGGGACGGAGTTTTTCAACACCTGAAAACCTCGCGGCCATGCCGCTATCTTCCTGGGACAAAGGGCCCTAACCTTACTCCAGGGTGGTATGCGGTATATTAATGGGGCTGGGTCCAGTTTTGAGGGAGGAATCATGAAGAAGCTGATCGTGTTGGGTGTTTTGACCCTAGGCTTGGCGCTTGCCCAGACCTCAGCCGTCTACAATCAGTGTGCGGGCTGCCATCAGAGCAACGGCATGGGCGTGCCGGGGGTTTTCCCGCCTCTGGTGGGTCATGTACCCCAGATCCTGGAGGCCAAGGGGGGGCGTGACTACATCATCCAGCTCCTGCTGTATGGCGTTCAGGGGGAAATTACCTACAAGGGCCAGAAGTACAACGGGGTGATGCCGGCATTTGGTCAGCTCAAGGACGATCAGATCGCAGAGGTGCTCAACCACATCGCCACCCAGTGGGGCAACGACAAGCTGCTACCGGCTGGTTTCAAACCCTTTACCGCCGAGGAAGTCAAGGCCCTGCGGGACAAAAAGCTAACCGCAGCTCAGGTCTACGAACTACGCAAGACCTTGAACCTGAAGTGAGCCAGTGGTCTAGCCGAAGGCCCCTCGAGGGGCCTTTTTGATTGGGCTTAGCGACCGGAGAGGTAGGCGCTTAGGAGCGCTACTGTGGCCTCGAGGTCGCGCAGGTGTACCGCTTCGGTGACGGTGTGGACGTAGCGGGAGGGGATCGAGAGGGTAAGGCTGGGAACCCCGGCCCTGGCCTGTTGGATGGCCCCCGCATCGGTGCCTCCCAGGGGTAGCACTTCCATCTGATGGGGAATCCCCTTTTCTTCCGCCAGAGCCACAAATTCCTGTACCAGCCAGCGCTGGCTGATGGAGGAAGCATCCATCACCTTGATCCCCACACCTTTCCCAGCCTCTGTCACCGCAAGGTGGGGTGGCACTTCAGGGATGTCCACGGCCAGGGTGGTGTCAAGGGCGATCCCGATCTCCGGCTCTACCCCGTAGGCTCCGGTCAGGGCCCCCCGCAGCCCCACTTCCTCTTGGGTGGTGAACACCGCATAGAGGTCATGGCGAATTTTTTTGCCTTTGAGGCGGCGCAGGGCCTCGAGCAGCACGAATACCGCAGCCCGGTCATCCATGGCTTTGCCGGTGAAGAAATCTCCCAAGCGCACGGCTTCCTGCTTCAGGGTGACCGGGTCGCCCACCCGCACCTGCTGGCGCACCTTCTCGGCGGGCAGCCCCAGATCTACGAAGAACTCGGCCATCTCGGGGACCTTCTTGCGTTCCTCGGGGGTGGAGATGTGGATTGGTTTACCCGAGGGGTTCATCAGCCCAGGCAGATCCCCCGAGGCCGCATGCACGGTGACCTGTCGGGCGAAGAGGTTGCGGGTATCGAATCCTCCCGCGCTGTGCACGCGCAAAAAGCCCCGCTCGTCCACATAGCGCACGTAGAATCCAATCTCGTCGAGGTGAGCCGCCACCATCACCCGCAGGCCCGCCCCCTGCTTATGGGCGATTAGGTTGCCCATGGCGTCGGTGCGCACCTCGTCTACCAGGCCCTCGAGCTGGGCCTGCACCAGTTCGCGTACCCGGTCTTCCCAACCGGGAATGCCGGGTGCCTCGGAAAGCCTCTTGAGTAGATCAAGGTTGAGCTTCATGCAGCCAGCATACCCTGAACCCCCGAAGGGGAGCCGTTTTGTCCCTTACACCACCCGCACGCTGATTCGGTGATACCCCGTGGCCCCATCCGGGAGGGGGTCTCGCGGCGTGGGGTCTTGCAGCTTCCCGCCCACCTCCACCGCCCGTACCCATAGGTTGTAGTTGCCCGCGGCAGGCTTCCAGCGAAGGGCCCAGAGCTGCCAGGCATACTTGGACTGAGGGGGCTTGAGTGTGGCCCTCTGCCAGGTTTTGCCGCCATCGGTGGAGACCTCCACGTGTTCTAAGGCCCGTCCGCCCGCGTAGGCGACCCCGGCGATCCAGGTTTCCTCCCCGGCTTTGAGCTGGGCACGGTCGGTGGGGGTGTCAATGCGGCTCATGGTGCGGATGATGGCGTCCCGGCTCCAGCCCCGCTGGGCCCAGTACCCCGGAACCTCGTTGGCCGAGAGGGTGATTTTGGTGAGCCATTTGGGCTGCTTCATCCCGTAGCGTCCGGGCAGCAGCAGCCGGGTGGGGTAGCCGTGTTTGGACTCCAGATCCTCGAGCTTTCCGGTGGCCGGATTCTCGATGGCATAGGCCAGCAGGGCCTCTGGGGGGACCTCGGCGATGGGTATGCTCTCGATGTAGCGATCCGCCGCTTCCCAAACCAGGAACCTGGCCTCGCTCTTGACCCCGGCCCGCTCGAGCAAAGTTTGGAGGGGAACCCCGCGCCACTTGGGGTTGCCGATCAGTGGGCCGCCCACCTCGTTGGAGATGCAGGTCAGCACGCTGACCCGCTCCACCGCCGGAAGGGCCTTGATCTCCTCCAGGTTCAGGCTTAGGGATTTGTCCACCAGACCGCCGATCTCGAGGCGGTAGGCCGGGCCTTGAAGCCTAGGGTCAAGAAACTCGACGTTCTTGGAGACGTAGTAGAGATCTTTCTGCGCGGTCTGCTCTGGGGAGAGCCCGGCGATCTTGCTCCAGATGATCCTGACGGCCTGTTGTGCCTGAGCCCGAAGGCTCAGCCATACCCCCCAACCCAGGCTGAGCACTGCCAGGGTTTTGAGGCTCTCGCGGCGGGCAGAATTGGTGGGTGGGGCGGGCCTCCTGGCCTTGGACCGCACCGCCCAGGCCAAAGTCCCCAGCAGCAGCCCATAGATCGCGGCAGCCCACCAGCCCTCCGAGCTCAAGCCCAGAAGCCAGCCACCAAAAGCTCCATAGAAGAGGAAGGCCATGGTGAGCCCAGCCCAGAACCAGCGCCTCAGCCCAGCCATTAGAAAGGGATGGATGAACAACCACAGCAACGCCGTTCCGATGAAGGCCAGGTTTTTAGCCAGATCGCCAAACCCGAAGAGCTTGTGGATCAGGTTGAACGTTGCGGGAACCCCGAGCCAGTAGGTTATCTGGGCGAAAAGCCCCTCCAGGGGCCACCCCACCCCCAGGCCTCGCAGGGCCAGCCCCACCGCGCCCAGGATGCCCCCTGCCGCTGCGCCCCAAATCCAATCGCCCCATCGCATGAGCACCTCTGGTTTACTGTACGCATCCCATCGGGGATTCAGATAGGTTTAGGGTAATCCTTTCTTCAGCCAAGGGGGTCCCCGGTCACCCCATCTGTAGGGCCAGCCGGTAGGTTTGGGCGTGGCCGCTCACGGTTAGGTTGGGGTCGCGGTTATACCCCCCGCCCATCACCAGGACCAGCGGAACCTGGGCGGTCTGCACCCGCGCAAAGACCTGCTGGTCTCGAGCAGCCAACCCCTCCAGGCTCAGGGCCAGCCGCCCGAAGCGATCCCCAGCCAGAACATCCACCCCGGCGTTGTAAAACACCAGCTCGGGCCGAAAGGCAAAGGCTGTATCCAGGGCGGCCTCGAGGGCACGCAGATACTCGGCATCCCCGGTTTGGTCCTCCAGTCCCACGTCCAGGTCGCTCTGCTCTTTTTTGAGGGGATAGTTGCGCTCGGCATGCAGGGAAAGGGTGAACACCAAAGGGTCGGCCCGGAAGAACACCGCGGTTCCATTGCCCTGGTGCGCATCCAGATCCACGATCAGAACCCGGCCCCTCCAGCCCTCAGCCCGCAGGTTGGCGATGGCAACCGCCACATCGTTGAAGATGCAGTACCCTTCGGCCCGGTCGGGGTAAGCATGGTGGGTTCCCCCCGCCAGGTTCATGCCCAGCCCATTGTGCAGCGCCTCATGGGTGGCGGCCAGCGTCCCACCCGCGGCATGAAGGGCCCGGGTCAGCAGGCTTTGGGTCCAGGGCAGCCCTACCTTGTGGGCCTCCTGGCGGTTCAGGCCCTCGTTCTGGAGCTTGTGCAGGTATTCAGGGGTATGGGCCAGGGTTAGGGCCTCCCAAGCGATGGCCGGGGCCGCGCGCACCTCGAGCTCCCCCTGGAGGGCCTCAGCGACCGCGCGGTACTTGTATTTGGGAAAGGGGTGGTAATCGGGGAGCTGTAGCTCACAATGGGCTGTGGAGTAGGCCTGAAACCGCCGCATTGCCCTTACCCTGCCACACAAAGCCTTCCCGATGTGTGGGTCAGATCAAGAACCCCGGCCCTTCTGGGCGTAGACTGGAGGGCGTAATGGGGGGTAGATGCGCGACCTAGACGCTCAGGAAACCTATCTGGTGGATCGGATGGGGGTGGCCTTTGAGCTGCGCGATCTGGTGGGCAGTGGTCCGACCCCTCAAGGGCCGTATGCTGGGCCGTACGGCGTGGTTGGGCTGGGGGAGGGCTGGTGGGCTGCGCGGCTAGCCCAAGACTGGGCCGCGGAGTTCACCCACAGCGGTACTCAGTTTGTGCTCGAGGGAGGCTATGACCTCGGCGAGGGTGGGTTGTATGCCGCGGCCAGCGGCGCCGAGATCGTACGCCTGGGGTGGCGGGAGCACGTTGAAGTCGAGCTGCTGCCCAGCCCGCTCTCGAGCTACCGCTACCTGCGCTTCTTGTTGCTGGCTACCGGACAGTCCGACCAACTGGCCCGAATAGACGGGGCCCTCCTGGCCGAGCGGGATCGGCTTCGCCCGGAGGTGGGGCTCGACAAGAACCCCGCCAAGTTCCTGGCCTATTCGCTCCTCGAGCGCACCCCCATGTTTGTGGTGCCAAGGCGCTACCCAGGACTGGCCGAGGCCTTGCAGCAGGTTCTGGCCCGCATCGGTAAAAGCCTTTCCTTCACCCCCCCGCCCTCGGCGTTGGAGTTTTTCCTGACCGCGCTCGAGGCCCGGCACGAGCAGGGCGATCCCATTGCAGCGGTGCTGCTGGGCGATGACGAGCGCAAGCGGGTGGCCCAGGAAATCCTGGAAAGCCGAGTGGACACCCTGATCGAACTCCCTGAGCCGGAGGCCGAGGGCACCTTGGCCAAGGCCCTGGCCTACTGGTACCGTTTGGCCTGGACGGCCTATTACCTGGCCTTGTTGTATGGGGTAGAACCGGGGGACTGGGAGGCGCTGGAGCATCTGCGGCAGGCCACCTGAATGAGAGGCCCCTTGCCCCCAGGAGAAATTCCCCAATTCATCCTCCCCAGAGGTACAGGCGAGGCCGCCCAAATTCAGCGCCAGTTGCGGGATAAGGTGGTGCTGCAGGGTAATCCCGCTGGCCTGCGCTTTCTGGCGGCGCTGGACGCCTCGCATCCAACCCGGTTTTCTCGTCAGCAGGGGGCTTCGGTGGCGGCTGCGGTGCTTTGGGACCGCGAAGCCGCTAAGGTAGTGGAGGTGGCTACTGCGGCGGTAGATGCTACCGGACTGTTTCCCTATGTACCGGGGTTTCTCAGCTTTCGCGAGATTCCGGCCTACCTCGAGGCCCTGGCGCGGCTCTCGAGCCCGCCCCAACTGCTGCTGGTGGATGGGCAAGGGGTGGCCCATCCCCGCGGGTTAGGCATCGCCTCGCACCTGGGGGTTCACCTCGACCTCCCTTCGATTGGGGTGGCCAAGCGCCTGCTGTATGGCCATCCTGAAGGCGAGCTGGCGGAGGAGGCGGGCCGCGCCGTGCGGTTGATGGCCAAGGGAGCGCAGATTGGTTGGGTTTACCGCAGCCGGGCTGGGGTTCGGCCGCTTTACATCTCGCCGGGGCACCGGGTGGGGATGCTCGAGAGCCTCGAGCTCATCCGCAGCCTGGTCGGGAGAACCCGACTCCCAGAGCCTTTGCGCCAAGCCCATCTCGAGGCCGGCCAGCTTAGGCGCAGGCTGAACGAGGCCGTATAGTAAGCAGGAAATGCTGCTTGGCCTCCTGAAGCGCTATGGGTATGGCTCCACTCTGGTGGGGCTGGTGCTGGCTTCGGTGTTGCTTTCGGTGCTGATTACCGCTGGGATTAACCTGCTGATCGATGGCCAGGTGGGCCGGACTGGGGTGCTCATCGCCATGGTTGTTGCCGGAAGCGTATCGCTGTTGTTCGGAGGAATTCAGCTTCGTTTGCTGCAGCGTTTGGAGCAGACTCGAGAGGAGCTGCACCGGCTTTCCATCACCGATGAGCTCACCGGAGCCTATAACCGCCGCTACTTTTTAGCCCAGGCCACCCAGGCTTTTGCCCAGGCTCGGGCCCAGGGCGAGCCGTTTGCCCTGGTGCTGTTTGACGCCGACGATTTCAAAAGGGTCAACGACACCTACGGTCATCTGGCCGGGGATCGGGTGCTTCAGCAGGTGGTCAAGGCCGCTCGGAGCAGCTTGCGCAAAGGTGACCTGCTGGCCCGCTGGGGAGGAGAGGAGTTCATCGCGTTGCTGCCGGGAACGGGCCGTGAGGAAGCCCTGAGGGTGGCTCAGCGGCTTCAGGAGGGGATGCTCCAAACCTCCCTGGGGCTCGAGGAATTCCGGATCACCATGAGCTTCGGGGTGGCGGTGTGTCAGCCCAGCATGCGGGATCTCGATGACCTGCTCTCCCAGGCCGATGACGCCCTCTACCGGGCCAAGGCGCAGGGCAAAAACCGCATCGAGATGCGCTCGACCGCGGGCTAGGGCTGATCCCCGGTAGCGACCGGCCTCGAGCCGGAAACCCAGTCGCTCCAAGACCCGGCGTAGAGCTTGGCCGGGCGGCCCGCCAGCTCCAGGGCCAACACGTTGACGCTGGCCGAAACCCCCGAGCCGCAGTAGGCGATGACCTCCCCCTCCAACCCGGCGAAGCGCGCCTGCTGCTCGGCGGGGCTTTTGAAGCGGCCTGAAGGCTGATAGGCCTCGAGCCAGTCGCGGTTGAGGGCCCCAGGGATATGGCCTGCGACGGGGTCTATCGGCTCGATCTCCCCCCGGTAGCGAGCGGGGGCTCGAGAGTCGAGCAAAACGGTTCCCGCAGGGCGATGGGCCACCGCCTCAGCGTCCACCACCCACTCCGGGCGCGGTCTGGGGGTGAACCGGGCTTTAGGGGGGGTGGGGACAGGGGTCTCGAGGGCCCCGCCGGCTTCGTTCCAGGCGGTAATTCCCCCATCTAGAACCGCCACCTTGTCGTGCCCTAGCCAGCGCAACAGCCACCACAGCCGCGGGGCGAACATTCCCCCTGCCGGAGGCTCGTCATAGGCCACCACGAAGGTCTCGTCCCCGATGCCGGCCTGGGCTAGGGTCTGGGCGAGCGCGGCGGGCTCGGGCAGCGGATGGCGGCCCCCTTTGCGATCGGGGCGTACCGGGCCGGAGAGATCGGCCTCGAGATCAAGGTAGACGGCCCCCGGAAGATGCCCGCTCAGGTAGGCCGCGCGTCCAGCCAGAGGATCGCTCAGCGAGAAGCGGCAATCTACCAAGCGCAGCTCGGGGTCGCGGAGGTGCTCCTCCAGCCATCTGACGCTGACCAAGGGGGTTGAAGGGCTCATGAGAGCAGCCTAGCGCAAACTGCCGCCGGGGGATATAGGATTTGGGTATGGCAAGCTTCAAGGCGCTGGTGGTGGAGTCAGGGGATCCGTACCAAGCAGGGATTCGCCAAGTGGAGGAGGAGGAACTGCCCCAGGGGGAGGTGCTGATTGATGTGGCCTATAGCAGCCTCAACTACAAGGACGGCCTGGCCATCACCGGGGCGGGTAAGGTGATCCGCAGCTTCCCGCTGGCTCCGGGGATTGACCTGGCGGGAACCGTGCGGGAATCAGCCTCGCCTCAGTACAGCCCCGGTGATCCGGTGCTGCTCACGGGCTGGGGCACCGGCGAAATCCACTGGGGCGGCCTGAGCCAGCGCAACCGGGTCCGCGCGGAGTGGTTGGTTCCGCTTCCCCAGGGAATTTCCCTATGGCAGGCCATGGCCATCGGTACCGCTGGGTTTACCGCGATGCTATCGGTGATGGCCCTGGAAGAGCACGGGCTCTCGAGGGAACACGAGACCTTGGTGACCGGTGCAGCTGGAGGGGTCGGAAGCCTGGCAGTAGCCCTGCTGGCCCGACTGGGTTACCGGGTGGTGGCCTCGACCGGTCGGGCCCAGGAAGCGGAGTATTTGCGCTCGCTGGGGGCTGGGGAAATCCTCGAGCGGGCTGTGCTTTCGGCCCCAGCTAAGCCGCTCGAGTCCGAGCGGTTTGGGGGAGCGGTGGATACCGTAGGCGGGGCCATCCTAGCCGGGGTGCTGCCTCGCATGGCCCGGGGCGGGAGCGTGGCGGCTTGCGGAAACGCGGGGGGGGCCAGGTTTGAGACCACGGTTTTCCCCTTCATTCTGCGCGGGGTCAATTTGCTGGGCATTGACTCCAACTTTTGCCCTCAGCCCCGCCGGGCCCTGGCCTGGCAGCGGCTGGCCCGTGACCTGCCCCTGAACCTGCTGGACTCCATGACCCAGACCGTGCCGCTCGAGGCCGTGCCTCAGCTCGCACAGCAGATTCTGCAGGGACAGGTGCGCGGACGGGTGGTGGTGGATTTGCAGGCCTAGGGCGATGCTTCATATCCCCGTGGGGCGTTCGGCGTAAACTGTAGGCGATGAACGCAGTATCGGTATATGGCGTCTGCAAAAAACTGGCCTTCCTGCTGCTCAAGGGTTTGTTCGGTTTCAAGGTGGTGGGGGCGGAGAAGGTGCCCCTTCAAGGGCCGGTGATGTTGGCCTCCAACCACCTTTCGTTCATAGACCCGGTGGCGGTAGGGGCCGCTTGTCCTCGCCCGGTGAGCTTTATCGCTCGGGCCGACGTGTTCAAATACCCTGTGCTGTCGTGGCTGCTGCCTCGAGTGCACGCCATCCCGGTCGAGCGTGGAACCAGCGACCTGGGGGCAATTAAGGCCGCAATTCGCGCTTTGCAAAACGGTATGGCCTTTGGCATCTTTCCCGAAGGGCGCCGTAGCCGGACCGGGGTGCTCGAGCCCTTCAAAACAGGGGCCGCGGCGATTGCGCTGCGCACCGGGGCCACGGTCGTTCCGGTGGCAACCATTGGCACCCGGGAAGCCTGGCCGGTCGGGCACTCCCCAAGGTTTTTCCGTTCGGTTACGGTCGTATTTGGAGACCCCATTCCAGTGCCTTCGGGAAAAGCCGATCATCAAGCCCTTAACGAGCTCACCGCCCGGATTGAAGCCGCAGTTATCGCACTTCTGCCCCCTGAATACACCGCAAAGCCCACAGATAAGGGATTCGGTTCAGAGCATAATGGCGGCTAAGCCCGGTCAGGGGCTTGCATTTACGGTCTTGGCTGTGCTAGACTCCGTGCTGAAGGGAAAATAAAGGAGGTAATGAATGGCTGGTAAAGCTGGCGCGAAAAAAACCAAGACCAAAGCCGACTTGATTGACAGCGTTGCCTCGAGCGCGGGGCTGAAGAAAAAGGATGCCAAGGCTGCCGTAGATGCCTTCCTGACCAAGGTCGAGGAGGCCCTCAAGGGGGGCAGCAAGGTGCAGCTCACCGGCTTCGGCACCTTCGAGGTGCGCAGCCGCAAGGCCCGCACCGGTGTGAAGCCCGGCACCACCACCAAGATCAAGATCCCCGCTTCCAAATACCCCGCCTTCAAGCCGGGCAAGGCCCTGAAGGAAACCGTCAAGAAGTAAGACATCTGCCGTGGGCCGCAAGGCCCACGTTGTTGTAGGGTTCATTCCCTTCCAACGGAGGAGGCCATAGCCCCTCCGTTGTCAGTTTTTATGAGGATGGGTTTGAACCTTGAGCTCAGCGCCACTGCACAACGCGGTTGAGGAGATGTCGGTGATGGCTGTATCCTTCCTCGGCGGCAACGCCTGTAGGTAGCAGGGCCGCTATGGCAACGTGTTCAGGCAGCCCGAGCAGCTCCTTGACCTTGGTCGGATTGAACCCACCGATCGGATTGGAGTCATACCCATAGGCCTTGAGCAGCAGCATGAGGTATCCCAGCAAAATATAGACTTGCCCAGCCCCCCAAGCCTCGCGCTCTTGGCTGCTGCGCGAAGCCCACAAGATACGGGCGCGCTCGGCTCGAGCCGCGACCTCCTCAGGGGTGAAGTTGGGGTGGAAGACCTCCTCAACATGATCTAGGGTGTCTTTCATGTCGCTGTAGAGAACTAGCACGGCTGGGGCAGCGCTCACCTGAGATTGATTGTGAGCGGCTTCGCGCAGCCGCTCCTTGAGTTCGGGATCCTGCACCACCACGATGCGCCAGGGCTGGAGGTTGTTGGCGCTGGGGGCTTTAAGGGCCAACGAAAGGATTTCCTCGAGCTTCTCACGGGGGATTGGATCGGATTTGTACTGGCGAATGCTGCGACGGCTCTCAGCGGCTTCTTTGACGTTTAGGATGCGTTCGGCAAGAGCATTCATACTCGAGCCAGTCTAGGCCTTCAAAGCTGCTCCGCTGTAGCTCAGTATACATTTTATAGTACAATAACTTGAATAGTTACCATTATTGAGATTGGGGGGGGCCATTCACCCAGGTATTTGTGGGGATCGCTCTATAGCGGCGGACTGGTCTTAATCCGAGCCGATGACCCGTGCCCACCCCCCTGTCGGTGCTCACAGTGCCCTTTGCCTAATGGATAGACTAGGGCACCGCTAAGTCCACTGCCGCATAAAGCTGCTCTAGCTCCTCGAGGCTTAGCGGCCTCGAGGCTCCGGGCGGGAGATCTGGGGGTAGCTCGAGCGGCCCGAAGGCGACCCGCCGCAGGTAGGTAACCCGATTGCCGCGAGCAGCAAACATCCGCTTGACCTGATGAAACCGGCCCTCGTGCAGGGTCAGCTCTACCTGCTGGGGATTGGGAAGGAGATGGAGTTCCGCCGGGCGCAGGAACTCGCCCTCGAGCTCGAGACCCTCGGTAAACACCGCGACATCCTCGGGGGTGGCGGGTTGCTCGAGCTCCACATAGTAGCGCTTGCTGACCTTCCAGCGGGGGTGGGTGAGGCGATGGGTCAGTTCGCCGTAGGTGGTGAGCAGCAAAAGCCCCTCGGTGTCTTTATCCAGCCGGCCCACCGGCATCCAGTCGTTGCGGGGAGGCTGTAGCAAGGCGGTGACGGGCTGGCCATCGCGGTCTTTGGTGGAGGTCACATAGCCCGCGGGTTTGTGGAGCAGGACGTGAAAGAAGGATTGGTAGAGCAGAGGCCTGCCCTCGAGCTCGATGCGGGTTTGGCTGGGGTCAAACTTATGTGCGGCGTCCCGCACCACTGCGCCGTTGAGGGTGATGAGCCCGGCTCGAGCCCAGCGAGCCACCTCCTTGCGGCTGCCCACCCCCAGGTGGGCCAGTACTTTGTCCAGACGCTCTTTCATGCCTCCCCAGCTTTCTGTATAGGCTTGGTGTACGGCGAGGGTTAAATAAAAAACCCCGGAACTTCCCGGGCTGATAAAAACAATATACCGCACTATGCGGTATGCGTCAAGGCCATGCAGGGCTGCGGGTTCATCCCTTGTATCGAGGGGGGCACTGGTATACCATGACCGGCGATGCTGGCTCCACAGACCGATGAAGCCTACCGCCGCTTGCGGCGTCTGATCCTCTCGCTCGAGCTGCGCCCCGGAGAGGCCCTGGTGGAGCGCAAGCTCGAGGAACGCTTGCAGGTTTCGCGCACTCCCATTCGGGCGGCCATGCAGCGGCTCGCCCGTGAAGGGCTGATTCACCGCACCGGACGGGTCTACAGCGTGGCTCCGGTGAACCTGACTGAGCTGGAGGAAGCCTTTGCCTTTCGCCGCATGCTGGAAACCCAGGCGGTGCAGATGGCGGCTGCCCGCAGGCCCGACACCCGCGAGCTGAACGAGATCCTTTCCGCCCTAGAGCGGCGCCTCGAGCCCGAGCTCGAGCTCGAGAAAGCCACCGATTTTCATCTGGCCCTGGCCCGACTCTCGGGGAACCGTTTTTTGGTTGCGGCCCTGGCCGATGTGCTGGGGCGCATCTACCGGGCTCGCTTTCTGGAGATCACCCGCGAGCATGGGGTGCAACAGGCCCAGAGCGACCACGCCCGCTTGGTGGAACTGGTACAGCAGGGCCGGGGAGATGAAGCCGCCCGCCTGATTGAAGAGCACCTAGGGCGCTCGAGGGAGCGGCTGCTACAGGGCCTGGAAGGCTCGTCGCTGGGGCGGGTACTGCTGGCCAAACCCTGATCTAGCGGTACACGACCCGCCGGCGTGTGCCGGTCTCAGGGGAGGATTCCCGCTTATGCCAATCCCCCCGCTCTGGCTGCTCTCCCCCTCGAGGCGCGCGCGGGCGTTGGCCCCGGTTCGAGCGGGGATTCCCTGGGGTTTGGGCCTCGGCGGGAACGTCGTTGGCCCGGGAGAGCCGCATGCCCTCAATATGGGCCTCCAAGAGGCGCTCGAGCTCTTGGGGGCGTACGTCCACATAGGCCGCGGTGTCCCCCTCGAGGCGAATCCGGCCCAGATCGCCCGCCCCTACCCCTTTGAGCAGGGCCACCGCCCGGTTGACGCTCAAACGGCTGCCGGAGAGCTTTAGGGTGACCCAGCCCTCTTCCCCGGTGATCAGGCTTTTGGGGGTGGGGGCTCCGCCCAGGATCAGGGCCAGCATCCCGGCAATGGCCTCCACCCCGTCCTCGGCCAGCAGCCGTGAGGCGTACTCGCGCCAGAGGTTGCGATCCGCGGTGGGCTGGTTGGCCAGACGACGGGTCAGGCCGTTCCAGCGGGCCTCCATCACCTCCTCAGGGGTCGGTGGGTTGATTCGGCGGAATGAGCGCCGAATTTCGCGCTCGAGGACTTCTAAATCGCGCCGCTCCCGGGGGCCATACAGCAAGACCACCCGCCCCGAGCGTCCGGCCCGCCCCGTACGGCCCGAGCGGTGTAGATAGGCTTCGTTCTGATCGGGAAGGCGGTAATGCACCACCAGATCCACCTCAGGGATGTCAATTCCCCGGGCCGCCACATCGGTGGCGACCAGCACACTGGTCGTGCCCCGGCGGAACCCATCCATCACCCGCTCGCGGTCGAGCTGTCCCAAGTCGCCGTGGATGGGGGCCGCGCTGTGGCCCCTGGCCTCGAGGCCCAGGGCCAGCTCGTTGGCCTCGGCTTTGGTGTTGGTGAAAACGATGGTGCGCTCAGGGCCATACGCGTAGAGCAGATCGGAAAGGGTAGAGAGGCGGCTCTGTAGCGGGGCTTGCAGGGCCAGTTCCTCATAGGAGATGGCCTCGTCCTTGACCACATTGACATGGGTGTGGTTGCGCTGAAAGCGCTCGGAGAGCCGCTTGGCCCAGGCCGGTACCGTGGCCGAGAAGAGAAGGGTTTGGCGGGTGGGAGGGGTGGCCTCCAGGAGCTGCTCCACGTCCTCCTCGAAGCCCATCGAGAGCATCTCGTCGGCCTCGTCGAGCACCGCGATCTCGATGGACTCGAGGCGCAGAATGCCCTGCTCGAGATAGTCAATGGCCCGCCCCGGCGTGGCCACCACGATGTCGGTGCCCCGCTTGAGGGCCTCGGCCTGGCGACCATACCCGGTACCGCCATAGATTGGGGTGACGCTCAGGTGAGGGGCCAGCCACCCGAGTTCCTTGGCCACCTGTAGGGCCAGCTCGCGGGTGGGGGTTAGGATAAAGGCCCGGGGGGCCCGGCCCCGCTCCCGGCTGGGCTCTAGGCGATTGGCGATGGGCAGCCCGAAGGCCAGGGTCTTGCCGGTGCCGGTCCGGGCCTGACCCAACACATCGCGCCCCTCGAGGGCGATGGGGATCGCGGCGGCCTGGATGGGCGTGGCGGTGGTAAAGCCTTTGGCCTCGAGGGCCTGACGCACCTCGGGCCGCAGTGAAAATGCGGTAAATTCCATTTTTACAGTCCTTTCTGGGTTCAACCGCTCATCCCAGAAAGAACGTTGCGTCCTGACCTGTCCGATGGGGATGTAGGGTTGGGAACCAGTGCTGTGGGATTTGGGCTGCCTGGCCTTTAGGGCAAGAGCCGCCGCACAACCTTAGCAGTATGAGGGCAAACGGAGTAAAGGTCAAGGGTGAGACCGATGGGCCTGGCATTTGGAGCGGGTTTTGCTATCCTGAGCCTCGAGATGGAGCCTCGCCCGATCGCAATTTTCCTGTTTATCGCGATGTTTTTGAGCTTTGCTCAACCCCTGGCTACCCAGCAGCTGATCGTGGACTTGGAAGGGGGGGTGAGCTATCTCAATGGGGCCCCGGTGAGCCTTAATCCCGCCCCACGGGCGCAAAATGGCCGATCTTTGCTGCCCTTGCGAGAGACCGCGCGGGTGCTGGGGCTGCCCCTCGAGGCCTCCAACGGCGGGTTGCGCCTAGGGACGCTCGAGCTGTACCCAAACCTCAAGCTGGCCCGGCTCAATGGGGCTCAGGTGGATTTCTCAGAGATCGGGGTGATCCAAAACGACACCCTTTTTGTCTTCGCCCGTACCCTCGAGACCGCTCTGGGGCTCAATGCCGTTTATGACCCGCTGCAGCGCCTCCTCATCCTGACCTATATCCCTGGGGTGAACGCTAAGGACACCACCCGTCCGGTAGCCCGCTTCAGCACCGACAAAAAGGAATACCGCATCGGGGAGCCGGTGCAGATCATCGAGTACTCCTACGACCCGGATGGCCAGCCCATCGCCCTGAGCTTTACCGGACGCGAAGAGGCCTACTTCACCCCTGGTCCCAAGCTCATCACCCTGGTGGTGACCAACCGCCTGGGCAAGTCCAGCGAACCCTATAGCCTGCAGATCAACGTCCTGCCCGAGGTGATGAACACCCCACGGGATTACGCCCTCAAGTATGCCCCGCTGGGCCGTTCTTTTCTCGACCCGATCAACTCGAGCTACCCCGTTCTGACCCCGGAGCGCACCGATACCCCCACCCCTCTGCTGTTTTCGGACTCCCCCGAGAATGTCAGCCAGTCGGGGGTGCTCTATGCCGATGTGGTGAGCGGCCCGGCCAGGGTACTGGCTTACCACGTCAACGTCATGCCAATCCCGGCTCGGTTGGTGCTCCTGGCCACCAATCTGGAGGGGGTGCCGGTCAATGTGGCGGTGAGCCGGTTGGGGGCGACCTCAGCCACCCGGGTGGTGGCGGTGTTGGGGCAGGTTAGCTTGATGGATTTTTGGAATGCCGCCGGCCAGGGGCAGCTCACCCTCCAGCCCGGCCAGACTGCGATGCTCTATGTCTCGAGCCCGCTGCTCAGCGGTCAGGGGCTCAACCTGATGGCCGACCTGATGACCACCGGACGGGTCAATTGGACGCTGGCGATGCTCGAGGAGGGGTTGTTCTCGCCCAGCACCAGTGTGAATCCCCAGGGCCTGAGCGCCCTGCTGACCAACCTGCCCAACCTAGAGCCAGACGGCATCCATGTTCGGGGCACCTTCCCTGGAGCAGTGCGCAACCTAAGGGTGCGCTTGGAGGGCCCGGTAGGGCGGTTGGTGTTAGGGGACGGGAACGCCGATCCCTTTATCACCGGGGTGGATGCGCTGACCGGTGCTCCCAGCGTGCTCAAGGGCAACTATGGGGTAACCTACACCATTGCGCTGGAGAATGCGCTCGGTGTAGCGGGGGCTTTCGTGCCGAGGGGGGGGCTGTACTCGGGGGCCATCCGCGTGAACGGAACCCTGACCCCAGTTCCTGAGAGTGGGGTGCTGTACCGCCCGGATAGCCCGATGCTGCTGTTTCGGGCCTCTGAGAGCGACCAGGTGAATTTGGAGTTTATCCCGGCTTCTGGCTCCTTTTTGCCAGTCAATTTGCTGTTTTACCGGCTCAGTCCAGAGAATGTGGCCAAACGCTGAGCCTCGTGGGGGAGCGCCCCAAAGCGGGTCTAATTGGGCAGGAGGACGACCTCTACCGCATCACCAGCGGAGGCCGAAACCCCGGCGGGGAGCACCACCAGGGCGTTGCCCTCGACCATCGAGCGCAGCACGCCGCTGGACTGATTTCCGGTGCTCGAGACGTGGTAGTGCCCATTTTTCCAGCTAAGAATTCCCCGGCGGTAGGCTTGCTTGGTGGGGTTGGCGGCAAATGGGGTATCGGCGATGGCCTTACGGGTGCTCAGGGGCGGGTCGGTGCGGGAGAGCAGTTTGAAGAGGAAGGGCCTTCCAAACAGCAAAAAAATCACCATAGCGGAGACCGGGTTCCCTGGGAGTCCCATCAAGGGCATACCTCCCCAGCGGGCAAAGAGGAAGGGGCCTCCAGGTTGGATTTTAACCTTCCAGAACAGGATCTCCCCCTCACGCTCGAGCATTTGCCGCACGATGTCGTGTTCCCCCATAGAGACCCCGCCTGCGGTGAGCAGCAGCTCGAGTTGGCCCGCCCGCAGCAGCTGGCCCCGCAGCCCGTCTATGCTGTCGGAGACCTTACCCAGCAGCACCGGCTCGCCCCCAGCGTCCTGTACCAACCCGGCCAAGGCATAGCTGTTGGAGTTGTACACCCCGCCATAGGGTAGGGTCTGGCCGGGCTCTACCACCTCGTCGCCGGTAGCCAAGATCCCGACTCGAGGCCGCACCAGTACGGGAACTTCCGGATAACCCATTGCGGCGGCCAAACCCACCCGCCCTGCGGTAAGCACCTCCCCCCGACGCAGATAGGTTTGGCCAGCCCGCAGGTCATCGCCTTTGTGTCGAATCTCGCTGTTTCCAGCGGGACGCATTAGCCAGACGTATTCCCCTTCGCGTAGGGTGTCCTCCACCCGGACGATGGAGTCCGCACCTTTAGGAATGGGGGCTCCTGTAAAGATCTGCACGGCTTCCCCCGCTCCCAACGTTCCCTGAAACGGTTTCCCTGCCGGGGAAGAGCCCACCACCCGCAGCTTGACTGGACTGCCCACGGCGGCTGAACGCGCGTCCGCCTCCCGGCAGGCGTAGCCATCTAGGGAGGAATCGTCGTCATCGGGATGGTTGACTTTAGAGAGCAGATCAGCGCCCAGAACGCGCCCAAAGGCGGAGGGCAGCGGGACTTGCTCGAGGGCCTCGAGGGGAGAGGCGTGCTCGAGCAGGGTCTTTAATGCATCTTCAACGCCGATGTTCTGCCTCATAGTGCATCCATCGTACTTCCCTTTGGGAGGGGCTGACGACCCTAATATATGCCAAGGCTCTTGACAGTCTGAAGATGATTTTATATCCTTCTCGTTGCGCTCCCGAGAGGGAAAGCGCGAGGAACATGACAAGTAGGGAGTAGAGGGAGAGATTTTGATCTACGTTTTTTGGTTTGAATAGGGCCAAGGGACGTAGAGATAGAATGGGCC
>NZ_QWLB01000059.1 GCF_003574355.1 Meiothermus granaticius NBRC 107808 | reverse complement strand
TGCCCCGCACGCCATCTTCTTGACCATCTGCTCCAAGTGCTCACGTTCTTCGGCGCTCAGGTGTACCCTGCTGGTACTGGCTTGTTTCATGGAATTATTATGCCGGAATATTGGTTACCAGACCACTAGTTCCTTGCCCCTCCACAATCTACTGGAGCTTACCATATGCCCCCAGCTTGTTCAGGTAGTACCCTGTCGCGCTGTAGTTTGGCCTTCAGCAACTCGAGTGGAGCCTGAAATACCGAGCTCAAAAGGATAATCTCTGGGCTATGGGGTTTACAAAGCCAAGACCTGAGCCAGCTTGTACTTGAGGCGGTTGATGTCCTTCCGCTGCTGCACCGCCTCCTCGAGCGGCGTGAGGGCGATCTCGTCGTTGATCTGCCCTACGGCCACACCCCGCTTACCGGCCAGTAGGGCCTCCACACCAGCGGCTCCCAACCGGCTAGCCAGCACCCGGTCCATCGCGGTGGGGCTTCCACCGCGCTGAATATGCCCCAGCACCGTCACTTTGGGCTCAATGCCCGAACGGGTCTTCACGGCCTCGGCCAATCCCTGCGCCCCACCTGGGTAGCCCCCTTCGGCGACCACCACGATGGAACTGCGCTTGCCTTTGCGGCTCGAGTCCCGGATCACCTCGGCGCAAACCGAGGGATCAACCGGATCTTCCGGCAGCACGATGACCTCAGCCCCTCCGGCAATGCCGACCTCGAGCGCGATAAACCCCGCGTGGCGCCCCATCACCTCGATGAAAAATACCCGGGAGTGGCTGGCCGCGGTGTCCCGAATGCGGTCAATGGCGTCTAGGGCAATGTTGACCGCGGTGTCAAAGCCGATGGTGTAATCGCTGCCGTAAAGGTCGTTGTCAATTGTGCCAGGGGCCCCCACCACAGGGATATCGTGCTCCTGCATCAGCTTTAGCGCCCCGCGGTAGCTGCCGTCTCCACCGATGCACACCAGCCCCTCGACCCCTGCGGTTCTGAGGTTGGCCGCGGCTTTGGCCCGTCCCTCGGGGGTCAGGAACTCCTTGCTGCGAGCGGTAAATAGCATGGTCCCGCCGCGCTGGAGGGTATTGGCCACATCCCGCGGCCCCAGCGGGATCAGGTCTCCCGCGATCATGCCCTCGTAGCCGCTGCGAATGCCCACCACCTCGAGCCCCGCTGCGACCCCTGTACGCACCACCGCCCGAATGGCCGCATTCATTCCAGGAGCATCGCCCCCACTGGTAAACACCCCAATTCGCTTCATGCAAAAAACCTCGTTGAGCGCCCAGCACCCAGGGCGCAGGGCTATAAAACCCAAGCCAGTTTACCCACTCGAGTCAGGTTTGTGTGCAAGGGAATAGGCCTCATTGCGCGAGACCCCGGCCTCGGTCAGGGCCCTAACCAAGGCTTTCCCCGTCAGCCCCTGGGCTTTGAGGGCCTCGAGCAGCCCCTCTGTATCGCGCGTTTTGGGGCCTGGCGGCCTCGGGGCCAACACCAGCACCAGCTCCCCCCGGGGTTCTTGAAAGTAGACCAGGGCGTCCCCCAGGCTTCCCCGCCAGATTTCCTCGTGCAGCTTGGAGATCTCGCGGGCCACGGCCACCGGGTGTTCGGGGCCGTATATCTGGAGGAGGTCTTGCAGGGTCTCGCGCAAGCGATGGGGGGCCTCGTAGAGCACCACCGTTCGGCCCACCGCAACCTGCTCCAGCCGCTCCCTCCGCTCAGAGCGCTTCTGGGGCAGGAACCCCTCAAAGGCAAACCGGGCCGTGGGCAGGCCCGAGGCCACCAGGGCCGGGATCAGGGCGGTGGGGCCGGGCAGCACCTCGAGGTGCCAGCCCTCCTTCAGCGCCAGGGCTACCAACTCGGCGCCGGGGTCGGAGATGCCCGGCGTACCGGCATCGGTCGCGTAGGCCACCCGTTCATACCCCTCCAGCAGTCGCTTGGCCTGGCCCACGGTGTGCTGGTCGAGCCGCACCATCGGCTTGGAAATGCCCAGGTGCTTGAGCAAGATACCGGTGCGCCGGGTGTCCTCGCAGGCGATTGCCTCGGCTTCCCGGAGCTCCCGGATGGTCCGCAGGGTGATGTCCTCGAGGTTGCCGATGGGGGTGGGCACAAGGACCAGACGCACCCCTTCAGTTTAGCCCTAGCCCGGGGGGGGCCTCGATGCTCTCACCAGGTGAAGCTGCTCTGCAAGAAGGTGGCCTCGAGGTGCACCGGCCAAATCCGATCCAGGAACAGGGTGTGGTGGGCGACGGTTTCGCTGAGAATGGGCTTGGCCGCGAGAAGAGCGCTCAGGGCCTGGTTTCCGGCGAAGGCGCTGGCATATAGCTGTACGCCCTGGCCCGGCGTGGGCACCACCCCGGAGAATCCCGGGGCGTTCTCCAAGTCCAAGGCGTAGGTGGAACTGCTCCCCAAGGCCCCTGGGCTCAGATAGTGCCGCCAGCTGCGCACCCCCGGCTCTTCCAGGGAGAGGGCATAGCCCAGGAAGGAAAGGCCCGAGCTGAAACCTCCGGCGCTCAGGTTGCTAAAGGCGGGAAGGGCCGTGGCGGTGTGGGTCTGGTTGCCCGAGAGGCTCAGGGGAGGCACGCCAAGGTTCAGTGTGGCCCCAGCGGCGACTGCCGGATCCATAGCATCCATCCGCCAGAAGGCGTGACTAAACCCGTGGTAGGTCCAGAACTGGAAGATGTCTTTTGCCGAAAGGCTGGGGCGGCCCACTCCCTGGGTTCCTCCGGGCCAAGCGGCCAGGGGGACCTGGACAGAAGTGGTGAGGATCAGGCTGGCCTCAGAGAGGAAACTGGGAGGGGCGGTGACGGTTAGGGTTGGGGTGGCGGCCAGGGGGATGGGCCCTACCAGGGTTGTGCCCGGCCCTACCGAAATGGGGCCGGTGCGGCCAAAGTACGGGGTTCCCCCGCTGTCTACCCCGAAGACCCCTACCTCGCGCCCGATGCCTTGGGGTAGGGGCAGGCCGGTAAAAGCCGCCCCGCTGAGGGAAACCTGACCCCGGGCAGAGGCCGCGGTACCGCTTTGAAGGGTCTGGCTCAGGCTACCCCCAACCGTCACGGTGGGGCTGGCATAGGCGCTGGGGCAGCGCACCACAAGGCTCGAGGAGAGCTCTGCCTGGTTCAGATCCAGGCTGACATAGGATTGAGCGGAACCGCTGTTGGGGCAGCGGAAGGCCACCTGGAAACGGGCCCCTGGGGGGATGGGTAGGCTCCAACTGCTTTGGGATGTGGGCAGGGCATTCCAGGGCAGGCCAGCAGTGGAGGGGGGAGGGCCCAACCGCCAGGCCGCGGCGAGGGGCTGTAGGGGCTCCCCGAGCCCATCTACCAGGGTGACGTTCAGGGCCTGAGGCCCGCCGCCCGAGCAGGCGGTCAGGAGGGATACCAGCGCAAAGAAGGGCCAAAGGGGTTTCATAGATTCTCTTTTGTTGCTTCGAAGTCCGTGGGCTCAAGGAGCCTGGCTCAGGTCGAGCATCCCTGCTCCCACCGCCTGGGCAGGGTAGGGCAGGGGTTTGGCGTGCTGCTGCAGGGCCTGCTGAAGCTGGGCCGGGGTTAGGGTGGGCTGGGTCTCGAGCCACAAGGCCATGGCTCCGGCCACCAGCGGTGTGGCGAAGGAGGTGCCGGTGCAACTGCCCGTCGCCCCTCCTGGCTGGACGCAGTCCAGGTCTGTGCCGGGTGCGGCCAGATCAACGTACGAACCTTGGGTGCTGTAGGGGGCCGGCTGCCAGCCCGTCGGGGAGGCTTGCAAGGCCCCCACCGCCACCAGCCCTGGCAGGTCAAAGGCCGCTGGGTAGTGGGTCGGGCTGCCCTGGTTGCCCTGGTTGCCGGCCGCCGTAGCGACCGGGAGGCCCTGGCCTAAAGCCGCCTGCAAGGCCAGCTTCAGGGCTTCTACCGGGGTGTCCCCCCCCAGACTCAGGCTGAGCACGGTAGGGCCCTGGTGGTGCTGAACCACCCAACACACCCCGCGGACCACCCGGCTGGCCCGGCAGACCCCGCTGGCGTCGCAAACCCGCACCGGCAGGATTGCGGCCTCGGGGGCTACCTCTTTGACCAACCCTGCTGCTCCGGTACCATGCCCACCTGGGAAGGCATCCTGGGGAACGGTGTCGTCCTCCACAACGTCATACCCCTGAAGCTGGGGAACCGCGGGGTCTACCCCGGTGTCCAGTACCGCAACCTGCACCCCCTGGCCCCGGTGACCCCGGCTCTGGGCCAATGGAGCCCCCACCACCGGGCCTCCCTGGGTTGCGCCCAGGCTCCAAAGGCTCTCGGGGTCGGCTTTGTAGCTGGGATCCTGGGCCTCGAGCTCGGCCAGGGCCCGGCCCAGGGTCTCGCCGCTATAGCCCAGCTCGGCCAGGGCGAAGCCACAGCCCTGCAGGTCGTCCAGCCGTTCCAGGGTAAAGCCGGTGGGTAGCCTAGGGGTTTGGCCCAAGGGCAGCCGCAACAGTACCCGGCTGGGATCCACCGTGCCCAGCACCGAGAGCATCCCTCGGGCCTCCTGACCCCCACTCACCACCCGCACTGGCTGGGGCCCCCCTGGCAACCCCGGTACCCTGAACCAGAGCCGCCCGCCATCACGCCCGGTGACCAGGGCCTCTACGCCGCCCACATAAACCAGGGCCCCCTGGCTGCTGATCCCAGTGAGTCGGGCCTCCACCTCCTCCCCAGGGGCCGCTCGAGAGAGCGAAAGGGATACCGAGGGGCCTTGGGGCGAGCATCCCACGCCCCAAAGCACCACCCAGGCCAGCCAGAAGATGCGAACATACCTCTTCATCTCGGGTTCTCTCCACCAGGAGAAGGCTTTCTCCTGCAACATCCAGGATCCAGATCGGCATGGCTAGGGGAGGCTCAGGTTGCTTCCCCCCACCGTGTAGATGCCGGTGGCGATGGCCAGGGCGATATCGGTAGTAGCGGTGAAGGAGGCCGGATCGCTTTCGTCCAGGCTCAGCACGGGGCTGGGCGAAAGCAGGGCGCTCACCGAGGCCTGAACGGTGCTGGCATTGGCGAAGGGGGTATAGCCCAACGGGATGGCTAGGTCGGGGAAAGTGTAGGTGGTGTTGCTGCCCAGCCAGCCCTTGCCCAGGGTGACCTGGTAGATCAGGGTGGAGTCTTCTAGCTCGAGCCGGTAGGCCTGGAGATTGGCCCCGCCATAGCTCAGCCCGCTCACTGTGGGGTGGGCCTGTGCGCTCAGGCTGAGGCTGCCCGGAGCCCAGGGGTTGGGCAGGGTCAGGCTGAGGGCCCCACCGGAACCGCCTTTGTAGCGCTCCAGCACGTTGCCGCTATTCCCAGCCTGGGCGGAGGCCAAGTAGCGATCCCCAGCCCCGAACCCGCTGACCGGGCGGTAGGGGAAGCTGGTCGCTGCGCTCCCGGTGGCATGCCCCACCTGGCCCTGGCCTTGGCTATCGTTGCTCAGATAGTTCACCGATGCGCTGCCAAAGGTGGGAGTAAAGCCGCTCGGAACGCTGACCGAGAGGTTGGCTGGTGTGAGGGCATCGGCTGCGCCAAGCGAGGTACTGCTCGAGCCCCCATTGCTGATGTTTACATTTCGTAGCACCTTAGCCACTTTGTAGTTGGTGGGGTTGCCCGAGGCGCTCACCGTCACCAGCAGGTCTTGGGTTCCGGCGGGGGCAAACAGGCTGACCGTCACCGGATTGGCCGGGTTGAGCACGTTGCCCCCGGCGCTGAAGCCTTTTCCGCTGACCGCGACCGTATCCCCTGCGACCACCCCCGGCACCCCCGAGACATCCACGTTGAGGGTGTAGGCCACCGTGCTAGGGTTAGGCCCGCTGCAGGTTACCTTGGGGTTGGATAGCTCTGTGGCGGCGGCCTGAATCAGGTGTACCTCGGTGGCCATCCCCGGTAGGAGGGGGTTACAGCGTACTGCTATGCCGTAAACGGTGTTACCGCTCAAATTGAGGGTATAGGTATTGCTGCTGCTCAGGGTAAGCGCCGTCCAGGCCCCGCTACCCAGTTGGTAACTGGCGGAATACCCCAGGTTTTGGCCATCCACCACGGTGAGGGTGATGCTGCTGGGGGGTGGGCTGCTGCCCCCACCGCAGGCTGCAAGCAGAACACCGAAAACCAGGAGCAGAAGACGAGAGGTGTGTTTCATCGGTTCTACCTCCACGGGAAACCTTAGCAAACCCATCCTTAACGGGGCCTGAACGCCCCTAGCCGACCCCGGTAACGCTCGGCCAACACGGTGTAGCGGGCCTCCTGCAGCAGGGCGATGGCCTCCTCGAGGCTTTCCGGGTCACCCCTGAGCTCGGCCAGGTTGGCCAGAACCGCTGCGGTGAGCATCCACTCCCGCCCCTCCCGGGCCCGGGCCAGGGCGTTGCGGTAGGCGGCCTCGGCCTCCTCCGGCTTGCCCTGCCGGTGAAAAAGTGCCCCCAGATTGTTCCAGGCCCGGCCCTCGGCCTCGAGCGCCCCGGCCTTTTGCGCAGCCTCGAGGGACTGCCGGTACAACTGCTGGGCTTCCTCCCCGCGCCCCTGGCGCTCCCGCATCACCCCCAGATTGAGCAGGGCTCGAGCCCGCAGCAGGGGCACCTCGCCGGCAGCCTTTAATGCCTCGCCCAGCACCGCCTCGGCTTCCGGGCTGCCCTGCTCAAACAGCGCTACCGCCCGGTTGTTCAGGGCATCTACCTGTCGGGCGGTTTCCGCCGCGGCCAGGAAGCGCACCGCTGCTCGGGCAAACAGGGCTGCTGCCGAGCTAAACTCCCCCCGGCTGAAGGCCAGCAGGCCCTGGAGGTTGAGGGCCTCTCCCTGAGCCCAGGTGCTCCCCTGTAGGGCTTCTTGGATCTGGGCCTCGGCTCCGGGCTGGCCCAGGCGAAAGAGGAGATTTCCCCGCACAGCGGCAGTCTCGGCCCCCTGTAAGCCCATTTCTTCCAGGGCCTCCAGGGCTTCCTGATACCGGCCCAGCCGTTCCAGCGCCCGGGCTCGCAGGAGCTGTACCTGGGTTTCCAGGGGCAGTCCTTGCAGTAGGCGCAGACTCTCGGCGGGGTTCTCAGAAAGCAGGCTCCGGGCCTCGGCCAGAAGGGCCTGTCCGGCTCGCTCCTGGTCCTCTGCGCTCCATAATGCTCTTCCTATCTGGTACAAACGCAGGGCCTTGCGCGGCGGGAGTCGACGAGCCAGGGCCAGGGCGACCTCCTGCGCCTCGAGCGGCAACCCTGTGAGAGCGTTGGGGGTCAGCCCCTCCAGGGGTTTGGCCTGGCCGGTTCCGTCCAGAAGGCGTGCCTCATATAGCTGCTCGAGGGCCTCGGGGTTTAGCGATAACACTTCGGCGGCCCGCCCAGGCAGCAGGGCATAGGCCCAGTAGGCCTTGCGCACCTCACGTGGGAGGGGCTCAGGGCAAGGTGAGGGGGGGGTGTGTACCTCCAGGGCATGGCGCACCCCACTCAGGCCCAGGGCCTCGCTCAGGAGGGCCTGCCCCCTCTCGGTAAATCCCAGGGCAAACCAGGCCCTGGCTTGCGCCGCGTAACCCTGGTACACCTCCAGTGCGATCTGTTCACGGGCCTCCCAAACCCACTCCTCCAGCTCCTCCCCCAGGGGCGCCTCCACCCCTTCCAAAAAGGCCCCCCGGTAGAGCCGGCGTACCTCGGAAAGCTGCCCTTCGCGTAGGGCCCGGTGTAGGGGCTCGAGATCGGTGGGGATCACCGCCCGCAGCACCTCCTCGCCCTCAATGACCCCAAACGGGCGAAGCTGGCTCAGGGCCACCGAGAGGCTGTTGAGGGGGTCCTGGGCCTCGGGCCAGAACATCTCTGCCAATCTGCGGCGGGGCTGGGCCCCCTCAAGGGCCAGATAGGCGACCAGCAATAGTGGCTTGATCCGGCTAAACGCTTCCCCCTCGAGCTGTAGTCCGCCGAGCGTGCGGAGCATGCTTTTCAAGCTACCAGATGCCGGTTCCCCTCCGTGCCTATTTCAACCCATCCGGGGGAGTCTGGGCCTAATGTTACGGGTTTTAATATTAAAATCTTGACTATTTAGAGATTTAGCCTCATCCTGAAGGGCGGTATGGATCAGCGGCGCCTACTCTTGCTGGGGCTCCTGCGCCTGCGGCGGATGCACGGCTATCAGCTGGGGGAGATCGTGGATCGAGACCTGAGCTACCTGGCCGATTTCAAGCGCCCCACAGCCTATCACCTGCTGCATCAACTGCTGCTGGAGGGGTTGGTGCAGGAGCAGCGGGAGCGCCAGGGGGAACGGCCGGAGCGCCGGGTGTACTCGGTCACTCCAGCGGGGGAGGAGGAGTTTTTCCGGCTGTTGCAGCTTCAGCTTTCCAGCTACCAGCCCGGATACAGCCCAGGGGCTGCGGGGCTGCTGTTTCTGGAGGCCCTCGAGCCCCAACAGGCGGCCCATTGCCTGGAGCAGCAACTCCAGGGCCTGGAAAAGACCCTGGCTCTCCTGCGGCAGGCCGCGCCCACCCATGGCCATGAGCGTGGGGGATACGCCTTGGGTTTCATCCTGGCCCGCATGGAGGCCGAGCACCGCTATCTGCAGGGTCTGCTGGCGGAATTTAGGGAAAAAGTGAGGTAAACGGCAATGGAAACAAGCTTTTGGATCACTGGACATCGCCACCTGGGTGAGCTGGTCATAGCCCTGACGATCCTCCTGGCCCTGTATGCCAGCTTCTCCCGCAAGACCCCGGCTCGGGGCCTGCGGATGGCGGTGGTGGGGCTGTTGGACCTACAGGTTTTGTGGGGGGTGGTGATGATGGTGGTGCTCAAGCTGCCCCTGACCCCCTTCGTCCTGCACCCGGCGCTGATGATCCTGGCGGCGGTGGTGGCCCATCTGGCCGCCCGGTCGCCCAAGCCGGTGCCGCTGCTGTGGGGCGCGGTGGCCTTACTGCTGGCAGGGTTTGCCGCCATCGAGGTGGTGCTGTGATGAACCCCCTACCCCTGCTCTTTTTGACCCTGTTCAACAGCATTCTTGGCCTCTCGATTCTGTTCCCCATCATTGGGCCGCTGGCTCGAGAACTCCACTTCTCTGAGGTCCAGACCGGTTTGTTCTCTACCGGGTACGCCTTGATGCAGTTTCTGCTGGCCCCCTACTGGGGGCGCAGGAGTGAGGTGCTGGGCCGCAAACCGATCCTTCTGCGCGGCATTCTGGGGTTTGCGGCGGGGTTTTTCCTCTTTGCCTTGTTTGGCTGGCTGGGGTTTAAAGGGGTGCTGAGCGGGCTTCCGCTGTTTGGCCTGATGCTGGCCAGCCGGCTTCTGGGCGGGGCCTTTTCCTCTGCCACCCTACCCACCGCGCAGGCCTATCTGGCCGATATCACCTCGAGGGAGCGGCGTACCCAAAACTTCGCCCTGCTGGGAGCCGCCTTTGGGCTGGGGGTGATCTTTGGCCCGGCGATTGGGGCGGGGTTGGCCGGGCTGGGGCTGCTGGTGCCCGTGCTGTTTTCGGCTAGCCTGGCCCTGCTCAACGCCCTCTTTGTGCGCTTGGTTTTGCCCGAGTCTCGCAAAGCCGAAGAACGCCCAGCCACGCCGCCCCGGCTGGGCTTTGGCGATCCCCGCATCTGGCCCATTCTGCTGCTGGGGCTCATCGTCAACCTTTCCTCGGTCGCCATGGAGCAGACGGTGTCTTTTTATTACCAAGATCGCCTGGGGCTGAGCCCGGAGCGCACCGCCCAGACCGTCGGGATCGCTTTGGTGGCCTTTGGCTTGATTGCGGTGTTCATCCAGGGGTTTGTGGTGCGGGCGGTGAAGTGGTCGCCGCGGGCCCTGCTGGCGGTGGGGCTGCCCCTGGCGCTTTTGGGCTATCTGGGCCTGGTGCTGGCTCACTCGTTCTGGCTGCTCACCGGGGCGCTGGTGTTGCTGGGGGCCGGTGGGGCCTTTGCCGGGCCGGGGGTCACGGCGGCGCAGTCGCTGGCGGTTTCCGATAACGAGCAGGGGGCGGTGGCCGGATTATCCAGCTCGGTTCAGGCTTTGGGGCGCATGTTGGGCCCGCTGGTCGGAACCGGGCTGTACAGCCTACACCCGGAGTATCCCTATCTCTTCTCCGCGCTCTTTATGCTCATCGGCATTGGGTTTTTCCTGGGGCGGCAGGATGTGGGCCGGGTGGAGCACCAACAGACCCCGGCCTGACGGGCTTAGAACCCGGCCTCCTCGAGCAGCCTGCGCAGGGTCTCGAGGTTGTGCAGGGCGTGGCCTTTGGTGGTGTTGTTGAAGATAAACCAGGCCTGGGTCAACCCTTCCTGCTCCTGGGCCCCCGCCAGGGCCTGGACCCACCCCTTGAGCTCCTCCGGGCTGTAGCGGTAATCATGACGCTCGGACGGGTCTTTGCCCTCGTACCACTTCTCCTTGTTTCGCCCGGAGAGGCGGATGTAGGCGATCTCACCGGTCACGTGCAGCTCATTTTTGGGGAGCCCGGGCAGCGGGGGGTAGTCGGTGCTGGTCCAGATCAGCCCGGCCTCACGGAAGGCCCGGCGCACCTCCTGGTTGTCCCAGCTGTGGTGGCGGAACTCCACCGCCAGGCCCCCGGGAGCCTTGTCCCGGTCGGAGAACTGCTGGGCCAACCAGGCAAAATACCTCCGGTTTTCCGGGGTGCGGTGGAAGCGCTGGGGAAACTGGGCCAGGAAAGGCCCCAGCACCCCGGCCTCGCGCAAAGGGGCTACCGATTCGAAGAGCCGCTGGAAATCGGCCTCGGTGGCGGTGAGTGCATGGGTCATGCTCTGGTGGATCTTCACCGCCCAGTGCACCCGCCCCCCCGACTTCTTGAGCATTCCAGCGAAGGCCTTACGCCCAGGAATGGTGTAGAAGGAGGAGTTGAGCTCGACCGCGTTGAAGTGCTGGGCGTAGATGGAGAGCCACTCTTCCTTCTTGGCCTCGAGCGGGTAGAGCTGACCCACCCAGTCCTCGTTGGTGTAGCCGCCGGTGCCCAGATAAAGCTCCATGGCCTTATCTTAGCCACCTGGCCGGAGGAAAGCCGGCTGGGCTAGTTGCCCCGATTGGCCATCGCGGCGGCCTCGTCAATCAGGGTTTGCTTGGCGGCGTTGATCTGGAGGGCCTTGACCTTGACGTACTGGGCACTGGTGGCGTTGGCCAGAGCGGTCTCGAGGTCAATCTGGTCCTGGGCGTAGAGCTCGGCCAGGTGGTCGTCGAAGGTCTGCATCCCGTCGAGCGAGGAGTCTTTGAGGGCCTCGTAGATCTCGTTGGTGCGCTCGGGGTCTTTGATCAGGTCGCGGATGCGCAGGTTGCCCTTGAGAATCTCCATTGCACACACCCGTCCCCCGCGCTTAGAGGGCAAGAGCCGCTGCGAGACGATTCCCACCAGGCTTTCGGCAAAAAGGATGCGGGCCACATCCCGCTCGTGGGGGGGGAACAGGTCGAGGACCCGGTTCACCGTGCGCACGGTGTCCATGGTGTGCAGCGTGGAGAAGACCAGGTGACCGGTCTGGGCGGCCTCGAGGGCAGCCGCAGCGGTGGCGTGGTCGCGGATCTCGCCGATCATGATCACATCGGGGTCTTGGCGCATGGCGGCGACCAGGGAGTCCTTGAAGCTCAGGGTGTCCTGGCCCAGCTCGCGCTGCACGATCACCGAGCGCTTGCCCTTGTGCAGGTACTCGATGGGGTCTTCTACCGTCACGATCATCTTGGCGTGGACCTGATTGATCTCGTCAATCACCCGGGCCAGCGTGGTGGATTTTCCCGAGCCGGTAGGCCCGGTGACCAAGACCAACCCCTTTTCCTTGTCGCGGAAGAACTCGATGGTTTCGCGCGGCAGGCTGACGATGCGCAGCTTGGACTCGTCGGAGTTGACCACCCGCATCACGCAGCTTACCGAGCCGCGCTGGCGAAACAGGTTGACCCGGAAGCGGGCCACTCCGGGGAGGGAGTAGGCCAGGTCTACCTGGTGGCGCTCGGCGAAGATGGCCTTTTGCTTTTCGTTGCACATCAGGTCGATCAGCGAAGCGGTGTACTGGGGGGTCAGGGGGGCTGCGGTGACCGGGGCCAGCTTGCCGTCGCTGCGGGCCATCATGGGTAGACCGGTGTGCATGTGGATATCGGAGACGCCTCGAGCCACCAGGGAAGTGAGCAGTTCGGGAAAGGTCATAGTTAAAGCCGATTGTAGAAAGGCCCAAACCGATGGGGCGCCGCTGGTGAACCAGCGGCTGTTAAGTTAATTTGTGCCTTTGCGCTTGACAGGGCTCATTCTGGAAACGGCTCGGCCCTGTCGAGATAAAGCTCATTTCCAGAACCCGTTACGCCTGCCTGCTGGGGCGTTACGTGAGGATGGATGTCCTCCTCCGCAGGCGGTAGAGTGAAGCCATAGGGAGGTCGTTATGTACCAACGCATCCTGATGCCCACGGATGGAAGCGAGTGCAGCCAAAAGGCGATTGATGAGGGCCTACAGGTGGCCAAGGCCATGGGGGCTCAGGTGACCTTTTTGTATGCGGTGGAGGACATCAGTTCGGCCCTATGGATCAGTCCAGAGAGCGTGCCGTATGGCCTCCAACTGGTGGAGGACCTCAAGCGGGTTGGGCAGGAGGCGCTCGAGAAGGCCCGCCAGGCCGCGCAGGGGGTGGGGATTGCGGCTGAGACCAAGTTGGTAGAGGGCAAACCGGTAGAGGCCATCCTTGAGGAGGCCAAGAATCACGACCTGATCGTGATGGGAACCCATGGGAGGAGCGGTTTAGACCGCTTCATGCTGGGCTCGGTCACCGAAGGGGTGCTGCACCACTGCGAGAAGCCGGTGCTGGTCCTGCGCAACAAATAGGCCCTACTCAGGGATCGCCGCGGGTTCCCGCTGGGCCAGGGGAGGTAGCCCCAGCGCTTCCCAGCGCTCATCCACCCGCCGCACGATTTCTGGGCTCATGCGGATCTTGGGTGGCCAGCGCCGCTCGAAGCCCTCCTCGGCCAGCTTGCAGGTGCCATCCAGCACCAACACCGGGCCTTCGGCACCGGGCAGCACCCAGGCATCGCGCTCCGGGTCTATGTTGTTGAGCACCGCCCACAGCAGCTCATCGGCCTCCAGCTGGGTGTCGGCGTCGGTGAGCAAGAGGAGCCGGATCCCCGCGCTTTGGGGGCTCGAGAGGAGCCTCTGGGCCAGGGATCGGGCCTGTCCGGGCGCATTTTTCTGAAACGTTGCGGCCCAGATCCCGGGCCACTGCCGCTGCTGAACCCCCGGCAGGCTGGGCAGGGTGGGGTGGGTGCGGAGGGTGAAGGGAACCGCCCCCCCTTCCTCCGGCAGCTTTCGGGTGCCGTCAATGATCAGCTTTCCGCCATACCCCATGGCCCTCGAGGAGTGGTCGAGAACATCCATAGGCCCGCGCGAGACCAGCGTGTCGCGCCCCGGTACGGCGTGCCTCAGGGCCTCGATGAGTCCGTCCAGGCCGGGCTTGAGCGGTGCCCCTTGATCGAGCACCACCATCACCTTGGCAAACATCATCTGCCCCAGCCCCAGCATCCCGTTGGCCACCTTATAGGCCTGCCCAGGGTAGCTTTTTTGGATGCTCACATTGACCCAGTTGTGGGCTACCCCCGCCGGGGGCATGTGGTACTCGGTGATCTCGGGCAGAATGAGCCGTGCCGCTGGCAGAAACAGCCGTTCTGAGGCCTCGATCAAGTAGGCGTCCTCCATCGGTGGGCGGCCCACGATGGTGGCGGGGTAAATCGCGTCGCGGCGGTGGGTGAGGGCGGTAAGGTGGAAGCGGGGGTAGAGGTCTTCTAGGGTGTAGAACCCGGTGTGATCGCCGAAGGGCCCCTCCACTACGGGTTCTTCGCTGGGGTCAAGGTAGCCCTCGAGCACAAACTCAGCCTCCGCGGGTACCGGCAGGTCCACGCTGACCCCCTGGGCCAGCTCAACCCCCACCCCACGCAGAAACCCCGCCAGGTTGAACTCGCTCACACCGGGGATGGGCGGTACCGGGGCGGTAGCGGCATAGGTCAGGATGGGGTCGCCGCCCAAAGCCACCGCCACCTCGAGCCGCCGCCCCAGCCGCTTGGCGGTCTCGAAATGCCGCCGCCCGACCTTGTGGAGCTGCCAGTGCATGGCGGTGGAGCCCCGGTCGAGAACCTGCATCCGGTACATCCCCAGGTTGGGCTCGCCGGTCTCGGGGTCTTTGGTGATGACGATGGGCAGGGTGATGAAGGGCCCGCCATCCAGCGGCCAGCATTTGAGCACCGGTATGCGGGAGAGGTCTACCGCTGCGCCCCGCAGCACCACCTCCTGTACCGGGGCGCTGCGCACCCGCCGGGGAAAGAAGCCCCGGAGCTGCCCGAGCTTGGGCAACAGCCCCATCAAGGCCTTGAGCCCCCCCCGGCCAGGCTCGAGCTGGATAAGCTGGGCCACCCGCTCGGCCAGCACGTCCAGGCTGGGAACCCCCAGGGCCCGTGCGGTGCGCTCAGGGGTACCGTAGAGCCCGATGGCCAGCGGGAAGTCCTTGCCCTCCACCCGCTCGAAGAGCAGGGCCGGGCCACCGCTTTTGACCAGCCGGTCGGCGATCTCGGTGATCTCCAGCTCGCTGCTGACCGGCTCCTTGATCCGGATCAGCTCACTTCGGCGCTCGAGCTCGGCCAGAAAGGCATGGAGGTTCTTGTACATCCCCTCAAGCCTAGCGGGTGAGCGGAAAAGGGATTGTAGGGGCAGGTAAGGAGCGGTTTTCAGCCCGGATTCATCGGGCTCGGGTTGAATCCTCCCATGCTGCGCTACCTCGCCTGCTCCCTCCTCTTCTCGTTGGGCCTAGCCCAGGGCCTCGAGCTGCATATTCCGGCCTTTGCCTCGGGCCAGATTCCGGCCAAGTACACCTGTGTGGGGGAGAACCTGAGCCCAGGCTTCACCTTTGCCCACCTGCCCCCCGGCACCAAGAGCCTGGCCCTGCTCTTCTGGGACCCGGAGTTCCCCAAGGGCCTGATTCCCCGCTGGGTGCTCTACGACCTCCCCCCTACGGCTGAGGTGGGGGAAGGGTTGGCGCGTGCGGCGGCGCTGCCGAATGGCCTCAAGCAGGGCCAGAACGGCCTGGGAAAGATTGGCTACGACGGTCCTTGTCCGGCCAAGTCCGCCCCCTACCAGATTGACCTGTACGCCCTGAACGTGGCCACGCTGGGGCTGCCCCCAGGGGCGGCCTGGCACCAGGTCAAGGCCGCGATTCAGAAGCATCGCCTGCAGGAGGCCATCGTCAAGGTGAGCTTTAGGCGTTGAGCTCCAGGTGCTCGAGCCGAAACTGCTGAGGGGAGCCATACACCAGCACTGCCTCGAGCCGGACGGCTAGGTCGTCCCGGCCCAGCAAGTAGAGGGCAGAGCGGTAGATGCGCTGGTATTTTTGCGGGGTGAGGGCCTCGAGCGGGGTGCCAAAACGGGCATTTCGGCGCTGCTTGACCTCGACCGCCACGTAGACCTGGCCCTGCTTCATCCAGAGGTCAATCTCCCCATAAGGGGTACGGCGGTTCTGCCCGATCAGCTCGTATCCCTTAGCCAGCAGGTAGCGCTGGGCTACCGCCTCGGCCCAAGCCCCTTTCATCCGCGCTCCCTACAGGGGGGTCTCCAGCACCTGCTCCCCGTTGATCAGCACCCGAAAGGTGGCAGCCCCCCGCACGATGATCTCCTGAGCCGGAAGGGTGAAACCGGCCTCCACCGGGCCTTCAAATAGGGTGCGCACCTCGGTCTCGTCCTGTACGAGAATGGCCACCACCGTCCCGGTGGGGTACTGGGGGGGCAGGGTATAGCTCACGGTCACCCGGCGCTCCTGGGGTCCGGAGGGGGTCGAGGG
>NZ_QWLB01000058.1 GCF_003574355.1 Meiothermus granaticius NBRC 107808 | reverse complement strand
TCGGCCATCTGGCCATTCACCAAAGCCTCCTGGCCTGGCTTGGCCAGGAGGCTTTGGTGAATGGCCAGATGGCCGAAGCGGAATTGGTGGGCGGAGCCTGCCAGGTAGAGCCGATACAGCCGGACCCGCTCCAGTCCGACCAACTCCGCAGCCCGCTGGCTTTGGGCCTCGAGCCGTTCCCGCCATAACCGCAGGGTTTGGGCGTAGTGCTCGCGCAGGTTCTCCACATCGCGCACCTCGAACCCCACGCCCTCGGCCTCTTGCAGGTTAAGCCACAGGGGCAGGATCTCCCCGTCGGGAAAAATATATTGCCGCATAAACTCGCCCGAGGCGGCCCAGGCTGGGGTTTTGCGGACCACGGGCCCCTGGGCGATGGCGTGGTGGAGGAACAGCCCGCCGGGGCGTAACCGCTCAAAGGCCGCCTGAAAGTAGCGGCCCAGATTGGCTCGGCCCACGTGCTCGGCCATGCCCACGCTCACCCCTTTGTCGAACTCGCCGCGGATCTCCCGGTAGTCCAGCAGCTCGATGCGCACCTTCCCCTCGAGCCCCGCCTGCTTGGCCCGTTCCCGCGCTTCTTGAAATTGCTCCTTGGAGAGGGTGATCCCGGTAGCCTCCACCCCATAGCGCTCGGCGGCATAGAGCACCAACCCGCCCCAGCCACAGCCGATATCCAGAAGCCGCTCGCCGGGCTGCAACCGGAGCTTGCGGCAGATGTGCTCGAGCTTGGCGGTCTGGGCTTGGTCCAGGGTTTCCTCCCCGGTGGGGAAGTAGGCACAGGAATACACCATTCGCTGATCCAGCCACAGCCGGTAAAAGTCGCTGGGCAAGTCGTAGTGGTGCTGTACGGCCTGACGGTCCCTGGCGGGGGTGTGGGCGGCCCCCCGCAGATGCGCGCTGAGGCCGCGGATGCCCGCTTGCTTGAGGGCGGTGCCCAACAGGCTGCCCCACTCGCGCGGGGATTGTGGCAGCTGGGGGGTTTCCAGAGCGGCAAACACCGCCTCGGGATCGCCTTCGATCTCGAGGTCGCCGTGGATGAAGGCTTCGCCCAGGGCCAGGTCGAGCGGAGGGGCCAGCCGTTGGGGTAGCCCAGGTCCCAGCACCAAGGTGGCCTGGGGTTCAGCGGTGGGGGGGAGCACGGTGTCGTCCCAGAAGCGCACGGCAAAGGCTCGATGGGGAAGGGTTTGCTCGAGGAGATGGCGCATCTCGCGGGGGTTCATGAAGGTCTCCTGCCTCTACGCTAGACCCAAACCCCAGCCCGGTGCAACAACCCCCTCAGAGGGAAAGGCCATAAACCTGGGCCGCGTTGAGGCCAAAAATGCCCTCGCGCTCTGCCGGGCTTAGGTCGCCGAGCAGGGTCTCGAGGGTCCCCTTGACCTGGGTATAGCTGGCGGCTAGGGTACACACCGGCCAGTCGCTCCCGAACAGACAGCGCTGGGGCCCAAAGAGCCGCAGGGCCTCGAGCACATACGGTCGGAGCTGCTCGGGGGTCCAGCGCTGCCAGTCGGCCTCGGTGACCAGGCCGGAAAGCTTGACCCAGACGTTGGGGAGCTCGGCCAAGGGGGCCAGGCCCTCGAGCCAGCCCGCCCACTCCCCAGCGGCGATGTTGGGCTTTGCCAGGTGGTCGAGCACAAAGCGCACCTCGGGGTGGTTCCGTGCGGTCTCGAGGCAAGCCGGGAGTTCGCGGCTGCGGCTCAGGAAATCGTAGGCCAAGCCCCGCTGCCCCAGCTCGGCAATGTTCTGCTGCACGCGGTCTTGGAGTAGCCACCGGGGGTCGGGTTCATCGTGCACCTGATGGCGGAGGCCCACCAGGTAACGCCCCGGCCCCGAGGCCAATAACTCGTCCAGCAGCGCCCCAAGCCTTGGGTGGGTGAGATCGGCCCACCCCACCACCCCGGCCACGTACTCCACCTCGGCGGCAATACGCAGAAACTCGAGGGTCTCCTCGAGGCTGCTGCGGGTTTGTACCAGCAGGGTCCGGTCCACGCGGTTTTGGCGCAGGAGGGGGCCCAACTCCTCCGGGCCGAAGTCGCGCCGCAGGGGGGCGAGGGGGGCTGGCTCGAGCCAGGGATACCCCACCCGACTGGGAAAGAGGAAGTGCTGATGGGCGTCAATGACCATCGCGCCCTCTACATGGCCCAGCCCCCATCAATCAGATGGGCCTGTCCGGTGGTGAAGGCCGACTCATCCGAGGCCAGGTATACCGCCAGGGCAGCGACCTCTTCGGGCTTACCGACCCGACCCATGGGCTGCCGGGCGATGAAGGCTTGACGGCTCTCCTCCACGCTCATCCCCCCAGCCTTGGCCTGATGGACCACGCGTTCCCGCCAGGAGGGGGATTCCACCGTGCCCGGACAAATTGCATTGCAGCGGATGCCCCGGGTGACAAAATCAGCCGCCACGGCTTTGGTCATCCCGATCACTGCGGCCTTGGTGGCGCTATAGACGAAACGGTTGGGTACAGCTTTGAGCGAGGAAGCCGCACTGCTCATGTTGATGATGCTGCCCCCACCTCCAGCCAACATCTTGGGAATGGCGGCCCGCATGGTCCAGAACATGCTGCGCACATTGAGATCGAAGCTGAATTGCCAGTCCGCATCGCTGCACTCGAGGATGCTCCCGCTATGGACGTAGCCCGCGCAGTTGAACAGCACGTCTAGCCGCTCCAACCCGCCCAGCAGGGCCTCGATGGCCGACTGGTCCAGCACGTCTAGGCGCTCGGTTCGACAGCGGAGCCCGGTCAGCAGATCGGGGTTTAGGTCGGTGGCGATCACCTCTGCTCCTTCGGCGATGAAGGCCTCGGCGGTGGCCCGCCCGATGCCCTGTCCGGCTGCGGTGAGGAGCGCAGTTTTGCCTTTTAAGCGTCCAGCCATGCTTAGCCTCCTGGGATAGGGGTATCGTAATCCAACAAGCCTTCGCGCCGGAGATGGCCCCAAAGCTCGGGCGGGACCTCCCAGCGGAACATGCGCAGGTTCTCCTCGAGCTCCTCCCTCGAGCGCACCCCGGTCAGCACCGAGACCACGCTGGGATGCCCCAGGGCAAACTGAATCGCCGCCGCCTTTAGGGGCACCCCGTGGGCCTCGCACACCGCTTGGAGCCGCAGGGCCCGCTGGAGAAGCTCCGGTTGAGCCGGGACGTAATCGTAGCGGGCTCCAGGGCGTGGATCGGCCAGGATGCCGCTGTTGTAGACCCCCCCCACCACCACCCCAATGCCCTTGTGGTGGCACAGCGGCAGCAGCTCCCGGAGGGCGGCTTGGTCCAGCAGGGTATAGCGTCCGGCCAGCAATAGCAGATCGAAGTCGCCGCTCCGGGCGAACTCGGCTAGCCAGTCGGCGTGGTTCATCCCCACCCCGATGGCCTGCACCAGGCCCTGCTGACGCAGCTCCACCAGGGCGCGGTAGCCTCCGCGCATCACCTCCTCCACCGAGCGGTTATCGGCGTCGGGATCATGCACGTAGAGGATATCCACCCGGGCTAAACCCAGGCGTTCCAGGCTCTCCTCTAAGGAGCGCAGTACGCCTCTGTAGGAGTAGTCGTAGACCTGCATGACCTGCGGAACCCCCTGGTAATAGCTGTGGCCTTCCGGGTCTACCTGGCTGGGGTGGGGTGGACCTTCGCGCAGCAGCCGCCCGACCTTTGTCGAGAGCACAAAAGCGGCTCGAGGTTGATCCCGCAGGAACCCCCCAAGGCGCCGCTCTGCGGTGCCGTTGCCGTACTGCGGGGCGGTGTCGAAGTAGCGCAAACCCTGCCCCCAGGCAGCCTCCAGCACCTCTCGAGCCTGCGCCTCAGAGACAGGAGCATAAAGACCCCCGAGCGGGGCGGTGCCCAGGCTCAAGCGGCTCAGCCGCAGCCCGGATTTGTCGTGGGGAATGAGCGCGGTGGGATCGGGCATCTAGACCTTCAGGACGGATTTCCAGTAGGAGCCGTGGGGATAGGTGTAGGCGGCCAGCGACGCGGGCTTCATCTCAATGCTGTAGCCGGGCTGTAGGGGGGCTTGATAGTGTGCATTGTGGATGATCACCGGCTCCACAAAGTGCTCGTGCAGATGATCTACGTATTCGATGTAGCGTCCTTCCATGCTGCCGGAGACCGCGATGTGGTCGAAGATGGAGAGGTGCTGCACGTACTCACACAGTCCCACCCCACCTGCGTGGGGGCAGACCTTCACCCCAAATTTGGCGGCCATCAGCAGGATGGCCAGGTTTTCACTCACCCCGCCTACCCGGGCCGCATCAATCTGGCAAAAGCCCACCGCCCCCGCCTGTAAAAGCTGCTTGAACATCACCCGATTGTGGACATGCTCGCCGGTGGCGACTCGAGTTCCGGTGCCCTCCAGGGCCTGATTGATGGCGGCGTGACCTAGGATGTCGTCCGGTGAGGTAGGCTCTTCAATCCATAGGGGGCGGAAGGGCAGCAGATGCCGGACCCACTCAATGGCTTGATGCACGTCCCAGACCTGGTTGGCATCCACCATCAGCACCCGCTCCGGCCCGATCTCTTCCCGCACGATGGCGCAGCGGCGCAGGTCATCCTGGAGGTCGCGGCCTACCTTGAGCTTGAAGGCCGTCCAGCCCAGGGCCAGGCCCTCCCGGCAGAGGCGGCGAATCTTCTCATCAGGGTAGCCCAGCCAGCCTGCGCTGGTGGTGTAGGCAGGATAGCCCTTGGCTCGGATTTCCGCCTCGCGCTGTGGTTTGCTGGCCTCGAGCCGCTCCAGCAGCGCCAAGGCCTCATCAGGCGTGATCGCGTCGGTGATGTAGCGAAAGGGGGTGGCCCGCACGATCTCCGCAGGGGTCATATCAGCCAGCAGTTTCCACAGGGGCTTGCCCTGGGCCTTAGCATACAGGTCCCATACGGCGTTGATGACCGCCGCGGTAGCCAGGTGCATCACCCCTTTTTCCGGCCCGATCCAGCGCAACTGGGAGTCCCCCACGATGTAGCTGTAAAAAGCCCCCAGGTCCTGGGTGAACTCGGCCAGCCGCTTGTTCCGAAGGTAGGGCTCGAGGGCCTGGATGGCTGCCACCACCAGCTCGTTGCCCCGCCCGATGGTGAAGGTCAGGCCATGCCCCTCGAGCCCGGTGTCGGTTTTTAGGATCACATAGGCTGCCGAGTAGTCAGGGTCGGGGTTCATGGCGTCGGAGCCATCTCGCTGTAGCGAGGTCGGATAGCGAACGTCGAGGGCGATGAGGTCGGTAATCTTCATGCCTACTCCATTAGAAAAACCTGTTCCATACGGGCCCACCACTCGCCCTCGCGGGCACTGGGAAGCGGTTCCTGGCAGGGATCGGTGAGCTTCCACCAGGCCTGGGTGACGGGGTCGGCGGCGATGGCCTTTTGGGCTTCCTCCCAGCTTTCGCCCTGGAACTCCAAGTAACCGAACAGCAGATCGGCGTGCTGAAAGATGGAGTAATTCCGTACCCCCACCCGGTGCAGGGTCTCGAGAACCCCCGGCCAGGGTTGGGCGTGGAGGCGTTTGTATTCCTCGAGCTTCTCCGGCTTGACCCGAATTACCATTCCGATGCGTTGCATAACTACCCTTTCACGGCTCCTACCAGAAGTCCGCGCTGGATGTAGCGCTCGAGCAAGATGGCCAGAACGATGACCGGGAGGATCATGATCAAGATCACCACCGACATGTACCACCACTCGGTGCCGCGGGTTCCGCTCATCGCCGAAACCATCAAAGGCATGGTCTGGGCGTTGGCCTTAGAGAGGAACAGGGCCACCAGATACTCGTTCCAGGCGAAGACCAGCACCAGCAAAAAGGTGGCCACAATCCCCGGCAGGGCCAGGGGCAGCACAATGCTGCCAAAGATGCGGAAGCGGCCCGCCCCATCAATCTGGGCGCACTCCTCGAGCTCGAGCGGGATGCTCGAGAAGTAATCGCGCATCAGCCAAACTGCGATCGGCAGGTTGGTAGCGGTGTAGGTAAGGATCAGGGCGACCGGCGTATCCAGCAGGCCGACCTGCTGATAGAGCACGTACAGCGGGATCACCACCACCACTGGCGGCAGAATGCGGTTGGAAATCATCCAAAAGGCGATATCGTTGTTGCTCAGGGCCCGCTGGAAGCGTTTGCCCAAGGTTTGGACAACCACCCCATACAGGGCTAGAGCAATCACCAAGGAGAGCTGCCAGGGCACCTCGAGCACGCTCAAGCCCACCGCCAACAAGACACAACCGATAAACCCCAGGATGAGGCCCACCCTGGGGCGATAGGTGAACCGGGTGAGCCCATAGGCGGCCATGGTGCCCAGCAACAGCGTGAGCAGCGAGCTGGCCAGTGCCACCACCACCGTGTTGCGGTAGGCATGAGCGATGGAAGGGCCCAGGGTCCCAAAGACATAGTTCCAGGCATGGGGTGAGGGGTTGAAATCTATCCAGGGCAGGTATTTGGGCCCCTCAAACACGTCGATGGGTTCTTTGAGCGAGGTCACGATGAGCCAGTAGATAGGAAAGAGCACCACCGCTCCCCAAGCCACCAAGGCCACATAGGACAGCACTTTAGAGCTCAGGGAGGGGGCATGGGGGGAGTCCCGACGCATTTAATCCCTCCGAACCCGGGCTACCACCCCATTGGCATAGAGGGTGACGATCAGGCTAACCAAGATCAGCAGCAAGAAGGCAATGGCCGCAGCCCCTCCCAAATCCAGGGTGCGCCAGGCAAAGAAGGCCTGCAGGGTCATGCTTTCGGTGGCGGTGCCGGGCCCGCCGTTGGTCAAGACATTGGGCAAATCTACGATCTTGAAGGCTTCGATCAGCCGGATTAAGAGGAGGCTGGCGCTTACCGGGATCAAGTATGGAAACACGATATGTACAAAGGTCTGGATCCGATTGGCTCCGTCCACCACCGCCGCCTCGATCTGCTCCTGGGGTAGGCTTTGCACCGCAGCCAACAACACGATGAACATGAAGGGGGTCCATTGCCAGATATCGCCGATCATCACCGCAAAGCGTGCCCCCCAAGGATCATTGACCCAGGAGAAGTTGCTCAACCCGAGCACGTTCCAAAGCGGGCTGAGGGGGCCCCGCCCGGTATCGGTCAGCATGCGGAACATATAGGCCACCCCCACCGGGGTAATTGCTAGAGGCAATAGGTAAATCACCCGAAAAAAGCGAATCCCTGGTAGCTTTTGCGCACACAATAGGGCCAGCCCTAGGCCCAGCAGGTACTGCATTGCGGTACCGAACAGCACGTATACCAGGGTGGTCTGCACCGTGCCCGGCTGGCCTGCCAAACGGCTTAGGAGGCTCCAGACCAAAAACCCCACCAAGGCACTAACCCCAATGCGATACAGCAGCCCCCCCAGGCTGCCTTTGCGGCGCAGATGGCGCAGGATCCACCCCAGCAAAAGCCCCAAAACCCCAGCGAACACCAACCAGCCCAGCGGGGGAAGGGCTTTGGCGACCCCCAGAAAGTGGGTTTGCTCGCTGCCGAAAAGCAGCTTTTGATAGTTGGCCCAGCCTACAAAGCGGAAGCTGACCTCACCGGCCCTAAATTGGATGCGCGAGAGCGAGAGGTAGATTGAGGCCAGCAGGGGGAAGATGGCCAGGGCCAGCATCAGTACCACCGCGGGCCAGAGAAACACCGCTCCGGCCCGGTGCTCGAGCCAAGCCTCGAGCCGGGGGAGGAGCCCGCGTGTAGGTGAGTTTTTCGTTTGTCTCAAAGCCATAGGTTGCCCTGTGCTAGGGGGGTTGGGCACCCTGCGGGAAGCTCTGGAACTTCTCTGGCACGGATAAGATCGTTCCTCGCATTCCCCGCAGGGGCCTCCGATGGGTGAAAACCTCTCAACTCGCGTAGGCTGGAGATCTGGCTCGAGGCCGTCTCCCCGCTATTTATCAATGCTCAGGGTCAGTCGGTAGGCTTTGAGCTGAGCGTCGCGGCCCTCGGCGTTGGTGATCTCCTCCCAACCCGAGTCAATCTGATCCATGGTTTGCTGAGCATTGATCTCCCCTGCTAGGAACTGCGATAAGGCTTTATCCAGCACCACCTGCTGATACTGTTGGTTTTTGGGTATCCGCAAGTCGAGGATCATGTTGGGGCTGTTCAGGCTGGCCTCGATAGCTCCCAGGTAGTTTTTGGCCCCGGCTGGGCTGAACCCGGCGGCCACCCAGTTGTTCAGGTTTTTGAAGTGTGAGATGCGGTAGGGGTTGAATCCAGTGATCCCGATGGTCACATCTTTGCCGGATTGCGCCGGAGCGCTCATATAGGCGAAGAAATCAAAGAGCATCTGTTGTGTCTTGGGATCGGCCTTGGCGTTGATCCCGCCAGACCAACCGCCAAACGCAGCGTAGGGGGCTCGATTCACTCCGTTGATGGCATAGGGGCAGCGTTGGGCGTTGCAGTCCACCAGCTTGCCGCTGGCTCGATCCAGCACCTTGCGGCTGCCCGGCAGGATCACCGCTCCCACCTTATCCTTGACCTTGGAGGTTTTGGGATCTACCGACAGCGGCCCGATATCCCCCCAGTCCACTGATAGGGCGCAGCGGCCTGCCGTAAAGAGCCCACGGGTATCGCCCACATCGAGGTTGAGCTCATCAGGGGGGCCATACCGGGTGGTCTCCTTGTAGATCCGCAAGGCCTCGGCAAAGGCTTCATTCTTGACCAGGGGCTTCATGGTGGTGGTATCGAAAAAGGCTCCCTGCTTGGTGCCCTGGCTTTGGACGTAGCCCCCCAGGATAGAGGTAAACATCCAGTAGCTCTGAGCGTTGCGTTTTTTGGCAATACAGGAGCCGTAGATTGGCTTTCCATCGGGGCTCCAGGGCTTGCCGTTGGCGGCCTTGGCGATGGCCAGGTAGTCATCCCAGGTCTGGGGCGGTTTGAGGTTTAGCCTTTGCAGCACGTCGGTGCGGTAATACACCATCTGGAAATCGCCATCGAGCGGCACGGTATAGATTTTGCCGCCGTAGGTGGCGCTGAAGTCGCGGAAGAACGGGGCGATGTCATTCCACTGGATATCCTTGCTGGCGGCAACCTTAGCGCTGAGGTCTTCGATGATTCCAGCGGGGACAAAGTCGGCCAGCCACTGAGGGGCAAAGACCCAGGCCTGATAGCTGTTGGTGCCGGTGGTGCCGTCGGTGAGGATTTGTTGGTAGAGATCGGAGAAAGGTACCGTAACCACCTTGATCTTGCCCCCGGTTTTGGCCTCAAACTCGGGAGCGCGGCGCTGCAGGGGTTCGGCGATCTGGGGGCCGGTAAAGGTGAGGACGGTGGCCTCGAGACCGGCATAGGGTTTCTGGGCCAAGCCCAGCGTGGCTACCAGGGCGGTTGCGGTGAATGCCACAGTTTTCGCCAGGGGGTTTGATAGCATTACCTTGCCTCCTAAAGAGGTACTCCGTAACCTAAAGCCGCTGTACGGTCTGGGGTTTTGGGGCTTCGGCGGCGGGGTGAGGGGTGCGCGCTCTCATTGGCGTGTGAAGCGCACGCTCATCCCTGCCCCGAAGGGCTTAGATCACCTCCTCTTGCCAGGGGGGATCGGCCCCGGCGCGGGTACAGGTTATGGCGGCCACCTTGGCCGCAAACTCGAGCAGCGCGGTGATCTGCTCGGGAGTCAGCGCAACCAGGGCCTGGCGGCTTAGGGCCTGAGCCCGCCACAGCCAAGCCAGCGTACCGGACATGAATGAGTCCCCGGCCCCCACGGTGTCCACAACCGAGACCTTGGGGGCCGCAACCCGGAGGATACCGCCCTCGGTAACCGCAAAGGCGCCTTGGCCCCCTTGGGTGACCAGCACCAGGGCGGGGCCTTGGTGTTGCCAGGCTTGGGCTACCTCTTCCAGGGGTTTTCCCGGGTACAACCACTCGAGATCAGCCTGGCTCACCTTGACCAGGTCTACCTGCTCGAGCCAGCCTGTGAGCCGCTGCAGGTATTGATCCTTATCCCCGATCAAGAAGGGCCTTACGTTGGGATCAAGGCTCAGAAAACGCTGCCGAGCCTCGCGGCGCATCAGGCCTTCCAGGGTCGAGGCGGTCGGCTCCAGCAGCAGGGAGATCGAGCCAAAGTGCAGACCTGCGCCCTGGGGCAGGGTCGCGGGCAGATCCTCGGGCTGGAGCCGCCGGTCGGCGGTGTTCTCGCAGTAGAAGCTGAAGAACTCCCCCCCTTCGGTGGGGGTGACCAGGGCTAGGGTGGTCAACTCGGGCCCCTGCCGGGCATAGCGCAGCCCCACACGACTACGGCGGATGTGCTCTTGCAGCAGCTGGCCAAACCCATCGGTGGAAAAGCGCCCCAAAAACTCTACCGGCACCCCTAGGCGCCCGGCCCCCATCGCCACGTTGTAGGGGGAACCGCCGGGGTGAGGCAGATAGGCGGTCTGGCCCTCGAGCTGGAGCGGATTGAGGTCAATCAGGGCTTCACCGGCGATGATCATCATGGCTCGAGCTCCTTGGCTGCGGCCTCAAAGACCTGGGTGGCCTTCAAGGTCAAGGGTTCTTGAAAAAGGGTCGCGGCAACGGCAGGGGCCAGGGTCACACAGCGCACCCCGTGCGTTGCCAAGCGGGTGAGGTCTTCGCTGGAGCGCACACTGGCGGCGAGGATTTCGGTAGCGCTACCGGTGGCCTTCAGAGCAGCGGCCATTTGCTGGATGGCCCCAAGCCCATCGCGCCCGGCGTCGTTCATGCGGCCCAGGTAGGGAGCCACGTATGCTGCATTGACCGCAGCGGCCAGCAGGGCTTGGAACGGGGCATAAACCGCGGTGATGCAGATGCGGATCCCCTCTGCGGCCAGTCGTTGAGCGGCCTCCAGGCCCTCGCGGGTAGCCGGGAGCTTGACCACCACCCGGGTGCTGATCCCGGCCAGGGTTTTTCCCCATTCGTACAGGGCCCGGGTGTTCTCCCCCCAGGCCTGGAAGTACAGCTCCCTAGCGCCCTTGCCCAAAGCCCAGTCCGCGAAGGGGACAAACCCCGAGGGGCGAACCCCTGCCGTCCGCAACACGCTGGGGTTGGTGGTGATGCCGTAGAAGACCCCGGTCTCCAGCAGGGGCTCGAGGGCAGCGCGATCGGCAGAGTCCAGGTAAAGTCGCATATCACCTCTGAGGCGGAGGGGCCGCGGAGCTGCGCACGATCAGCTCGGTGGCCAGCCGCAGGCTGGTAGCCTGTACTGGCTCCTGCCGCCCCAGGATCGAGATCAGGGTTTCACAGGCCAGGTAGCCCAGGTCGTAAGCCGGCTGGGCCACTACGGTCAAGGGGGGCTGCATCAGCCGGGCCCAGCGGGTGTCGTCGAAGCTCACCAGCGAAAGCTCTTCCGGGATGCGCAACCCTAAGTCGCGGATGGCCAGTACGGCCCCGGCGGCCATCTCGCTGTTCCCGGCAAAGAGGGCGGTAGGGCGCTGCTCGAGGGGCAGTTCCAGCATTTGTCGAGCCGCCCGGTACCCACCCTCTTCCTTATGGTCGCCGGTGGCCACCCATCGCCGCTGGAAGGGGATGCCCGCGGCTTTGAGGGCTTGTTTATAGCCTTCCAGCCGCTCTACCGCGGTGGTCACGGTGGGGGGGCCCGCCACCATTCCGATCCGCCGGTGCCCCAGTTGGATGAGGTGTTCGACCGCCCTACGGGCTCCAGCCACATTGTCCACCAACACGCTGTGCACCCCTGGGGTACCGCTGGTGCGATCCAGCTCGATCACGGTAAGGCCGGGCACGATGCCTAGGTTTTGCCGGGTTTGGCTGGTGGGCACGATCAACAGCCCCTCTGGCAGATGCCCCTGCAGCTCCTTGAGGTAGCGCCGCTCTTTCTCGGGCTGCTCGTCGGTGTTGAATAAGAAGACCACGTAGCCGTGCTTTTCGGCAGCATCTTGAACCCCTTTGGCCAGGGTGGCGTGGAAGGGGGCCAGTATATCGGTGACCATCAGCCCCAGCAGGTGGCTTTGGCGCTTGCGCAACCCCCGGGCCAGCTTGTTGGGCTGGTAACCGAGCTGATGGGCGGCATGAACCACCCGCTCGCGGGTGGTAGGGGCCACCATCTCGGGGCGGGTGAGGGCACGCGAGACCGTCGAGGGGGAGACCTCGGCCAGCCGGGCTACATCTTCGATCTTGATCATGTTTGCAATCGTATGCAGCGATTGAGGGTCAGCAGGAGCCTTTTACACAAGACCCACACATGCCTGAAAGCACCGGTTCCCTCGAGAGTTTGCAAACGATTGCAGCAATCATTCCACGCCGGCGGGGGTTTGTCAATAGGGGTTTAGGAGGCGGCCAGCGGGCTCGAGCGTCTCCAGGTTTCCACCGCTGCGGCAAAGCGCTCGAGGTCTGCGGGGTCGTTGTACACCTGTATAGAGATCCGCGCCCATAACCGGCCATCTATAGCCAGGATGGGTACCTCGAGGGCCCGCTCAAAAAGCAGCCAGTCCTTGAGTTGGGCAGCTTCTTCCGGTCTGCAGCCGGGTTGGCTGGGCAAAGGCAGGGTAACCATGGAGCCGACCATGGACTCCGGGGTCGGGAGCGGCAGGCCCCAGCGGTCGGTGAGCTCCCGCGCGGTCCTCCAAGCCAGGGTGTGGTTGTAGCCCCGCATGGCCTGCAGGCCTAGCTCCTGCATGAAGCGCAGCCCCTCCGGGGCCGCCAAGTAGGCCGAGGGGTCTTGGGTGCCGACCCAATCGAATTCCCGAGTGAAGCCCTGATCAAGCCCCCAAGAGATGACCGGTGGGTGCAGCTCGGCCTGGTGCTGGGGGTCAGCCCAGAGGATGCCACAACCCCGAGGGGCCATGGCCCACTTGTGCAGGTTGCCGGCGTACCAATCCACCCCCAGGCTGGGAAGGTCTAAGGGAATCTGGCCGGGAGCATGGGCCCCGTCGGCCAGCACCCGCACCCCCTGGGCCCGGCACAAGGCAGCCATCTCGGCCAGCGGAAGGATCAGGGCGGTTTCTGAGGTGATGTGGTCGAGGATTGCGAGCCGAGTGCGGGGGGTTAGGGCTTTTTCCAACAGCTCGAGGTAGACCCCCGGATCGGCTACGGGAAAGGGCAGCTCGAGCCGCACCACCCGGGCCCCCTGTTCTCGGGCGACGAAGGTGGCTGCATTGACCACCGCACCATAGGCCAGGTTGGGGATCAGAATCTCATCGCCCTCCCGGAACTTTAGGGAGCGCAGCACCGCATTGACCCCGGTGGTGGCGTTGGCCACAAAGGCCAGATCCTCACCTCGAGCCCCCAAAAACTCGGCCACCTTCTGCGCCGCGACCCTCAGGCGGGGCTGGGCCAGGCGGGAGCTCCCGGAAAGCTCGGAAAGCTCCCGCAGCAAGTAGCGGGAGGGCTGGCGCTCAATCTCCTCGCGGATGGCCTGCTGGGCGTTCAGTACCTGCCAGGGCGTGACCCCTACGGTACCGTGGTTGAGGTAGGTGATTCCGGCCTCAAGGGGCCAGAGCGATAACAGGCGGTGACCGAATTGGCTCAAGATGGGCTCCTTTCGTAGGCTCTAGCTTATCGCGCTCTAATCCGAGGCATTGCTCCTGGGGATCACGGCCACCGGGTTGGAGTGGAAGGTGCTCCCTGCGCCCAGATCGGTGAGCCCCTCGCCGGTCAGCCAGTTGATGCCTTTGCCGTCGGGAGCGTTGCGTTCCCACCAGGTGCCCTCGAGCACCACCGTCCCCGGTATGGGGGCTGGGCTCACCTTAGCCCGGCGGATCACCTCTCCGTGGCGGGAGCGGATGTGCACGGTGGCCCCATCCGCTACCCCGTAAAGGGCGGCGTCCTGGGGGTGAATCCACAGCACCGGTTCCCCGCCCTCCCCGGCCACCAACCGCTCCACGTGGCCGTAGGTGGAGTTGAGAAAGTGCTTGGCGGGCGGGGTGAGCAGGATCAAGGGGTAGTCGGCTTCGGGCTCGGTGAGGATCACCGCTGGAGGGGGGTCAAAGCACACTTTCCCCGTGGGTGTAGGGGCTCCGTCCTTGAAGGGCAGAAAAGCCCTGGGGGTGTTCAGCCGAACATACCCTTCGGCCTGCAAGCGCTCGAGGGTGATGCCCTTTAGCCAGGGGTGATCGCTGGCCAGAAGAGTTTGGGCCAGCTCCTCCGCGCTCCAGTACAGGGTGGGCTCCTCCAGCTCCAGCCGACGCGCCAGCTCGGCAAACACCTGGGTGTTGGGTCTGGCCTCCCCCTGAGGGTCGAGTACGGCTGCGTTCCAGGAGAGGTAGTGATGGCCATAGGCGGTGTAGAGGTCGGGATGCTCTAAAAAGGTGGTGGCGGGCAGCACATAATCGGCATAGCGGGCGGTCTCGGTGAGGGCCTGCTCGAGCACCACCGTGAAGAGGTCCTCCCGCTGCATTCCCTGCCGCACAGCCCCGCTGTTGGGGGCCACTACCAGGGGGTTGGAGTTGAAGACGAACAGGGCCCGGAGGGGGGGCTCGAGGCGGGTCAGGGCAGAGCCTAGCTGGTTCATGTTGATGCGCCGAACCTCAGGGTTGGGGCGGAGATATCCCGCTGCACCGGGCCTCGGGCCGCTCGCCTCGGGTTCAATCAGGTGCTTACCGCCCAAGTATTTGCGGTTGAGGGGGAACACCCCGCTGGTGGTGAGGAGGGCTCCACCGCCGGGGTATTGCCAGGCCCCGATCAGGGCCGGAAGCAGGATCACCGCCCGCAGGGCTGAGCCCCCGCCGGGGTGACGGGTCATGCCGTAGCTGGTGCGGATAAAGCTGGCCCTGGCCCGGGCAAACTCCAGGGCCAGCCGCTCCACCGTTGCCGCCGGAACCCCGGTGGCGGCCTCGGTGCGCTCGAGGGTCCAGGCCTGGGCGGTCTCTTGGAAGGCTGCAAAGCCCTGGGTAGCCCGCTCGATGTAGGCGGGGTCATGGAGGCGGTGCTCGAGAATGACCCGGGCCATCCCATACGCCAGCGCAGCGTCGCTGCCGGGGCGCAGCTTGATGTGCTCGTCGGCAAAGCGGCTGGTGAGGCTTTGGTAGGGGTCAATGTGGACGATCCTGGCCCCGTTGTGGCGGGCTTGCTTGAGGAAGGGGGTCAGGTGGGTGTTGGTGTGCAGGCTGTTGATGCCCCACAGGAAAATAAAGCGGGCCTGGGGGATATCCTCGGGGTCGGTGCCCATCCGGGGGAAGCCATAGCTGGCCTCCCAGGCCGCGGCCCCGGCGGTGGCGCAGATGGTGGTCTCGAGTTCCGCCGCCCCGATGGCCCGAAAAAAGGCCAGGGGATGCTCGTATTGGTGGAGCCCCATGGTCCCGGCATAGTGGTAGGGGAGTACCGCCTGACCTCCGGAGGTGTCCAGGATGTGCTGGAGCCGCTGCGCGATCTCATCCAAGGCCTCATCCCAACCGACCCGCTCAAACTGCCCTGAGCCTTTGGGGCCGGTGCGTCGGAGTGGGTACAGGGGGCGTTCGGGGTGGTGGTTGCGCTCGGGGTAGCGATAGGTCTTAACGCAGGCAAACCCCTGGGTGATGGGGTGTTGGGGATCGCCTTCAACCTTCAGGAGCCGGTTGGCCTGGGGGTCGAGGGTCAGGATGAGCGAGCAGGTATCGGGGCAGTCCAGCGGGCAAACCGCCCGCGCCGTCTTGGTCATACCCCCGATCATACGCCTGGAAGGGCGTAGCATACACCCATGCGCTCCTCTGATCGTCGGCAGTGGCTGATTGCGGCCACCGTGGTGCTCTGGCTGCCTCTGGTGTTGGCGGGGGGATCTATGCTCGTGGCCCAGAAGGTGACCGCGCCGGCCTTTATCGCAGCCCTGGGGCTGGGGTGTGTGGGGTTGTCCTTGGGGTTGCTGTGGGTGGGGGTGGTGGGGCTTCTGCGGCGCTCCATAAGGCTTGCCGACTGGCTGTGGCTGGGGCTATACGGAGTGGGGGCGCTGCTATACCTCGGGCTCGAGCGCCGGCTTACCCCGTAGAGCCCGGGGCCAGCCCTTGGGTGGCCCGGACGGCCAGGCCAAAGGCCAGGGCAGTTACCCCCAAGGCCAAGGCCAGGCTCGCCAGGGGTGGGGTATGCAAAAACGGTGGGTAGACCAGCCCGGCCAGGGTGCCCCCCAGGTAAAACGCCGCCACATAGCTGCCGCTGACCCCGCTTCCCCCCTGCCCAGACACCCCGCCGCCGACCGCTTGGGCGGTGAAGAGCCCCGCCATCATCAGGGCAAAGCCGATCAGGATGGGCAGCGGGTGATCGGGAATCTGCAGCAGCAGCCCAACCCCTACCCCCACAAAGGCGGCCCGCCAGGCGGTAGCCGCCCCCCAG